>JBDHKN010000079.1:0-20814 GCA_039586365.1 Gemmatimonadota bacterium | reverse complement strand
CTTCGTGCCGGCAAGACCGGCGTCGCGCACGGCGAGTTCAAACGCACCCTTGCCGTATGTAGTCAATACCCAGCTGCGATCGGCAAGAGGAACGTGCAGGCCGAGGGCTGCGAGACCGTTTCGGTGGCGCAGCCGGGCAGCTGCCTCGCTAAGCTTCAACCGCTCACGCGTGCTCATCATCGGTGGCCAAAGGGCGACTTTCGCTTGCTTCACGGATCCTGGCTTCCTCTCAGCACGAGATCGGTCTACGCAAAGAGCCGGTAGAGCACCTCTCCGGCCTGTTCGGTGATTGCGTCCGGCACCGCCTCGTCGGTGAGGAGATCAGTCAGAAGTGGGAGTATCTCGCGTGTTTGCGCTGCCGACGGTGCCGACACGCCCTCACTCTGCAAATAGGTAATCGTCTTCTCGTCGGAGGCGTACTTCCGTTTGTACCGCACCAGCCCCTCCTCACCCCAGTCACTCAACCCGAAGTCGAGCCGGGTCATGCCGTTCGCTTTAGCGGCTTGGACCGCCTTCCAGATGATGAGGTCGTTGGGTCGCACCGACACGAACGCCACGTCAGAAGCATTGAACTTGTAGTACAGGGTGTCCTTCCATTCCAGGAAGAACACCCCGCCAACGAGCCGCTCCTCGTGGATAGCGATCATGAGCGCGCCGCGCCCCTCCGTCACGAATTCGTCCCAGAGGTTCTGGAAGAACGCGTACGGTTGAGCGAGCAATCGGTACTTGTACTTGCGGATCCGCAGATGGAGCTCGAAGAACGCACGAAGCTCTGCCAAGTCCGTTGCCGCCCGGATCACGACCCCGTGGTTCTCCGCCTTGCGGACGGCTCGTCTGGCCGAGCTGTTCAATCCCGCCCATATGGTATCTAGGTCGGGCGTGAGGTCAAGACCATGCCACTTGGCACGATTCACGACGGTCATACGGTCGCCGCTGAGAGGGATGCCGTTGTGGAGACACCGCACCGTGATCGTGCAGCCTTCGTCGAGCAGTGCATCGAGCAGCCGATCCCATTGACTGATGCTCGACACGATCGGATCGCAGTAGTCCGAGAACGGTGGGGCGGCGATTCTCCTCGTGGGTAACCCATCGATGATGCAGAACGGCATCCCTGCCATCACCCGGTTTGGCTCGTCCAAGAGCACGATAGCCCGCGGCTCGAACCCGTACGTGCGGGCGAGCACCCGCAGCCATCGTATAGAGTGAAAGACGTCGGAGGGCGACTGTTCCACCAAGGTTTGCCATCTTGGATCGGTCAGGGGATCGATGGTGACGCAGTGCATCCGGTGCTCTCTCTAATCAGGGGTGTCGGTCACGGTTGATCCGTCTCCGACCCGAACGGAATCGACCCACGGCCTTCTTGACGAGAGGCCAGTCGGAGACTCTGCGAAAGACCGACTCATAGCCCCAACGAACGAGAGCATTGCCGACGTGGTATTGCGCGCTGGGAAACAACACCGGTTCACCGCCAAACCCCAACTTGAATGACGTGACAGTCTGCTTCAGTGATTGTGGGAGCGGCTCATTCTCCCGAGCCGACTCGACGGCGCGACGGTCGATTCCCTCGAAGTCGTAATAGCGGTATCCGTTCGCCTTCGACCACTCGATGGCGTGCCATTGGAGGGTATGGTTTGGTCGCTTTGAACCGTGACGACCCGACCATACTGACAGCTTATTGATGACCGTGTCGCCGAACGGCACCACGAGTTGACCAGACATGACGTCACCCTCGTATTCGGCGAGGAACAGCCTCACGTACCCGTGAGGGCGTAGCCACTGCCACATCTCCGTGAAGTACTCCTCCGGGTACACTGTGAAGCCCTGGCGATCCCCGGTTGTGACCAGCATCCTGTAGTAGGTGCTGAGGTCCGCCTCACCGCCTTCCCGGATCTTGATGCCACTGCGTTCACCGAGACGGACGTTGTAGCGGGTTTTCGAGCTCAGCTGGGCAAAAATGGTCGCGATGTCGGCACCGAGGTCGATGACTAGCGATGTCTGGGGCGCAACCGGCACCGCGCTCGGGCGGAAACCCCGGTCAGCGAGGTTTTGCGTGAAGGCGTGACCGTTGTTGGCGGGCTGAATCGTCAGATGTCTGACCCGTCGCAAACGCGCTTCCTCCATGAGCGAATCTATCAACTGGGACCGCAGTGCCGGATCGTCCACAGACACCACGGGACCCTTGGGGACATACCCCACTGCGCCGATTAGCGGGACGGTACGTAGAAACAACTGTCCCCCTCCGACGATCCGACCGTCCGCGACGACGATCACACGCAGCGCGTCCCAGCCGATTACCGCCTTGACCCGTGCCCACAGCGTGGTCTGCACATGGTGACCGCCCTCTACGCCAGCGAGGAACGCGTCCCACTCTGCGTCCCCTGCGGACTCCGACCTCCGGAATTCGTAGGCGTGCCCCTTCACCATGGTTCCCCTAAGACTCTTGCGAGGGCTCGTGATCCAACAACACTCTCATCAAAGTGCGACCGAACCTGCGTCAGTGCGACCAGGCCGGTCCAAGTCGCCTCTTGGACCTCCCGTCGAACCGAGAGTCGCTGGATCACGCTGATGCGGAATCCAAAAGGAGCTCTCGATACACAGTGGAGTCCCCGGCGGCCCCTCAGATTCTGGGCCAGAACCCGTTGCACGGATCCTGCGGCAGGACCCATTGCAGGGACCCCTGCACTAAACGGGCCGCAGCCGTGCGAAATGGGGGAAGTCGCCGTCATCGGCGGCCGGTGCCGGGGCAGACCGTCAGCCTGGCTGGGATCCGCGGCGCTACTCGAACGGTCTGTCCCGAGACGACTCAAGGTGGTATTGGGCGGTGACGCGTGGAGGCCGGTTGCGGCAATGATCGCCGAGAAACGTGCGTATTGGTCGGTCGTCGCACGTAGATGGCCCCCTGTCCATCAATTATCGCTGCTGTTGATATGCGGCAACCAACCAGGCGTGGAAAGACGTCAACTGACCGCCGCGCGTGAAGTGTGACACCCTGGCATCGAGGGCTGAAAGCAACCGGAGCCCGAGCTGTGCTGTGAGACACAACGAATACACGCACCAGCCAGCTCGTCGTCCACTAGCCACCGTTGCAACGCTCCAACTCCACCGGGTATCTAATCGGGAAAGCGCAACACCTCATCGCCGGAGGCAATAATGGATGTCGAGTACCGCTGGACGCTGCTGGGCCTGTGTGCCATGACCGTTGCTCTGGTAGCTCCACAGATCGATCTCAAGCCCGGACGGCGTTCGGGTCCAGGGCACCAGGTCAGCTCCGTTGCGTCTGCCAGTGACGGGCAGGCTCAGGAGTCCCGCGATCTGGTGTTGGACCGAAGCTTCGACGTCGCGGCTGGCGGCATGCTTTCGGTCAGCGTGGGCGACGGTGATGTGGAGGTGCGGTCGGGTGGCGATGGCTCGGCTACGGTCAAGGTGTACGTCGAAGCACGCGATGTGGACTGGGGACGGGAGGTATTCGAACGCATGCGGTTCTCAGTTGGCCTTGAGGGAGACCGACTCACTGTGCGGGCCAGGGACGCCAACGTGCGCGACTACGAACGTGGTGAGCATCGCGGGGTAGGGGTCCTCGTCCAAATCACCGTCCCGGAAAGGTTCGACTTGGACGTGCGCACCGCCGACGGGGATGTAGATATCGGTAGGGTCGACGGGCGAGTGGACATACGCACCTCTGACGGGGACATCGTCGTTGGTGAGTTGAGTGGACCTGAGCTATCGATCGAGACGAGCGATGGCGACGTAACCGCAGAATCTCTCCGGGCGGACAGGATTACGGTGCGAACCAGTGACGGTGATGTGAAGGTCAGCGTAGGTGGCAACGAGACTCGCATAACTACCGGAGACGGAGACATAAACCTGGAGTTGCTGGCTGAAGGAGAGGTTGCGCTGCACACTGGCGACGGGGATATCACCGTCTACGCCGACCCCGCGCTCAGGGCGGACCTAGAGCTCCACGGTGGGGACGTGAACGTGCAGTCAGAGATTCAGATCGTGGGCCGCATTGGCCGCAGCGGAGCCCGCGGCCAGCTGAACGGTGGTGGCCCGCTGCTCGTTGCGCGTACGGGCGACGGGACGATTACGATTCGAGAGGCTCGACGGTAGCTGGGCTGCGATCGGAGGTGGGCGATCTCGACCCGCCGCCGACCCCGGGCTCGCGCCCGGGGTTACGGGCTACCGTCACCTACTGCGTACGCCTAGCCGCCGCGCGGCGGCGCGGGCGGCAAGGCATCGACTAGTTCTGCCATGCGCTGCCGCGTCGCCTCGTTCGGCAGGCGCCCAATCCCACCCCCGATGTTGTCCACCATGTGCCTCGCCTGACTGGTAGCCGGGGTCACCACGGTGACTGCCGGGTGGCTGATCACGTACTTGATGAAGAACTGCGCCCAGGTCGTGGCGTCGAACTCACTCGCCCACTCCGGTAGCTCACGTCCCTCGACCCGCTGCCATAGCCGCGTGCGGCCGAACGGCACGTAGACCAACACACCGATCTTGCGCTCGGCGGCAAGCGGCAGGATCGTCTCTTCTACGTCGCGGTTGTCCACGGCGTAGTCGAGGCCGATGAAATCGAGCAACTCGTTGCGCATGACCTGCTGGAGGTCCTCGTAGCGGCGTTCGCTGGTTGTAGTCACGCCGATGTAGCGAATGCTGCCTTGTTGTTTCAACTCCTTGAGAATCCCGAGCTGCGTCGGGACATCGGCCAGGTTGTGGACCTGAATGAGGTCGATCTTCGGCACCTGGAACTTCTGGAACGAGGCGTGGATCTGTGCGCGGGCGGCAGCTGGGTCCGCCGTGCTCTCGCCCCGGGGGACAACGTTGACCTTGGTTGCCCAGAAGATCTTGTCCGCGACGCCCAACTCGTTGGCTATGTCGCCTGCCACCTGTTCGGACGCACCGTAGCTGGGAGCCGTGTCGAAGACTGTGGCGCCGCCATCGACCATCGCTCGGATCACGTCTCTGAGCGCGGCTACATCTTCGCTGCGTGCGACACGCGAGAACGTGGCCGAGCTGCCCAAGCCAACCACGGGGAGCATCTCGCCGGTTGACGGGACGGCGCGCTGGATGAGCTGGCCTTGTTGCAGCGCCTGGAGCAGTCGCGGGTTGAGTGCGAGCGCGCTACCGGCGCCCAGGGTGATCCCAAGCCATTCTCGGCGACTGAGCATGGTGTTCCTCCTGAAGGTTTGTACGATCTAAGTGGTCCCTGAGGTCTCTAAGATATACGGGTGGACCGATTCAGGCGTTGGAGCCGCAGCCTCAACGCGGTACGGCGGCCACTTCGCAAAGAACGGCCAACAGTCACCTTCCTCGTTTCCGGCGTTGTGCTTCAGTTCCTTGAACCATTCCGACACGGCCTGCGGCTACGTCGTCGTGGCCGGATCGCCTTGATCGGGACGAGTTCGCCGCCGTCAAGAGGTCGGCTCGGCGTCGAGGTGTGAAACTCCTCGAGAGGTTATACGTACTATCGAATAGCGATATATTGCTATTCGATATTTACTCTCCAGGAGTCGCAAGCATGGCCAAAGCTGCCGCCGGAGGAGGGAAGCCACTCACCAGCTCTGTGTTCTACATATTGCTCGCCCTGGCAGACGCTGATCGGCATGGGTTGGGCATTGCTGCCGATGTCGAGCAACGCACGGGCGGCGATGTGAAGCTCGGGCCTGGAACGCTGTACAACGCCATCAAGAACATGCTGGCAGATGGGCTGATTGAAATGGCTCGGCGGTCCGCACCCGAAGCGGATGATCCGCGGCGCCGGTACTATGGCATCACTCGCACCGGACGGCGCTTGCTCAAGCAAGAGGCCGCGCGGTTGGACCGCGTGCTGGCCGCTGCACGTGACAAACGCATCGTTGGAGAGTCGAGGCCGGTGTGATGTCGAGTGCCACGAGATTCTTCAGGCTTATGCTATGGCTCTATCCGGCGTCGCTGCGGGAGTCGTTTGGCAGCGAGATGCTCGAGCTAGCTGAATACCGCGTGTTGCGGGAACGGCAGATGGGGAGGCCAGGGGCTGCACTACGGTCGACCTGTTTCCTGTTGCGCGATACAGCGCGGTCACTCCCCGCAGCATACCGCAATTCGGTGAGTGAGTTCTTGAGCCGGCGAAGGAATCCTGGTGGACCTCCACGTATGTCGTTGTGGGAGCGAATCTGCCTCCTCCTCAATGACCTCAGGTACGCGCTCCGCAACTTGCGGCTGGCTCCGGGCTTCGCACTTGCCGCGATACTCACCTTGGCGCTCGGCGTCGGAGCAAACACTGCCATCTTCAGCGTGGTGAACGGGGTTCTCTTACGGCCCCTGCCGTACCACGACCCCGACGAGTTGGTGATGATCTACGCCGCATCGTCCGGGCGCGGAACGACGAGAAGTTCTATGTCGCAACCAGACCTGCGCGACATCCAGGTGGAAGTTGAGTCCATCGAGGCGGCCGCCGGATATCAGGCCTACGGTCTCACGGTAACCGGGTTGGGGGAGGCGGAGGTCGTGGACGGGGCCACGGTAACCGATGGTTTGCTCCGGATCTTTCGGGAGGCACCTTTCCTGGGACGGGACATCCTGACCGAAGAGAACATACCGGATGGTCCTCGTGTGGTGGTTATCGGCCACGCGTTCTGGCAGGAGCGATTCGGAGGTGACCCGAGTGTGGTGGGGAGGAAGCTCGAGGTCGAAGGTGCGGCACATGAGATAGTTGGAGTGGCACCGCCCGGGTTCGATTTCCCGAGCGAGGCTCAACTGTGGATACCGCTCCACCTCAACACCGAGGATTGCGGTCGTGACTGCCATCTGCTTCGGGTGGTGGCGCGCCTGGCGCCCGGTGCCACGCTCGGAGCCGCGCGGAGCGAGGCGACCGTCCTAGCGCGCCGATTGGAGCAAGCATTCCCCGAGGAAAACTACGATCAACAGTTCAATGTGATCTCCTTGGAGGAACAAGTGGTCGGCGACGTGCGTACCGGGCTGTTGGTGCTGCTCGGTGCTGTGGGAATGGTGCTGCTGATCGCCTGCGCCAACGTTGCGAACCTGCTGCTGGCGCGGGCGTCGTCCCGGTCGGGTGAGATGGCGCTGCGTTCAGCTTTGGGTGCGAGCCGCGGTCGGATCGTGCAACAGCTGCTTTTAGAGGCGGTGGTCTTGGCTACGCTGGGTGGAGCCGTGGGAGTGGTGTTGGCAAGGTTCGGACTTGGGGCGCTGCTCAACCTAGCGCCAGCAACGCTGCCCAGGGCAGACAACGTCGTGATCGACGCAAATGTGCTGGTGTTCTCATTGCTCGCGGTCGTCCTGATCGCGCTGCTCTTTGGTCTCGCTCCGGCGCTGCGGTCATCACGAGTGTCCGCTTCCGCCGCGTTGAATCAGAGCACGCGAGGGGCAACGGCTGGTTCGGCGACAGACCTGTCTCGTTCTTCCTTGCTCGTAGCGGAAGTGGCGCTCTCATTGATGCTGTTGTTCGGTGCTGGACTGTTGTTGCGTAGCTTCTCACAGCTGACCGCAGTCGACTTGGGGTTCGACAAGGAAGACGTTCTGACCTTCCGTCTCTCGCTGCCAGATGCACAGTACCAAGATCCAGACCAGGTAGTGCAGTTCTTCAGTTCGTTCGAGCAGGGAATGCTTGGGCTGCCCGGAGTGGAGTCCATCGGGTCAGTCTTTGGCAGCCCGTTGGGCAGTGCCAGGGCGAGGGCGGGGGTGCAATTCCTGGATCGGGAACCACCACCTCCGGGTCAAGAGGAGGAGGTGGTCATTCGGGTCACGACTCCTGGATACCACGAAGCTCTGAGGATTCCGCTGGCCCGCGGCAGGTTGCTCGAGCGTGCGGATCGAAACGGAGTCGCTCGGGCCATAGTCGTGAGTCAGAGCCTGGTCGATCGTTACTACCCCGATCAGGATCCGATCGGCAAGCAGCTAGAACTCAGCATCAGCTTCGGCTATGATGTTGCAGGGCCATGGACTGTAGTCGGTGTCGTGGGTGACATCCGATCGAACAGCCTGACAACCGATCCCGAGCCGGAGATCTACGTTCCCCACGCGCAGATGGCGGGCGGGTATATGGAGGTGGTGGTGCGTACAGCGCCTGGCGTCACAGACGTACTCGAGTCCATCCGTCGAGAGATCCGCACACTCGATCCGAACGTTCCGCTCCGCGGCATCCGAACGTTGGAGGCCACGGTAGATCGTGCTGTCGGGCCCACCCGATTCTACCTGATGCTGCTGGCGGTCTTCGCAGCAGTTGCTGTGGCGCTGGCGGCTGTCGGACTGTACGGCGTTGCTGCGTATCTCGTATCCAGGCGGACACGCGAGATCGGCGTGCGCATCGCACTGGGTGCACAGCGTGCCGACGTGCTTCGACTCGTGTTGCTGCAGGGTATCCGTCCCGTGCTCATTGGAGTTGTCGTGGGGCTAGGGGGTGCCTACGCGGGATCGCGACTGCTACAGTCACTGTTGTACAACGTCGAACCCGGCGACCTCACGACCGCCGTGGTCGTTACCGCGCTGCTCCTTGCCGTGGTTGTGGCGGCCATTGCGCTTCCAGCGCGGAGGGCAAGTAGGATCGCGCCGGTGGAAGCGTTGAGGGAAGCCTGACGAGAGCAACGCGGGGGAGTAGTGGAGAAGTTCTCGACCAGGATCAACTGCGGAGTGGTTCTCGAAGCGACTTCTCGCACTACGATGAAGCGCCGCAAGGACCGTTTGTCGTAGCCGACCTCGGTTGCTGCGCGCCACCTCTTTCCGGGCATGGCGAAAACACGAATCTTGGTTGAACTCTGCAGTTAACAGTTGTGTGGCTTGGACAACTCGAGGGGAGGGCCGCGTGCAAACGGTTCTAGGCGTGAGCGGTGTCGTTACGATTGTAACGTGATTTCACAGTGTCAAGTAGAGCCGTACGGTATGGGGAGCGTCCCTGCTACGCCGAAGGACATCGAGCAGCTCCCAGGAGGCAGCCGAGTCGGCTGCCAACTTCAGGTACACGCTACTTGAGTAGTGGATGCTCAACATGATCGGCCTGCTCAATTCGATCGTGAGAGAGAGCAGGGAGATGCTATATCAGAATGAGTTCGATTACCTGTTCTCCAGTTTCACCGTCGACATTGAGCGCACCACATGAAACATGACACTCCTAGTAATGAGGTGATCGATTGGCTGCTGGCAGGCGATGTGGCCATCCGCTGGCAGGTCATGCGCGACCTGCTCGGCAAGCCACGGCGGCAGTGGGAAGCAGTGCGAGCGCGAGTTGCCGAGCAGGGTTGGGGTGCGCGTCTGCTGCGGCATCAGGACAGTGAAGGACGTTGGACGGCACGTTTCTACGGGCACAAGTGGATCTCGACCACGTACTCACTGCTGCTGCTCAGACGTCTGGGGTTGCCACCGGGTGAGCCCCGGGCGCGGCGTTCCTGTTTGCTGATGCTCGACGAAGGCCTGGGTGCCGATGGGGGGATCAACCCGACGGCGTCTCAAGACCGGAGCGAAACGTGTGTGACGGGATTCATGCTGGGTCTCCTGGCGTGGTTCAGTGTTACCGATCCCCGGCGGGAACTGTTGGTCGACTACCTGCTGCGCGAGCAGATGGCCGACGGCGGGTGGAACTGCCAGCGCGACGGGGGAGCGGTTCACAGTTCGTTTCACACCACGATCAACGTGCTGGAAGGCCTGCGCGACTATGTCGAGACGGGCGGCGACCGGCGGCGTGAAGTGCTCGCCGCCGAAGCACGTGCCCGTGAGTTCTTCTTGCGACACCGGTTGTATCGTTCCCACCGGACCGGGGCAGTGGTGCACACGGCGTTTACCCGGTTCTCATTTCCGCCGCGGTGGCATCACGATGTGCTACGGACTTTGGATTACTTCCAAGCAAGTGGGGTCGGGTATGATCGACGGCTCGAGGACCCCATCGGTCTCATGCTGAAGAAGCGCGGCCAGAACGGGCGGTGGCCGCTACAGAATCGCCACCCGGGTAGAACCTATTTTGAGTTGGAGCGGGTTGGTCAACCGAGCCGGTGGAACACGCTGCGGGCTCTCCGCGTGCTCGACTGGTGGGGGCGGGTGAACGAAGCCGGCTAGATCGCGCCGCGGTCCTCAGTAGCGGTAGTGTGCTAGGGAGTGCCTGTCCTTACTGGTTCAAGGACAGAAACACTAGCGCCACTTGTTTCATCCCGACGAACAAGCCGTCTATCTCGGCTTCCTCTTCCAGCGTGTGCCCACCCCGGCTGTAGGTTCTTCCCAGGCTAATCGAGGGGATGCCCAGCCTAATTCCGATGTTGGCATCCGTGACACCCCAGGGGTTGAGTCGGGGCTCTACACCTAGGAATTCGAGGACGTCCTCTGCCGTTCTCACCAGAGTCGAGTTGCGCGCGCCCGGTATCTGTGCGGCCTTGTCGTCTCGTCGGGTGATTTCAGCCGCGACACCCTCTTCCTCCGCCGCCCGGTAGCAGATTTCATCGATTTGACGGCCGGCCTTGTCGAGTTCGTCCTGGTCGTGCGATCTGAGATCGACATAGAAGGTCGTTTCCTGGGAGACCGCGTTTCTCGACCGCCCACCTCGTACGAGGCCGACGTTGAGGACCGTCCACTTCTCTCTCGGTTCCGTGGGAATGGAGATCTGATAGATCTGCTGCACTGCTTTGGCCATCGCCAGGTTGGGGTTGGGAACCCCCTTGCTCGACAACGTGTGGGCACCCGGACCTCTGAAGGTGACCTCGCGACCGCCGAATCCAAACGCTCCATAAGTTATTCCACCCAGGCCGCCGTCGAGCGCGATGACCTTGTCGAACGGTTCTTGGGTGTTGTCGAAGTAGAACTTCATGCCGACTTTGCCCATTTCTTCCCCGACAGTCACGAGAAAGTAATAGTCATTCACGGGAGCAAACCCAGCATGTTTGAGGGCGCGCAGAGTCCAGAGCAGGTTGATGCAACTGGCCGTGTTGTCTCCGATACCTGGTGCCTTGAGGACGTTGCCTTCTCGTGTGACCTGGATGTCCCAGAGATCCTGAAACACGGTGTCCATGTGAGGTGCGAACACGATCTTTTCTCCCTGACCGGTTCCTCTCCAGATGCCGACCACATTGCCAACTTCGTCAACCGAGATCTCTTCCAATCCGGCCGCCTCAAATTGCTCCACGAAATACTGCGCTCTCTGTTGTTCGTGGCCGGAAGGGGCGGGAATCTCCGTGAGTCGGATCCACTCCTCGATGATATTGTCTTGGTTTTCCTCGATGAAGGAGAACACGTCTTGAGCCAGTGGAGAGAGCGCAATCTCGGGTTTGAACAGTGACTCCTGGCCCGTTATGCTCGCTGTGAGCGCGAACAAGCAAGCGATGAACGAGGGTAATATCTGTTTCATGCTGGGGTGCCTTTTCTGAGATCTCGTCGGCCGGAAACCTAAGGTTAGCTTTTGGCGGTTGTAGCGTCCAGCGAGCCACGGAGTGCGGGCGTGCGCTCTGCTCTGATTCCACAGCCGAGTGGTTTCTCACCCTTCCGGAGGCGCTGGCCGAGGCTAGTTTGGAATGCGGTCATCGTTGTCACGTGGCGAGACCGGACTGGTTGAACACGAGTGAACAGCATATTGGGTGGGCTATCCCGCAAGGGATCTCTTTACCTGCCACTGACACCAACTAACGGACGGTCATATGAAACGCCTGTGCACGCGGTCACTGGCTGCAACAGTCTTTTTCCTCTCTGCAGCGTTGAACGCCGGTGTGGCCCAGCAACGGCCCACAGTCAGTCCGGAGGACTATGGCCAATGGGAGTCGCTAGGCAGCGCGACACTCTCCGCTAACGGCCAATGGCTGGCCTACGGCATCGGTCGCGCTAACGAGGAATCCGAGCTCCGAATCGCATCGTTGCGGCGCGACACCACGCGCGTCGCTAAATGGGGATCGGGCCCGGCCTTCTCCGCAGACAGCCGTTGGCTCGCCTGGACGGTCGGCATATCCCCCGCCGAGAGAGAGCGGCTCGAGAAACAGGACGAACCAGTGCGACTCGGCGTCGCGCTGGTGGAACTGGAGAGCGGAGCGAAGCGTGAGTTTGCAGCGGTGTCCGACTTCGCCTTCGACGCGACCGGTAGGTTCATGGTGTTGCTCGGCTACGCACCAGAGGAGCCGGAGGGCAAGGGCGGCGATCTCCGTGTGGTGAACCTCGCGGCTGGCACGGAGGCCGCGTTCGGGAATGTCTCGGAGTACGCGTGGAGCGAGACTGGGTCGCTGCTAGCTCTGGCGCTCGCGACCGGTACCGACGCCGGTAACGGCGTTCAGGTCTACGATGCCGAATCGGGGCGACTGCAGAGTCTGGACGCGTCATCCTCGTCCTATTCCCAGTTGGCATGGCACGAGGACGGCTTCGATCTCGCGGTGCTCCGAACCGTTGAGCCGGCAAGCGAGGCAAGGACCACCTACCGGCTGCTGGCGTGGCGGGGGTTGCACCGTGAGGCGCGCCGGCTCGAGCTCGATCTCACCGCGGTCGGGATACCCGACACACTCGAGGTAGTGCGGCATCGGCGGCCCGAGTGGTCCGTTGACGGACGCATCGCGTTCGGAATCCGAGCTAGCGAGCCGGATGAGGAAGCGCAGCAGGACACCTCGCTCGCAGCGGATTCGGCCGGCACCGGCGACAGGGACGAAGCGGAGGAACTGCCTGGTGTACAGATCTGGCATAGCTCCGATCTCCGGACCATCCCGATGCAGCAGGCGCAGGCGTCGCGTGACTCGAGCCGTACACTACTCGCGGTGTGGGACCCGGACAGGAATGACGCTGTTCAGGTGGGGACGGGTCTGATGGAGCAGGCAGAGCTATTGGAGGGGTGGAGATTCGGCGTAGAGGACGTTGCGGCGCCGTACCCGTGGGGTATGATGTTCGGCCGACAATATCACGACGTCTGGACCGTGGACCTAGCGAGCGGAGAGCGGAGCAGGGCGCTGGAGCGTGTGCGTTACTCGTGGGGGAGCGGAGACGGCAACTACCTGCTGTGGTTCGACGGCTCCGACTACTGGACCCATGATCTCCGGTCGGGCACTCAGGCCAACCTGACCCAGAATCTCCCGGCCGTGTTCGCGGATACAGCATACGACACGCCCACCGACCTGATTCCGCCACATGGGATCGGTGGCTGGCTCCTAGGGGACGAAGCAGTGCTGCTGTATGATGAATTTGACGTTTGGCGGGTCGCACCGGACGGATCGGGAGGCGAGCGCTTGACTAGAGGTGCCGAAGAACAGGTGATTCACCGGATCGTGCGGCTGGACCCTGAGTCTGCGACCTTCGATCCAGACGAACCGATCTACCTGTCGTTAAGGGGGGAGTGGAGCGAGCGCCGCGGGTATGCACGGCTCCACCTCGGCCGGGAACCCGAGCGACTCATCTTCCTCGACAAGTACGTCAGGCGGCTGGCCAAGGCGGACAGTGCCGAAGTGTACCTATTCAGCTCCGAGGCGTTCGACGACTCACCTGACCTGTTCGTCTCGGGTCCGACGCTCGATTCACCGCGCCAGGTCACGAGCACGAACATGTTCCAGGCGGATTTTGCCTGGGGCCACGCGGAGTTGATCGAGTACACCAGCGAAACGGGGCGGCGGCTGCAGGGATCGCTACTGTATCCGGCCAACCACGAGCCCGGGCGCCGCTATCCGATGATCGTGTACACCTACGAGATCCTCTCGCCGCGGGTACATACATACGAGTCTCCCAGCGAGCGGGACTACTACAACTTCACCGCCTGGACCCAGCAGGGGTATTTCGTCCTCCAACCGGACATCGTGTACCGCTGGCGCGACCCTGGAGTAAGCGCGCTGGAGGCCGTTCGCCCTGCCGTGGCGAGGGTAGTCGAACTGGGACTGGTCGACGCAGATCGTGTTGGACTGATTGGCCACTCATGGGGCGGCTATCAGGCCACATTCCTTCCCACGCGGACCGACATCTTCGCGGCATCCGTCGCGGGTGCGCCTCTGACCGATTTCGTGAGTTTCATGGGGCAGTTCCATTGGAGGCCCGGCATGCCGGAGACGGCACACTGGGAAACCGGCCAGGGCCGCATGGAGGTACCGTATTGGGAGGACCCGGAGGCGCACCACCGGAACTCGCCGATCCACAAAGTCCATGAAATGGAGACGCCGCTCCTGATGGCGTTCGGCGACGACGACGGTACCGTGGACTGGGATCAGGGAACGGAGTTCTACAACTTCGCCCGTCGCGCCGGCAAGCACATGGTGCTACTCGTATACGAGGGAGAGGACCACGGCTTCCGCAAGAAGCCGAATCAGATCGACTACCACCGGCGGATCCTAGAGTGGTTCGGCCACTACCTGAAAGGCGAACCTGCTCCCGAGTGGATCACCGAGGGCGTCCCGCTGGATGAGCACGAGGCGGAGACTCGTCGGGTGGCGGGAGCCAGGGGAGCGGTGCCGTGACAAGAGACCGGCGGTACAGCCGTTGGCAGTTCACCCGTTATGCGAAGGCTGTCAACGTTGCCGTGAGGTGCTTCGCATCCTCTCGCTAATACCTCGGTCAACGTTTCCCCCCTCTTGACATGTATATTCCAAATACACATAATACGTACGTATGAAAAGATTTTTTCTTATCGTTCCACCTTGAACCCATAGACTGCCGGTGACGAAATCTGAACACGCCCGACTGAGCCCGCTGGAGCGGGAGATCATGAATGTCCTGTACGGCAGCGGCGAGGCCGGTGCGGCGGAGGTGGCAAAGCAGGTGAGCCAGAAGGGCGGGCACGACTCTGTGCGGGTGACCCTGCGGATTCTGGAAAAGAAGGGCCACATCAAGCACCGGCAAGACGGGCGACGCTACGTCTACAGTCCCACGGTTCCCCACCGGGCGGCATCGCGCTCCGCGATTCGCGGTTTGATTCGCACATTCTTCCGCGGATCACCGAAGAGGGCCGTGTTGGCGCTGCTGGGGATGTCGCGGCTCTCCAAGGACGAATTGGACGAGATTGCCGATTGGGTCGAGGAAGCGAGAAGGTCGCATGAGTCACATGATCGCTGATCCGGTGGCAGGCTGGGTCGTCGAGCTAGCCGTCGCCGTATTCATCAAGGGATCGCTCGTGCTGGGAATCGCCGGGCTGGTGGCGTGGTTCCTCCGTGACCACTCGGCCTCAGCGCGACACGCTGTGTGGACCGTTGCGTTCGGCAGCCTGCTGGTTCTTCCATTGCTGTCCACCTCGCTCCCCGCCTGGAGGGTGACAGGTCTTTACGTGGCTGTGGCAACGGATGAGCCGACTGACATGACGTGTACCGAAGACGAATGCAGCCGCGCAACGGTGTCAGGAACGCACCGGTCAGCTTCCTTCGCCGCCGCAGGTGATCCGGTTAGCCGGGCCGGTACGGCGGACCCTGTGGAGCGTGTCGCTGGGGTTGGCCAAGGCGTTTCGGGGCGTACGCGCGTACCGATAGGTGCCTTGCTGTTGATCGTGTGGGGTGCTGGAGTCGTGGTAGTGCTAGGGCGCTTCCTGCTCGGCGTCCTTCAGGTACACCTGATCACTGGACGCGCCTCGGAGTGTTCGACGGAGTTTCGTTCGGTGGTAGTGTCCCTCATGGCAGGTCTCGGGATCAGGCGAGAGCTACGCGTGCTGGTTAGCGGCGAAGTCTCCGTGCCCCTGTCGTGGGGTCTCAGCGTTCCCGTGCTGCTGTTCCCGCAGTCAGCGGACGGTTGGACTGCGGAAAGAAAGCGCGTGGTGCTGCTACACGAGCTGGCCCATGTCAAGCGATTCGATTACGCAGCGCGCCTCCTGACCGAACTGGCAAGACCTCTCTACTGGGCTAACCCGCTCGTCTGGGTTGCCGCCCGATGGGGTTTGATTGAGTGCGAGCGCGCCTGCGACGACCTGGCGCTGGAGGCTGGCGTCCGCTCCGACGTCTACGCTGGGCACCTCCTCGAGATCGCACGGGGACATCTGCAGCTGGCCCCGCGGGGGGCATTTGCCATGGCACAACCCTCCAGTCTGGCAACAAGGATCAAGAGTGTTCTCACTGAAGGATTGGAGCGCAGACCGATGTCACGATTGGCACTGATAATCGTGGGGCTAGCGGGGCTGGCATTCGTGCTACCCACGGCGAGCCTCGACCTGTGGGGTGTGGTCCGGCCTGGTAAGGACGTCATCCGCTCGGTGATACAGGGCAGTGATCCGGTGAGTCAGCGGATCGCAGAGCTGAATGACCGGGACGCCCGCGTGAGGAGATTCGCGGCGTGGGCGTTGGGTGAGCTGGAGAGTGAGAAGGGTGTGCTGCCGTTGATCGAGCATCTCGAGGACGACGACGCCGACGTCCGCCTGGTTTCCGCCTGGGCTCTCGGTGAGGTCAAAGACCGGATGGCCATCATCCCGCTCATCGAGCTGCTGGGAGACGAAGACCTCTTGGTGCGTGAGATGGCCGTGCTTTCCCTGGGAGAGATCGAGCACGAATCGGCCGTCGCACCGCTGCTGGAGGCACTGGATAGAGACGCGAACCTGGTGGAACCGGTTATCTGGGCACTGGGCGAGATCGGCGCTGAGGCTCGTGCGGAGAGACGAGCGCTCATCAGGGAGACCGGCCGCAGGTGGTGGGACAACGATCAAGTGTGGACTGGACGGCTGGGAACAACTGGCACGGCTCGCCGAGTCTCCCGCGATCTTGACGCTCTCATGGATGCGCTCGGCGATGCTGATCCCAGCATCCGCTGTGCTGCGGCCGAGTGGTTGGGGGTTCGGGGTGACGATCGAGCCGTCGAGCCGCTGTTGGACACGTTGCGCGACCCCGATCCTGCCGTTCGCGCTATGGCGGTGTGGGCTTTGGATGAGATCAATCCGTCGCGGCACTAGCTTGGTGGCCAGTGCCCTTTCTGTTGCGGTGAACTGAAAGAATGCTTTCACAAGAGATGATCAGGAAGCTGTTGGGATACGCCACGGCTGTGGTGGTTGCCATGCCGCTTTGCAGCTGGGAACTCTCGGCGCAAGAGCCGCCTGTATCGGCGACCCACGTAAACGAGGCTGTCTTCACTGTACCGAGGATCCGAGGTGTCGTCGAGCTGGACGGTCTGAGCAACGAGTCTGCCTGGCAGGGCGTGGATCCATTTCCAATGTCGATGTACACACCGACTTTTCGAGGCGATCTCACCGAACACACCGAGATTCGGGTCGCCCACGACGACTATCACCTCTACGTCTCAGGGCGCTGCTACGACTCGGAGCCGTCCGCCATTCGTGTCAACTCGCTATACCGGGATGGCTTGAGTGGCGACGATACCTTCGGCGTGTTGATCGATCCGTTCAACGACAACGACATCGGTCTGTGGTTTTGGACCACACCGGCCGGTGTACGGGGGGACGTATCGATCGGTGGTGATGGACAAGGGGTGTGGAACGGTGATTGGAATGCTCACTGGGATGTCGCCGCGGTGCAGACCTCCGAGGGTTGGTTCGCTGAGATGCGGATACCGTTCTCGAGTCTGGGGTTTCAATCCGCTGGCGGCCGTGTGGAGATGGGCATTTCGGCATACCGTTATGTCCCTCGCAAGAACGAGAGACAGGTCTTTCCGGAGATCTCTCCGGAGTTCGACAACCTGAGACCTTCGCTGGCGCGGGATGCGGTGCTGGAGGGTGTCATTGCACACAAGCCCGTGTACGTGACACCGTACGTGCTGAGTGGGGTAGGGCAGACGTCCTCATTGAATGACGCAGAGAACGCGTACCGCCTCGACAGCGAGGAGCAAGTCGAGGTCGGCGTGGACCTGCGATACAGCCTAACCAGCAATCTCACGCTCGACCTCACTGCCAACACCGATTTCGCTCAAGTAGAGGCAGACGGTTTTCAGGTCAACCTGACGCGCTTCTCTCTGTTCTATCCGGAGCAACGTCAGTTCTTCCAAGAACGATCCGGCATCTTCGACTTCTCTACCGGCGATGCGACGCGGCTGTTCTACAGCAGGCGCATCGGACTGCACGAGGGCGACGCGGTTCGCATCTTGGGGGGTGCCAGGATGGTGGGCAGGGTGGGGGATTGGGACGTTGGTTTTCTCGACTTGCAGACGGAGCGGTCCGCCGATTTGCCCTCCGAGAACTTCGGCGTAGCGCGGGTGCGGCGGCGCGTGTTCAACGACTACTCGAATGCCGGTGCAATGCTCACGACCCGCTTAGGCGATGACGGTTCCTACAATGTGGGCTACGGGTTGGACGGCACGTTCCGCATTGCAGGCGACGACTACCTCTTGTTTCGCTGGGCTCAGACGTTCGACGATGACCTGATATCGGATACTGGCTTCAACTTTGCCGAGTCCGCCGCGCTGCGAGTGGACCTGATGCGGGCCCGGGAACGGGGCTTTCAGTACTTCTTGAGGGCAAGGAGATTCGGCTCCGACTACAAACCCGAAGTGGGATTCGTCAATCGGCAGAACTTCACCGACTTCTTCTACTCCTTTGCGTTCTTCCATTACCCGGCAGGCGACGGGCCCTTCCGTAGGGTCGACCCGTTCCAGCTATTCGGATCTGTGGCGCTGAGAAACGAAGACGGCAGCGTAGAGTCTGCCTTCGTCGAGCACGACCTCGACTTCATCTGGAAATCAGAATCCCGCTTGGGATTGGATGTGGAGCTGTACTACGAGGATTTGCCGGACCAGCTCGACTTCCCGCGCGAGACGTTCATCCCTGCTGGCAGCTACTGGTTCCCCCGTTTCGAGTTCGACTACACCACGCCTCCGGGAAGGTTGTTGCGAACTTCACTCGGCGGCGGGGTACAGCAGTTCTACGACGGTTGGCGCGGCAACGTATGGATGGCACCCAGGTTGAACCTGTCGCGACACATCGGGTTGTACGTCGGATACACGTTCGACATGGTGCGGTTTCCCGATCGGGACCAGGGATTCGACTCGCATATCTTCTCGCTGCGGGCGAATTCGGCGGTGAACACCAAGGTCTCTTTGCGAGCGTTCCTTCAATTCAGCAACGTGAGCGAATACGCCGCTGCAAACGTGCGGCTCCGCTACAACATCCGCGAAGGCAATGACCTCTGGTTGGTATACAACGAAGGGCTGAATACGAATCGTGACGGGCAGGAACCTGCATTGCCGCTGACTGACAACCGCACAGTCGCCGTAAAATACACGCATACGTTTGTCTGGTAGCCGTGCCTATGTCAGCAGGCGGCTAGAAGCCGTCAGCTTCCGGCGTGCACACAAGAGAGCCATGCAGGTAAGTTTCAGCGTGATGATCACGCACGCTGATCCAGTGCGGCTCCGTGCGCATGTCGCCGCGCTCGCAGGCGAACGGCATCCCGATGTCTCTCCCTCGGCCCTCGCCGCAGCCGGTGAGTTTGTGGCCGACCACCTGGCCGCTGTAGGACTCAACGTGGAGCGCCAGGCATTCACATTTCGCGGCCGTCGCCACTACAATATCGTCGGGGCGGCTGCCGCAACGATCCCTGACCAGCCGCGCATCCTCGTCGGCGCGCATTTCGACACGGTGGTGGGGACTCCTGGAGCCGATGACAACGCGAGCGGGGTTGCCGCGATGCTCGAGACCGCCCGACTCCTCGCGGAGTTAGAACTTGACGCGATCGTGGAATTCGTCGGCTTCAACCTCGAGGAGCCGCAGGGGTTCACGTACCGGGTCGGCAGTCGTGCGTACGCTGCGGATGCCCGGCGTCGCGGCGTCAGGTATGCCGCTGTGTTCGTGCTAGAGATGGTCGGCTACACGGATTCGACGCGCGGAAGCCAGAGCGTGCCAGCGCTGCTGCTCTGGAAGCGAGTGCCGAAGACCGGTACGTTCCTGGCGGCGACGGGCCACCGCCGATCGGTGAAGCTGCTGCGGACGTTTTCAGGCATCGCCCGAGCTGCGGTTCCGGATCTCCAGGTGGTAACGTTCCGAACGCCGCTCAACGGGTGGCTCGTGCCCGATACGCGGCTCTCGGACAACGCCTCATTCTGGGACGTGGGTTACCCGGCGCTCATGCTCACCGACACGGCCTTTCTGCGAAACCCAAACTACCATCGTGCTACAGATGGTATCGGGACGCTGGATTTCGGGTTCATGGCTAAGGTGACGGACGCGGTGGCTGCTGTAGCCGCACGGCAAGCGGGACCGAAGACGATCAGATGAAAGGGGGTGGGCGTCTGGCTTGGGTCGACTCGGCTGCTTGAAGGCAAGGTGAGCCATCACCGCTGATACCGGCATCCACTGCAATTACGAGTCATGCACCTGGCTCTGGCACCGATTCTGTCTGACCCGCCGGGACGTCGAGGACTCCCGTCGAGTTTGTAGTGATAAGACAACCGCTTGATGGATCTCCGTAACCGTGCGAAGTTCCGCAAACCAGCGGTTGCGCTGGCACCACAACCCTAACGTATCATTTCGCATGGTCCAGGACAGACGTTCCGCCGAGCTCACGCGCCTGACATCCTACGAGGGGCATGGGACGGGTGAGACATATCGCCAGTACGAGGGTCTGTTCCAGCACGACGACGACACAGGACTTTACACACTGCCCACCATCATGCAGTTCGTGAGGTTCCTCGTCGACGTGTCGGCACAGACGAGTGTGAATGAGTTCCAGATCTTCCCGGCTTGCTTGGTCACAATGACGGTCGACCATGTCGAGAAAGCGGTCGCATCTGGCACGCCGGGCGACGACGCTCTCCACCTGCTCAACGTGCTCGGGAAGGAATTGAGCGCGCGGACAAGACAGGCAGATAGGGCAGGCCGGTTCGAGCGTACCTTCGCGTTGCTGCTCACGCGAACGATGGCACAGAGGGCCAGAGATCACTATGTGGACAGGACGTCCGGGTATCTGAGCGAAGTCGCCAAGCACGCCGGGACCCCCACGGCCTTCTGCTTCGGCATCGCGAGCCTGACCGAGCACG
>JBDHKN010000013.1:0-64930 GCA_039586365.1 Gemmatimonadota bacterium | reverse complement strand
CACAACCGTCTGACCCTGCTGCACCTCGACGACCCTCGAGGCATAGCTGTTCTCCTTCATGACGAAGAAGAACAGCAGGTACCCGCTCAAAACCAGTACTTGGCTCGAGACGACCAGGAACCAGGGGACCGCTGACCATCCGAATCTCTGATCGAGCCCCGGAATGAGGAACATCGCGACCCAGACGACGGACCCCAGCTTCTGGATGGCACTCTGCTTCTTACGCTGTTCGCGCATCGTCAGCCGCCGCCACAGGAGTTCCGGGTCGTTCCGGATCAGGTAGCGCACGACCAGCATCGCCGGGATGAGGATGACGGCCATGTACAACCAGGCCTGCCAGTAGCGCATCGTCCCGGCCGACAGGAAGAAGACGGCTCCCAGGACGAGCGCGGCGCCGAAGAATCGCCTGATGGCGATCTTCTTGATCTCACGTGTTTCCATCCGGGTCCTCACGGGTCCGTTACCCCGACCCACAATCTACATGTCGTGGTGAGTTGGCGTCGGATGGGCTTCGTGCGATGATGTAACTGACGGTGCCGAACCGCGAGCCGCGTCACCGTGGCACTCTTCTGACATCGGAAAGCCGATCGGTGTGCTACACGGAGTACGGTGTGCCCGGCATCCGCGAGAAGGCGGTGCGAGATCATCTTTCCCGTCTCACAGAGCTGCTACAGACCTTCGTGCCGGAGGCGGAACTGGAGGTGCTATGCGTGGTGTAGATGGTCACCTGCTGGGGTGTGTGGCGGCATTGTGTCATCTAGCTTGCAGTGGCGGTTCTGGTGCGGATGAAGCGCGGCCAGACGAAGCGGCCCCCGAGCAAGTGCTGCTCAATGGTCACGCCGTGTTCAGACAACAGCACGGGCCTGATATGGGAAGTGCATCAGGAGCTGGCACCGCACGTGGAGCCGTACGAGGAGATCTTCGTCGTTGTGCAGGGATACGGTGGTGACGCACCCGCGGATGGTTTTGGAGCGGACTACCCGGGCAGCTTTATGGTCGACAAGGTGCTGTATGCGGCAGGCGAGGGTTTCGGCTGCGACCTCGACCTGGATAGCTTCCACTACCGCGCATCCGGCAACGAGCCCTTCTGGACGCTGCTGCTCACAGGTTCCGCGATTGAGCTGATTCGGATGGGTGAAGATAGCCGCGCCTGGAACGAAATCCGCTCGGTGCCCACCGAGTCCGGTGTAACGTACACGGGGGAGGCCAGTGGCTCCACCGCCGTGGAGGTGACGATCTCGGAGGGACCCTGTCGAGACTCGATGTCAGGAGCATTATTCGGGTACCGCGTTACAGTGGTGGTCGCCGGTGAAACGCTACACGGCTGTGCCCTGCGCGGTGCGGCGGAGTTCACCTCCGATAGCTGAGGGTGTGCGGAATGGAGTCGCGCGCGTCGCCCGGCTCGCTGCGATTACGGATCCAGTGGCAGCTTCCGCCCGATTACCTCGAAGCGGCTGGACACGACTCCTGTGGTGGCAGCATCTGCTGACCCGCTGAATCCCGGCTGCTTGCCGCCGAGGCTGATCTCAAACACGCCCGGCTCGACCGCCCGTTGCCACTCGGCGTCGATCAATGAGATCTGACGCGGCGTCAGGGTGAACGATACGGACTTCCGCTCGCCAGGCCGCAAGAACACGCGCTGGAACCCTTGCAGCGATCGGCGCGCCACCGGCACCGATGCCGCGACGTCCGTCACGTAGAGCTGTACCACTTCCTCACCTGCGATCGGGCCCGTATTCTCGACAGCGACAGAGATCTGGACATCTGCGCCAACGCGGACCTCGGACGGCAGCTCCAAACTGCTGTAGGCGAACGTCGTGTAGCTCAGTCCGTGACCGAATGGGAACAGCGGCTCGCCCTCGAAGTAGCGATACGTCCTCCCCTCCATGTCATACTCAGTAAACGGCGGCAGTTGCTCCACCGACTTGTAGAACGTGACGGGAAGCCGGCCAGCCGGATTGTAGTCGCCGAACAGGACGTCGGCGATCGCCGGACCCGCCGCTTGGCCGGGGTACCACACCTCGAGGATGGCAGGGATATGCTCAGCGGCCCAGTTGACGGCGACGGCGCTGCCGTTGAGTAGCACGAGCACGACGGGCTTGCTGAGGGCGCTAACTGCTTGGATGAGTTCCTCCTGGGGACCCGGCAGCCCAATGTCCACCCGGTCACCGCCTGCGAAACCGGGCACCTCCACCCGCATCTCCTCACCCTCGAGCCGCGGTGAGAGCCCCATCACCATCACGATCGCGTCGGCCTGCTCGGCCACACGCAGAGCCTCCTCCCGCAGGCGCGGCTCCGGCTGCGCCCACACTAGCTGCACGATAGCATCGGCTCGGCGGGGCCAATACTCGACCCGAATGTCGTACGCCCGACCGGCCGCGAGTTCCACATCCGCCCACTGCGGGAGCACCACATGGCGGTCCGAGAACTCGACCAGCAGAGAGTCGTCGACGAACAGCCGAGTCCCTCCGAACACGCGCACACCCAGCGCATAGCGGCCCGATACCGGCGGCACCATCTTACCGGTCCAACGGACGCTGAAGCTGTCCGCCGGCATGCCCTCGACGGTCACATCATCCCACCAGGTGAAATCGACGAGTTCATCGACACGAGTCACAAACGGCTCGCCGGCGAGGTCATGGTTGCCGAAATACTGAGCGGTGAGACCAGGCACCTGCCGTCCCTCGTGATCGGCGAACAAGGCGCTCGAGGGAACGACCTCGAAGGAAGGCATGTTCTCGGCGACATCGGTTCCCCTGGCGTAGAGCACTCTCGTGCCGGGCGAGACGGAACTGCGAATGCCCCCGAGCGGAGTGATCGGGTCGGATGGGATGCCGTTGTAGTTCCCGAGCAGCACGTCCACGTCAGCGGCGTTGGGTCCGATGACTGCAATGGTGCCGAGGTCCCTGCTCAAAGGAAGCAGGCCCTCGTTCTTCAATAGAACGATGGACTTGCGGGCGGTCTCCAGAGCGAGGTCTCTGTGTTGCCGCGACTCGTTCACGCTATAGGGGATGTTCGTGTACGGCACCCGCTCCGGCGGGTCGAACATCCCGAGCTTGAAGCGAGCTCGCATTAGACGTTTCAGTGAGACGTCTACCTGTGCCTCGCCGATGAGACCCTGCTCAACTGCCCGGGCCAGGCTGTCGTAGGTGACGCCGCAGTTGAGGTCGGTACCGCTCGCGACGGCCAGCGCAGCAGCCTCGGCTGGCGTGTCGACGACCTTGTGTGTGTTATAGATGTCCATGATTGCCCAGCAGTCCGAGACGACATAGCCGTCGAATTCCCACTCGTCTCTCAGAATCCGCTGTAGCAGCTCGTTACTCCCACAGCAGGGGTCGCCGCGGAACCGGTTGTAGGCGCACATCACCGATTGCGCCTTCGCGTCCACCACGGTGGTCCGAAACGCCGGTAAATAGGTCTCCCGCAGGTCGCGCTCGTTGACCACGGCGTCGAAGGTATGGCGGTCCGGTTCTGGCCCGCTGTGCACCGCATAGTGCTTGGGCGTGGCAACCGTCTTCAGGTAGTAGGGGTCGTCACCTTGCATCCCGCGCACGAACTGCACGGCGAGTTGCCCCGTCAGGTACGGGTCCTCCCCGTAGGTTTCCATGCCACGTCCCCAGCGCGGATCGCGAAAGATGTTGATGTTGGGCGACCAGAAGGTGAGCCCCTCGTAGATGCCCCGCCTACCAAGTCGAACCGAGCGGTGATACTTGGCACGTGCTTCGTCCGAGATAGCAGTCGCCACTCTGAGCATCAGCCCTGTGTCCCACGTAGCCGCCAGCCCGATAGCTTGAGGGAACACTGTAGCGCGGCCAGCTCTGGCGACACCGTGTAACGCCTCGTTCCACCAGTTGTATTCCGGTATACCCAGCCGCTCCACTGCGGCAGCATCGTACAGCAACTGGGATACTTTCTCCTCGAGTGTCATTCGCGAGACCAGGTCATTCACGCGGACATCCAACTGCGCATCTGGGTCTCGGTACAGGGGTGTCGTTTCGGTTGGGTTCATGGGAACGGGCGTTGTCGGTGTACAGGCAAACACGGCGCTAGCGAGGAATGCCAGCACCCCGATTCCAGTTGTCCTGAATACCATGATTCCCCCTTAGGGCCTCTGCGCCACCAACTCAAACGGGTCTTCCTCCGAATCGAACCCGCGGATTCGGTCGCTCACCGCTCGAAACAGCCGTTTCTGGATCCTGTAGACTTCTACGTTGCGCGGGATCGGCCACTGCCGTCTCGTCTCGTCGAGAACAACAAACGGCTCGGCCAAGTCCGCAAGCGTGACTGCCCTGCCCTGTTCTTTCAGCCACACCCACGCCGCATGAATCGCCGCGCCCAGCGCAGCTCCCTCCCCCTGCACGGGAACCGTCACGGCCTCGAACACATCCGCAATCATCTGGCACCAGGACGGCGACCGAGACAGCCCACCCGTCAGGTGGATCGCTTCCGGCCGCACCGGCAACCTGCGGAAACCGTCATACAGGTTCAGCACGTGCCCCTCGAGTACGGCGCGGCTCAGCACTTCCATCCCGAAATCGTCGACGCCGAACCCGAAATAGAGCGGAGCCGCGAGTGGAAGATCGGGTGTCCGTTCTCCCCCGTACCAGGGGATCAGCAGCTTTCCGCCGTTGCCCGGCTTCGTCCGAGCGATGGCCTCATCGAAGTCCCCGTGGCTCATCCCAAACCGTGCGAGGACGGCGTTGTAGCCGTTGGACATGTTGGAGACACAGAGGAGCGGCAGGTAGTGGCCGGTGCTGTCGCAGAAAGCGGCGATCGCGCCAGTCGAATCCACGTACGGTCCGTCCATGAACGTATACGCGGTTCCACTGGTGCCCAGGCTGATCGTGACGATTCCGGGCGAAAAGTTTCCGGTTCCGATGGCACCGTACATGTTGTCACCGCTGCCGGCATCGATCGCGCAGTCGCCGGAGAGACCACACGCGTCGGACAGTGCCGGTGCGATCGTTCCGATCGTTCGGTCAGACGGTTTGACCGGTGGCAGCTTCTCGAGGAGGCCTGGATCTATCGCGTCTATGACAGGGCTCGACCAGTCGCGCGTCACCGGGCTCCACAAGGCCATCCCCGAAGTGTCCCCGGGTTCCATGACAGCGACTCCCCCCGTCGCTCCTCCGGTCAGGTACCAGTTGACGTAGTTGTGGACGAGGAAGAACGTCGTCGCCCTAGCATAGCAGTCCGGTTCGTGGCGCAGCATGTGCAGGATCTTTGGGGCAGTGTACCCGGTCCTCTGGGTGTTGCCTACCTGCTCGATCATCCGCTCGGTACCTCCCACTTTTTCAGTGAGGAGACGACACTCCTCCGCTGTCGCGAAGTCGTTCCACAGCTTGGCACGAGGGCGCGCCAGGTTACCGTCTCGGTCCAGCCCGACCAGCCCGTGCTGCTGGCCCGAGACGGAGAGGCAGCGGATTCGGGCCTGGTCGACGCCTGGCGCCTGCTGCAGCCGCAGCAAGAGCAGTTCTACGGCCTCAATCCACATCCGGGGATCGGATTCGGACACCCCTTCCCCCAATCCCTGAACCACTCCACCACGGGTGCCGTAGTTGGGCAACTCCTCGTCGTAGCTCACCGAGTCGACGTGCACGACACTGCAGGCAGCAGGATCGATGACGACGAGCTTGCAGGACTGCGTGGAGACGTCCAGACCGGCGAAGAGTCCTTCCATTGCAGCGCCCCTACCAACTCTCGATCAGGATCTCCTCCAGTTCTCCCCGGTGTTCGGATGGATGGAGGTGACACTCGAGGATTCGCTCATGCGGCAGGCGACTCACCCGTTCCCTCATCTTTTCCAGGGCTCGAATGTTGAGCTCGACTGCTTTCTTGACCGGCATGTTCTCAGGATTGATGTCAATGCCGAAATACTCCTTGTACCCGATTGCCCAGAGTGCGTACAGCAGGGCCTCCGTCTCGTGGGCGTTGACAACGCCGACGTTGTTGTCCTGGTCGTAGTTACCGTCAGGCTGGCTGTTCCAGTGGGTGTGTGCCAACCGTCCCTCCATCGCCACGAGCGAGAATGCCGCCGGCAGCATCTCGTAACCCATCTTCACGTGACCGACTTCGGGGTTGAGCCCGACGAGCGTCTGGCCTTCTTGCAGGAGCCGTCGGTTCTCCGGGTGCTTCAGGCAGCGCTCGACGCGTTGGGCTGCGAGGATCCCCTCGGCCGTGGTTCGATAGATGTTGTTCGCCGCCGGCTCGTAGGGCTTTGGCTCAATGGCGATTCTCACTCCCGGTACCTCGTCCATAGCCTCAGCCAAGGCACATTCGAAGCGATCCCACATGTGCATGAAGGGCTTCCCCTGGAGATAGCGGTAACCATCCATTCCCGGCCAGGATATGGCGAGGTCGGCACCGAGCTCACGGATCAGACGCAGACCACCTACAGCGATCTCTATCGCCCGGTCCCGGGTCGCGGAGTCCGGGTTCGACAGGCTGCCGAACTCAAACGCGGGGTCGAAGAAATGCGACAACGGCACCGCGACGAGCCGGATGCCCGCCTCCTCCTCTAGCGTCCGGTAGAGATGGGCATTGGACTCATTCACTTCGGCGGGATAGTGGGCCTCGATGCCGGTGACCCCCAACTGCGCCATATCGGCTGCCATCTCGATCCTCTGCGCGATGGACGCCTCGGGAACGAACCTGTCGTGGAATCTCCCGCCGCCGGGTGTGAAGTACCAAATTCCAACCGAGATCTTCAGCTCCAGTTCCTTGGCGAGATTCTCCAGCATCGCCTGGGGATCGCGCGCCGCCTGCTGATAGCGCAGCTCCTTCAACTCGTACCCCATGGGCAATCTCCCTTCAGGAAGGTGCAGCTCCGCGGACTGGGCCCGCACGGGAACGGGTCAACAGATCGGGGCACTTGTGTAGCAGTGAGAGGCTCAGATTCGCCGCTAAGCCGGAGCTGCGTTCTCCGGGCTTCTTACTGAGACAATCTCTCCTATCTTGTCCTCTCGTGAATCACAGCGCCGTTGATCATGACCAGCTCCACCCACGTCTTGACGTGTAGCGGGTAACCGTCGAGCACTATTATGTCCGCGTCCTTTCCGATCTCCAGACTTCCGACCCGATCGTCGACACCGAGGATCTCCGCCGCATTGATGGTGATTGCTTTCAGCGCGTCTTCATCCGACAATCCGTAGCCCGTCGCATACGCCGCCTCGACCAGCAGCCAGCGTCCCTGGGTTGCGCCGCCGAAAGAGCCAAAGCCGAAACCGAAACTTCCAATGGCGATTGTTACGCCTGCCTCAGTCAGCTCGGCGGCGTTGTATTCGCTCATCAAGTTGTACAGGTCGGCGTTCATACTGACCTCTCCACCCGTCACGAACGGATGTGTGGGAGGTCCGAGAACGACGGGGATGTTCTTTTCCGCCAGTACGTCCTTGATCTTGTAGGCGCCGAGACCGCTGTCGAGAATCAGATCGAAATCGAACTCCTCGGCAATCCTGATGGCCGTTCGGACATCATCCAGATAGTCGGCCTCAATGCGTGCCGGAAGCTCGTGCGCCAGCAATCTCAGCAACGCCTCCTTCCCCAGATCTCTAGCCGGCGCAGTAGCCTCCTCACCCCCCTCGGCTTGCTTCCGCTCGAAGTCAGCCATCTTCTGGGCGAACTCCTGTGTTTCGAGCAGTGTTTTTCGCAGCAGAGCGGCAATGCCCATGCGCGTAGTCGGATTCTGTTCCTCTCGTTTCGCCGTTTCGCCGATGGTCATGTCCATTGCGGCAGGCTCGCGCACGATCATGCTGGTGAGATCGTCACCCCAGGTTTTTACCACGGCGCCCTGCCCACCGATGACCTGTCGGTCTCCGGGAGCGATGTATACAGTTGTGACGCCGCCACTGATCAGGTTCTTGTCTATCTGGACTCCCGTGGTACCGCGCATGAAGTCGCCGTACGGGTAGTAGGCCTGGATCGCCCGGTTCTGAGGGGTGACGGGGCTCGACTGGTCGTTGAGCTCGAACGGCCGGATGCCGTAGTATGTCATCGCGTCGATGATGCCCGGCATGACATACTTGCCTGACGCATCGATTATTTCCGCGTTGCCAGGTACCCGTACGTTGCTGCCTACATCCACGACCTTTCCGTCGCGTATCAGGACTGTGCCGTTCTCGATGGCCTCTCCCGCCATCGTCAGCACTGTCCCACCCCGAATCGCGGTGACCTGCTGACCCCGAATAGTGACTGCGTTTAGGCACAGGAGACATGCAGCGGTAGCAGCTTGGCGACCGATTGTACTCAGAGTATTTCGCATCATCCTAGTTCTCCTCCCGTCTGCCTTCATTTGAGCGGTCGTAAGCCCGGACGCCGTCGACAAAAACCATGTCGACGCGTGTGCTCGGCTCATACCACACTCCAGCCAGGACTACTAGATCGGCATCCTTGCCGACCTCAATACTGCCGACCCTGTCGTCGATCCGACTGCTGATAGCCGGGTTGATCGTTACTGCCCGGAGGGCGTATTCCTCAGGCATGCCGTATCTGATTGCCAGAGCGGCGTTGAGGCGAAGCAGCTTCTGATGTACCACCGGGTGGTCGGTGTGAAGACTCACTCTGACACCCGCTTCGTACAGTTCCGTGTTGCCGAAAAGCAGGTCTTCCGAGACTCCTATCCGGGTTGCCAGAGGGAGCGTGATCACCGCTACGTTCCTTTGGGCGATTTCCTCCGCAACCTTGTACGCCTCGGAGCTATGAATGAAGGTGAGGTCGAATCCGAACTCATCTTTCAGCTGCAGGAACGAGATTATGTCGTTCGCGTAGTGAATATGGCAGCGTACCTTTTCTTCACCCCTCAGCACAGGGACGATGGCCTCGAGTCTCAAGTCTCTCGTTGGCGCCGGCCCCTCATGGTCTCCAGCCTCATACTCGTCCCATTTGGCCATGTACTCCTGGGCCTTGAGGAACGTGCTTCTGATCGTGGGGATATGGGACATGCTGCGCGCATTCACCGCCATTTTCAGTTCGCTGGTTTCCTTCAGAATGCGCTGTTCCAGATTGTCACCGAATGTTTTGATCGTAATCGACTGACCGCCCATCCGCTCACCACTTCCGGGTCCCGTGACGATGGTAGTGACTCCACCTTTCATGGCTTCATACCAGTCCCTGACCTCCATATGGAGTGCATCCAGGGCTCTGTGCTCGGGACCGATGGCTTCGGTGAACTCGTTTGCATCCCCGAAATCGTAGGTACCCAGATGTGAGTGCTCATCGATGAGCCCCGGAATCACGGTTTTCCCGACTACATCGATCACAGGGAGGCCACTCGGTATCCTGATCCCCGCGCCCAATCCGGTGATCTTTCCAGCCTCGACCAGCACGATTCCATTCTCGATTGGCGGTCCGGCGGCCGTGTAGATCTTTGCTCCCCGGAGCGCAAACGAAGTACCGGGATCTTGCGCAGGGAGTGAAACAGGCTGCAGGAGGGCAGGGACGAACATGCCGAGCAACGTCAAGCGGAGATTAGTCATACGTCGGCGTCCTTGGTCGGTTCAGGTTGATGGCATCCATGGTCATCAGCACAAAAGTATGGGCTGTCCGGTTCGGGGATAGGCACGACGACGACTGGTTTCCCGAGAGGGATGTCCTTTCCCCCTTTCCAGTATGTTCCCGGGTGTTCAAGGTGTCCAGCCGCTCGCATGAGGACTCCTCGGGGCATTGTCAACACGGGTGAAGCGGTCGGAGAGGGTCGTTCTCAGCCGGCCCAGTTGCTTGGTCGTGGAGTGACTTGGCTGAGCTGGCCTAAGGTATGGATCGGCCGAGGGTTGGGCTAGATCAGCGTGGTAGTCACGTGCAGAGGTGACCGACTGATCCCGTTGCACTTGCGCCAATCTTGCGCACTCACGAACCAGACACCACAATAGCTGCGTCGTCCTCCAGCCACTATGACAGTCGCTACTATGTTAGCGGCGGTAGTAGCTCACCAGTGATGTTTGAGTGACCCCGCCGATTGCGTAATCACCGGACATTGTAGTACGCCGGCGGCCCACGTGGCCCCGCCGCCAGACAGACGCAGCAATACGACGCCCGCCCGGCGACGAGACCACTGGACGACTGGCGACAGTCCCTTCTTAGAGGCACAGGTTCTCATGACCGCGTTGCTCCGTGACATTCGATTCGGCGTTCGCATGCTGTTCAAGCATCCTGGCGCAACAGCCATAGCCGTGCTCGCACTCACCCTGGGCATTGGCCTCACCACGATGATGTTCAGTATCGTCGACGGGGCCGTCCTCGAGGGTCTCCCGTTCGAGAAGCCCGACCAACTCATGCACATTGCACGCAGCAATCCCTCCCAGGACATCGTGCAAATGGCTGTGACAGTCCATGACTTCGTCGATTGGCGGGAGCAACAAACCAGCTTCGAAGGCCTTGCTGGATACTTCTCCGGGACCGTAAACGTGAGCGGCGTCGAAGACCGCCCGGAGCGCTACCAAGGCGGATTCGTCACCACCAACCTGTTCGACGTTCTTCGTGTTCAAGCGGTCCAGGGCCGCACCTTTCTGGAGGAGGATGGCCTCCCCGGCGCGCCTCCGGTCATGATCATTGGCTACGGAGTGTGGCGAAACCGCTTCAACAGTGATCCCAGCATCATCGGTACGACCGTTCGAACCAACGGACGGCCCACGACCATAATCGGAGTAATGCCCGATGGATTTGCGTTTCCCGTCATCCAGGAAGCGTGGATCCCGATCCTCATCGACCCAGGGATCACTCGAGGAGATGGGCGTGCATTCAACACACCGGCGACCGTGACCAGCGAAACCCGCAGCGTGCCGCTCATTGGACGACTCAAGGACGGCGTGTCGCAGGATCAGGCATTTGCCGAACTCACCGGTATTGCCAGACGCCTCGAGCTAGAGTATCCAGAGACCAACGAGGGGATCCGCCCATACATGAAACCGTTCACCAAACAGATGATTGGCGATGAAGTCAGTCGACTACTCCTCAACATGCTGGGCGCCGTATTCGGTGTGTTGCTGATTGCCTGCGCCAACGTGGCGAATCTGCTACTCGCCCGGGCGGCCGTTCGCACCAAGGAGGTGGCGGTCCGGATCGCGCTGGGTGCGAGCAGAGCACGTGTCATCTCACAACACCTGGCCGAGGCAGGGATCCTCGCAGCCTGCGGTGCCGTCCTGGGCATTGTGATGGCCTACTTTGGCACCGATCTCTTCAACGACGCGATCGCGGTTGCCAACCCGCCGTTCTGGATCGACATCGACGTGGACGGCACGGTCTTGCTGTTCGTACTCGCGGTCACGGTCCTCGCGAGCCTCGCCGCCGGGAGCCTTCCCGCGATCCAGGCATCCGGGGGCAACGTGGGTGACGTCTTGAAAGATGAAGCCCGCGGATCATCGAGTCTGCGGCTGGGCCGGTTCAGCAGGGGACTCGTCGCGGCGGAGATCGCTCTCTCATGTGGACTGCTCGTCGCGGCCGGTCTGATGATCAAGACGGTCGTGAAGCTCAGGACCGTCGACTTCGGCTTTCAGACGGAGAACATCTTTACCGCCCGCATCGGCCTGTTCGAAACGGATTATCCCGATCCTGCGAGCCAAATCCAGTTCTTCGAGCAACTGCAGGAGCGACTCGAAGCAAAGCCCGGGGTAGTTGCAGCCACGTTCACGTCCGCTTTCCCCGGCGTGGGCACCGGCATGCCGCGATTCGCCGTGGAGGGTGAAGCATACACCGACGACCGAGACTATCCGCGAGCACGCCAAGTTGTCACGGCCCCGCGGTACTTCGACACGTTTGGCGTGAGCATTCTCCAAGGACGAGACTTTACATTCGCGGACAACGCAGAAGCGCTACCGGTCGCTATCGTGAACGAGAGTTTCGCCTCCCAGTTCTTCCCGGGCGCGAGCCCCGTGGGACGCCGTATCCGGCCCGGCGCGTCAAATTCGCAACAGCCTTGGATGACCATCATTGCAGTCGTGCCGGACATGTACCTCGGCGGTCCGAACAACGAAGAGCCACAGGGATTCTACATCCCGTTCGCGCAGAACCCGGCGCGATTCATGAGCATCGCAATGCGCACTGAGGTGGCCGCCATGAGCCTCGCCACAATGGTGAGAGACGAGGTGAGCGCCATGGACTCCAACCTGCCGATCTATTGGGTGAGGACGTTGGAGGACACGATGGACGCGAGCACGTTCTTCTTTGGCGTATTCGGGACTCTGTTCATGATTTTCGGATTCGTTTCGCTGTTCCTCGCCTCTGTCGGCCTTTACGGCGTGATGGCATTCTCAGTCAATCGCAGAACCCAGGAGATCGGTCTCCGCATGGCGCTCGGCGCGGATGCGGTCCAGGTCGTGAGGTTGATCCTCAAGCAAGGACTCTGGCAACTGGGAGTGGGGGTGGTTGTCGGCTTGGGCCTCGGAGCGGTTTTGTCGAGAATGATACGGATTGTGTTGTTCCAGGTTGAGCCCTGGGATCCGACCATCTTCGCGGCGATCGTGGTGGCCCTGGCGCTTGCAGGCCTATTGGCGTGCTCGGTGCCGGCCAAGCGGGCGACCCGGGTCGATCCGATGGACGCAATGCGATACGAATGATCACGCTCAACGATCAAGGACGGTATGACCACCATACCGGCTGCGAACGCCGTAACTCCCGGTGAGAATCGTCGGAGGTGTCTGGGCCGGCCGTGACCTGGTCTCGCCCGGGGCGAGGGTGCGACCGACAGCAGAACAGATCCGCGATCGCTGGTTGAGCCTGCTAGCGGGAGATCTGCCGGGGGCCCGGATCCTGGACTTGTTCGCGGGATCGGGCGCCTTGGGTTTGGAGGCACTCTCTCGCGGTGCCGCTTCAGCGGATTTCGTGGAGAACGGTGCTGTCAGTCTCCATGCTCTCAAAGCCAACGTTGCCGCTTTCCGGGTCAAGAACCGAACCCGTATCTTCAAGCGTGACGCCATTCCATTCGTCGAGCAGATCGACCGACTCGCGTACGACATCGCCTTGGCGGATCCGCCCTACGGATCGCACAAGGCCGATCGGGTTGTGAAGCGCTGGATCGAGGTGCCGTTCAGCCGGATCTTCTGCGTCGAGCATGGCCGAGATCATCTGCTCCCACACCACGGGAAGAGGTACGACTTCGGAGACACCAGGATCTCCATCTATCGTGCAAGACCGAGTCCGCAACAAGCCGACCCTAAGTAGCGGCGCCGGCGGGTGTGACTCGGATACGCGCTCCCGACTCGATCGACGCACGCTTCATTTCATGCATGCAGTACGGCTGACATACGGTCAATGTGAGTGGCATCTGCTCGTAGGGCGGATCCTAGTCGAACACTACGGACAGCGTTTCTTGCGGCTGCGCTGCCGCTTGGACCCCGCTGAACTCCCGCCACTGCGCTGTTCCCAGTTCGCCCACACGGACCGTATAGCTGCCAGCCACATACACCGGTGGCGAGAAGCTCGTGCCGAGCATACGGAGTGTGTACACGACCGCACCGGAAGCTTCCTGCACCACCTGCACCACCGGGTCCTCCATCCCGGACACCTCGATCCGCGGCAAGAATGCTACCGGTTGCCGGCCGTAGCCGTCTTGCTGTGCAAACGTCACAGGCCAACCTGGATATGGTCCGTCGCCGCTCGCTGGGTCAGCCCACCGCGGCCAAGCAGCTAAACTCACCGCGCGGGTCCGGCGGTTGAATCGGGCGATCCCGTAACCCGGCGCCCGGTCGTATAGCGCCGCCGGCTCCCTGCCCGAGCGCACAGGGTTCGACACCGCGAACACCGTGATCTTGTTGCCGAACCCGTCCTCGTAGTCACCGGCGTATCGCGGAGCGTTCGCAGCCCGATTGGCTCCCGGCTCCGGAGGGTACCAACGGCGCGGCCAGAAGTTTGCCACCGACGGAACGCACAGCGCGTATCCGGCGTCACGCCAGTCATCGATACCGTACTGGATGGTACTGCCGAGATGTTGATCACCGGACAGATGCACTGCGAAACCCTTACGCATTGCACGCAGCGCACGGTTACGAGCGGACTGCGGCCAGCCATTCGAGTCCATGTCGCTCACGACGTTATCGTTCTCCGCATACTCGCCCTCCGTGAGGATCGCGAGACTCGGGATGACTGCCCCCGTCTGCACGCCGGCCGGGAGGGTGGCCACGTTCGCGAACAGCGTCTGAGACAGCACGACCTTCATCCAGGACCCACCACTCCAGTCGTCGGTCCACTGCTCCAGAAACGCTAGCTGTCTCTCACCGAGCAATACGGCTCCGGGAACGTCCGCCTGTGCTTTCGGATCAAACTGCGGATTCCGCGGCCAGCCGTTCCAGATGTCGCCCGCGGGTAGCAATGCCGCCGGCGGCGACTTGAACTTGCGATCCTCGAGCACCGCGAAGCTCACTCCGCCGTATTGCAGGTCAGTGTAGTACACGCCGATTCCCTGTTCGACCGGAGTCGGGTCGTATGGATCCGGCAGATGACTCGTCTGCGTCCGTTGAACCATGTTCACCCACTCGGCCGGGAGCTTGTAGCCGCCCGCGTCCTGTGCGGCCGCCCCAGTCAGCCCGGGCGGCGTGGCACGACCACCAGCACCCCAAACATTGCCGTGAAACACGTCGTGATCGTCGGGGATCGTTACCGCGGGTAGCTCGGCAGTTAGCTCGCCAAACGCCCACAGCCACAGGTACCATTTGTACAGGTAGTCCTCATACGGCTGCTCGAAGTCCGCACTAGTCGGGCTCGCACCCTCATAGACTTGATCGCCGCTGAAGAACAGCAGGTCCGGATCGTGCGTCCATACGTGGTCTACGACGTCGGCGTGGGGGAACCACACTCCCTGATCCCAGGGGAACCACGCCCGGTCCACCCCCATCTGCACATTGTGATTGCCCGTGAATGCCGCTACCACGATCTCGTCAGCATCGCGTGGATCGTGGCGGATCGTCCCCAATGAGTAATGCCTCGTGGTGGTTCCGTCGTTCGCGACCATATCGTAAGCGACCCGGAACGGCACGTCGCGCGTGTCGTCCCAGTCGTCGACCGTGAAGGTCGCGGTGTACCCGGGAACGACGATCGACGCAGTCGCAACTGTTGCCCACCCGGCACCGTTTCGCACCTGCAGTTCAGCAGTCTGGCGCTCAGTAGCGGCAACCGGCATGAACTGAGCGGTAAGCCTCAGCGTGCCACGGCTCAACGTGTGTTGTGTGCCCAGCACCGGACCCGCAGTCCGGTCATCATGGCGCGTGAGCTTGGATCCAGCGGCGGTGAAGCGCGAAAACCAGTACGTCATGCCGCTGTCGTCACGGGTGTCCGAGACCAGAGCGATGTTGCCAACCAGTCGTTCGACTGGCAATCCGCCGGCGGTAACTCGTACCGTGTCTCTATTCTCATTCCAGAACGCGGCCTGCACCATGATCTCGTAGTCCGAATCCCCCGGATGCGCCTCGAGTAGCAGGGACACGGAGTCGATCGGGCCCCCTGACACATCCGACTGCACGATGACTAGATCTTCCTGTACGAGATCTCGGAGAAACACGCGACCTTCGGTATTCACGCCGGCGTATAGCCCCGCACCGGGACCGTAGCTGTGATGGATGATTGAGGCCGCCCGGTAGTCGAGGTTACGGCCCGCTCCGATCATGAAGCCGGCCGAACTGGACCCGCTGTCCGCTGTGAATGCGCTGCTTCGACCCAACACCACAGAGAGTGCAACTGCACCTGTTCCATCGCCCAGCCGCCGAGTGAGGAGATGCGCGGTGCGCATAGGCAACGGGGCGACAGCTTCCAAGCGACCGGCTTCCACCCGCCAGTCCTGCAGCCGGTTCGCCCAGAAGCTCGGTCCTACCCAACGACCGTCGGGGCTCGAAGTCCATTCACTCTGGAACGACACGTCGGGGGAGCAGGCAATGACCGCCAAGACCAGCGACGCTACCAGTACAACCAAACCCCGTCGCCGACCGTTCACGACTTCAACCACGGGTCACCCATCCGTTGGAGCCATGGCTCCAACTCTGTGTCCACCAGCTCCCTGACGATGTCGGGCTGTTCATTCGCGATGTTCCGCAACTGGGATGGATCGCCCACGTTGTCGTGGAGCACGTACTCGGGCTCTACTCCCGCGACCTTGGTCACCACGAGCGTGTACCGCTGGGTGCGCACACCACGTCTTCCCCAAGCGGGACCACCGTACGGAATCCACATGTACGGCTGTGATGTCGGTCGGGATCCGCGGCCCGTGAGCAGCAACGAGGCGTAGTTCTCTCCTTGCACACCGCTCGGCGTGTCGGCCGCAAGACCCATCAGTCCCAGCAACGTTGGGTTGATGTCGGGGGTGGAAAGCAAGAGATCGTCCTGCCTCGGAGCGATTCGCCCCGACCAACGAATCAAGAACGGCACTCGCATCGACTCCTCATAGTGCACGTTCTTGGAGACTTCCTCGTGGGCCCCGAGGCAGTTCCCGTGATCCGAGGTGAAGACGACTATCGTGTCTTCCCCCAGTCCCAGCTCGTCCAGCGCGCGCAATATCCTACCGAACTGATCGTCTACGCCGCTTATCTGAGCGAAGTAGTTCTTGGTGTGCCTCTGCGCGAGGCGGCTGCCCGCAGTATCTGCGGCAACATCGACGTTCTGTCGGACCAGCAGATCCTCCACCGTCTTACGGGCGTATAAATCCAGGTACCGTTGCGGTACCATTTGGTAGGGCATGTGGGGCGGATTCATCGACACGACCAGCGCGAACGGCCGGTCTGGATTGCGGTACATCCCGCCAGGGTTGCGCAAGTACCGGATCGCCACGCCGGCCTCGTGTTCAGGCGACCATTGATCGACCTTCACTCGATCCGAACGTGGTGCGTGAGTGGTCCAGTACTCGGGTTGGAGATGGTTGTCGTACGTACCGTAGGCATACCAGAAATCGAAACCGTGCCGTCTCTCGGGCGGCGTCCACTCGTTCCACGCGAAATCGGCAGTGTTGTTCGATGTGTCAACGTATGGCTTGTGAGGCGAGTCGAGGTGCCACTTGCCGATGTACCCCAGACTGTGACCGCGGTCGTGCAGCACGTCCGACCAGCAGCGCGTGGATGCAGCAAGCTCGTACCCGTGCTGGGCTCCGTTCGTGTTGCAGTTGGCCAGCACCCCGGTGGCGTGCGGGTACATGCCCGTGAGCATCATTGCCCGGTAGGGACTGCACACCGGATAGTTGCTCACCGCCTGTGGCAGCGCCACACCTTGAGCGGCAAACCCATCCAGGTTCGGAGTGACAACCGGATCCTCATTCAGGAACCCGAGTGCCTGACCTCGCATCTGATCGGCAAACACATATACCAGGTTGGGGGGCACGGACGGGCGTGCGGCGACTCTGCAGCCGACAACACCGGGGAGGGCAACCGCCGCCGCCGCGCCGACCGAGGTGCGGACGAACTCACGTCGTGTTCTGTGCGACATCACGGCTCTCTGACCAAGGGGAACAACTCCGATTCGGTCCGGTCGTTCTGCATGATCTCCTCGATGCGCTGGACGATGTCAGGGTGCTGCGACGCCACATCGTGTTGCTCGGCAATGTCGCCGGCCAGATCGTATAGCTCGATCTCCTCAGTGAGGCGTTCGCGAACCGCCTTCCAATCCCCGAGACGCACCGCCTGCGCACCGCTGTATTCCCAATACAGGTGCTCGTGCCGTCGCTGGGCATCGGGTCGGCCTTCCAGCGTTGGCAACAGCGACACCCCGTCGATGCCAGCTGGGGTCGTTGCGCCCGCGAGTGCGGTCAACGTCGGCAGATAGTCCCAGAACGAGGATACGTGGTCGGCTACTGTGCCGGCAGCAACTCTGCCGGGCCAGCGCGCGATCAGTGGTACGCGAATGCCGCCTTCGTAGAGATCCTGCTTCAGGCCGCGCAGTGGTCCCGCACTCTGGAAGAACTCAGAATCGGTGCCACCGTTGAAGGTCGGACCGTTGTCGCTGGTGAAGAACACGATCGTGTTCTCGTCCAGCCCGAGTTCTGCAATCAAGTTCATTATGCGGCCGATTTCTCGATCCATGCGCGTTATCATCGCTGCGTACGCCGCCCGCGGGGTCCGCTGCGGCGTGTATCCTTCATCGCCCAGGTACGGTGTGTCAGGAAAGGCCCCAGTGTATTCCTCGATGCTCTCTGCGGGCACTTGCAGCGCCACGTGCGGGATCGTAAACGGGAGATACAGGAAGAATGGCTGGTCCTGGTTGCGGCGGATGAAATCGAGCGCTTCCTCGACAATGAGATCCATGGAATACTGTTTCCCGGAGTAGGGCTCGTAAGAAGCCGGATCGTTGGGATCCGCAGCGGCAGGCAGGCGTTGGTGTGGATGGAAATACTCGTTGTCGAGCTCGTGCTTCTCGGTGTTACGCCACAGATGGACCGGGTAGTAGTTATGGGCCAGACGCTGGCCCAGGTATCCATACCAGTAGTCGAAACCCTGCCGGTTCGGCTCTCCGGTGCTGCCCGGCCCACCGAGACCCCACTTCCCCATGGCGCCGGTGACGTACCCTGCTTCCTGGAGCAGCGTGGCAATCGTAGTCGTATTGGGGAGAAGCGGCCGCTGCCCCTCCAAGCTCAGGTCATGCCACACGTCGCCCCGGTCGGCCATCTCGTCGTTGCCACGGATGTAGGCGTAACCGGTGTGCATCCCCGTCAGCAGTACACACCTCGAGGGCGCGCACACCGGGCTCCCCGAGTAGTGCTGAGTGAATCGCATCCCTTCCGCGGCCATCCGGTCCAGGTTGGGCGTACGGATCTTCTGTTGCCCGTAGGAACCCAGTTCACCGTATCCCAGGTCGTCGGCCACTATCAGCACGATGTTGGGTTGCCGCCGGGCCGGAATGCACCCCTCCAGATCGGCGAGCGCCATGGTGGCCGCTCCAATTCCTACGGACTTCACGAAGGCACGACGGTCTATGTTCGTCTTCATTGCGACTCCGTGTTCGGTCTCGTCATGTTCGCGCCCACCTCCTCACGCCATGCCGTAAGCCTTGCCTTGAGTGCTGCTGCCCACTCGGGCATTCGTTCCGACAGATCCGTGGTCTCGCCCAGATCCGTGGCGAGATCGTATAACTCCACGGCTCCATCCTCAAACCACTCTATCAACTTGTAGTCGCCCACACGAACTGCACCGCTCGGCCGGCTGCCCGATCCATGATAGTGTGGGAAATGCCAGTAGAGCGCATCCCTGTCGAGCACTCCCCGTTGCGAAAGTAGCGGCACCAGACTGACCCCGTCACGATGCAATCCCGGCTGCAGAGGCAGACCAGCCATCTCCAGCATGGTGGGAAAGAAGTCGCTGCTGGTCACGGGTACGGAGCACACACTCCCCTGCTCTACTATGCCGGGCCACCGCACGAGCAGGGGTTCGCGGATGCCACCTTCGTACAGCCATCCCTTGCCGGCTCTGAGCGGAACATTCGTCGTCGGCGCGTTGTGCGTTCCGGCAAGCGTGCTGAGTCCTCCGTTGTCGGACATGAAGATCACGATGGTGTCATCAGCGATGCCCAGATCGTCCAGCTTCTCCAGAACGCGCCCGACGCTCTCGTCCACACTTTGGATCATTCCTGCATAGGCCGGGTTGTCCTGCACCTGCCGAGTGAACGCGCGCCCATGTTCCTCGACAACTGCTGGGCTGGCGAGAGGTGGCAGCGATTCCAATTTGGCGCGGTAACGTTCCGTCAACTCCTGCTTCGATTCGATCGGCGTGTGGACAGCATAGTGCGCTAAATAGAGCAGGAACGGATCGTTCTGTCGTGCCTCCAGGAACCGGAGTGCCTCGTCGGTGAGCCGATCCGTCAGGTACTCTCCGTCGCTGCCACCTGCGAGGTCGGGCACGTCCCACCGTGTACTGCGGCCGTCCCGGTCGCGATACGGATAGAAGTAGCTGGCTGGCTGTCCTGCGCCGTGTCCTGCGACATTCAGTGCGAAACCCTGCTGCTGTGGCAGATACGGATCGTCTCCGAGGTGCCACTTTCCAACGAATCCACTCACGTAGCCCGCCTGACCCAGCGCTTCGGCGATGGTGACGGCTGCGAGTGGAAGTTGGTGTGCGTACTCTGCCGGGAGTAGCATGCCACGCTGGCTGCCGCCAATCCAGTCTGTGATGTCCAACCGGGCTGGGTGCTGGCCGGTGAGGATGCTTGCTCGTGTCGGCGAGCAGACGGGGCTGGCGGCGTAAGCAGCGGTGAACCGCATTCCCGAGCTGGCCAACGCATCGACATTCGGTGTCTCGTAGAACGTGCTGCCATACGTGCCCGTATCCACCCATCCGAGGTCGTCGATCAGAAGGAATACGAAATTGGGCGGTCGCCGAACCGGTCGACACGATGGGAACATCATGGCGGCCGTAGCAGCTCCAACTGATCCGAGGAATGCGCGGCGGTCCAGCGCCATCTTCCATTCTCCCTGGTGGATAGGCGGATTCCACACCATTCTACGGGACCGTTTCGACCGCGGCCAGGGTTGGCGAGCCACCGGGTGGAACTGCCACGGACCACAGCACAGGGGAACAGGTCTGCGTGACACAAGCGAGCTCCGCCCTCACACAGGGCTACCACATCATGCTGAAGCCGCGGGGCCCGATCTGCGACCTCGACTGCTCCTATTGCTACTACCTGTCGAAGGAGCGGCTCTACCCCGGCTCGTCGTTTCGTATGAGCGAAGAGATCCTCGCAGCCGTCACAGAACAGTACCCAACCTCACAGCCGGTCCCAGAGGTGACCTTCGGCTGGCAAGGGGGCGAGCCAACCCTCATGGGGATCGAGTTCTTCGAGCGGGCGGTGAAGCTGCAGAGCAAGTACGCACCGGCAGGAATGCGCGTATTGAACACGATGCAGACCAACGGGATGCATCTCGATGACGATTGGTGCCGTTTCCTGAAGGAAAACGGCTTCCTGGTTGGAATCAGCATCGACGGTCCCGCACAGCTGCACGACGTGTATCGCCGGGACAAGGGAGGTAGCCCCACGTTCGATAGAGTAATGGCAGGATTGGAGCTGTTGCAGCTTCACGAAGTCGAGTACAACGTCCTAACCACCGTGCACGCTGCGAACGTGAAGCATCCGCTCGAGGTGTACCGGTTCGTGCGAGACGACGTGGGTACTCGGTTTGTGCAGTTCATCCCCATCGTCGAACGCGATAACGAGACGGGATTTCAGGAGGGCGACAGTGCCACCGCCCGGTCGGTAGACGGACGTGAGTACGGCCAGTTCTTGATAGCGGTCTTCGACGAATGGGTACACTGCGATGTGGGACGGGTATTCGTGCAGCTGTTTGACGTCGCACTGGCCGCGTGGGTGGGCCAGCGGCCGGGACTCTGTATCCACGCAGAGACTTGCGGTGGAGCCCTCGCGCTGGAGCACAACGGCGACTTGTACAGCTGCGACCATTACGTGCAGCCGAGCCATAGGCTCGGGAACGTACTGGAACAACCGCTGGTCGAACTGGTCGCGTCACCCTCGCAGCAGCGGTTCGGTTCCTCCAAGCGTGACGACCTGCCGCGCTATTGTCGAGCCTGCGAGGTTCGTTTCGTGTGTAACGGCGGCTGCCCCAAGAACCGATTCCTTTCCACACCCGACGGCGAACCGGGCCTCAATTACCTGTGCGAAGGGTACCGCGCGTTCTTCAAGCACATCGGGCCCGCCATGCGCTATATGACGGCTGAGCTACGCGCGGGCCGAGCGCCGGCGGGCATCATGGAGGAGTTTGCCGTCCGCATGTACCGCGGCTGGAACGAGCGGCGGGATCCCTGATGGAGGACGTTCACGGCTAGCGCACACGGCGGGCGATACGGTGCTGTGCAGCGATATGCTGCAAGGTCCTCGGTAGGTGATCGCGTTCTGAGCCAGGGCAAAAGGAAAAGGGGGGTTCCCCAGTCGTGAGCCCCCTTTTCTCGCCCGGCCCCAGCGACGATTACCGTCTTACCGCGGCGGCTTCCTCCTCGGTACGGAACAAGCGGCCCGTTGTGATCTCTCCCACTATCCGCTGGGCGTCGTACACCACGTCGAGCGAAGCATAGATCGCTCTGGCATCGACCATGATGTTGCGACCGCGCTCGGGCAGGTAGATGAAGTCGCGCGATAGGCCGTCGATGTTGCGGTCGAAGTTGAGACCTACCAGCCGGAGCTCGGGTGTTACCGCAGGGGAACCCGAGTTGCCACCATAGGTGTCAGCCGTCGACACGAAGTTGAGCGGCGTCCCGAGATCGAATCCGGCGGGCGGCGTCTGCCACCGACCTGGCAGTTCCCAGTCCAGCGCCTGCTCGTGCGAGTAGTACCGGTCGTACATACCGAAGAACGTGGTGTAGGGCGGCGCCAGGGTGCCGTTGTATTCGTAGGGCAATACAACCCCGTCCGTGATGCGGGGTGAGGACGTCGCATCCGGTGGCACGTCGCGCCCGTACACGGCGAAGCGTGCCCTGCCGAGGTCGCTGGCCAGCTCACGCTCCTGGCTCAAGGCACCGAGGAACTGCCGCCGGTAGTCATCGTAGTGGGGCAGCAGCGCAGCTACTAGGCGGATCGCGGGATCGTCCCGGCCGAGAGTGCCGGCCTCGACGGCCGCCCGGGTTCGGTCTGCATCAGCCAAGGCCGAAGATCGCATGAGATCGCTGGCCGCCTCGGCCGGACTGAGACCGTGGAGCGCAGCTCGAGTGATCTCGTGAGCGGCTCCGTAGTACCGCTCGAAGTCGGCGAACCGCGCTGTCAGCAACCGGTGCTCGAGCTCTGCCGGATGGTCGTCTATCGCAAGCAACGTGTCGCGCACCACCTCCCCCTCTCCCGGACCGGCCGCCAGGTAGTCTTGCGCGGTGAGTGCCCGGCGGATGATCCGCGAGCCCGCACTGTTGTTCGCCAAAGACAGGAAGGCTCCGTAGGCAGCGGCGACTTCCCGCTTCTGCTCCTGAAGCGCCGCGATCCGATCCAGCACTGCGCCGTAGGTGGCGCTGAGATCGGTGCGTACCGCGATCGCCTCCCGCAATTGGCGTTCGGCGTCGGCCTTCCGCGCCAGGATATCCGGGTCCTCGAGAGCCTCGAGTCGTCCGGTGTTCGCCTTGAGGGAATTGGACAGACTGAACGACCGGTTCCTGAGTCCGATCTCCTCGGCAACCGTCGGGTACTCCGCTGCGAACTCGCGCATTGCAGTAAGCCGCGCAGCGAGGTACGTGACCTGTGCCCGCACCGACACATCGCGCTGGAACTCCAGCTGCGCGATAGTGTTGAGACGGCTGGTGGGACCCGGGTTCCCGATCACGAACACGACATCGCCCTGCTCCACCCCGTCTTCACCCCAGCCGAAATAGTGCTCCGTCTGATGGGGATTGCCGTCGTTGTCGTAAGCCCGGAGGAAGGCGAAATCCAGCGCATAGCGTGGGTAGGTGAAGTTGTCCGGGTCACCCCCGAAGAAGCCCGCCTGCAGCTCTACGGCGAATACCATCCGGACATCGGTGAAGCGGCGGAACACATAGGCCGAATAGCGCCCGCCGTGATACAGCGAAATGATCTGGACCCTGACCGAGTCGCCTTCCGCCGTGTGCGCGGCCTTCAAGCGTGATTGGACGCGCTCGAACACAGCCTCGCGTTCCTGTTCTCTTGCGGCTCCTGCTGCACGGTCCACTGCGGCGAACACCTCGTCGCTCACATCTTCGATGGCGATCAACTGGTCGGCATAGTACCCGGGAATCCGCCGCTCCTCCTCGAGCGAGGCGGCGTAGAAACCACTGTCGAGCAGCGTCTCACCGGGTCGTGTCACGCGCGACACCGCACTGCGCACGCAGTGGTGGTTGGTGGCAAGCAGACCGTTGGGCGATACGAACGATGCCGAGCAGCCGGGAATCCTGAGTGCCGAGAGTCGCGCCCGCTCGAACCAAGCAGGGTCGGCAGCGAAACCGTACGTCTCCGTGAAGTACTCGGCCGGCGCGTACTCGAACGTCCACATCTTGCCGTAGTCGAATTGGCCGGAGTGTATCGTGTCTGCTACTGCCTGAGCATGGCCGGAGCCAGCGCCGAGTGCCACAACAACGGCCGACAACACGGCACAAATCACACCGCGATATTTCATAGCTGCCTCGCTCCGCTGATTCTGCAATTGGACATTAGCCTGGGCCAAAGGCCGGTGACAACAGTCTAACAGCTTCTCGTCCTGCTGGCCTCACCGCGGCGCCCGATACCCTCCCGGCACCCCACGGGGGGAAAGCACGATCTGCCACAGCTGGCTCTTGCGAGCCCGGAACCCTCCGGCGCTAGAGAGCAGGAAGAACCGCCACATGCGGTGGAACCGCTCGTCATATTGGTCTTGCAGCTCTGGCCAGTGCTCTTCGACATTGCGGTACCAGTGCATGAGCGTCGTATCATAGTCCGCCCCGAAGCTATGCCAATCCTCGAGCACGAACTTCCGTTCGATGGCCTTACTGATCTGGGCAGCGGACGGCAGCATGGAGTTGGGGAAGATGTATCGCTCGGTCCACGGCTCGGCCCTAGCCACGCTCTGCGTGCTGCCAATGGTGTGTAGCAGAAACAGCCCATCGTCGGCGAGCAGCCCACTAACCACCCGCATGAACCGGTCGTAGTTCTTGCAGCCCACGTGCTCGAACATGCCCAAGGAAAGGACACGATCGAACGTCCCTTGGAGACGCCGGTAGTCCACGAGCCGGATCTCGACGTCGAGCCCCCGGCACAGCTCTCGGGCGTACGTCGCCTGGTTCTCGGAGACCGAGATTCCGAGCACCGAGACCCCGTAACGCTCTGCGGCAAACTGCGCCGTCCCGCCCCAGCCACACCCGATGTCCAGCACCCGCATGCCCGGCTCCAGCTCGAGCTTGCGGCACACCAGGTCGAGCTTGGCCTCCTGCGCGTCGTCCAGCGTGCTCGCGTCCTTCCAGTAGGCGCAACTGTAGATCATGCGCCGGTCGAGCATGCGGCGAAACAAGTCGTTCCCGATGTCGTAGTGGTATCGCCCGACGCGGAACGCGCGCGCAGGACGCTGGAGATTGACCAGACGCGCAGCGAGTACGCGGAGCGCGTCCTTCCACGGTGTGACGGCCTGCTTGAGGTCGGCGCGGAGGACCCGCGCGATGAACTCGTCGAGCTGCTCCGAATCCCACCAGCCGTCCATGTATGACTCGCCTACGCCCAACGACCCTTGTGCCAGCACCCGCGCGTAGAGCCGCTCGTCGTGGACCTGGATGTCCCACGGGCGGTCACCATCAATAGTGACATCGGCCCGCGCCAACAGGTCCGCTACCCTGTCGTGAAGCGTCATGTCCCGGCCCTCCGCAGTGGCCCTCATATTGTGTTGCAGATGGCGTGACGCCGCCAGGTGGTCAACAGTGAGATAGTCGACGGCGCGAAAACAACATCACTCACGAATGTGGTCCAACCAGCCGCAGCTGGGACGCAGCAGGTTAGCCTAGCGTGACCTCCTCCAGTTTCGTGTGTCGCGGTGAAACCAACCCTCGATGTGAGTCGGCCCACCACGCCCAGATTGGAAACAGCCAAGCAAGGAGACCGACCCATGCCACGGAGTCTGCCGAGGGCGGGGGAGGTCCGAACGTATTGGCAAGGTAGATCACGGAGTAGAGAGCGATCATGCTCCAGAAGCCCCAGACTCCCCACCGGTCGCTGGGACGGGTCGCGTTCACATACACTGCAACGCCTCCCAAGAAGAACGCGGCTTCCACGGTGAGCGACAGCGGGATGGAGTTCCAGAGCCCCAGGCCGTACAGGGGGGAGGCGCCAGGCAAGAGTGGCAGATCGGGTCGATGCACGATCCAGTCGAGAATCCAGTGACTCGCAACCAGCGCTCCGATCAGGCTGCCGACACGCAACGACCGGTATCGCCAACCCACGGGAATCCCGAGCAGCATGGCCCAGCCAATGACGATCAACAGGCCGTGAGTCCAAGGGTAGTACGTGAATTCGAGAGGTGTGAGCGCGGTGTTCCCCGGATCGATCCGAAGCTGCTCCCAACCCAGCAAAAGGAACAAGGGCCAGATCAGATCCAGCCAGTTGGCTGCTACCATCAAGCCGCCCAGAGAGACCTCCGGGGCTGGGCGCTTCGCTGCAAGTGCCACACCTACATGACCCAGAAACATGTAACTCGACCTTTCGACTTAGTACGGGATCAGTGGTCGCTGCTCAATGCGCGTCCCGCAGAGGCTGAGGCCTTCTGTCAGGCATCCCGTTCCCACCGCCGCCTTTGCACGCAGCCACCAGCATGACAAGGAGCAACAGCTGAGTCGCGACGTGATCGGAGCGCACGCGATCCGCAACGTGCTGACTGTCGTCACGCCCGGATTCCGTCCGTGTAGCCCGGCCGCATCCAGGCAAGCTGGCCGTTGGTAAAGAAGGGCTCGAGGGTACCGGCTATCCTCTCCATCTCCCCAGGGCTCAGTTCCTCGAAGTCCCCCACCAGCTCGATATTCTGCGTCAGAACATCGAGGCTATCTGTCCCGACGACCGCGGCCGTTACGTGCTCGAGGCTGAGCGCGTAGCGCAGAAGCTCCTGAGGTGTCACGCTCTCGACCGTTTCGCTTGGTCTGATGGCTTTCATGACCAAGATGCCCATGTTCTTGCTCGCGGCCTCGGGAATCGCCCGACCCTCACGATCTTCCTGACCCGGTAAATAGTGATTGAGCGCGCAGAGCATCGTGTCGAAGTCGTATCGCCGGGCCATCTCCGCCAGAGCCTCAGCCGAGCTGTGTCCGGTGTAGCCAATGAAGCGCGTCACTCCTTCCTCTTTGAGTTCTTGCAGCGCGTCGAGCACTCCGCTCGCGGCACCGATGCTCTGGACATCATCGAGCGACTGGACATTGTGAATCTGATAGAGATCGAGGTGGTCGGTCTGGAGGCGCTGCAGGCTCTCGTCCAGATGCCACATGGCACCGTCGTAGGTTCGGTCAGCGACCTTGGTTGACAAGAAGACTTCGTCGCGACGGTCCTTGAGAACGAGACCGTAACGCTCCTCACTGATCACATCCTCATACGCATAGTCATGAGCCGTGTCCCAGTAGTAGAGTCCGCTGTTCAGCGCGTGTTCGAGAATCGCAGCGCTCTCTTCCGGATCTTGGACAGTGCAGAAGCGGGATCCGCCGCCTATCACGATCAAGGGAACGGAAACACCCGTCTTCCCCAGGATGCGGGTCGGCAATCCCTTGGCGTCATACCCCGGCGGTTGCCCAGGCACGTTCCTCTCGCAGCTCAGACTCCCGATACCGGCTGCAGTGGCCAGGCATGTGCCGATGAAGTGACGACGGTTGATGGTGTTGTCAGCCACGGAGGACCTCCTTGTCGGGCAGGGAGAGAATATTCAACCCGGTGGGAGGTCGGTCAAATGTGCCGGCGCATATGTCCGACCGAGTCACCAGCCAGCGTGGCGCCGGCGATATGCGATTTCGGGTTGGTCTGGCCCAAGAGATGTCGTGCCGAGCTAGTCCGGCACTTGAGAGACACGATGCCGAGTTGGTTTGGCGCCTGAGACACGCTCGGTCGGCGGGCGCCTCGGACCGCCGGCGATTGACGTTCCAACCATCTCACGACCCACGCGGCCGGGGCGCCCGCGACCTCGGCGTCTCGACGGCGACAAACCAACTCGGCATCACTCACTTCAGAGCCCACCGCTTCCCATCGGGTAGCGATCGCTTACCGTCACCGGGAGTTGAGCCACGGGAATCAGTTCACCGGTGAGCGCTTTGATGAACGAATCGAAATAGACCTCCTGGTTTCCGAACCAACCGCGCTCACCGTAGCCCACCAGGAACGCGGCCACATCTGGTATCGCCCGTATGAGGTGGGGATTCCCATAGGACATCGCCACGACCTCCCCGGGCTTCGCGCGAATCACTCGCTTGAGCAAGCTGAGGTCGCTCTCTCTGATGGGTGTGGCTGCGCCGAACTTGTCGCGCTGAACAAACAGCGACAGGATGACGAGGTCGGCGGCGCCGACCGCCTGCCAGGCATCGTCGTAAACTGCCGCATGCAGATCGGGACGTAGCGTGAAGTTCTCGATGCCCGGGAAAGCGGCGGCCAGCTTTGCGTGGAGGACCGGAGGCGAGGGATCGCTCTCGTTCTTTTGAACGCTGATGTTCACCGCCCGCACAAGCCTGCTCGCCGCAACAGGCAGTACTCCTTCATCCTTCAGGAGCGTGAGCGACCGGTCAGCCACCTCCTGTGCGATCGCCAGATGGTCCGGCGTGCCGACGAACTCGTCGACCAGCGATTCGTCCACCAACCGCTGGTTGTGCAGCCCCAGTCGAGCCTTCAGACTGAGGAGCTTGCGCACTGCCTGGTCGATTCGCTCTTCGGAGATCCGACCGGCTCGGACTGCGGCTACGAGAGCTGCGATAGTCGCGACGGGATCCTTGGGCTTCAAGATGATGTCGTGCCCAGCCTCGAAGGCCCGGAGCGTCACTTCCTCAGCGCCGAACCGCGCCACTACGTGATCGTACCACAGGTCGTCGGTCGTCAATATCCCCTCGAACCCCAAGCTGTCACGCAACCATCCCGTCGCGAGTTTCCGTTCGACACTGGCCGGCAGGTCCGATCCATCAGTCACCGCGGGCACCGCAATGTGCTCGCTCATCACAAGATCGACGCCCGCATCGATCGCGTGCTTGAACGCCGCGAAGTCCTGGGTCGCGACGGCCTCCGCCGCCTTGTTGTTCCACGCCCACGGGGCATTGTCAGGCATCAGTTCGACATCGCCACGTCCCGGGAAGTGTTTGGCCGAACTGAGCATCCCGTTGTCGTGGTACCCCCTTACATAGGACTGCACCAGCCGGCCGAGCAGGTCGATATCGCCCCCGAAGGAACGAACACTCTCTGCCGGGTTGTCGGGCCGCAGCGATATGTCGACTACTGGAGTGTAGGTGAGGTGGATCCCCATGGCCCTCCCCTCCAATGCCGCCGCTGCCGCCGCCCGGTACACGAGATCTTCCGACCCGACCGCCGCGAACGCCATGTTGGCCGGGTACTCCGTCGCTCCCCTGACCTGCTGGCCGGGACCGCCCTCGAAGTCGGCGGCAATGAGGATGGGGATCTCTGCCTCGCGCTGCAGCCGATTCACCAGCTGCGCGACGTCTCGGGGTGTGCCACCGTACAGGACGAACATGCCGACGCCGTGCTCGCCTGCCAGCTGCAACCATCTTTGCATCCGAGGATCGTCCAGAGCTACGTAGTCGGCCGTGATGTCCGGACAGATCAGCTGACCGACCTTCTGCTCGAGCGTCATCCCGGACATCGTCCGCTCCACCCAAGCACCGGATCCCACTTCCGAGACCGGCCCGCAGGCACAAAGGGACAAGACGCAGATCCACATCAGATCTTTGAACATGCTCGTACTCCAGACGGATTCATTTGGGGTCGGTCACCTGTTTCCACACCCGCAGGAAGTTACCACCCATGATCTTCTTGACGTCCTCGTCGCTATATCCCCGCGCTTTGAGACCGCGCGTGATGTTGGGATAGTCGTGCACGCCACGGATGCCCACCGGCGATGGAGTCCGCGGATACATGTCGGCACCCAAACCCACATGCTCCACCCCGGCAATTTGTACCGCGTGATCGATGTGATCGAGCACATCCTCGATCGTGGGCAGATTCTCCAATGGCCATTCGCGGCCCTGGTTCAGATGCTGCACTGCGATACGGAGATCCAGATCCTCGATCTCAGGAACCTGTTCGAACCAGGGCTGGTTCACCGCACGCAGCTCGCTCATGGCCGTGGAGTACTCCGGCGTCAGGTAGTTAAGCACGAGGACTATGCCGATCACGCCGTCGTTCTCGGCCAGAGCAGCGAGCATTTCGTCACTCATGTTGCGGCGGTGTGGGTTGAGTGCACGGCAGCCGGAGTGGGACGCGATTACCGGGTCCTCTGTAACCTCCAGCACGTCGAAGAAAGCCTCGTCCGAGGCGTGGGATATGTCGATCACCATTCCCAGCCGGTTCATCTCCCGCACCACGGCTCTCCCCAAGTCGTTGAGTCCCCCCCAGCGTGGCTCGTCCGCTCCCGAATCAGCCCAGTCATGTGACACGTTGTGGGTCAATGTCATGGACGACACGCCGAGATCATGGAACTCTCGCAGGTTCTCCAGGCTGTTCTCGATCGCGTGGCCGCCCTCGATGGCCAGCGGCATCGCGATCTTGCCCGCCGCCACGATCCGCTCCACGTCCGCACCCGTACGTGCTAGCTCAACCCGAGCCGAGTTCTGCTCGATGGCTTCCCGCATCGCGGACAACAACTCGCTGGCCTGACGGTAGCAGCGCCCGGGATGGGGATAGAGGAAGTTCTCCACGTAGAGGGCGACTGTCTGAACGTCGACCCCGCCCTCCTGGAGCCGCGGGATGTCAACGTGCCCGGCGGGGAGGCGTTGGCCGATGTTGAGCTTCTCATAGAGGACGCGATACGAGAGGTCGTTGTGGGTATCCCACACGAGAGCCTCGCGGTGGAGAGCGTCAGTCTCGTCCAACCCAGCGGTGCAGTGTGCGAACAAGCCGATTGCCAACCAGCAAATCGTGCACCGACGCCACGTTTTCATGTTGGTCCTCCCTCTCGAGCGTCAAGCCGTTGACATCATTGTGCGTGCGCAGGTCCAGGCGGCTCAGCCAAGATCGCTCAGGATTCTCACACGGAACCCCAGCTCCTGGGACAGCGCTACCATCTCGCTGAAGATGTCGCCGTAGGCAACCGCAGCGTGATTGGAGAGATAGTGCGCCATCAACGTGTCGCGACCGATACCCATGTCAGCGGCCATAAACGGCCACTGGCGGTTGGTACCCTCCCACCACGCATCGCGCTTCTCGGGCGGCAGCTGCACCACTTGCCCCCGGCCGATGTCCATCCACAGTTCGCGATCCCTGATGACGCATCTCGCCCAGGTCATCTCGCCCGGTAGGCTCTCGCCTGCGAAGGTGCCGCCCGGCACCGGGAAATACTCCCGCGGCTGCCGGTAGCTATGAACGCCAGTCAGAGTGTCGGGATCCTTGTTGAACGGGTAGGCACCGCTCGAGCCGGAATTGAGCAGCAGCCAGATGAACCGGCCCTCGTGTTCCGCACCCCACCGCACGTCATGGAACATGACCGACTGATGGAGGCCCTTGGCCTTGAGCAGGCGCTTCATCAACTCCATGGGAACCGCGTTCCCTTGATCTGCCTCGGTGGAGCAGACCACGGTGTCGCCGTTCGACTCGGGCCGGCACACGGAGTTGAGCAGTCCTTCGGAGAAATCCGACGGCGGCCGCAGCTGCAGCAGTCCCAACTGATACTGCCAGCCCACACAGTCGGCCTTTTCCTCTTCGATGAGGTCCAGCACGGTCAGGTAGTCACGCAGCTGCTCGCGGGTGGCGTCCTCAGTGAAGTCTTCGGCTCCGGCTTCACCCCAGTGAAACGTCACGCCCTTTTCTTTAACGAAGGCCAGAGCGGCATCGATGCGAGCGTCGCTGATGTCGCGACCCCGCTGGATGATCCAGGCCTGATCGACCTTGTGCTCGGTGAACCCGTGGCGGTTCAACAGACGCGGTCCGAAGTAGCCGTTGATCATGCCCATCGACGTGTCGCCCAGCATGAGAATGAGCGCCTGCCGCTTGCGGAGGTCTCCCACCACCTGTTTGGCCAAGTCGGCGGCCTCGGCCGACACCGGCGCGCTGTGGGAGATCCCGGCGTCTCCATAGTCGATGCGACCGGACGAGCACCATTCCTCGAGCCGAGTCATGAACACGTCGTCTGTGGTCCAGTCTCCCGCATCGGTCCATACGCGCGAGAACTTCCTGCCGAGACTCTCGAGACAGGCTCCGGTATTGAGCAGACCGACCAGACCCGGCCACTCACCCGAGAAGTTGCTGGCGAGCAACAGTGGGTTCTCCTTGCCCACGACGCCCTCGGTGGTATGCGGGCCGTAGAACCAATGCACGCAGATCCCTATCATCGGATCGTCGATAGGCCGCAATCTCTCAATCGCGTGATGCGGTTTGGAGAGGAAACCTTCAACGAGGTACGGCTCTCTTCCGAGCCTCTTGAGCGCCGTCTCCATCTGGCGAGTGGCCTCGGTCACGCTGGGCAGTGCTAGCTCGTTGGGCCGATCGCGCCCATCGCCGGGCCAGAACAATGCGACTCGCTGCTTCACGGTCGTGCCTCCTCGATCTGTCTATTGAATCGGGTCACCGCCCCGATCGATGTTCTCCCGGGTGAACAGCCGTGTGCCGAGCACGATGTGCTTCGGGACCTCTTCACCGCGCAGAATCGATAGCGCGGCCTCAATTGCTTCCTGGCCCCCGGTCGGGTAGAGGAAGGTGGCGTCGAGGATTCCCTGCCGAACGTATTGCTGGCCTTCATGCGGCAGGGCATCGATGCCCACGAACAGCATCTCATCTTCCCTCCCTGCTGCACGAGCGGCGAGCCAAGCACCGTGGGCACCCGGGTCGTTGTGCGCGTACACGACATCTATCTCGGGATTGGTGGCGAGAGCAGATTCCATCTCCCTCCTGGCGTCCGGCTCAAGCCACTTCATCTCTCCACTGAAGACAATCTGCAAACCGGGGGTTGCATCGAGTTCCATGCCCTGCAGGAATCCACGGTTTCGATCTTGTCCGGGCACCGACGTCATGAGGCCCTTGAGTTCGACAACCTTGCCCCCGCCACCGAGTTGCTCCCTGATCCACCTGCCTGCCTCGCGACCGATCTTCACGTTGTCCGCCCCGATGAAAGTGGTGAACTGATCACCCTGCGCCGCGCGTTCGAGCACGATCACGGGGATGCCTCGTTGATAGGCTTCGGCCACTGGCCTGGTTAGTGGTGCCGCCTCTTTGGGGCTGATGATGATCAGGTCGGCGCCCTGTTCGACGAACTCCTCAACCTGGGCCCGCTGCGTGAGCGACTCGTTCTGTGCGTCTTTGAAGATTACTCTGAGATTCGGACGGTCAGCTGCCGCCGCCCTCACATCGGCATCCATCTGCACGCGCCACGGTTCACCCAGGTTGCACTGACTCATACCGATGATCCAGGGGTCCTCGGCTGTACCGGCGTGCCCACTCCGTGACTCTGAGCCACAGCCCACCAAGAAGAGCATGCAGATGCTTGCGAACACGACGGCGCGGCTTCTCATGTCTCTATGTCCCTTGTTGAAAACGGCCCCCGCCACTGGCATTTCACCTCACCTCCTGCACCCACACGAAGTCGACGCCGATTTCCGGCCGCTCGACTTCGGTGGGAGCCCCGGTGAAGGCGAACTCGAGCACGTGCGTTCCTGCGGCGACCTGTCGCTGTCTCAACGTGTAGTTGCGCAGCAGCGTGCGGTGCGGTCGATACAGGTCTACGGACGAGGTCTCGCTGGTGAGTTCTGCTGCTGCTCCATCCCACCTGACGTCGGCCGCACCTCCGTTCGCGTCCAGCCGGGCAACGAAGTGGATACGGTGTTCTCCGCTTGCTGCAACCGGCACGTTGAGTCTCAGCACGTCTCCCACCGTGCGGGGTGCCCAAACGAGTAGCCATCCGCCTGCGTACAGTGGGCCTGACGCGAGCGCCATGCGCACGCCGCCCGTGAGATCTTCGGCCTGGTAGAAGACAGAGTTGCGGGCGCCGCCCCGCGCCGCGGGGATCCACCCGTCCGGAAGGCGCAGCTCCCGCAGGTCCTGCGGCATGATTGCCGTGTGATCGTCGGTCAGACCGGGGCGACCGTAATGGTAGCCGATTCGCGCATAGGAGAACCCCGGTGTTCGCTCGTGGCTGTACAACTCCAGGTAGAAGCCGATGCTTCGTTCGAAGGGCAGTGGATCGAGCACGTGCCAGCGGTAGTTGGTGACGAAGCCCCGATTGCCGGGCCCATCGTTGCGTGGCTGGCCGCAATACGGATAGGCGAAGATATCAGGTGACGACCACGAGTAGTTGTAGTAGTCCTCCGAACCCGTCCCGAACAGCGAAGGCAGCGTGTCCTCATCCACGAAGACCTTCTCATCCCCTTCCCCCCACCAGTTGCCCCCAGGAGTGGGGATGGGATTGGGATTGAGCAGAATGGAGGTGGTGCCCACGTACACCCCCTGCCCACGCGCCAGTATGAACGGCAGGTCTTGCACCGCATTCGGGTCAGCGATCAAGTCGTGGTCCACCCGCCAACGGGCGCGGAAGTGCATTGAGCGGTTGGGTTCCCACTCGTATGGCATCGACCGGACGGAGCCGGTGACGGTCACGGTCTGGTCACCCATGTTCTCCAACCTGACACTCACGGAACGTTCGAACGGCATCACGAACCGACAGATCATCGTGCCGTCGGGCAGTACCGAAAACGGAAGCGACTGATACGGATTTACGCCTGGAGCGGCGCCGAAGAAATCTCCCACGGGAGACTGGACCTGACCTCGAGGGTAGTCATCGAAGTGGACGTGCAACACGGTCTGGCGCAGTGCCCGCTCCAGGTGCTCCGCCTCCAACCGCAACTCCAATCGCTCCAAGGCGGCCGGGCCCTCCATGACGAGAATGTCTTCGGCTTCCCCCGGCGCCAGTTCGATTGTGACAGCGTGCGATTCACCCTGTGCGCTGGGCCGCAATCCTGAATCAGGATCTGCCAAGGCAGCGGTCACCCGGTCGATAGTCTCCCCATAGGTGGCGAGATCCTCGGGGTGAAACGTCACGACTCTAGTGCCGGGTGCATACTTGCGCACCTCGAGCTGATAGAAGTGGATATGGGCCAAGTTGCCGGTCCATACCAGCCGCAGCCGTTGTGCGAACGGCATGGGAGCGTAGACCGCATCTCGCTGATAGAGCGTCCGTTCGAGGTTCTCCCTGTTGAGGCTGGCCGCTTGCGGGTACGCGTCTAGCGGTCCTTGGAAGAAGTCGTAGGCCGCTCCATCGTAGACCGGTTCATTCGCCCCATCGAGCCAGAGCTGCACCGACCCGTCGATGGCGGCCGTCCACAGACGCACCAGGGCGCCGGGGCCCGCGATATCGGCGATCAGGTACTGACCGATGCTGTCTGAGCCCGGTTCGCGCAGCACTGCCTCGAACCCTGGGAGCGGTTCGCCGCCGAACCCGTCCGAGTTGGCAAACCAGTCGGGCCCGCCAGGTACGCTGCTGCGCCGGTCATAGGACGAGAATTGAACGGTCTTGTAGGCCGGATTGGGAAACTCCGCGAGTCCAACCAGGTCGATCATCTCCTGGTACAGGCTGCCAGTGGTCACTGCGTCTCGCGACCCATCCATTGGACCGCAGCTAGCCCCTAGAAGCGCCAGGAGGGCCAACCTAGCTACCCAGACCATCTCGGTTGTCTTCACGTTACCTCTCCGTTGCCGATGTCTGTGCACTCACGGACCCCCGGTAGTCTTGTGTGCACTTCAGCTGCTATTGCTTCTACCTCTTCCGCCCACGCTGGAACCACACCGCGCAGATTATGATCGCGCCTGTCAACATCAGGCGGGTTGCCTCCGGGGCGGCGTTGAGCGACAGGATCTTCTGCAAGTAGCCGATAGTCAGGACGCCAACCAACGTCAACACGACGCTTCCCTTCCCTCCCGCGAGCGTGGTGCCGCCGATCACGACCATGGCGATGGCGTCGAGTTCGTAGGCCATGCCGGTCTCAGGATCGCCGTGGGTCTCCTGCGCAGCTTGACAGATCCCGGCCACCGCCGAGAAGAAACCCGACAGGGCATATGCAGCTATCAGCGTCCGGCTCGCCGGGACACCGGACAGGCGGGCTGCCTCCTTGTTGCCACCCACGGCATAGATGTGTCGCCCGAGCCGCAAGCGCGCCAGCACAACCCATGTGGCCAAGACGCACAACAGAAAGACGATCGTGACGATCGAGATATTCCCGCCGAAAACCCTGCTGTCGATAATCCCGAAGATCGGCGGGTGCTCAATTAGCCGGGTGCTTCCGTCAGCTTCGGCAACGTAGTTGGTGATTTTCTGCCCGCCCGAGACAACCTTGGCTAGTCCCCGAGCAAACACCATCATCGCCAGGGTGACGATGAATGGCTGGATACCCATCCGCGCGACCAGTGTACCCGATACGGAACCAAGCGCGGTGCAGATCAATAGTACCAACGGGATAGCCAAGACTGCGGGCCAGCCCTGTGGCAGCGTGAACCAAGCGAAGCAAACAGCAGCCAGTGCCAACAGGCTGCTGACTGACAGATCGATTCCCGCGGTAATGATCACGACCGTCATGCCGCACGCCAGGATACCATACACCGACACCTGCCGCAGCATGTCGCGGTGCACACTCCACCTGAAGAACGCTCCGTCAGCATGGAACAGGCAGCCAATGACAATCATGAGCACCAGCGCCAGCAACGCTCGCGTGACAGGCATGGCCCAACAGCGGCTGAGCTGCTCACGCCAGGCTTCCCTCATTCGGATTCTCCCCGCTCGTCAGGACTTGCATGCCCCATCGCCGCAGCGAGAATGCCATCCTTGGTCGCCTCCCCGTGCGACAACTCGGCTGCGATCCGGCCCCCATGCATCACCAGGATCCGATCGCTGAGCGATAGCAGCTCTTCCATCTCAGAAGTGATGAGCAAGATGGAGATGCCCTGCCCAACCCATTCCCGCATCAGGCAATAGATGTCGGCCTTGGCAGCTACGTCGACGCCCCGCGTCGGCTCGTCGAGCAGCAGCACGCGCGGCTCGGTCAGGAGACAGCGCGCCAGGTAGACCTTCTGTTGGTTTCCACCTGAGAGAGTGCGCACCGGGGCATCGAGCGACGGGGCGTTCAAGTTGAACTCACCGGTGAGAGCCTCCACTGCATCGCGCTCTTCATCCCGCCGCACCCATCCCACGCTACTGCAGAATCGAGCGAGGCTGGCCAAGCTCGCGCTGTGCACTACCTCCATTTCCGGCGCGAGCCCGAGTGCCTTGCGATCGTTCGTGAGCAACACGAGACCGTGTGCGACCGAGTCCTGCGGGCTCCCGATCGCAAACGGCTTTCCCAAGAGGCGCACGCGACCAGAAACTCGCTTGCCGAGAGCGCCGAAGAGAGCGTGCAGCAGATCGCTGGTGCCCGAACCCTGCAATCCTGCAAGTCCCAAGATCTCTCCGCGCCTCAAGGTGAATGACACACCATCGACCAGGAAGCGATCGCTCAGTTCGGGATGAGTCACGCGGAAATCGTTCACCTCCAGCGCCGGTTCGTCAGGCGTCTCGTGACCCTCCATTCCCTCCGCTGCCAGCTCTCGCCCTACCATCCAGCGCACGAGGCCGCTTGGCGGCAGCTCGTCCGGCGTCGCCGTGCCCACGCACCCGCCGTCACGCAGCACCGTGATGCGATCGGCCAGCTTGTAGATCTCCTCCATCTTGTGGGTGATGTACACGATGCCTCGTCCGCGGTCCCGCAATTCACGGATGCGCTCGAAGAGAAACTCGACTTCACGCTCGTTCAGTGCACTCGTTGGCTCGTCGAAGATCATCACGCTCGCATCTCGCGCCAGTGCTCGGGTGATTTCCAGGAGCTGCTGACTAGCAATCGGCAGCTCCTCCACCAACGTGTGGGGAGCGATGTCGAGTCCCAGGCCGCTGAGAACACGTGCTGCTTCAGATTCCTGGAAGCCGAAATCGACCATGCCGAATTGTCGCATGGTTTCGTGCCCCAAGAACAGGTTGTCGGACACGCTCAGCGACGCCACCAACGAGAGTTCCTGGTGAATCGTTGCGATGCCGGCCCGCACGGCGTCCATTGGACTGGCAAACCGTACTGGCCGACCGTGCACTTGGAGTTCGCCTGAGAAGTCGTCGAAAACGCCGGAGAGGATATTGATCAGCGTGCTCTTCCCGGCGCCGTTCTCGCCGGCGAGGACGTGCACTTCGCCCGGCTGCACGGTGAAATCGACGCCGTGAAGGACTTCCACGGGCCCGAAGCACTTGCGGATCCCCCGCATGGTGACGAGCGGACTAGGCTTCATCCGTTGCAGCCCAGTTGCAGCTCGGCAGTGGGGCGGGAGTCATAAGCGCACAAGTATACGGCGGAATGAAGTGGTTTGTTAGGGCGGCCCTGCTATCCTTTTCGCAACACGTAGTGCGCGCAATCACTCTCCCTCGGATGTGCCTTAACCATCCGGATCTCGGCCTCGATGACGTCAATGTCTTTCAGGAAGTGGAGGCCGTTCTTACCGGCCCGGGCTTCCTCGATCAGCGTTTCCAGCGGCTGGTAATACTCAGTCCACCAACAGCCCTCGGTCCAGTCAAGCCGCCGCACCAGCTTGAACCCGCACCGAGTTATCAGCTCTTGGTGCTTGTCCATCGCCTTGATGGCCTGCCCGAGCACGAAGTACCCCCCGATCCTGAGGATGCGGTGGCATGCCTCGAAGCTCTCTCTGAAGCCGATGACGTGCACCACGCCCTCCTCCCAGACGATATCGAAATACCCCTCCGGGAAGTCGTTCTGCAGCAGGTCCATCCGCCTGGCCGTGACCCTCCCGGTGATATTTGTGCGCGCCAACTTCTCGTTCAACCGGTTCAGGAGTGACTCGTCGATGTCGATCGCGATGATCTCTCCGTCGGTCAAGCCTGCGAGCTCGATGGTGACGGCGCCGGAGCCGCAACCCAGCTCGAGCACCCGCGGCCGCTCCATCTTCGGGAGGGATGCAAACGCTGCCCTCGTGAACCGGAGGAAGCGCCCCCGCAGGACTTCCGTGATCGCTTCTTTCATATCACAACCGATCCGAGCGGGCTAGGCGGCATCGATCCCGGTCCGGCTGTGGCTCAGCAGTGGCGCGGAGGTCATCAGAGCACAAGTATATGGCAGGATGAATTGCCTGTCAGGGCGCAGGGACATTCGGCAACTGGAGCTATCGACGGACGCACCGGCGCGTGAGAGTACTGAGACTCGATTGCATACCAGAACAGGAGCACGACCATGAGAAAACACTGCGCGATCGGCCTAGTGACGCTGTGGCTGCTCGCCCCGGCCACTCTCGATGCACAGGGGGTCGACGGAACGTTGTTCGACCTGGCACGTGTCAAGCACGACGTGCACAGTAAGCGCATCAGCAGCTTCGATCGGAGCGGTGGCAACAATGACCGCTTCGAGCACATTCCGGACGGAGAGCGGCGCGCGTTGTTCGAGGTAACAGGCGCCGGGATCATCAACCACATGTGGATCACGATCGCCCCGCCACCTCCGGCCGTGAGCCGCAACGACATCATTCTGCGCATGTATTGGGACGGGCAGGAGGCACCCGCGGTGGAATCTCCGATTGGGCCGTTCTTCGGCCAGGGGTGGGATGAAAGCTACGACTTCGCGTCGCTGCCGCTCGCCGCCGGGCCCCGCGATGGGCGGGGGCTGGTCAGCTACTTCGTAATGCCGTTCGCCGACGGCGCGCGCATCGAGATCGAGAACGACACGGGGCGCGACATCGACGCTTTCTACTACTATGTCGATTACGTGGAACTCGACGAGTTGCCTGACGACATGGGACGCTTCCATGCGTGGTACAACCACGAGCTGACTGAAGCGCTACCCGAAGGCGAGAACGAGTGGTCCCTGCTCGGCCCGCAGGGCAACAACACAACGGGAGCGGGCAACTATCTGATCGCCGACATCGCAGGGAGCGGTCACTTCGTAGGCGTTAACTACTACGTCCATTCACCTAGCCCGATGTGGTACGGCGAAGGTGACGACATGATCTTCATCGACGGCGAGCCCTGGCCGCCATCGTTGCACGGCACCGGCACCGAGGACTACTTCAATACCTCCTGGTCGCCCAACACGCTGTTCAGCCACCCGTTCTACGGCTATGGACGGGTCAACGGGGATGTCGGCTGGCTGGGCCGCACGCACGTATACCGCTTTCACGTGACCGACCCGATCTACTTCGACGCGTCTCTGAGGTTCACCATCGAGCACGGTCACAACAACAACCTGACACTCGACATGGCCACGGTGGCCTACTGGTACCAGACGGGCCCACACAAGCCGTACCCGACGCTACCCGATCGCGAAGCTCGTGCGCCGAGACCGTTCATCAGCGTCGTCGACATGCACCGCTGGCGCGACGAGTGGCGCAAGAGCAGGGGCAACGATCCCAAGCTGTGGGGGCAGGAAACGAGGCCAGAGAGGTAGCGGTAGAGGCGAGCGGTAGGCCGAGCACGTGAAACCCCTACCACTATTCCACCGTATGCTATAGCATTGTATGCTATATAGTCTCAAAAGGGAGTTTCTGGTGCCCAAGCATGCTGATCCCAACGAGTATCTACCTCTCCAGACGCACGTGTTCCATATCCTGCTGTCGGTGATCGACGGAGCGCGGCACGGATACAGCATCATCAGGGAGATCGGCCAGCGGACCAACGGGGACCTGATGCTGGGTACGAGCACTCTGTACGCAGCAATCAAGCGCATGGTAGGGACCGGCTTGCTCGAGGAAGCCCCTCGTCCCGCCGACGCTGATTCCGACGATCCGAGACGCCGCTACTACCGAGCCACGGAGTTGGGTCGCGCGGTTGCCCGGGAGGAGGCGCTCCGAATCAGGCAGCTGAATAGGATCGTGACCCGGACGCGCCTGCTGGAAAAGACATCGTGAAAGGCCGTGACCGGTTTGCGGTCAAGCTGCATCGGTGGCTGCTCCGCCTGCTGCGGCCGGCACTCGGCGAGGAGTACGTGTTGGACGCCAGTGCCACCTTCGGAGACCTCTACTCCGACAGCCGCAGCGCTCCGCGGTGGCAGCGTGCTCGCTTGTGGGTCCGTGAGATCGGGGCGCTCGCCGGCACCGCGTTCTCCGAGCTCCGGGCTTCCGGTGCCGGAAGGGGAATAGGCGACTCGCAAAGCACGCCCCCGCCACCTGGCCGAAAGGGGCGCAAGCACAACCGGTCTCTGAGCGCTCTCGACAACCTCACGCGTGACCTGCGCCACGCGGTTCGGAGCCTCACGAGATCGCCCCTGTTCGTGGCAGTATCGGTATCGTCGCTCGCGCTGTCGATTGCCGCCGCCACTGCGGTATTCAGCGTCATCAACGCCGGCCTGCTGCGACAGGATCCCTACCTTCACCAGCCGGACAAGCTGGTCAGGATCTTCGGCAGCTATCGCGATCACCCCTACGGTCCGCTGGCCTACGCGGACGTAATGGACATCGCAGAGCAGGCGGGCACGCTGGAAGACGCCGCCGCCTACAGGACCGCCAGGATCACTCTCACCCGTGGGGGATACGGTTCCCGGCAGGTTCACGGCGAGCAGGTATCCCACAACTGGTTCAGCATGCTCGGGATACCCATGGCCGTGGGCCGAGGATTCATCCCGGAAGACTCCGACCCCGGAACGCTCGTAGCCGTGCTGGGATACGGCATGTGGGATCGCGAGTTCGAGTTGGATCCCGACGTGCTGGGCTCCTCGATCCGCCTCAACGGTCGAGTGCACACCATTGTCGGAGTAGCGCCCCAAGGATTACGCGCGCACGAGGACCCGACTCAGCCGGAGCTCTGGACTCTGATCCCGCAGCACATCCGGGACGAGCGAGGTCGAATCGGGCTCAAGACCGTGGGACGAGTGCGTGACGGTGTGACGCTCGCGCAAGTAGGGAGTGAGCTGAACCTGATAGCCGAACGGCTGGTCCAGGAGCACCCCGACAATTGGACCGATCGCACCGGCGAGGGCCGTGGCTTGGCGGTGCTCACCGAAAGGGCCGGCAGGCTACCGCCGGACCAGCGGACCGAAAACGTGGCGGCGCTGTTGATGCTGACGGCGGTGGTGAGTCTGATTCTGCTCATCGCGTGCTCCAACGTTGCCAACTTGCTGCTCACTCGCGCCTGGCGTAGACGCACGGAGATCGCCGTTCGCCTGTCGCTCGGTGCGGGCAGGAGACGGCTCGTGGGACAGCTGCTCATCGAAGGTGTCCTGCTCGCGGTCCTGGCTGGAGGCGTCGGCCTGGTCGCCATACACTGGCTGACGGCCGCATTGGCGAACGGGGCGCTGATCGTACCGCTGCCGGCAGCCATTGATCTGAGCGTAGACTGGCGTGTGGCGTCATTCGCCTTCGGGCTCGCTCTGGCCACTGGAGTGGTCTTCAGTTTGGTGCCGGCGTTACAGGCATCGAACCCCAGCCTGGTACCGGCACTGAAGGGGCTCGAGTCGGGCGGCCGACTCCGCCGCTTCAGCACGCGCAACATCCTCGTTGTCGTGCAGGTTGCCGCGTCACTGATCCTCGTGTTCAGCTCCGCGCTACTGCTCCGCACCCTGCAACAGGCGCGCAGCGTGGACATCGGCTTCAACCCCGATAACGTCGCACTAGTGGGACTCGACTTGAGTCACCGCGACTACAGTCCTGAGGAGGCGGCACGGTTCTACGGCGACCTGCTGGAGCGGCTGCATGATCTGCCCAGGGTGGATGGTGCTGCGCTGGGCGCCAGGGTGCCCCTCGAGGGCGGTAGCTCGCTGTGGGGGGGCTTGGAGCCGGAAGGATACGAACTTGGGCCGCGCGAATACCTCACAGTCAACTTCAACACAGTGTCACCCGGCTACTTCGATCTGATCGACGTGCCCTTGCTCAGGGGTCGGGACTTCGACGAGACCGATCGAGCGAGCGAGCAGCGAGTGGCAATCGTGAACCAGGCCTTCGCCGATAGATTCTGGCCCGCCGAGGACGCGGTCGGAAAGAAGGTCGTCGCCAGGGACGATTACCAGATAGTAGGAGTGGTGCGAGACGCGAAGTACGTCACCATATCGGAGGAGCGAACGCCCCACATCTGGGTGCCGGTGGCACAGAGCCAATCGGTCGAGTACCGCGTTCACGTCCGGACGTCAGGCGATCCCAGAACACTGTTGCCCACCATCCGCGAAGAAGTGCACGCCCTCGATAGGGACCTACCCATAGCCGAGAGCAGACCGATGAGTAGTCTCACCGACCGTGCGGTGCTGCCATATCGCGTGGCATCGGTCGTACTCACGGCAGCGGGCCTGATCGCACTCGGTCTCGCGATGATGGGCGTGTACGGAGTGATGGCCTACGCAGTGAGCCAGCGGACGCGCGAAGTCGGCATCCGTGTCGCTGTTGGTGCCAGTCAGGAGTCGGTCGTCGGGATGATCGTGCGCGAGGGCCTCGCGCTTGCTGCTGTGGGTGCGGTGGTTGCGCTCCCGCTCGTGGTGCTGCTCGCGCAGCTACTCAAGACATTTCTGGTCGGAGTCCGTCCGGTCGATCCGGTCTCCTTGGTTGGTGGTGTCTCGCTGCTTGTGCTGTCCGCTGCCGCGGCCACTCTGGTCCCCGCAGTGCGGGCGGCCAGAGTCGATCCGATGGTGGCGTTGCGGGCAGAATGACCTCCGAGTTCGGAGTCCAGGGCAAAGGTCCGCTGCCCTACCCTCCTACCACCCCCGCATCTCCTGGACGAAGCCCGCGCGGGTCCACCAGATGTCGCCGCTCCCGATGAAGAACATGAACTCACCATCGGCGGTGATGATGGGGCAGAGGGGGTCATCGACGGGGGTGGTGATGTGATCCAGGGCCCTGGGGGGTGACCAACTGCCGCCGGGTCCCCGGTAGCTGATTGCGAAGTGGAACATCCCCTCATGTGTGCCATGGCCTGTGGAGGCGAAGATAAGATAGCTCTCGTCCGGGGCGATGAAGGGGGTGTGCTCGTCACCATCGGTGTTGATGACAACCCCCAAGTTTTCAGGCGGCTGATGGACACCGTTCACCCTCCGGGATCGGTAGAGGTCCCGACGGCCCTGCCCTCCCTCGCGGACAGACGAGAAATAGAGGGTTCCGGCCTCAGAGATGGAGAAGAGCCAGTGGTGGTTGAATTCGTTCACAACCGCGTCTAGCGGCCAGGGCTCGGACCAGCCATCACCCTCCCGCTCCACATACCAGATGTTCTCCTTTCCTGGCTCCGCACCCGGTTCCAGTGGACGCTGGGAAAGGAAGTACAGGCGTCGGCCATCCGGCGAGAAGATGGGCTCTCCATCTCCATATGCCGACACGAAGGGGGCTGTCTCCGGCGCCGTCCACCGGCCGTCTTGCAACCTGGAGACGGAGATGGGGCCCCGGAAGGCCTGGGTCCAATACACCTCTGACCCGTCGGGGGAGAATGCAGCCGGGGAGTGCTCGGAGTTGAATCCATGACCCGAGACGATGCCCAAGGCGAAGCGCTCCGGGGAATCCCCGGGCTCCGGCTGCCCCAGCCAAGGCCCTCGAAGCTCTGGAAAGTTCGGCGGCTCATCTGAAGCGCCCATTTCCAACAGGCGGGCCGCCACTCTGTCGTGCTGGTTCTCCCGGGCGAAGTGCAGCGCCGTCATTCCCATGACGCTGGGTTGCTCCATGTCGGCGCCGCTCCGGACGAGGAATTCCACGAAACGCAGGCGCCCGTGCTCGGCAGCGATGTGAAGCGGGGTGATGCCGTACATGTTCTTCTCCTGCACGGCCACACCTTTCCCCATCAGGGCTTCCCCGATGACGATGGATCCGCCTCTGGCAGCGGCGTGCATGGGCACGTCTTCCCACCAGGGGATCCCTCGGGCTTCCGCCTCATCCGTGGCCATCCGAAATACCCCGTCGAACCCGTTGCCGGCAGCCAGGTACACTGCGCGCCCCACAGAATGATCGTCTTCCGGCAGCCTGGCCCCTGCCGCTAGAAGGGCGTCGATGATCTCCGGCCTTCCGTAGTAGAGAGTGGAAAAGAGGATCTCTTCCCCCCTCTCGGTCCGATCGTTCACATCGGCTCCAGCCGCGATGAGTTGTTCCACCACCTCCAGGTCGTGTCCCCAGTTGGTGGCCAAGTAGAGCGGAGTCCGCCCCCTAAACTCCCTGGCCATTACGTCCGCTCCTCGGGCCAGCAGGAGAGCCACCGTGGCCGCATCCCCTTCGTCGGCGGCATGGTGCAGGGGGGTCCGGTTCTGCGCGTCCACCACCAAAATGTCAGCACCTCGGTCTAGCAGGAACTCAGCTACCTCCGTATGGCCGCCCCGGACGGCATGGTGCAGGGGGGTCATCCCGTCTCCGTCTCTCACGTGGAGGAGTGCCGGAGTAGCTTCCAGGAGGGATTCCACCCGATCCATGTCTCCGGCTCGGGCGGCTGCGAGGATCTGGTTTGTCGGGTCGGCCTGGGCTGCAGCGGTAATGGGTGTCCCCAGAATCAGGGTGGTAGGGAGGACGACCAGTGAAAAGACGCGGATCAGATGGAAAATGCGCATCGCACGGTGCATTCCTGGGTCCTTCCCTCCGCTCAGTGGGGTCGCAGATCGGTGATGACGCTGGTACGAACCCGGTGCGGTATCCGGTCACCATTCACCGCTCTGAGGACAAAGAGCACGGCTCTGCTATCGATCAACGGATTGCAGATGCATGCCAGGTGGCTGAGATAGCTGCTCGAAACCACCTGACATAATAACTATTATAGATAGATAATGACGTTCGTGGATACGCACGTCAAGCCGACTGGCGTCACTTCTGCTTCGCCCTACCGGCGACTGTCGCCGGGGTTAACTGGTGTCGAGCTGGTCCTGGATCAACATGCTGACGACCGCGCCCGCCTTTGCGTCCCTCCGTCCCGAGCCGTCCACCCAGATGCGGAGATCACTCACACACGGCAGTCATCCGGGCGCCACTCGCGCACCTTCTGCTTGATCTCGTCCCGATCCTGGATGTTCTGGTCCAACACCTCCTGGGCCAACGCTGGCAGCTCCGCGTCACTGGCGAAGCGCAGGGCCACTAGCTGTGCCACCGTGAAGTCCCCAATGCGTGGCTGCAACTCTGCGGGCAGCAGACGATCTAAACGCAGCTGCTCCTCTAGCCGGATGACCCGGTCCTGAACGCCGGTCGCGAAGATCCGCGCGTACCAGAACAGGAGAAACGCCACGGCCACTAGCAGCAGATACATCAGATTCGCGACCGAGAAGGCCGTGACCGTCATCCAGGCCGCGTAGCCGACGTTGACCACGATCAAGAGAAACGCCACGACATGGTACTGGAACACGATGCGTCGATGGTTGGCGAAGCTCTGGACTTTCGGATCCGACATGAGCTCTCCTTATGGAAGTGTGGTTCTCTCCCCGAAATGTGCGCTTGTCGCACAGCAGAAACCAGCCAGCGGCAGGTGAGGTTCCGGTCGGGCTACGGAACCGGCCGCAGCGACATCGCGAACCCTGGCGGCCGATTGCCGTGGACCCGCGACCCCCCGCTGCCAATGCCGGACCGGTAGCAACGGTTGGAGTGAAAGGTGCTAGCCGCCGGATCCATCCAGCACGGTGTTGAGCATGACACTGCGGAATGCTTCCCGCTCCTCGAAGAAAAGCGCATGTGCAGAGTTCTCGAACCAGATCATCTGCTTACCGGCAGGAGCCTCGAGCAGGTTCATGTACTCTTCGACGAGTTCGCCCGGAGTCTTGTAGTCGAACCTCCCGGACAGGAAGAAGACGGGAACGTCCAGCAGGGGAACTTGGCTGGGGACGTCCAGCCCGTAGACCCACGCTGGATCACCGTTGAGTGGCGACTCCCAGTAGAGTTGTTCCCACTCGTCTTGGTTTGCGAAGTCTTGCTGGGAGTACTCGGTAGCTGCCAGCAGAGAATCAATCAGCGCCACGTACAACGACGTGTCGTGTATGTCCCCCAACCCGAACGCTTCCAGCCACGGGACTACGTCTCCCCACTTGGTCCAGTCGATCTCCGGATACAGCTGGATGCCAGAAAGCTCATCGATCGCCTCCTGGACACCGAGCTCGGTGGCCCTGCTCAGGGCGGCTGCGTGTGCCAGTCGCATGGTCCGCTCGGCGTCGACGAACTGCCCCACTCCCACGTACGCGTGTAGCGACTCCGGATAGTCTCTCGCCGTGAACACACCGAGCACCGATCCCCACGAAGCGCCCATCAGGTACACGGCGTCCGCTTCGAAACGCTGTCGCATCAGCGCGATGAGTTCCCGCGTGTCCGACAGCAACTGCTCGAGCGTGATCGACTGGGGGTCGATCTGAGGACTGTACGATTTGCCGCAGCCTCTCTGATCCCAGGTCACCACTGTGAAATGGCGTTCCAGCCCGCTGAACGCGAACCGGCCGTAGGGGATAGCAGGACTCCCCGGTCCGCCGTGCAGGTAGATGAGCACGGGATTGTCCACGTCGTGCCCTCGAATCAAGATCCACTGCTCCACACCACCCAGCATCACGGGCTCCAGAGACGCAACACCGGTCTCGCTCACTATCGCCGCAGTGTAGCTGCCATCCCGCGCCGGGTTCTCGGGACCTCCGTGGACACCGTCACCGGTGGATACCGGATCGCCACAGGCGGCCAGTAGCGTGACTAGCACCGCCGTGGTCGCGAGGATCTGAGCTGGTGGTTTCATCTCTTCCTCCCAAGTCGATTCGTCAGATTCACCGTTGACCCGCAGCAGGCTCTTGACCTGGGCCACTTACCTCTCTAACATACCTACCATCAGTTTAGGCATCGAATGATTGTAAGTATATTTCATACCTATCAACATATCAAGGGTTATCATGGCCGAAGATAGAGGAAGACTGCTGCAAGGCACTCTGGACGTACTGATCCTGAAGGCGCTCAACAGCGGCCCTCGCCACGGATACGCTTTGTCCACCTGGATTCGTGAGACGACAGACGGAGTGCTTCAGATCGAGGACGGTGCGCTGTACACCGCCCTCCATCGCATGGAGAAGCGCAACTGGCTGAATGCCGAATGGGGGTTGTCCGAGACAAACCGCAGGGTCAAGACCTACAGCCTCACCCCCGACGGCCGTGAACAGCTCGAGGCTCGATCGGTTACCTGGAACGAGTATGCCGAGGCAGTGGCGAAGGTGCTGCGGTCTGCTTGACGCGGGCGGAGTGACGCGATGAGACACAGAATTAGAGGACGCTGGTGGGACCGGCTGTCGAGCAAACGCGACAGAATCAGGGCTGATATCGATGATGAGATCGGCTACCACTTCGAGAAAAGTGTCGCGCAGTTGGTGGCGCAGGGACGCTCACGCGACGCTGCGGTGAAGGAGACCGAGCGGCGCTTTGGTGATATCAGGCATTATCGACGGAAGCTCGAGCGCATCGATCGCAGTCGTGTGGCGGAAGCGGCAACCCGCGGTTGGGCCAGAGTGATGGGTGTGTGGCAGGACGTGAGACACGGCGCGCGCGTCCTCGTGCAGCACCGGTCCTTCACCCTGGTCGCGGTGCTTTCCTTGGCCCTCGGCATTGGAGCCAACACGGCGATCTTCAGCTTCGTCAACTCCTTGCTCATGCGACCGCTCAACGTGGCCGAGCCGGAGCGGCTGGTCACAGTCTTCACCTCCCGAAGTGGCGGTCAGCTGCACGGCAACACCTCGTATCCCGACTACCTCGACTACAGGGAACAGAACGAGGCTTTTTCCGGGCTCGTTGCCCACACGTACGCTCCCATGGCTATCACGGTATCCGACCAGCCAGCCGTAGTCTGGGGGCAGCTCGTAAGTTGGGACTACTTCGCCGTGCTGGGTGTGGAGCCGCGTTTGGGACGGGCCTTTCTGCCGGAGGAAGACGAGACGTTCGGTGCCAGTGCGGTGGCCGTGTTGAGCCACAGTACGTGGCAAGACCGGTTCGGCTCTAACCCAGAGATCGTGGGCAAGACGATCCGCATCAACGACTACCCCTTTAACGTGATCGGAGTGGCGCCTGAGGACTTCGCCGGGTTGGCGTCGATTCTGGAGCCCGCTTTGTGGGCTCCGTTGGCGATGGTGGAGCAGGCGATGCCGTTCACACCCAACGTCCAGAGTCGCGTCGATCCTTGGTTGCAGCTCGTGGGACGTCTGAGACCCGGCGTGACCATGAATGACGCACAGGCTTCGCTGGACGTGCTCGCCGCGAATCTGGTCAGCGCCTTCCCCGACCTCAACGCGGGCAAGGGCATCGTAGTCGAGAAACTCGACGGCGGCCGTCTTGGTACGCCCGAAGCGACGGGCGGTGTCAAGAGCCTGCTCACGGTCCTATTGGGTGTGGTTGGCTTCGTGCTGCTCGTTGCTTGCTTCAACGTGGCCAATCTGCAGCTCGCCAAGGCGACCGGCCGGCGCCGCGAAATCGCACTGCGCTTCTCACTCGGCGCGTCTCGCTGGCGTATCGTGCGGCAGCTCTTGATGGAGAGTCTGCTGCTGGCGTTGATCGCCGGAGGCGTCGGGTTGGGATTGGGCATCCTCGCCGTCGATGCTCTGCAGTTGCTTCAGCCACGGACGGAAGTTCCGCTGGATACAATCATCGTCATCGATTGGCGGGTCCTCGGATTCACTCTGGTTGTGGCTCTTTCCACCGGACTGTTGTTTGGATTGGCTCCTGCACTACAGGTGCTGCGAGGCAACCAATCTGAGGCACTCAAGGAGCAGAGCTTCTCGGCGAGCCGGAGCACCGGGAAGGCGCGCATGCAGAACTCACTCGTGGTCGCCCAGGTAGCGCTCTCGCTGGTGCTGCTCACCGGAGCTGGGCTATTCGTCCGCAGTCTACGAAACACCCTCGCCATAGACCCCGGGTTCGATCTCAGGAACGGTGTAATAATCCCGGTGAATTTCGGGTACACCCAATACAACGAGGCTGAGGGAACGGAACTCGGGCAGCGTTTACTCGAACGCGTCGCTTCACTGCCGGGAGTCGAGTCAGCGGCGCTCTCGGCATTCCTACCACTTGGGTTGGTACATGGGCATCACGATGTAGCGGTGGACGGGTACGAGCGCGCGACGGACGAGTTCATGCTCGTGAAGCGCAATATGGTCTCGGCAGGATACTTCGAGACGATGGGCATCCGAGTATTGCGCGGACGCGCGATCGATGCGCAGGACCGCGAAGACACGCAACCTGTGGCTCTGATCAACGAGGCGATGGCACGGCGGTTCTGGCGCAACCAGGACCCCATCGGACGGACCGTGCAAGCGGACTTGGGTATCACATACACGGTCATTGGCGTCATCGAAGACGGCAAGTATGTCACGCTGCGCGACGCACCTGAGCCCTACCTCGCCATTCCGCTGGGTCAGGGTGAGTATGTGCAGCGGGTGAACCTTGTCGTAGAGACTACCGGCGATCCAAACAGCATGGTCGGGCTCCTGTCAGCCGAGGTCCGCCGTCTGGCCCCCAACGTGCCGCAGCCGACGGTGCTCACGATGCCCCAGTATTTGCAGTACTCAGAGGGCGCTGCAAAGGGCCCTGCGACGCTTGTGGGCGCGTTTGGGCTCCTGGCACTCGTGTTGGCCACCGTCGGGCTGTACGGCGTGATGTCCTACACCGTGAGTCAGCGGACGCGCGAGTTCGGCGTACGCATGGCTTTGGGCGCGACTCAGACTGGGATTGCGAAGCTGGTCTTGAGTCGCGGCCTGAGAACGGCCCTGATCGGAGTCGCGATTGGCATCGCGCTCGCCACTGTTTTCACGCGAGTGCTGTCCGGGTTCCTGTACGGCGTGGACCCACTGGACCCGGTTGTGCTCACCCTAGTGTCGGCAACGCTACTCACGGTTGGTCAACTGGCGAGCTACTTACCGGCGCGACGTGCCTCGAGGACCGAGCCGGTGGAGGTGCTGCGGCCGGAGTAGCGGGAAGCTACCCTGCTGTCCCACAGCAACCGCCCAGAGTGGTATAGTCCCAAGTCACGTGGTCCGGAATACGGGTGGCGGACCATGCCCCTTGGCATGTGCGACACTCGGTTTCCACTGGAGCAGAGAGATATGGCAAGAGCGGGGTTGCGGTGGCGAGCCGAGTGGAGCTGACGACGGGACCCCAGGCGGGACCCCGCCGTTTCATTGTGGCTAGCGCTTCACCACTGTGATCGTGACCTGCGACGGATACTCTACTGAATGGTGCACGACATTGTGCGCCACGACACCTTCCGTCTCATCGTAGTTGTTGCCACCGGTGTTCAGGTTGCGGTCGAAGCGCGGGAAATTGCTGCTCGACACCTCAATGCGCAGCCGGTGCCCCACGTCGAAGTAGTTGCTCGTCGTGAGCGGTTGCAGCGTCACCTCATACACCTCTCCCTCCCGCATCCACGCCAGCGGTTGGTCGTACCCGTTGCGATAGCGCATCCGCTGGATCGACTCGTCGAGGTTGTAGGCGCGGCCGTCGGGATACACATCGATCACCTTCACGGTGAAGTCGGTGTCCCTGGCATCCGAAGACACGTACAGCTTGGGCACGATGGGACCAGTGACCTCGGTGCCTTCGGTGAACGGCTCAGAGGTGTACACCAAGATGTCTGCCCGATTTTCCATCACTCGCTGGTCGAACGCGCCGGCTTGTGTGGCATTGCCCTGGCAGCATACGTTGCCGCCGTGTGACATGACCGGGTCCATCGGATCGTAGGTGAACCTGTCCGGCTGGTCGGTCTGTGGCGGCGACAACGCGAGCATGCCGTCACCGACCATCGTGTTGGCATGCCCATCGCTCGAGAGGTAGAACGTCAGCTCCTCAGCGCCCTCGGGTGGCCAAGTCTCGGCCGAGTTCCACTCGTTGCTCCCCATGGTGAAGTAGTGGACCTTGGGCAGCGTATCGAGTACTTCACCGCCTTCGCCCTTGAGGAAGCGGTCGAAGAACTGGAACATGATCTCGTGGTAGTTGAACCGCACGTCGCCTAGGGGCCGCTCGCCCACGACATACTCTGCCGGGCCGACCGGCCCGCCGTCGGCTCCGGTGTCAGTCCGGCGCATGCCGCAGTGCGTGGTCGGAGCTATCACAACCCACTGCTGGTCTGCAGCAGCTCCCTCCGCGGTCGCCCGCACGTGGTTGTACATCGTGATGTTCGGCCCTATCGACACGTCGTACCACGACATGTACCACAGTCCGGGTAGGTTGAGTGGCATGTTGTCGTGCCACAGCCCACCGCGGTACCACGCGGGATCGTTGGGGGCGCGCTTGATCATCGCACCGCCGGTTGCTACGGGCATCGAGTCGGCGAAGATCCCGCGCGGCCCGTCCAGGGCCTTGAGCAGATCTTGCGTGGGGAGGTGCCAGAACGCCTTGGCCCAATCGATGGATCGGCGGCGCTCTGCGAGGTCAAACAACTTCGCCCCCTGGATCAACTCTTCCTGCGTTGCGTTGCGCGGAAACATTGGCCGTACCTGGTTCTGCTCACCCATGAGCCAGTCGATGAACAGCATCTGCACGGCGCCGCCACGATACCAGTTGCCCGCCTCGTAGTACGGGCCTACCCGCCCCACACCGGCGCCGAAGCCCTGCACGTTCATCGCCGCGAATCCCGGATGTCCCAGCGACGCCACGGCGGGCTGCCACTCGGCCGTGGAGGAACACCCGGTGGTGCCTACCTTGCCGTTGGACCACGGCTGACTCGTCATCCACTCAAGTGCGTCCCATCCGTCGGTGAGCGGTGGACCGAGGATGTCCCAGTTCCCTTCGGAGAAAAAGTGCCCGCGTTCCTGCATGTCGACGCGGACGTAGCCGCGCTTGATGTCCCTGAGTACTCCGGACATGTCCCGCGGCACGCCGTTGTTGACGTCCCAGAAGTTGAAGTTGTACGGAGTGCGGACCCATATCGCCGGATACCGCTTGGAAGTGTCCTTGGGGCGATAGACGTCGGCTTGGATCCGGATCCCATCGCGCATCGCGATCATCAACTTGCGTTCGACGATGGCGATCGAATGGAGTTCTCTTTCCGTCGCCCAACGCGCAGCCTTTTGTTCATCGGTCATGCCTTGGGGTTGGGCGAACAGCGGGGCGGTAACGGCGCACAACGCCGCCACCACGCACACCAGCTTAGAGAGGGTTCGATACACGCTGGCACCTCCGTATCGTGGGTAGGGGCTCTGAGTTTGGGCCAGAGGGTCCGTCACAACTGGCTAAGATGCAGCAAGGGACGGGGAAGCGCGAGGGGGGTGACGATTGACGATTGACGACTCACGATTGACGATTGACGATTGACGACTGACGATTGACGGCTGACGATCGACGAGCGGGATGTGAGACGCTCAGACCTGGGCGCGAGACGAAAGGCGCGGACGCCGCTGGCGCCTGGCTGCGTTGCTCTCAGAACTCCGGACGGCGATCGCTCTGCTCTCCAGGCTTCCGGCGCAGCGCGCCGCGTCAGGCCTCGCGGTAGATCCAACCTCCCACCAGCGCGGCGAGTATCAGTTCGACCAGGCCCTGCACGCCCCACAGCAGCAGCATGCCGCTTGGGTACAGGCCAATCATGTGGTAGCCGATCAGCGACAACAGATAGCTGCCGAACCACAGGGCGACGCCGACGATCACCGCGGTGCGGGGACCCGGTCCGAAGCGGGGGCGCGCGGCGACGTAGAAGAACATCAACGTGAGCCCCGCGATGAGGCTCATCGCCGCGCCCAACAGCCAAACGGAGGCGCTCAGCTCGAAAGCTAGGTCGTGTGCGGTGAGCACGGCCTCCATGTCGCCCATGTACAGGAAGCTCCCCGCACCCTCCAGCAACCAGATCACCACGCCCGCCGCGATACCGCTGCTCAACCAGCGTCCGTAGTTGATGACGCCCATGGTGCCCTCCCGAAGTGACATGTTCATACGTGTGGACCGCAACACGATCGATGGAACTGCATAAGGTGCCGCGCTGACCGTGAGCGCGATAGGTCTGCCTCGGCAACGGGTGGGTGTGCGCCGCTAACCCCAGACGGCAGTCTGGGGTTGGGTACAGCCGCCGGCAGTCTGGGGTCGGGTACAGCCGCCGACAGTCTGGGGTTCCCCAACGTTGCTAAACTAGGTTATCCACTGCATGTTCAGCTCTCTGCTGGGATCGGCGGCGGAGAGTTCTGTTGCCATCACAAGCCCTCCGCCGAACTTCTTTTTCAGAGGCATCGCCAACCTAGAGCGAGCCCGAACTAGGGGAGGTAAACCATGAACGATGTCCGTTCCCGACATTTCTCACTCTTCCTCTGGCTGCTGCTGGCACTCGCGTGGCCAGGAGGTCCCTTCCAAAGCGCGGCCCTGCAAGCCCAGACTGGCACGGTGGCTGGAACCGTGGTGGCCGCGAACAGCTTCGAGGCGCTGTCCGGAGTCCAGGTGACGGTGGAAGGAACGACCCTTGGCAGTACGACCGATCAAGCGGGTCGGTTCCGCATCGATGGTGTCACTGGGACCCGGGTTACCCTCCGCGTCGTGCTGCTGGGGTATGTAATGCAGACAGTACAGGTGCAGGTCGGCACTACGGACCTGCGGGTCGTGCTGCAACAATCCATCATCCAGCTGGATGCGCTGGTGGTGACGGGGACAGCGGGAGACTCGCGCAAGCGGGTGTTGGGAAATGCCGTCTCGCAAATCGACGCTACCGCAGCCGCAGTAATGCCGGTCCAGAGTTTCACCGAGTTACTGAACGGGCGCTCGACGGGCGTGGTGGTACAACAGGGGTCCGGGGTGGCCGGCACTACGTCCGAGATCCGGATCCGTGGCCGCTCCAGCCTGCGGGAGGTGAGTGATGCACCGCTCATCTACATCGATGGTATCCGCGTGAACAACAGGATGACCGGCGGATTCGGCGACCCGGCAACATCGCGGCTCGACGACATCGATCCGTCGAACATCGCAAGCATCGAGGTGATCAAGGGCCCAGCGGCGGCGACGTTGTACGGGACGGAGGCGTCCAACGGGGTCATCCAGATCATCACGAAGCAAGGCTCAGACGGTCCGGCACGCTGGAACTTCACGATGCGGCAGGGCATGAGCTACTTCAACGATGCCGCTGACCGCCTCGATGTCAATTACTACGTGGATCCCTCTGGGAACGTGACTGAGGCCAACATGGTGGAACTCGAGGAGGCCCGGGGTACCCCGATCTTCGGTACAGGGCACGACCAGTTCTACAGCCTGAGCGTTGCCGGTGGCACGGAAGCGCTGCAGTACTTCCTCTCGGGCAGCGGGACGTTCAATAAAGGTGTCACCCCCGATAACCACGGCAAGCGTTACAACGCCCAGATGAATCTGTCGATCCAGCCGAATTCCAAGCTCAACATCAACGCGAATACGGGCATGGTGCTAAGCCGTTTCCGGCTCCCCAGACAGGGCAACGACGGCGTGCTGCCGTCGCTCCAGCGAGGTAGCCCGAGCACGCTGGATGAACCCCGCCGCGGCTGGCAAGTGGCACCACCGGAGACGCTGTACGAAGCCTATCACTTCAACCAGGATGTGAACCGGTTGACCGGTGGTATCGCGGTGGAACACAACACGACAAGTTGGTTCACCCAGCGACTCACCGGTGGCGTGGACTTCACCGATCAGGAGGTGGCTTACTACACGCCACGGCTGGGCGAGCAAGATGCTCAGTTCTTCTCGCCGACCGAGGCCGCGGGAAGCAAAGAGGTGACGCGCGAAGAGGTGTTGTACACGACCGTCGAGTACACGGGAACGGTGTCGGCCAAGGTCAGCCAGAACCTGACGAGCAACACCTCGGGTGGGTTCCAGATCTACCAGAGGTCGATCGAGTACGTGGAGGCAGAGGGCCAGGGGTTCCCGGCGACAGGTGTCAAGACGATCGCCGGCGCCGGGACGTACCAGCGCGGCCGTGACGACTTCGTCGAGAACAACACGGTCGGTTTCTTTCTGCAGGAGCAGATCGGCTGGAAAGACCGCTTCTTCCTGACAGGCGCCATACGGGCGGACGACAACAGCGCTTTCGGAGAGGACTTCGACCTGGTCTACTACCCCAAGGTGAGCGGTTCGTGGGTGATCAACGAGGAACCGTTCTGGAATATCGGTTGGGTAAATTCGCTGCGGTTGCGGGCGGCCTACGGCGAGTCAGGTCAACAACCCGACGCGTTCGCCGCACTGCGCACGTTCGAAGCTCGCCCTCACCCGGAAGGCATCGCCGCGGTCACGCCGGACGCCGTGGGCAACCCGGACCTGGGCCCGGAGCGGGGCAAGGAAATCGAGATGGGCTTCGACCTCGGCATGTTCAATGACCGGTTCACAGTCGACTTCACCTACTACAATCAGAAGACGACGGACGCGATCTTGTCGCGCAACGTCGCGCCCTCCACAGGTTTCTCGGGGACGCAGTTCGTGAACGTAGGGGAGATCGCCAATAGCGGGTTCGAGGTTGGCGTGGAAGCGCTGTTGGTGGATAGCCGCAGCATCGACTGGGATCTGGGATTCAGCTTCAACACGAACAACAACGAAATCACAGAACTCGGCATCGACGGCTGGCTCGACATCGGCTGGACGACGCGGCATCAACAAGGCTATCCGGTGGGCTCCTTCTTCGCCGCCAAGGTGCTGAGCGCCGAACTCGACGCGGACGGTACCGCCATCAACGCGATGTGCGACGACGGGGAAGGCGGCAGCATGTCTTGTGATGACGCCCCGTGGGTATACCTGGGCCATCCGAGTCCTGATTTCGAGGGTTCATTCAACACCACCGTGAGCCTGCTCGACCGGGTGCGGGTCCGTGGGCTGGTCGACTTCCAGGTGGGACAGTCGAAGTACGTGACTGACCGCTGGAACCGCTGCGCCTGGCGCCAAAACTGCGAGATTAACGCATACCCGGAGCGGTTCGATCCCCGGGCCGTCACGGCTGCGCAGAACGGTGGCTGGAACGAGTTCGACTGGTGGATCCAGGAAGCGAGCTTCGCCCGGCTCCGCGAGATTGCCGTCGAGTACAGCTTCCCGGACTCCTGGGCGTCATTTCTCAAGGCCTCGTCGGGCAGCATATCCGTGGGCGGTCGCAACCTCGGCGTATGGACGAGCTATCCGGACCTGGACCCCGAGACGATGGACATCACGAACTCGGTTACCGAGCCCAACGATCAGAGCATCCTGCCGCCGCTGAGACAATTCAGTTTCACGGTACACTTGAGCTACTAGCGGGGAGGATACGGACCGATGACAACAGATCCTAAAACCTCGCAATCAGGAGCAGCGAAAATGCTAGAGCTCAAGCAATCAACCCGCTTCGCGCGGTGGCCCATCCTCGTTCTCGCGCTCGCGCTCAACTCGTGCGACGCACTGGACAACCTCATCTCAGTCGAGGCCCCGTCGCAGGTCGCGGCTGACGACCTCGACAATCCGGCCAACGCCGACCTGTTGGTCAACAGCGCGGTCAACGAATTCAGGTGCGCACTCGGGCACTTCATTGGCGCGAGTGCCTACGTAGGCAACGAGTGGGGAGTCGGAGGCGATATCGGCGGCGGCTCCTTCGTGTGGTACGACGGGCGTGTCTTCACCCCGACGGGGTGGACCTCCATGTACGCAACGGGGGACTGCACGGGCAACGCGCCCAACGTGTACGAGCCCCTGTCAACGGCCCGCTGGCTGGCTGATGACGCCCTGCGGCGCCTCGACGAGTGGGGCGACGCTCAGGTACCAAACCGGACCGAGTTGACCGCGACGGCGGCCGCCTTTGCGGGCTACAGCCTGGCGCTGCTCGGCGAGGGGATGTGCTCTGCAGCGATAGATCTGGGGCCGGAGATGTTCCCGCCCGACATATTCGCTGCTGCGGAAGCCAGGTTCACCCGGGCCATGGATGCCGCCGCTGCAGCGGGTGACGACGACATCCTTAACGTGGCCCGGGTCGGTCGAGCCCGGGTACGGGTCAACTTGGGCCAGCTGGCGGATGCTGCTGCTGATGCAGCCCAAGTGCCCGTGGGCTTCTCTTACGAGTTCCCGTACTCGAGCCTCGACGACGCCACCGAGAACAAGCTCTACGCACTGATGGTGCGGGAGCTGATGGCGACCGTGGAGCCGATGTACCGCAACATGACGTTCCTGGGGCAACCGGATCCGCGCGTACAAGTGACCGATCTGGGCGTCCAGGGGCCGGGCACCGCCATCGATATGTGGGCGGCTGATAAGTACGCCAGCCTCGAGAGTCCCATACCCGTCGCCACGTGGGACGAGGCGCAACTGATCATGGCTGAAGCGGCGCTAGACGCCGGTCAACTTCAGCAAGCGGTGGATATCATCAACGTCCTCCACGCCCGGGCGGGACTGCCGGACTTCGTCAGCACCGATGCGGCGGAGATCAGGAACCAGTTGATCTACGAACGGGGAGCCGAGCTGTTCCTCGAGGGCCAGCACATGCAGGATCTCGAGCGATTCAACCTGCCGCTCGTGCCGGCCCCGGGTGAACCGTTCCCTCACGGCGGGGTCTTCGGTGACCAGATCTGCTTCCCGCTACCCGAGGTGGAGTACCTAAACAACCCGAACATCAACCGCTGATGCCATACCGCGGGAGGAGCCCGGCTCACCAGCCGGGTCCCTCCCCGGGGTTTCCCGTTTCGAAGGGCAGGCCTCCCATGCCGTTAACGCTGTCCTCCCGGCGCGGGGCTATGCGGCTCTTGCCAGCCGCTGCCACGCTGCTGCTCCTAATAGCCGCTCTGGGCGGCTTCACCATGTTGCGACCCCCGGCGGGGCTCCGCTTCGAGATCTCATTCCCCTCGGGGCTGAGCCCGGAGGCTCAAGACGGGCGGATCGTCCTCATCGTCTCGAACCGGCCCGGGGACGAGCCGAGGTTCCAGTATCGGATCTACGATCCCGGTACCCAACCCGGCTTCGGGATCGACGTGGTGGGACTGCGGCCGGATGAGGCGGCCGTCATCGATGGCTCTACGTTCGGCTTTCCGGTACGCAGCCTGGACGACCTGCCCCCGGGCGAATACCGCGTCCAGGCGGTGCTCAATCGCTACGAGACCTTTGTCCGGGGCGACGGCCACACGGTGAGCCTCCCGCCAGACCAGGGGGAGGGCCAGCACTGGAACACCAAGCCAGGCAACTTCTACAGCACTTCTCGGACCGTCCAGCTAGACCCCTCCCGGGGTGGGACCGTGCGTATCACCCTGGACCAGGAGATTCCCCCGATTCCCGCACTGGAGGACACTCCTTGGGTCAAACACGTCCAGATCCAAAGCGAGCTGTTGAGCGCGTTCTGGGGCCGTCCCATGTACTTGGGAGCGTACGTGCTACTGCCCTACGGCTTCGACGAGCACCCGGAGGCCCGTTACCCGCTGGCGATCGCCCACGGGCACTTCCCACGGGGATTCCCTGAGTTCAGGGACACCCCTCCCACGCCGGACCTCACCGACTACGAGCGTACTCGAGCGGAGTACGGCTACGACCTCTACCAGAAGTGGACGTCACAGGGCTTCCCTCGCATGCTGGTGGTGAAGATCGAGCATGCGAATCCCTATTACGACGACTCGTACGCCGTGAACTCCGCAAACGTCGGCCCCTACGGTGACGCCATCGTACACGAATTGATCCCCTATCTGGAGCAGCGGTTCCGGGGCATCGGGAAGGGGTGGTCCCGGGTCATGTACGGGGGCTCCACCGGGGGGTGGGAAGTCCTGGGACAGCAGATCTTCTACCCGGACGAGTTCAACGGCGCCTGGTCGTTCTGCCCCGACGCCGTGGACTTCCGGCAGTACGAGATCATCGACATCTACGCCGATGAGAACGCCTACTTCATGCAGAGCGACTGGAAGCACACCCCCAAACCGTCGGGTCGCAACTGGTTGGGCCACCCCATCGTCACGGTGGAAGAAGACAGCCACTGGGAGATGGTGCTGGGGAGCCGGGGACGCTCGGGACAGCAGTGGGCAATCTGGCAGGCGGTATACAGCCCAGTGGGTGACGACGGGTATCCGGCTCCCATCTGGGACCCGCTGACCGGAAAGATCGACCATCAGGTGGCGGAATACTGGCGGGAGAACTACGACCTCAGCCACATCCTGGAGCGGGACTGGGCCAGCTTGGGCCCGAAGCTGGTGGGGAAGCTCCACATCTACGCCGGCGACATGGACAGCTGGCACCTGAACAACTCGGTCTATCTGATGGAGGACTTTTTGGAGAGCACCCGGGAGCCCTACTACGGGGGCCACGTGGAGTACGGTGACCGCTACGAGCACTGCTGGACCGGTGACCACCAGCAGCCCCTGAGAATCCAGCGCCTCACGGTGCTGCAACGCTTCATCCCACAGATGGCCGAGCACATACACCGCACCGCGCCGCAAGGAGCCGACCTCGGCAGTTGGCGCTATTGAGGCCGGATCATTGGGTTGGGCCGAGTCAGCGGGTCGGGAGTTCGGTTTTACGCCGGACCCCCCTCCACCCAAGCGGCCCGCAAGGCAACGACCAAGAAAGTCACAATGACGGGATACTCAACATGAAACGCTTGGCTGTTTTCTCTCTCCTAGTGGGTCAATCACTGGGATTTGCCGCCTGCACGGGCGGTGCCGTTCATACCCAGCGTCCCACCGACGCGACGATCGAGCGCTATTTCGGTGACGTGCGGGCCGCGTACTCCGGCGACAGCGCCAGGGAGATCGTGGCGTCCATGGAGGGCACGTTTCGGGTGCCGGGCAACTCCGGCTTCGATGCCAGTATCGCTCGGGTCGTGCAGGTTCTCACTGGCGCCGGCTACGTCGCTGAGGAAGACGCTGGGCCGGAAGCACCTCTCACCTACCGCGTGGAGCACCGTGCCATGGACGGCCCAACCTGGGAGCCGGTGGCTGGCTCGCTGGAGCTGGTGGGGCCCGAAGGCGGACCGCTGCTCGACTTCTCCAGCAACATGAACATGATCGCCATCAACTCCTACTCCACTCCGCCGCAAGGGATCGAGGCGGAGTTGGCTTACGTGGGAGAGGGCGGGGCGGAGCAGTTCGAGGGCCTCGACGTGCGCGGGAAGATAGTGTTCGGCGAGACGAGTGTGCGCCGCCTGTTCAGCGAGGCGGTCCAGAACCGTGGCGCGCTGGGCGTACTCTCCTACAGTATGGCAGCCTACACCCAACCCGAGACAAATCAGAATTCGATTGTGTTCAGCAGCATTCCGCAGGACCCGGAGCGGGAGTCATGGGGTGTGCGGCTGTCCTATGCGACGCGCGGCCGGCTCAAGCAAGCCGTGGAGGCGGGGACCGTGCGGGTGCGGGTCAAGCTGCAAACGCGCATCTACACTGCCGACGAACTCACGCTGGTGGCAGACGTTCACGGCCGCAGCCATCCTGCCGAACGATTCGTGCTGAGCGCACACGTGCAGGAGCCGGGAGCTAACGACAACGCCTCCGGTGTCGCGGCTCAGGCAGAGATCGCCCGTGTGCTGGCGGAGCTGGTTGGGGATGGGAGGTTCGTACCCGCCCGGACGATTTCGCTGCTGTGGGGTGACGAGATCAGCTCCACTCGTCGCTACATCGCGGACGATCCCGCCCGCGCCGCAGGGATTCGTTGGGGAGTTAGCCTCGACATGGTTGGAGAGGATACCGAGAAGACGGGCGGCACCTTCCTGATCGAGAAGATGCCGGATCCCTCGACGATCTGGACCCGCGGTGAGGACCAGCACACTGACTGGTGGGGGGAAGGAAGAAGTAACCTCTCGGTGGACGACCTCACACCCCACTACCTGAACGACTTCGTGCTGGGGCGCTGCCTCGATCAGGCCGCAGCCACGGGTTGGGTGGTAAAGACCAACCCGTACGAGGGCGGCAGCGATCATGTGCCCTTCTTGCGCGCGGACATTCCCGGCCTGTTGCTGTGGCACTTCACCGATATGTTCTACCACACCGACGGCGATCGGATCGACAAGGTGTCCGCCCAGTCCCTGGCGAACGTGGGCGTGAGTACGACGGTCACCGCCATGACCCTCGCCGCTGCCGACGGTGAGGTGGCGCGTTTCATCATCGGCGAGGTCGAGACTGCGGCTCTGGCCCGATTGGCTGCCGAGTATGAGTTGAGCCAGGCGGCGATCGATGCGGGCGCAGACCGGGCGGAGCAGGTCGTCATCGTGCAGGCGTGGCTGGACTGGTACCGGGATGCGCTGCAGACAGCGCAAGACATCGAGGTCGGCGGAGCATCCCCCGAAACTCTAGCAGCCATCGAAGCCGCCGTCGCAAGGGTAACCACAGCCGGGGAGGGATATCTGGACGAGCTGTGAACTGCCACTGCGGTGATTACCCACTCAGCCATTTACAGGAAAGGTCCAAACCACCCATGAAGAGATTTGTCCTGAGCCTGATACTCATGGCCGCTGTGACGGCCTGTGCGCCACCGAATACGGCAACGAACGCCCCCAGCTTCGCCATCCAGCTCGCCGACTCAGCGGCCCAGGAGATCGCGGCCCTGGGGTTGGCGGTGCCGGTTACCGGAAGGGCCTATGTCATCCTCACTCGGGACAGCGAGACGGAGCCGCGGGAACAGGTCGGGGTGAGAGGCGTGCCATTCTGGGGCCAGGAAGTGAGGGGGCTTGCGGGTGGGGACGAGGTCACCCTGGTGCCCGGAGGAGACGGGGTCATAGGACACCCCCTGGCCGACCTCTCCACTGTACCCCGCGGTGACTACACGGTCCAGGCTTTTCTCAATGTATTCACCACCTTCCACCGCTCGGACGGACACGTGGTGGAGATGCATCTCAATTCAGGCGCCGGTCAGAGCCCGTGGGAGGCACCGGGGAACGCCATGAGCGCTCCCCAGCAGGTGCGAATCGACCCCGCCGGGGGCGGCACGATCCGCCTGGCGCTCACCCAAGTGATCCCTCCCACCGACCCGGTTCCCGAGGGTGGCTCGCTACAACAGGGGAACCCACCGGATCGGGGGGAGCTGGTCCGCTTCGTCAAGATCCGCAGCGCTGCCCTATCCACCTTCTGGGGCCAGGACATGTACATCGGCGCCAACGTGCTGCTTCCCACCGACTACGCGACGAACTCGGACCGGCGCTATCCGGTGCTCTACCTCACGGGGCACTTCCCGGGGCGGGGCGCGCCATACGGCTACTCCGACGAACCGGAACAAGAGCGGACCCGCTATGCCGGGTTCTCCGAGTTCTGGCGTTCCCCGGCCAGCCCCAAGATGATCCTCGTTTCGGTGCGGGACGCGAACCCCTACTACGACACGGGGCATTCGGTCAACACCGCCAATGTGGGTCCTTATGGTGACGCTTTCGCCCAGGAGTTGATCCCCTACCTGGAACAAGAGTTCCGGATCGTTCCTGAGCCATGGGCCCGGGTCCTGGCCGGCGGGTCCACCGGCGGATGGGAGGCCCTGGCGATACAGATTCTCAACCCCGACTTCTTCGGGGGCACCTGGGGGTGGTGCCCGGACCCGGTGGATTTCCACTGGTACCAGATAGTGAACGTCTACGAAGATGACAACGCCTACGAGACGGGTAGCGAATGGGCGACGGTGGAACGGCCCAACAACCGCCGGCCTGACGGGACCATCGTCTCCACCATCCGACAGGAGATGTACTACGAGCGTGCGGTGGGACCCAACGGCAGGTCCGGCGGGCAGTGGGCCATTTGGGAGGCCCTGTTCAGCCCCGTGGGTACCGACGGCTACGCGGCTCCCATCTGGGACCGGGTGACCGGCGAGATCGACCACGAGGTGGCCGAGTACTGGCGGGAGAACTGGGACCTGACCCACCACCTGGTGACCAACTGGAGCACGGTGGGGCCGAGCCTGGCGGGGAAACTCCACATCGCCGTGGGAGACATGGATTCCTACTACTTGAACAACGCCGTGGAGCTGCTGGAGCAGGCGTTGGCAGAACTGAGCAACCCGTCACCGCGGGCGAGCTTCGAGTATGGCCGCAAGAAACCCCACTGCTGGACCGGCTACAGCCCCTGGCGGCAGGGAGAGGACCTCTCCGGCGCCGAGTTCGTCCGGGTCGTGGACGGATACCTGAAGGGCCGGGGAGGAAGCTGGTAGGAGATTCAAGGATACCCCACAACTGGGGGCCTGGGGCGTTTAACTGATGCGGAGTCGGATCATGGTGATTTATTTGCGCAGGTTTGAGCGGGTTTGCCGGGCCGGTCTCTCAGGGGCCGCGATTGTGTCACTCTCTCTCGGGGTTGGTGGATGCGCCGGCCGCCCGGATCCCGACGCCTTCGTCGCGTCGGATTCGACCCGGGCCATGGAAGAGCTCCGCTTCCTCTCCTCCGACTCACTGGAAGGTCGCAGGACGGGAGAACCCGGGAGCGCGCTGGCCCGTGAGTTCATTGTGGCAGCTTTCCAGGACGCAGGCCTCCAGGCGCCGGAGGGAGGGTTCGTGCAGCCCTTCGAGTTCAGACCGCGGCGAGGAGACACCACCCAACTGATCCAGGGAGCCAACGTGGTGGGCTACGTGCCCGGGACGGATCCCGCGGCCGGGACCATGGTTCTCACTGCCCACTTCGACCATGTAGGCATCAGGGAAGGTGAAGTCTACAATGGGGCCGACGACAACGCGTCGGGCACGGTGGCTCTCATGTCCATCGCCCGTTACGTGGTCGAGAACCCGCTGCGGCACTCAGCGGTTTTCGCCGCCGTGGACGGGGAGGAGATGGGCCTCCAGGGAGCCAGGGCTTTTGTGGCCGCAGGGTGGCCGGACGACGTGGTAGTGAACGTGAACATGGATATGGTGGCCCGCTCCGATTCCCTGCTCTTCGCGTCCGGGACGTATCACTACCCGCAGCTCCGACCTCTGCTGGAATCAATCGAGCGACGGGGCCCGGTGGTCCTGCGCTACGGGCATGATCAGCCGGAGGTGGAGGGGGTTGAGGGCGAAGACGATTGGACCAACTCCTCGGACCATGGCGCATTCCACGCCGTGGGAATCCCCTTCGTCTACTTCGGGGTGGAAGACCACGAAGACTACCATCGGCCAACCGACGATTTCGAGCGTGTCGACCCGGCCTTCTTCATCAACGCAATCCGTACGGTCTTGGCGGGAGTGCTTGCTTTCGATGAAGGGCTTGGTGGTGTTGCTGCTGTGGCCGGCACGGAATCCAGGGAAGCTGTGCAGCAACAGGCCCGACCTGAGGACGTTGCAACGATCGACGGCATCATCAAAGCGTACTACGAAGTCGTCTCGGGGCCTGCGGGCGAGACGGCAGACGTGGAGCGCGATCGCACGCTGCATCATCCCGAGGCATGGGTTGCGATCTCCAACGTGGATGACTCGGGCAAGCCGGTCGTACACGTCATGACGTTAGATGGCTACTATGGCGACAACGCGCCACGGCAAGAGGGTTTCTGGGAGTGGGAAACCGACCGCGTCACCCAACGGTCCGGCAACATGGTCCACGTATGGAGCAGTTACGCCACCGCCCGCACCGAGGGTGGCGAGCCGTATGATCGCGGTGTGAACAGCATCACGCTGTTCTACGACGGCGAGCGGTGGTGGGTCATGAACTGGATGTTC
>JBDHKN010000012.1:0-64533 GCA_039586365.1 Gemmatimonadota bacterium | reverse complement strand
GAGTTCATGGACCGCAAGCCTCGCCAACAGGTCCTCGCTCGTGTTCTCGACACACGAGATCCGCAAGTCCTCCTCACCCCGGAGCGCAGGTTCGATCAGCCGGTAGGCCACGAGCTTCGGCAACACGTCGGCCACGCCAACGAGTAGCTTGAGCGAACGACCTGCTGGTCGTCCTTGCAGCGTGTCGGTCAACTCTCGCCCCAGCTTGAAGATCTCGTCTGCGTAGCGGTACACCACATGGCCCACCTCAGTGAGGACCAACTGCCTTCCCGACCGGTCGAACAACTCCTCTCCGAGTGCCGCTTCGAGTGTGCGAAGTTGGGTGCTGACGGTTTGGGGAGTCAGATGAAGCTTCCTGCTCCCCTCCGTGAGGCTGCCTTCTCGTGCCACAGTCCAGAAGTAGAGCAGGTGGTGGTAGTTAAGCCAGTTCATTGTGACACCGCCGTTCCAGGGATTCGAGTATCTCGAAGTAAATATCGTATAAATTCGATTTGTCCGAAAGCGGAGCGAGGATTAGACTACTGAACACAAGGTACTCACCGGCGTGTATGGAGGGTCCTATGCGGATTGAAGTTTCGGCTAGGGGATTCAGGGTAACGCCCGAACTGCGGGATTATGTCCTTCGTCGCTTACACTTCAAACTTGGTCGGTTCTCGGACCGGATCGACCTCGCCAGAGTCAGAATAGTGGAAGTAAACGGCCCGCGCGGTGGGGTCGACCTGCACTGCCGGATCCAGGTGCTGGGTGCTGACGTCGATGGTTTGGTGACGTCGGCCCTGGCAGCGAACCTTAGATCAGCGATCGACCGGGCTGCGGACCATATCCACTGCGCGGTTGGTCGCGAATTAGCCCGGGCGTCGGAACCGCGTCGCCGGCGGAGACCCCGTCACGCGAGACTACCCTGAAACCCCAGGGGTGCAGCGGTAGGTCCGACGTGTTGCTATCGACTGTCCTCCGAAGTGAGTCGCAAGCTCGGTCGCGACTCAAGCTCCAGGATCGGCTGGGACAGCCCAATGCATGTAAGGAGTCTCGGTCACAGGGTGAATGAGGTCCGGGTATGGGTCGTAACCTCAATGATCTACCAGGTGAAGGGGACACGTACTGCCGCATTGAGGTACAGGACTACAATGTTGGGGTCTCGTGGTGACAGTGCGGGGAGCAACTCCCCAAGTGGCCGTCTATGAGGCGGCAGAGTGTGTCCGGCACGCCGTTCAGCATTCGCCAGGGTCGAGGGAAGAACCTCGCCAGAGTGGCCAGCAACCCTGAGGAGCTAGGTGTACCATGAGGCACAGTCGCGACATCAACCCGCACCCTGATCCACCAGCCGAGCGCGAGGTCCACGCCACGGAGCGTTCGAACGGACTGCGATCCCTGCTTGCCGAACGCAGAACCACGGAACAAGCCGGAGATCTGGAAGGCACGCCCGATGCCGCGCAGTCGAGGACTCGCCAGGTCCCCCCAGGGTGTCATCCCGTGCAAGCATATGATGACGTCGTTCTTGCCTACCGTGGGACGCCAATCGAAGAGCTGCTGGCCTATCACAATCTGGGGGCGCCATTCCAACGACATCCCACAGCAGAGCTGCTCATTGGTATGTGCATGGACTACCGGATGTGGCTTCGCATTCCCCCGGACTTCGCGTACGTGCTTCGGGTCGGTGGAGCCAATCTCCGGGGTCTCGAGTTCCAGATCTCCTTAGCTGTAGCGCGTGGGGTGACTGCTGTTTGCTTGATAGGACATGACCAATGTGCAATGGGTGGGGTGGTCGACCGAGGCCGCTCGTTCGTGCGTGGTCTGGTCGAGCACGGTGGCTGGAGCAATCGTGACGCACAGAATCACTTCAAGACGCATGCTCCCAACTTCGAAATCGGTGACGTGATCGGCTTCGTGCAGTCGGAAGCACTACGTCTGAGTCGGCGCTACCCCCGTGTCGTGGTGGCCCCGCTCTTCTACTCCGTTGAGGAACGCGTGCTCTATCAGGTCGACGTGAGTGAGCTGAAGTGATGACCGGTTGACTATGCAGGAGGGTGAGGCAATGAGGGCCACCAGAAGATCCATTACTGGGCCGGATGATACCCTAACCACTGACAGAATCGACAAGATTCGTGAAGAGCTGCGTGGCGAATTGGCTCGGCTGAAAAGCAGTTTGGCAGAGGTTTGGCCCTGTGAGGTCCTCGCGGCACGTGAAAGCCGACACGTGTCCGTGGACCATGCTCAGTCCGAGCGACTCGCTTCTGACCTTTACGACAGGCTTCAAGAGCGCCGCACAGAGATCCTCGGCGCACTGGATCGTATCCAGCAGGGTTCCTACGGCCGCTGTGCGATATGCGGAGGACCAATACCCTACAGGCGACTGGAGGTAGTGCCCGAAACGTACACTTGCATAGGATGCTGTTGTTGAGAACTTCGGCGACGAGGAGGCATGCCCGGAAGTACACCGTGAGCACTGTCACATCTCTGGTCGTTTCGCCGCCGGGCCTGTCCACGAACCTTCAGGCATAGGAGCCCGCTGGAGGTTCTTGACGGCCATAGGGAAGCAGGAGGACTGTAATGGCAATCATAACCATTTCCAGGGGAACATACAGCGGAGGCCTAGCCCTCGCAGAATCCCTCAGCGAGGACCTAGGCTATCGTCTCCTGTCACGCGAGCAACTGTTAACCAACGCTGCCAAGGAATTCGGTGCATTGGAGGACGATCTGAAATCGGCTCTCCAACAGAGGCCGAGATTCCTGGAGGGACGAGGTCGTAAGAGGCTACAGTACATCTACTGTGTGCAGGCAGCCATAGCCAAAGCAGTCCAGCATGACAACGTGGTGTACCATGGACAGGCGGGGCACCTGCTGCTAAGAGGAATCCCTCACCACCTGAGACTGAGGGCGGTAGCGGATATGGAGTATCGCATCATGGACACTGTGAAACGAGGCAACTTCACCCGAGAGGAAGCAATACAGTGCATCGAGGAGTTGGATAGAGAACGGGCCAACTGGATGAAATGGCTCCATGGTGTCGATACGAACGATCCCACAACCTATGATCTTGTGATCAATCTGGAACACATCCCAATTCCAATTGCCTGTATGATCGTTGCTCGAACGGTCAACCATGGCTTCCAGACAACCCCAGAATCTCAGCAGATGGTGGACGATCTGGTCCTTACCAGCGGGATACGGGCCAAGATGGGCCTGTTGAAGGAAATCTCAGACGACAGGATCGAAGTCGAAGCCAGAGACGGTATTGTCACAATCACGGCGAACGTGCGCTTTCTAGCCGATGCGAACAGGGTCAGGGAACTTGTTGGGCAGATCCCGGGTGTAAAGGACATTCAGTCCAAGATAGAGATTGGGAAACGCTCTGCAAATGCGGCAGGCCCCCGAGGGTTTCGCGCCGTTCGGTAGCTAGGACCGCTGTCAGTGAGCGCAGATGGTGGCTGCGACGATAGAGCGTCTGGGAGATCACCTCGTCTACTCGTTTGAACTCGAGTACGCGGGTCACCACAGGACTGAGCAGGTGCAGATCGATGCAGTGACGTACTGTGTGGAGCTGGATGCGGCTGGCAACATTGTGATGAGAGCCAATCCTGAGCTGATTGCCTTGCCAGGATCGGCTTTATCGCAGCTCGTAACAGCGCTCTAGCCCTAGTCGACGATGGTCACATTGTGTGCAGCAGACTGCGGGTGCAGGAGTCCAGGTACGCGTACGTGTTCGACATCGAAGTCGGCGAAGAAGCAAGGGTCGAGCGGGTCTTCATTGACCCATACGCAGGTGCGGTAGTCGACCCCGCTGGGAAGTGAGCGGGCTACGGGCGGGGGACTTGCACGGCGAATCCCACATGTCGTGAGTTGACGGACGGCGTGGGCCGGTGAACGAGTGGGGATGCGGTTCGGCCAACGTATGGTCGCACCTGCTGAGCTAAGTAGAAACCGTGACATGCGTACGAACACCTCCGGATTCCACCCAGACGGCGTCGCTCTTACCGTTCTTGGGGATTATGACTGTGACGCGAGTGGGCGACACTGAGGCAGGAGTCTCCCTCGAAGAAGTCGTTTTGAAGGTCAGCAAGGGGCGTCGATGGACGCGATTCTTCGAAGACGTTTCTTAGAACAAGCGGCAAGGCACACAGAATCAAGCCTGATAACTGTGGTTGAATGGATGGAAGGGACACCGTGCTCCTGGCCGGTCACTCCAGCCCGATCTCCCGGAAACAGGAGCTGATCAGTGTCGCGGCCAGCGATCGAGGGCGATGTGCGATCTGCAACGGGCTCGCATCGGCTGATATAGCGCAATCCTTGATACCACGTTGGTGCATACGGAAGCCGCGAAGCGGTCTCAACTCAGGAGCGACCGTGGAACCGTCGGAGTTGGAGTAAACCGATGCGGCATAGTATCTTGCGACGGCACCGGCGCTCGTTTTCAAATGGCACAGTGCCGAGGCCGACAGTTGTCAGGGGCACTCTGTCAGCGGGGCGCCCACGACGTCGCAATGAGCCCGATCTCTGCCGTGACCGGGAACCGAAACGCATCGGTCAGGCGGAGCACCAACTTTGGATTCAAGAGCATGGACGCGTCTGATAATAGAGAAGCTGCCTTCCTCGCCAAGATCACAGCCAGCACCACACATGAGATCCGCAATGTCCTAGCGATCGTGAAGGAGTCCGCCGGTTTGATAGGGGACATGATGCACGCGTTCGCAAAGCGCGGGTCGCTGAACCAGGAGAAGTTGCTTCGCACGGTTCGGCGCATCGACGCGCAGGTCTCCCGCGGTGCCAATATCGTCTCGAACCTGAACCGGTTTGCTCACAGTCTGGACAATGCCCGGGACAGCATCGACCTGGCTGATGAACTGCAACAGATTGCGTTTCTGTGTGAGCGCTTTGCCAGGCAAGGTGGACATCAAGTACAGGTGCAGTCTGGAGATCCGGGCCTGAATGTAGAGACCAACTCTCTGCGGCTTCACATGGTACTGTTCACCGCCGTCGAATGCTGCTTCGAGCGCATGACGAAACCCGGAACGGTGACAATGCAAGCCGGTCGGTGGGGAGACGCACCTGCGGTCGAGTTCGTTGGTGAGATTGGCGATGGGGTGGTGGTGGGCGCCCCCGCCGGCGTTGCTGGCTGGAGCCGGTTGGAGGAACTGGTCGATAGTCTTGGCGCCTCAGTTGAAGCGGATGACGCAGCGTGCCGCTTCCGGGTGATTCTTCCGGTCTCCGGTGGTGGATGACATTGCGACATCACTACATGGAAGGCCACGTGACACCGCCTGTTGAGTATGGCCGGTGTGCCTGTCGCAATGTCCTCGATGTCACAGTTGACAGAGTGACCGCTGTCATGCGGCATCCGTGGAAGTCACGGGTGATGGCAAGTTCGTAGCAGGGAGGAAATGATGCACAAGATAAATGTGCTACTCGTAGATGATGAAGAAGCCTATGTCAGGACGATGGCCGAGCGCATGGAGATGCGCGATGTCGGCAGTCGTGTGGCGTTGAGTGGTGAGGAAGCGCTGCAGATGGTGAAGGAAGATGAGCCCGACGTGATGGTGCTCGACTTGCGGATGCCCGGCATCGATGGAATGGCAGTGCTCGAGCGGATGAAGAAGGAGCATCCCGAGGTACAGGTGATCATCCTGACGGGCCATGGCTCAGATAAGGAGGAGAAGGAAGCCCGCAGGCTGGGGGCGTTCGATTACCTGCAGAAGCCCGCCGACACCACTCAGCTCCTGAGCACGATTCGATCCGCTTGGAGCAAGAGCGTGAAGGCTGCTGCGGATTTTCTGAAGGATTCTAAGGAGGAATTTGGCAAGAGCATGTCCGCCGCTGCCCTCGCAGAGGGAGGTGTGCCAGAGGCGGCACGAGAGATGATGCAGGAGCCACGACGAAGACGCGAGGAGGAGTCTGCCGAGCCGGGAGTCGAGAAAGAGAGATTGGCAGACAGCCTGAAGGTCCTGCTCGTCGACGACGAGGAAGATCTAGTAAGGACTATGGCTGAGAGGATGGAGATGCGGGATCTCGGCAGCGAAGTGGCGCTTGATGGGCATCAAGCACTCAAGATGCTGGAAGAAGACACGCCGGATGTCATGGTCCTCGACCTACGTATGCCAGGTATCGATGGGATGGAAGTGCTGAAGCGAGTCAAGAAGGCGTATCCCCAGATAGAGGTGATCATCATGACCGGTCACGGCACAGACAAGGACGAGGAAGAGGCATACAGGTTGGGTGCCTTCGACTACCTTCGCAAGCCGGTCGACATGAATCACTTGATGGAGGTTGTGAGACAGGCAGGCCGCGCGAAGCGGGAGTCACGCCGTTCCGGTGACGAGTGATACGCGAGTGCCGGTCTGCGGGTATCGGTCATGACGAACGATGTGAGCCAAGGCCCCACTCCCGAGGAGGGTCAGGATCTACTGATTTCACAACGCCGCTATCGCAAGATGCGGATCGCGGCAGTGCTGTCAGTCTCGGTCGTGGCCGTCGTGCCGTTGCTCATCATGACGGGCGTCAACGCGTATCAATATCAGCAGGCACTGCGCACTGAGGTGACGAGCCCCCTGGTGCGCTTTGCCGCCAACGGGAAGCAGTCGCTGGAGTCTTTCCTCTCGGAGCGGCTGTCTGCTCTCGCGATGGTCGTTAGAGAGAGGTCCTACGAGGAGCTTCGTGACTCCAGGCAGCTGAACAGAGTACTGGTGAATCTGAGGCAGGCATTCGGTGGCTTTGTCGACCTCGGCGTGATCGACGAGCAGGGCGTTCAGGTGTCGTACGCCGGCCCCTACGAGCTGGAGGGAAGGAGCTACAGCGAGTACAACTGGTTCCACGAGGTCGGCATGCGTGGATTGTACGTTAGCGAAGTGTTCATGGGGTACCGGAACGTTCCCCATTTCGTCATTGCTATCAGGCAGTCAACCGGGGCGGGTAGCGAATTTGTGTTGCGTGCCACGATCGACACCGATGTGATCAACACGCTGGTGGGCTCACTCGCGGTTCACCGGTCTGGCGATGCTTTCATTGTCAACCGCGAGAACATCCTGCAGACGGCCTCACGCCTCTACGGCGATGTCCTCGAGCGGTGTCCCCTGCCCCCTTTCCCGTTCAGCACACAGGCCGAACTCATAGAGGTTGAGGACGAGAGCGGGGAGTCGTTGATTGCCAGCTACGCACAGATCCCACGCTCGCCCTTTACGTTGGTGCTGTTGAGTCCGCGAGGCGAGCTGCATGCGGGGTGGCTGTCACTGCGCCAAGACGTGCTGATATTCCTGGCAATCAGCGTGCTGCTTATTCTGGGCGTAGTCATTGGGGGTTCGACCTACGTAGTGAATCGGGCGCGGGAGGCAGATCTCAAGCGCGCTGCGCTCTATCACAAGATGGAGTACACCAACAAGATGGCTGCCATCGGGCGGCTGGGCGCGGGAGTGGCTCATGAGATCAACAACCCGCTTGCGATAATCACAGAGAAAGCTGGACTGCTCCAAGATCTGATCATGCTGTCGGAGGAGATGCCACCCAAGGACAAGCTGATGGGTCTGGTGAACTCCGTTCTCAAATCCGCCGACCGCTGCGGCGGCATCACTCACCGCCTATTGGGCTTTGCCAAGCATATGGAAGTTCAGAGGGAGACGATTGATCTGGATGTACTGCTCCAGGAGGTACTTGGCTTCCTCGAGAAGGAAGCCGCCTACCGGAACATCCAGGTGGACTTGGATTTCCCTGAGGAACCACCCGCAGTGGTAAGCGACAGAGGGCAGCTGCAGCAGGTGTTCCTGAACATCGTCAATAACGCGTTCGCCGCAGTGGACGACGGTGGTCACATTCACATAGGAATCCGGGAAGTTGGGAGCGGTGCTGTAACAGTGACCATTGCCGACGACGGAGTGGGTATTCCTGAAGATTCTCTCTCACGTATTTTCGATCCGTTCTTCACGACCAAGAAGGGTGCTGGTACAGGGCTGGGCCTGTCCATTACGTACGGAATCGTGCAGAAGCTCGGCGGGCAGATCAGCGTTGAGAGCAAAGTGGGAGAGGGCACGTGTTTTACAGTAACCCTGCCGACAGGTCAGGCGTTTCCTTAGGAGCTGCTAATGGAAGCTGAAGCGCTACGTGTTCTGATAGTGGACGACGAGGAGGAGCTGGTAAGCGCCGTCGAGGAACGTCTGAACTTGAGGGGATTCCAGGCGACTGGTGTGACCACTGGGACAGAAGCGATGGAGTACCTAGCGGATCGGCCCTGCGACGTGGTTCTACTTGACGTGAAGATGCCGGGAGTCGGAGGGCTGGAGGTCATCAAACGGATCAAGGAGGAACATCCGGGCGTGGAGGTGATTCTGTTGACGGGTCATGGCTCGGCACAGGATGCCGACAGAGGAATGCAGCTCGGAGCCTTCGACTACGTCATGAAACCCGTGAAGATTGATGTGTTGGTTCGGCTGCTGATATCTGCCGCCGAGCGGAAAGCGAAGGGAGAGGCATAAGGGACCGACGCTCACTCACCGATGCTGCGTATTGACCGTTGGGGTACCTAGGTCGCCGCACCAAGCGTGTACTAGATAGAGCGAGCGCCGCCGGAGCATGAGGGACATCTGATGAGCGACAAGACTGTCTTGCTGGTAGATGATGAAGAGGAGTTTCTAGACGCACTGGCCGAGCGATTGGAGCTGCGCGATATCGCAGTCGAAACCGCGGTCAACGGCGAGATCGCTCTGACGAAGGCCGAGAAGAAGGCGTTTGATGCTGTCCTGCTCGACATGGCCATGCCAGGCATGGACGGCATTCAGACTCTGCAGGGGCTGCTCGAGATCAACCCGAACCTGCAGATCATCCTGCTGACTGGGAGGGCGACTCTGGAACAGGCAGTCGAGGCGATGAAGCTGGGAGCGTTGGATCTACTGGAGAAACCCGCAGATATCGAAACCCTGGTGGGGAGGATCGAGGAAGCAGCGAGAAAGAAGTCGAAACTCGAGGACAAGCACATCGAGCAGAGGGTATCTGACATCCTGCGCAAGAAGGGCTGGTGAGAACTGTGAACTCCATGAAGCGCGTAAGGGAAATCATGGTGCCCCTGGAGCAATACCCCTCAGTGCGAGACAATGCCACACTGCAAGAGGCGATTGCGGTGATCGAGAGCGCGCAACTCGAGGTGGCCCTTCGCAAGTCATTGCCTCGGGTGCTCCTGGTGTTTGACGAAATCGATGTTATGGTGGGGACCGTTCGGCGTCGCGACATCATGAGAGGGCTGGAGCCGAAGTTCCTCGTCAGCCAGCCGCTGGAGTATCGGAAAAAGCTATTTGACGTGGCAATCGACCCCAATCTTTCTGAACTCTCCTATGATCGGGTAGTGAAGGGAATTCGGGAGCAGGCGCGTAGGCCAGTGAGCGACGTGATGCGTCCGATCGAGGCGACGATCGACGCGGACGACCACATCATGAAAGCAACATATGAGATGGTGTCTCTCGACCTAACCCTCATCCCCGTTCTTCACGAAGGGCGTCTCGTGGGAGTGATCCGGTCGGTCGATGTGTTTCACGAGTTTGCCAGACTGCTGCAATAGCGGCGTCCCGGCCAAGAGAGCAGCTTCTTGAGGATCCTTTATCAATGACCGACGAGGTATCGTCCAAGACAGTAGATGCATCACCACAGGCCGGTCCGAAAGTGAGCGCTCCGACTGCCAAGGTGGCGCGCCACCAGGGAACCGCAGCCAAGCCCAAGATCGACTGGAAGAGGGTCGGGTTCATCCTGCTGGGCTTGGCCTTGTTTGCTCTAGTGTACTTTGCTCCTACGCCCGCCCCCGCTGTGGATCCTCTGGGTGAGTCATTCGCCCTATCCCGCGAGGGAAAAGCAGCCCTAGCCCTCTTCTTTCTCGCCGCGACCTGGTGGGTCACCGAAGTAATCCCCATCGGCGTCACTAGCATAGCGATCGGGGTGGTCCAGGCCTTGTTCTTGATCCGGCCCGCGCGAGATGCATTCACTGATTTCATGGACCCGTCCGTGTGGTTCATTTTCGGCTCGCTGCTGTTCGGGATGGTCTTCACAAAGACTGGTCTCACGCGGCGGATGGCCTACAAGATGCTCTCGTTGGTGGGAGAGCGAACCAGCATGATCTATCTTGGCTGCTTCGTAATGACTGCGTCTCTCACCCTCATCATGGCGCACACGGCTGTGGCGGCCACAGTCTATCCGTTGTTCTTGGCGATCTACGCCCTGTACACGGAGGACAGTGAGCCGACCAGGTTTGGCAAAGGACTCTTTATGGGTATGGCCTTTGTCGCAGGCGCGGGCAGTATCATCACGCTGCTCGGTGCGGCTCGGGGTGCGGTGGCCATTGGGTTCTTCCGTGACATTACAGGCCGCCCGATCACTTTCTTTGAGCTGACCTACTACATGTTGCCCGTCGGCGCGCTCATGACGCTGTTGCTCTGGGTCTTCTTCATGCTCTACTACCCGCCCGAGAAGAAAACCATTCCAGGGCTGCGGGGGCGTGTCAGGCGCCTGTACACAAGCCTCGGCCCGATTAGCCGGAACGAGATCCTGGCACTCGTCATCGTGCTTGCTACGATAGCGGTGTTGAGCCTCCGTTCGTTCATACCGGCGCTACAACCGCTCGACAAGAGCGCATTCATCATGCTAGCCGCAGTGTTGTTCTTTCTGTTCCGGATCGTGTCGTTGGACGACTTGGAGGGGACCTCATGGAACATCGTGCTACTCTTCGGTGGCGCAATGAGCATCGGCTTATGCCTGTGGCACACGGGTGCGGCCAGGTGGATGGCGGTCAGTTGGCTCAGCCTGTTTCATGAGACGCACTGGTTGTTGTTCGTGATGGGCATAGCCGCATTCGTGCTCGTGATGACCAACGTGATCATGAATGTCGCGGCGATTGCCATCACGATGCCCGTGGCGTTGGTTATCGCTCCCTACGTTGGGGTCGCACCCGAAGTGATCCTGTTTGCATCACTGGTCACAGCGGGGATGCCGTTTCTACTGCTGGTCGGCGCTGCCCCGAACGCCATCGCATACGGCAGCAACCAGTTCACCACTGGGGAGTTTTTCAAGACTGGAATCCCTGCGAGCCTGCTGCTAATTGTCGTGCTCGGCTTGTTCGTTTGGATGATCTGGCCAGCGATGGGTATGCCGGTCCTGCTGCCGGCCTAGCTGCCGAAGATCGCTGCCTGGATCACGCGGTACCCTCCCTCTAGTTTCCTGAGCGAATCGACCGCATCATACTGGACCAGAATTCGACACGGCGCTACCCGAGGCAGCGGTGGCGCGGGACGCTAAGGCAAGGGGAGGCTGGGTAGTGACTACTTCTCCCAAGAGGTTCGCAATCGGCGTCGACTTCGGCACGAACAGCGTGCGGGCCCTCGTTGTCGACGTTGCCGACGGATCCGAGGTTGCCACCCGCGTAACCGAGTATTCCAGTGGTGACGCCGGCGTTCTCCACAGCCCGAAGGATCCGAACCTCGCCCGCCAGAACCCGGCGGATTACATCGAGGGTTTCTATTCTTCAGTTAAACGCGCAGTCGCGGCCGCGCAACGCAGGCGGGAATTCAGACTCGAGAACGTGATCGGGATCGGCATCGACACGACGGGATCGACGCCAATCCCCGTGGATCGTGACGGGATGCCGCTGGCGTTCCACAGCGAGTTCCGCCGCGAACTCGCGGCGCAGGCCTGGTTGTGGAAAGACCACACCGCTCACACCGAGGCGGCAGAGATCACAGCCAAAGCAGCCGGCCACCCCGACCGCTATCTGGCCAAGTGTGGCGGGGTGTACTCCAGCGAGTGGTACTGGTCCAAGATCCTGCACTGTAAGCGCAGCGCCCCAAAGGTGTTCGCTGCGGCGTACAGTTGGGTCGAGCTGGCCGACTTCATTCCGGCTTTCATCACCGGCAGCACCGATCCCCACACGCTAGCGCGCGGGATTTGCGCGGCTGGCCACAAGGCGATGTACCACGACGATTGGGGTGGCCTGCCGTCCGAACGGTTTCTCGCATCGCTGGATCCCGACCTGGCCGTGATCCGACGACGCTACGCCGAGCGAGCTGTCCCGGCAGATCGTAAGGCCGGCGAACTCAGCGCGGATGCGGCTAAGAAGGTCGGCTTACCGGTCGGAGTCGCGGTGGCGGTGGGCGCGTTCGACGCCCACATGGGTGCGGTGGGAGCCGGCATCAAACAGGGGACCCTGGTCAAGATCATCGGCACCAGCACGTGCGACATGATGGTCGCGCCCATGGATGAGCCGCTCCCGGATATCCCCGGACTGTGCGGCATCGTGCCTGGCTCGGTCATCCCGGGCATGTACGGCTTGGAGGCTGGGCAGTCGGCCGTAGGGGACATCTTCAGCTGGTTCGCGAGCCAACTCGCACCGCAGCAATACACCGCCAAGGGTGACCCCCACACCAACCTGTCTCATGCGGCGGAGAAGATCCGACCCGGCGCGAGCGGGCTGCTCGCGCTGGACTGGAACAACGGCAACCGCACGGTATTGGTAGATCCGAGACTGACTGGCCTGCTCGTGGGTCACACGCTCCGTACATCGGCGCCGGAAGCATATCGCGCGCTGGTGGAGGCCACCGCGTTCGGTGCCCTGACCATCATCAACCGGTTGGAGGAATACGGCGTCGCGGTCAAAGACGTCGTAAACTGTGGTGGCATAGCAGAGAAGAACCCGTTCGTCATGCAGATCTACGCAGACGTGTGCAATCGCCCCATGAAAATCAGCCACTCGCCCCAAACCTGTGCGTTGGGAGCCGCCATCTTCGGTGCGGTCGCCGGTGGTGCCTACCGCAGTGTCGAGAGTGCGCAGCGCAAGATGGTCCGCTCACAGCGCAAGGTCTACCGCCCGCGGAAAGAGGCCGCGGCCGTTTACGCCGAACTGTACGGACTCTACAAGCAGTTGCACGATGCTTTCGGCACGGCGGATCACGCGCAAGCGCTGGGGCACGTGATGAAATCCCTGATCACAATTCGCAATCGGACTCGTTAGGGATAGGCGATGCTGAAAGAACTCAGGCAAGCGGTCTGTCACGCCAATCAGGTCCTGGTAGAGCACGGCCTCGTGACGCTCACTTTCGGAAACGTCAGTGGCATCGATGCGGAACGACAGCATGTCGTCATCAAGCCGAGCGGTGTCCCATACGCTGAGCTGCAGCCAACGCAGATGGTGGTCGTCGATCTGTCGGGCAATGTCGTTGAGGGTAATCTGCGGCCCTCCACCGATACGCCAACCCACTTGCTGCTGTACCAGCACTTCAAGAAGATCGGCGGCATAACGCACGTGCACAGTCGGTTCGCCACCATGTTCGCGCAAGCACGCCAGGAGATCCCTTGCTTCGGGACTACCCACGCCGATCATTTCCACGGCTCCGTCCCGGTGACTCGTCCACTCAACCCAGCCGAGGTCGAGCAGGCCTATGAAGCCAACACGGCGCGCGTAATCGTGGAGCGGTTTGCACAACTGGACCCCGACACGATGCCAGCCGTGCTGGTAGCAGGACACGGCCCGTTCACCTGGGGTCGAGATGTGGCCGACTCGGTGGAGAACGCCGTCGCGTTGGAAGCGGTGGCTGAAATGGCCTTCGGCACCCGAGTGATCGCTGCCGACGCACCCGACCTCGAGCAACACGTGATCCGCAAACACCACGACCGCAAGCATGGCAAGGCTGCGTATTACGGACAGGATTTGTAGATGATCGATCTCAAGCGATACGAGGTGTGGTTCGTCACCGGCAGCCAGCATCTGTACGGTGACGAAGCATTACGACAGGTTGCCGATAACGCGCAGCGGATTGCTGAGTCGTTCGCTACCGCAGACTCCATCCCGGTCAAGGTGATCACGCAGCCAGTTCTAACGACATCTGACGCCATCCGCCAGGTGTGTGCCGCGGCAAACGCCGCCACGGATTGCGTCGGTCTCATCATGTGGATGCACACTTTCTCGCCAGCGAAGATGTGGATCGGCGGGTTGAACACGCTGCACAAGCCGTTCGTGCATCTGCACACCCAGTTCAATCGCGATATCCCGTGGTCGACGATTGACATGGACTTCATGAATCTCAACCAGTCAGCGCACGGCGATCGCGAGTTCGGCTATCTCTGCACGAGGATGGGATTGTCGCGCAAGGTGATCGTGGGACACTGGCGAGACCCGGAGGTGCTGGGGGAACTCGCCACGTGGAGCCGTTCTGCGTGCGCTTGGCACGACGCCCAAGGCGCCAGGATCGCCCGCTTCGGCGACAACATGCGTGACGTGGCCGTAACCGAAGGTGACAAGGTCGAGGCTGAAATGCGTTTTGGTTATGCCGTTAACGGCTACGGTCTGGGCGACTTGGTGGCTTGCGTCGACAGCGTGGTTGACAATGCAGTCGCCGCGCTGGTGCAGGAGTACGACGAACTGTACGAAGTCGTCCCACCGTTGCGCCCGTCGGGTGCGCGGCGCGCGGCGTTGCGCGATGCGGCGCGTATCGAACTCGGCCTGCGAGCGTTTCTCGAGGACGGTGGCTTCAAGGCGTTCACCGACACGTTCGAGAACCTACACGGCCTGCTGCAGCTGCCCGGGATCCCAGTACAGCGGCTGATGGCCGACGGCTACGGGTTCGGTGCCGAAGGAGACTGGAAGACCGCAGCGTTGGTCAGGGCCATGAAGGTGATGGCGGCCGGTCTCGCAGGTGGCACATCGTTTATGGAGGACTACACCTATCACTTCGATCCGGACCGCATGAAGGTGCTGGGGGCACACATGCTCGAGATTTGCCCGTCGATTGCCGGTAGCGCCCAACCGTCACTCGAGATCCATTCACTTTCCATCGGTGGCAAGGAAGACCCCGTCCGGCTGGTGTTCGACGCTCGCACCGGGCCGGCAGTGAACGTGACGCTGATCGACATGGGAGATCGCTTCCGCATGGTCGTAAACGAGGTCGAGGTTGTGCCACCCGACGAAGAGTTGCCAAAGCTGCCAGTTGCTCGGGCCGTATGGTTGCCGCGCCCCGATCTAAAGACCGCTGCTGCGGCCTGGATCTTAGCGGGTGGGGCTCACCACACCAGCTTCAGCATGGCACTCACTGTTGCTCATCTCAAGGATTTCGCCGACATGGCAGGCGTCGAGCTGTTGACGATCGACGACACTACGTCGCTCACGGAGTTCAAGAAGGAGCTCCGCTGGAACGATGTCTCCTACGGGCGTGCCAACCGGCAATAACCGTGGCCGCACCGTACCACAAAGAGGCGAGATAGCGTATGCACTGGTTGGACTGGTCGGTAGTCGCGGGGTACTTCGGCGTTCTGCTCGCGCTGGCGTGGTGGGTCATACGCAGGAACAGAGATACGGCCGACGATTATTTCTTGGCCGGGCGAAATCTTGGCTGGTGGATTGTAGGCGCCTCGATATTCGCCTCCAACATCGGCTCGGAGCACCTCGTGGGACTGGCCGGCTCGGGCGCCACCGACGGCGTGGCGATGGCCCACTACGAGCTCCACGCATGGTGCCTACTGGTACTGGCGTGGGTATTCGTGCCGTTCTACATGCGGTCGAAGATCTTCACGATGCCGGAGTTCCTCGAACAGCGTTTCAGTCCAACCAGCCGATGGGTGTTGTCGATCATCTCGCTATTCGCCTATGTGCTCACCAAGATTGCGGTAGGCATCTTCGCCGGCGGGATCGTCTTCTCCGTGCTGTTGCCGGAGCTGCGTCTCGGTCCGCTCGACAGCTTCTGGATTGGATCGATTCTCGTGATAGTGCTTACCGGTCTCTATACCATCGTTGGCGGCCTGCGGGCTGTCGCCTACACGGAAGCATTGCAGACGGTTGTGCTGGTGCTCGGTTCAATCCTCGTCACTCTGTTCGGCCTCGAGGCACTCGGTGGCTGGTCGGCGCTGCGCGAGGTGGCCGGCTCCGACATGTTCAACCTGTGGAAGCCGTTGGTTCCCGACGGAGTGGTCGGCACCTGGCAACCGGTGAGGGAATTCGACGCAACCGGGCAGCTCGTGCGGTCGGCCTGGTACTTCAACGACAACTACCCGTGGCTCAGCATGCTGTTCTGTGCGCCGGTGATCGGTTTGTGGTACTGGTGCACCGATCAGTACATCGTGCAGCGCGCGCTGGGTGCACCCAACGAGCAGCAGGCGCGCCGCGGCAGCATCTTCGCCGCGTTCCTCAAGCTGCTGCCCGTTTTCATCTTCATAATCCCTGGTATGATCTGCTTCGCGCTGGCCAAGAGCGGTAGGGTTGCTGAGATCCAGCAGGTTCTGCTCGACGCGAACGGCCAGATCGTCCGGGACGAAGCGCAGAAGGCGTTTCCCCTGCTGGTGGCGACCGTGTTGCCGGTGGGTGTGCGGGGCATTGTCGTGGCCGGACTTCTGGCGGCGTTGATGAGTTCGCTGTCCGGCGTGTTCAACGCGTCAGCGACTCTGTTCACAATGGATTTCTACAGCAAGCTACGACCCAACGTGTCACAGCATCGCTTGGTGTGGATCGGACGCGCCGCCACGACCGTCATGGTGCTGATCGGATTGTTGTGGATTCCGGTCATCCAGGGCGGCCGAGGACTGTACGACTACTTGCAGGGTGTGCAGGCATACTTGGCTCCACCGATCTTCGTCGTGTTCTTCCTGGGGGTGTTCTTCAAGCGGCTCAACGCGCAAGGCGCGTTGGCGGCGCTGATCGTGGGCTTCCTGCTGGGCCTGTTTCGCCTCGCGGTCGACACGCCGGTCAAACTGGGCTTCGGCAGGTTCGAGGACGGCTATGTCGAGGGCTCGTTCCTGTGGATCGTGAACAGCACATTCTTCCAGTACTACAGCATCGTGATCTTTCTAGTCTGCGTAGTAGTGATGGTTGCGGTGAGCCACGCGACCCGCGAACCGGACTATGCGAAGATCAGCGGCTTGACGTTCGGGACTCTCACGGATAGGCAACGGACTGAATCGCGCAGGAGTTGGGGATCGGCGGACGTTGTGGCCTCAGCAGCGGTGCTGGTCGCCATCGTGGCAGCGTATCTCTACTTCACCGGGTGAATCTAGTAGCACAAGGAGCAGCGTCGGTGCGCGAGTCGGCGAGCCATGAGGTCCGCCGGCCGCCGGTAGGGCCGCGCGACTCACCGATCAGGGCGGCACACCTGTGATGGTCGGAGTGACAAAGTCTCGTCTCGTGAAGCTGTTCATCGTGTCGCCTCGAGCCGCTTGTTACCATGAGTCCTCGATGCCGGAACTCACGCGCCAATATCCCACCCTGCCCGTAGAGCAGCAAACCGGTATGCGGCCCCTCGCCGCAACAGGGCGGTTCGGCCATCTTTTCGGTCAGCCGGACGCCAGGCGCGACCGGCCCGCTCAACCGCTCCGGAGGACAACTATGGTCTGTCGCCGCAGTTGCTATGCACCAGCCCAGCCCGCGTGCTCACTCCTGCTGATCATCGCTATGATCCTCCCTGGCCGGGCCACCGCACAGGGCGAGCGTCGCCCCCGCCGCGACGAGGCCGACACTTTACCGACCCTCGGCCTGGAACACGGCATCTTGAGCTTCGAGATGCCCACCATCGGTGTCGAGCTGGTGGCTGCATCGCAGACCATCGCCGCCCTGAAGCCCAAGGGCGCCGCTGAGTTCGACTTCACGCCCGCCGATTGGCTCGAGCGGCGAGACGGGAACGGCTTCTTTCACCTTGGTGATCTCAACTTACGGTGGCGCACGAACGCATCGGGAGATTGGCAACACGCTTCGACTGCGGACGCCCGAGCACCGGTGGAAGCACTCACTGTATCGGCTCCAGTGCTGGCCGCCGCCGACCTAGCCGCAACACTGCCGCTCGACATACCGCTGCAAGTTCATCGCTACTGGGAACGCGATGGTGACAACCTCGCGCTCCGGTTTGAGCTGCGTAACAGGACCCACCGGCCGGTCGAGATCGGTGCACTCGGTATCCCGATGGTGTTCAACAACATCCTCGAGGGCAGATCGCTCGACGAAGCTCACGCCGCCAGCTCGTTCTACGACCCGTACATCGGCCGAGACGCCGGGTACCTCCAAGTCACACGGTTGAACGGCCACGGGCCGGCACTAGTCGTGGTGCCGCGTGGTGACACGCCCTTCGAGGCGTACAACCCGCTGCTCTCCGACCCGACTCGGCGCAGCACTACGTTCGAGGGGTTCTACGAGTGGACGGTGCACAGCAAAGCGTACGCCGACGCCGAGTGGGGCGATGCCGAACCGTGGAACCCGCCGACTTCGGTAGTGCTGGCACCGTCAGAGACACGGTCTTACGGAGTGCGGTTTCTCGTGGCGGAAGCGATCCGCGACATCGAAGCGACGCTCCTAGCCAACGGCCGACCCGTGGCGATCGGCGTGCCCGGTTACGTGCTACCGATGGATCTCAAGGGCCGGCTGTTTCTCAAGCATTCCGAACCAGTCCAGTCGTTCGCCGTCGAACCCGCCGGCGCCCTCAAGATCGCGGCCACCGGAACGACCGAGCATGGCTGGCAAAGTTATGATGTGAGCGGTCTGCTGTGGGGCCGCGCGCGGCTCACTGCCAGCTACGAAGACGGCATGGTGCAGACCATCCACTACAAAGTCATCAAGCCCCAAGTCGAGCTCGTCGCTGACGTCGCACGCTTTCTCACGACTGAGCAGTGGTTCGAGCACCCCGACGACCCATTCGGCCGCAGCCCTTCCATCATCAGTTACGACTACGACGGCCGACGCCAGGTGACCGAAGACAACCGCGCCTGGATCGCCGGCCTGGGCGACGAGGGCGGTTCTGGCTCGTGGCTGGCGGCAGTCATGAAGCAGCTGATGCAGCCGGAGCCGGCGGAACTCGACAAGATCCAGCGGTTTGTCGACGGCGTGCTGTGGGGTGGCCTGCAATACGACGAGGGCCAGCTGATGTACGGGGTGCGCAAGAGCCTGTTCTACTACGAACCGGACTCGATGCCACGAGGCACCTACAGCGACAGTGTGCGTTACGGTGGGTGGTCGAGTTGGAACAAGGAGCACGCGATGACGGTAGGCCGCTCCTACAACTACCCACACGTTGCGGCCGCATATTGGGTGCTATACCACCTGGCGCGCAACTACGAGGGGCTGGTCACCAATCACGAATGGGACTGGTATCTCGAGCGGGCGTATCGGACCGGGGAAGCGATGGTGCGGTATGCGGTGCACCACTCCCAGTTCGGCCAGATGGAGGGAACGATCTTTCTACTGATCCTGCTCGACCTGCAGCGTGAAGGCTGGACTGAGCAGGCCGCCTCGCTTGAAGCCACGATGAAGCGGCGCGCCGCGGTGTGGCGCTCGCTGGGCTATCCCTTCGGCAGCGAGATGCCGTGGGACTCGACCGGTCAGGAAGAGGTGTACGCCTGGTGTAGGTACTTCGGCTACGACGAGAAGGCGTTGGTCACGCTCAACGCGATCCTGGGCTACATGCCGACGGTGCCCCACTGGGGCTACAACGGTAGCGCTCGCCGTTACTGGGATTTCATGTACGCCGGAAAGCTGAGGCGCCTCGAGCGTCAACTGCACCACTACGGCTCGGGTCTCAATGCGATTCCGGTGCTGGCGGAGTTTCGCGATCACCCCGACGACCTCTACCTGCTACGGGTCGGTTACGGCGGCTTGATGGGCGCGATCGCGAACGTGACGCAAGAGGGTTTCGGCCCGAGCGGGTTCCACGCCTATCCCTCGACGCTGAAGATTGACGGCTACTCGGGTGACTACGGCCCCGGCTTCTTCGGTCACGCCGTCAGTACGGGCACCTACATCGCCTACGACTCCGAATTCGGTTGGCTGGCGTTTGGTGGCAACCTCACCGTCGACGGCGAGTCTGTTCGTGTGAGGCCATTGGACTCAGGCCGCTCTCGGATATACGTGACCCCTCTGGGCCTGTGGCTTACACTGGATGCGGGCGCTTTCCATAGCGCGGAGATCTCCGGCGATTCGGTACGCGTGACGCTTGCGCCCGCCGCGCCTCATACCCCGAATGCGCGCCTGCGCATCGAGCAACCTGCAGCAGTCGAAGGCGTGGGCTCCTTCGTGCCCACGGATGCATTTACTCTGGAGCGTGGCGCCTACGTGATTCCCTTGAGCAGCGGAGCCACGCAGGTGCTGCTCCGCCCGGGAGCGTAGCGACTACCGTTCCGCGTCGGCGCGAATCATTCGCAGACCGAACACCGTGGCTATCTGGCTGCCTTGCTTGGCCTGGAATCGGACCGTCACCTTGTCCTTGCCTCCGACCAGCTCTGCGGGCAGGGGATACTCGACATCGAAGAAGCGCGGCGGTTCAGTCAGCCGCTGTTCCTGCTCGGCCACTCTTCGGCCGTCGATCAGGATCTCGAACTCGGCGGGCGTGCCTCTCCGGTCACCGCTGTAGTAGGTCAGGATCATGGTCATGGGGTGGGCCGGATCCACAGGCACGTCATAGGAGAACCAACTCCCACCCCTCCGCCCCGGACGACCCAACATCCTCTGCGGTCTGGTGTCGTCACCACCCTGATAGTTGAACTCGCGTTCGAACACGGTCTCGCCGGGCTCGAGGTAGGCCACCGTGGCCGCCTCGATCCTGCGCCGCCGTTCCGCCTCGGCAGCATACGTGGCGCGCTGCTCCTCCCATTCAGCCGGGGTAAATAGATCCCAGTATGTGGAGTACGTCCGTCGGTGCAGGCGGTAGAACGGGACGAAGGTAACGTCCTGCGGCCGCCCTACGGCGTCGGGCTCCCGACCTACGCCGTCGGTACGGAACCGACCCGGTGTATCACCAGTGGGCCTGAGCCACGACGACACCTCCTGCTCGGCCGCCACGAATATCGGCACCTTCGCTGGCGGCTCAGTGCCCTCACCTTCCACACTTCCCCTCGCCCTTTCCAACCCCAGGTCGCCCGCCAGCACCAGCGGTCCCCACATGATTGAAACGCGCCGCGGGTTGTCGGGCACGGGCTCCAGCCTGAGCGACTTGGGCAGCGTGACCTCCACAGTGTCACCACTTCTCCACGTGCGCCTGAGTTCAACGAAAGAGCTGGCTACGTAGGGCCAGTCGTAGTAGCGGCGGCCCCCCTCGCTGTCGCCGGCTCCCTCCGCTCGTACGACAGCTTCGCTCACCAGTTGCCCGTTAACCCTCACCGAGAAGCCGTCGCCAGCCCAGTAGGGGCGCCGCAGCGCCAGCGCGAACTCCCTTGGCTCTTGGAGGGTCAACGCGAGCGCCGCCGTCTCGCCTTCCGGGAAGATCGTGTCCACGGCGAGGCGTACACCGGCACCGGACCATTCGGCCGTCGAGGGCGCGTAGAGATTGACCCACAGTCGATCGCCGGATTCGTAATAGATGCCATCCCCATGCAGGGCGTGACTCTCCATGCCGGATCCCACGCAGCAAGTGAAGCTGCGCATCATGTTCTGGTATTCGTGCTGTACGCCCCGGCCCACCGGAACCATGTAGCAGGTCCGGCCGTCCTCCGGATCGATGGACGCCATGATGTGATTGAATAAGGCCCGTTCATGGAAGTCGGCGTAGTGAGCGTCGGGTCGCAGGCTGAACATGCGTCGCGTCAGCTTGAGCATATTGTAGACGTTGCACGTTTCCGCCGTCCGACCGTCGATGCGCTCGCTCAACCGATCTGGCGGGCCGAAGTACTCGTCTTTGCCGTGGCCGCCAGTGGCAAAGCTGTGGTGCTGGACCACCCTGTCCCAGAAGAAACTCGCGGCCATTAGGTCAGCGGGGTTGCCGGTGTAGGCGAAGCGATCCGCCGAGCCAATCAGCTTGGGGACCTGAGTATTGCCGTGCTTGCCGGCGAGGTTGTCCTGGTGGCGCTGCAGCGGCTGAATGAAAGCGATGTGCTCGAACCTGTGAGAGAGATCCAGCCAACGATCGTCACCGGTGTCGGCGTAGAGATCGATCAACACCTCGTTCATGCCACCGAACTCGGTGTTCAGCATCTGCTGGATCTGGCGGTCGTCGAGCCCTGCGAGGATCCCCTCCGCCCACTCGGCGAACTTGATCTCGACATCCAGCGCTGTGCGGCTGCCAGTGTACCGATAGGCGTCCCTTAACCCCGCGTAGGTCTTGTGCAGGGTGTACCACGGCGACCACTCACCGTTCAAGTCAAAGGCGGCCGAGCGGATGTCGCCTCGCGCGAGTGCGCCGAAGGCCTCCCGGCCTCCCTCCAGAGCACTGAGGTAACCGTCGCCGTGTTCGTCCTGCACTTCCTGCAGTTCCCGGACGATGTAGTCCGCACGTTGCTTGAAGCGCTCATCCCCGGTTGCTGCCCACATTAAGCTCACGGCAGACAGGTAGTGACCGCCGATGTGCCCCGTGAGATTCCTGCCGTCACCATCCCATCCGCCATATGGTTCCGCCTTGGGCTGAAGCCCGGCCCGCTCGTGGTAGAACGCCAACATCCGGTCGGGCTCGAGCTGCAGCAGGTACCGGGCGTTCAAGTCCTGGGCGCGCTTGAGCGGTCCGCCGAGCAATCGGACACTGCTCAGCGGCAGGGGTCGGGCCTGGAGCACCTGCTTCTCGAAGGTGCCCGACTCGTGATCCGATTGCTGTCGATCGACCGGCCAGCGGACCAGCAGTGGTGTCGCTCCGAATCCCAGACCCATCTTGAGGGCTGCGCGGCGAGATAGCGTCATAGAAACCTTCTGGTCAGGGGTGCGATCAGGAAACGTATTCGGTGGTGCTGTGCGGTGCCAGCAAGGTCGCTTGCGTGCAGCTCCTGCGGTTAACGGTCGTTCGACGATCTACCACATCGCCTCATGCATCGAGCCGTTGATCGGCATGGATCCCTGATTGCCGACGCACCAGGCACGGGAACTCCATGACCCGGATGTTGCTGCAGCCGTGACGGATCAGTCTGAGTTCCTCCAAGGTTCAGCAGCCTCGTGAAGCCCGGGCCGAGCGCCCCATTCCAGCCGTTTGCCAGCTTCCAGTTGCGAATCGGCCGCGGCGAAGCTCAGGTGAGCAGCAGCGAACGTACTCGAAGTCTATCTCTGTGTTTCGTCAAGGCCACCACTGACCCGGGTAGTTGAGTGTCGGCGTCTCTGGCCATCCTCTGGATAGCACCGTGCCCCGCGCTTATTCTACGTGCTGGCAGCACACACGCCCGAAAACCGCAGGGAGGGAACCATGTCTCGCATCAGAGTGACAATCCGATCATCGGTTTCGGCTGCCTTGGCGTGCGCGTTCTCAGTCCTGGCGACACAAAGCCACGCCCAAAGGCCAGCGAACGAGTACCGCACTCCAGCCCAAGTGCTCGTGGACATCATCGATGCGCCACCAACGCCGGGGGTGAGCCTGAGCCCGAACAACGAGTGGATGCTCCTGCTGGAGCGACCCAGCCTGCCACCGATCTCTGAGCTGGCCGAACCGGAACTCCGCATTGCCGGGTTGCGCCTGTCACCGCAGACCAACGGCCGCAGCCGTACCAGCCCATCCAACGGCTTGAAGCTGGTTCGGATCGACGATCTGGAGGAACGGCCGATCTCCGGCCTGCCCGCTGACCCGCGCATCGAGTACGTGCGGTGGTCGCCGGACGGAAGCTGGATCTCGTTCACCAACACTACCGACCACGGTATTGGGCTCTGGGTAGTCAACGTCCAGACGGCTCGGGCGGTGGAATTGATCGAGCCCGCGATCAACACTACCCTGGCCGGGGGCCCCGTGTGGGTAGCCGACAGTAGAACGCTACTCGTCGCTCTAGTGCCCGAGTCGCGCGGGCCTGCACCGGAGCGACCGAGCGTGCCGGCGGGGCCGACCATCCAGGAGAACATCGACAAGACGGCACCCGCCCGCACCTACCAGGATCTGCTGCAAGACGCCTACGACGAGTCCCTGTTCCAGTACTACGCGACTGCGCAGTTGGCCACGATCACTATCGACGGAGTGCTTGAGCAGCTCGGCGAGCCCGGCATCATCGCCGACTTCACACCGTCACCGAACGGGGAGTACATCCTGGTCGAGACGATTCACCGACCGTTTTCCTACTTAGTCCCCTACTACAGCTTCCCGACACGCGTCGAGGTGATCGACCTAACGGGGGCCCCGGTTCATCTGGTCGCGGACCTGCCACTGCAAGAAGAAGTGCCTGTGGCATTCGGTAGTGTGCCCACCGGCCCGCGCAACGTTTCCTGGCGCGGAGACAAGCCGGCGACTCTCAGCTGGGTCGAGGCGCTCGATGGTGGGGACGCTGGTAGGCAGGCGGAAGAGCGGGATCTCGTAATGCAGCACCCCTCTCCCTTCGATGGTGAACCACAGCCGCTCGTCACCCTCGGCTACCGCCTTGCCGGCATGTCATGGGGCACAGACGATCTCGCCATCGTGGCAGAGATGTGGTGGCGCACCCGGCAAATGCGCACGTGGATTGTACGACCCGGCAGGCCGGGATCCGAGCCTGACCTGTTGTTCGAGCGCTCGTACGAAGATCGCTACAACGATCCAGGCTACCCCATGATGCAGCAGAACGACATGGGACAGTACGTCCTGCTCACGGCCGACGGCGGTCGCTCGCTGTTCTTGAGCGGCCCAGGTGCATCTCCGGAAGGCGATCAGCCGTTCATCGACAAGTTCGACCTGCGCAACAAGCAAAGCGAGCGACTGTTCCGGTCGGAAGCCCCCTACTACGAACAGCCGGTCGAAATGCTGGACGAGCGGGGCCGCTACATTCTGGTGCGCCGCGAATCGCAACAGGATCCCCCCAACTACTTCGTGCGCGACCTCCGGAGCGGCGACCTGCGACAGATCACGTTCTTCCCCGATCCCACCCCGCAGCTCGCAGGGATGCAGAAGGAACTGATAACCTACCCGCGATCCGACGGTGTGGAACTCTCGGGAACGCTCTACTTGCCGCCCGGATATGACGCGCAACGCGATGGCCCGCTACCGATGCTCATGTGGGCATATCCGCGGGAATTCAAGAGTGCGGATGCAGCGAGCCAGGTGGCTGGGTCGCCCTACCGCTTCACCCGCCTGAGCGGCTGGTCGACGCCGCTGTGGCTGACACTGGGATATGGGGTGCTCGACGGGCCGACCATGCCGATCATCGGCGAGGGAGAAGCCGAACCTAACGACAGCTATGTCGAGCAACTGGTAGCGAGCGCAGAGGCGGCGGTGGATGAGGTAGTTCGCCGCGGCGTTGCGGAGCGCGGCCGCATCGGGATCGGCGGGCACTCTTACGGCGCCTTCATGACGGGCAATCTACTCACGCACTCAGACTTATTCTCGGCTGGAATCGCTCGCAGTGGCGCGTACAACCGCTCGCTCACGCCATTCGGATTCCAAGCCGAAGAACGCACCTTCTGGGAGGCGCCCGAGGTGTATTTCACCATGTCGCCGTTCATGAACGCCGACAAGATGAACGAGCCGATACTTCTGATTCACGGTGAGATGGACAACAATTCGGGCACCTTCCCGATCCAGAGTGAGCGCTACTATCACGCGCTCAAGGGAATGGGCAAGACCGCGCGACTGGTGATGTTGCCGTACGAGAGTCACGGCTATAGCGCGCGGGAATCGATCCTACATATGCTGTGGGAGATGGAGCAGTGGCTCGACCGCTACGTGAAGCAGGCACAACCAGCTGCAGCCGATGTGAGTGAAGCAGGCATATGACGGTGTGATTGGCACTCTCTGTTTCTTTCTCCACAGCAAGGGGCGGGAAGATCCCGCCCCTTGTGCTGCAGCTCTTGACACTCCGCCAGACAAAGACGGCGCTAGGCCCTACCCACGGTCACCAAGCCGGTGATCCAAGTGGCTACCGTCCGTTCGCACTCGCTCCGCAGCTCTTCAGTTATGTCCGCGTTAGACTTGACCCGATCGAGAACCGGCAGCAGCAATTCAATCAATTCGGTGCGAGCACTGCCCTCGTACTGCCACCAGTTTTCGGTGACGATCGCTGAAACACGCGTAAAGGAGTCACCGCTCCTGGTTATGAAGTCGACTGGTAGGCGCCGCGCATACCAACGATCGTCGTCTGTCATGATGGACCTCTTGAACCTCAGTTCGGTCATGCGTCTAACCGGCGGCTTCACTACCACAGAGCGCAAAACGCATACCACAACGAATCGGCGGATCAGGATGTGAGAACTACTTGCTGCGTGAGGACCTACGGGCTGTGTGACAGGGATCACGGGTTCTGATCGCCGCATCCTGCAACATGATGCGGTATGCGCATTGTGGGCGGGAAAGCCGCGAGCAAGCGGCTTTTGGGGAGCGTGATCGCTGAGCGAGTCGGGACCTACAGCGTGCAAGGCGGCGATGTGACCTGAAATCGACAACCAGGCGACTGCCGGACCATGACCGGCAAGTCGCAAGCTGCATACCCTTTCGCGCCTTGCCCGCCGTTCTTGGCGGAGTACGACAACGTAACTTGTTGCAAAACAACGCGTTAGATGTTGGTGCGAATGTTGCTCAAATGACTTGGGGTTTCACAGGCCGGCAGCCCATTGCTCCAGAGAAGGTAGTCCTTGACCAAAGTTGCAGCGAAACGCACTAGGACCCGCCTGCTGAACTTTGACCGGTGTTTCCGTCAGAACGGGGCCCTCCGGCGGCTTGGTCAACTGCACCTGCGATGCAGGGTGCGGTGGGGTTGGGGGTTTACGCTCGTCGAGTTGTTGCTCGTCCTAGCTATCATCGGTACGCTCACCTCGATAGGGCTGCCACGCATTCAGGAGACCTTAGACAGAGCGAAGATTGCTCGTGCCATCGGTGACATACGAGCGCTGCAGGCGGAGATAACCAGCGATCCGTTACCGGCCGATCTGGCTGCGATCGGCCGTGATGGGATGCTGGACCCCTGGGGGAATCCGTATGTCTACAACCCCCACGCCTATGGCAAGGGACAAGGGGAACCAAGAAAGGACCGGTTTCTGGTACCGCTCAATTCCGAATACGATCTCTACAGCATAGGGAAGGACGGCCAGTCACGGGCGCCTCTGACTGCCGCGGTCAGCAAGGACGACATCGTTCGTGCCGATGACGGCGGTTACATCGGCCTGGCCTCGAAGTATTGAGGAACAGTCATGAACGTGCGAATCAATACCGCTTTTCTCCGCACCAAGGTTGCGCGTAGAGTGCTCGCCCTGTTCGTGATCTGTGCGCTGGTACCCATTGGCGCCCTGGCCATCGTGTCTTACCGGACCGTGTCCCGCCAGCTCTACGAGCAGAGCCGCATCAGAGTCCATCAAGCCGGCAAAGCCACGGCCGACGGCTTACTCGAACGGCTGCATTACATGGCTGCCGAACTGGGTGTCATCGCTACGGCCTTGCGTGACCGAGGGAGTGACCCGAGGGCGGTTCAGTTGGGCGATTCGGTTCTGGGAGCCCGCATTGCCTGGATCGGGGTGGAGCAGGACCACCGCATGACGCCCCTGTTTGGGGCAGGCTGGAGCGTTCCGGACCTCGACGAAGAGGCGCAACAGCACCTGAGAAGCGGGAATACACTGCTGACGAATGGTACTGGAGAGTTCGGCGCTAGCGTGTTCATGGCACGTGCCGTCTCTACTGCCAAACCCGAACTGGGCACCATATGGGCGGAACCGAACCGGGATTACCTGTTCGCCGGGCGGGCGGGTACCGCGTTGCCAGCCGACACGGAACTGTGTGCCTTCGACGGTTCACTGACCCCACTTTACTGCTCCATCCCGGTTGAGTCTGAGGTACTCAAGGGATGGCGCAACTCAATCAGCCCCGAAAGTCGCGGTGAATTTGAGTGGAGCGCCGGGCGGGAGCAATTCGTGGCTACGTATCGATCGGTGTTTCTCCGGGCGGAGTACGCGACAGACTCGTGGACCCTTGTGCTGAGCGAGTCCAAGGCCACGGTACTGGCCGCCATGACCGGTTTCAAACGCTTGTTTCTTCCTGTGATCCTCCTGGCTCTCTGGGTGGTTCTGCTGCTCAGCAATATCCAGATCCGTCGCAGCATGGAGCCACTGGTGGAATTGCAGCAAGGCACGCAACGCATCGCACGACGCGATTTCGCCAGCCGAGTTGTTGTGCACAGTGGTGATGAATTCGAAGAGCTGGCGACGTCCTTCAACTCAATGGCACATCGTCTGGGGAGACAATTCGGTGCTCTGACAGCGATCAACGAGATCGATCGAGCCGTGCTGTCCGCCTTCGACACAGATGTGATCGTCAACACCGTACTGGCGCGCACCCGGGAGGTGCTTGCCTGTGACGGTGTGGGAATTGGCATCTCATCTGGAGACGATTCAGATCCCAGTTGGCAACTCATGGCCATGGATGCAGCTACCGGCAACACAGTCGTACAGCAAACGCAGCCGACGGTGGCCGAGTTATGTGAGTTGAGCGAGTGCCCGGACTACCTAATCACCAACGGTGCCCGGGGACCGCGCAGTTATCTGAACATCGAGCCCTTCATCCAACGAGGTCTGAGTCACTTCCTGGTGCTGCCTGTTTTTCTGAAACAGCAGGTTTCCGGGGTGATCTGCCTGGCGTACTCGGATCAGCCGGAGCATGACGCGGAGGACCTGGTGCAAGCTCGTCAGCTTGCCGATCAGGTGGCAGTGGCGCTCTCGAATACGCGATTGGTCGAGCAGCTCGACGAATTGAAGCTGGGAGCACTTACAGCATTTGCGCGGACCATCGATGCCAAGTCGTCTTGGACAGCCGGTCACTCCGAGAGGGTCACCAAGATGGCGTTGGCCCTCGCCAGGGAGATGGGGTTGTCCGAGGAGCAGATCGAGGTGCTCCACCGCGGGGGGCTGCTGCACGACATCGGCAAGATCGGTGTGCCTGCCTCGATCTTGGACAAGCCGGCCCGGCTTGATGCGGATGAGCTGCGAGTCATGCAGCAGCATCCGGAGATCGGCGCGCAGATACTGACCCCGATCAGGGCCTACGCCAACGTCACCCCCATAGTGCTACACCACCATGAGAAGTGGGATGGGTCGGGGTATCCGCAAGGCTTGGCAGGAACGGGTATTCCGTTTCTAGCACGCCTCATCGCGGTACCAGATGTGTTCGATGCCATAACCTCGGACCGACCCTATCGATCCGGCATGCCACATGCCGCCGCCGTGGAGATGATCACCGGCCTGGCGGGGGAACACTTCGATGTAGAGATAGTCACAGCGTTTCGTTCTATGATGGCGAGGAGACTCTCACCGCGCGGTCACACAGCAACCGCGTTAGCAGCCGAAGCGAGTATTTGATATGGTGCCTGGAAACGAGGAGAATCGGTCACATCAGCCGGGATCGACGCCGGATGAGAAGGGCTCGCCGAGAAGACCACGAACGATCCCGTGGCAACCGACGCCAGCGAAGGGCAGCGCGGCGATTGTCAATACTACCCCGCCCGCAAAGCAGCGGGGACCCAGTCGACGCGGTTTGGCGGGGATGCTCTCGGTCGTGCTCTTGGCACTGCTGGCGTTGGTGCTCTACACATCACTAGCGCCCGAGCGTGCCGGGGAGATACCGGACGAAATCCTCGGTTCCTGGAGGACGACGGATCCGCGCTATGCGGAGACCGTGCTGGACATCGGCAAGACCACGCTCGTGTTCGGCACCGCCGATAGCGGCTCTACCAGCCACACCATCGAGAGAGTCGAGCAGGAAGACTTGGACCTAGCACAGCTGTACACGGTTCACTACAGAGATGAAGGCGGATTGAACGAACTGTCGTTCTTCTACATACCCATTGACAATGTGATCCGGTTCAAGAACCAACGTTCGTTAACGTGGAAGCGGGACTCTGTACCTGCAGAAGATGGACCCTGAATCCCGTTAAAGGCTGTACGTCGGAACCTCGCGGTCCGACTTCGGCGAGGCGTAGTCGCGCTCGAAACAAGACTATTACTCGGCTCCCCGCTCTCAGCTCCCCACCCCTACTGCCTACTCCCCACTCTTTGCCGCGTACTCTCCCGTAACCTCGTCGACGAATGCCACTCTATGACAGGGCTGGCACCTGACCTGCCACGACACACTCATGATAGTCGCCATCGAACACTCAACCATGAGATCCCGGTCGCACCGCGGGCACATCGGTGACCTCTCCACCTCACTTAGCCTCCGCCGTATCGTCAGAACCTCCTCAGGGGAAAACTGACGAGCGTGGCTGCGCTGCTTCACCATCTCCACCTGCCTTTCGATCGCAGACGAAGCTAGCGCTGCGGGTAAAGGCCCGTGGTGATCGCCGTCACACTTTGCCGCCCCCAACCGTGCAGTTTTACAGTCCGGAGCGTTCAAGGCCTATTCCGGGCGACCACCTGTCACCTTGCACGCGCAGAATTTCTGCGGCAGGTTAAGAGTGAACGTTAGGCCGCCACCTTCGCTCCAATTCCGGAGCACTGGGAGACCTGCGATGAGACCCACCGTGACGCAAGACGCCATTGTCACCGGGCGGGACGGTGATCTTGGGCTTTGCCTTGGTGTGCCCGAGCAGATCCTCAATTCACTACAGCTGTGACCGGCAGCGCTGATTTCTTCGCAGTACGCTCCATACGGTGGAGCGCCAGACAAGTGTACAACGGAGACATTCCCGAAAGGTGAACCATGCCAGAGCCTCTCAGGCCGCCCCTCCATGACCGACATATCAAACTCAACGCTCACATGGCCGAGTTTGCAGGATGGCACATGCCCATCAACTACGAATCGGGCATTTTCGAGGAACACTTGGCGACCCGCAAGCGGGCCGGAATCTTCGACGTGTCCCACATGGGTCGGTTTCGCATCGGCGGGCCCGCCCCGCTCCCGTTCCTGCAACACGTCCTGACCAACAACGCGGCGGCACTGGATGTCGGAACCAGTCAGTACACGCTGATCCCCAACGAGCAGGGCGGAGCGATAGATGATGCCTATCTCTACCGGTATGACTCTGATAGCTACGACCTGGTCGTCAACGCCGCGAACCGCGCGACCGATTGGAATCACCTCCAAGAGGTGGCGCAGCGGTTCCCCGGTGTCGAGTTGGTGGATCAAACCAGCGCCATTGCCCTGCTGAGCCTGCAAGGGCCACGCTCCAAAGAGATCCTCGAGGGGGTGATTGAGGGTGGAGCCCTACCCGAGCCGATGCGGAATGCCCTGAGCGACGCGACGATCCAGGGAGCACCGGTCAGGATTGCCAGAACCGGTTACACCGGTGAGCCTCTTTGCTTCGAAATCTTCATCGCTAGTGACGAGGCAGGTACGCTGTGGGACCTGTTGTGCCAGCGTGGCGCTGCCCCGGTAGGCCTCGGCGCACGCGACACCCTCCGGCTCGAGGCATCCCTGCCACTCTACGGGCATGAGCTGGGCAGCGACCCTGCCGGCGGCGAGATCCCGATATTCGCCATCGCCGCGGCCCGTCTTGGGGTCAGCTTCTCGCCCCTCAAGGGTCAGTTCATCGGCAGGGATGCGCTGAACGCCCAGTTTGAAGCCCTCCGCGCCATCATGCGGCGCGACTACCATGCGGCGGCCAAGCTACCCCGGCGCGTACGGCCCGTGGCGCTGGCCGAGAAGGGGATCGCACGGGCAGGCAGTCCGGTTTTCCAAGGGGAGAAGCCGGTCGGCTGGATCACGAGCGGCACGATGGTACCGTACTGGCGGCAGGACGGAGAGGGACTGGCCAGTACGATTGCCGCCGAGACAGCGCAGCGGGCCATCGGCCTGGCACTGCTGGACAGCAATCTGCTTGATGGTGAACGGTTGGAGGTCGAGATCAGAGGTAGGCGGCGTGAGGCGGTCATCGTGCCCTATCATCTCCGCAGCGAAGCGCCGCCGTACACCCACCCGATAACATACGAGCAACTGTTTGAGCGAGCCGAGGTAGCACCGCCCACGCCGGCAGTAAGCAAGGACGTGCAAATCCTGCTCGAGAAGGCGATAGCGAATGCGGAGTGGCGCCAGCAACAGTGCGTCAACCTGATTCCCTCCGAGCAAAGCCCGTCGGTCATGACGCGGCTGCTCTCGGTGATGGACCCCGTCTGTCGCTACGCCGAGCACCGGGCGCTCAAGGCCTTCAATGACCTGGAGGTCTTCTTCTACCAGGGAACGGGCTTCATCGCGGAGGTTGAACAACTGCTCGAGGGTGAGCTACGCACGTTTCTGGGCTGCACGGAGGTGGAGGCGCGCCTCGTCTCGGGCCAGATGGCGAATGCGGCTGTGTTCAGCGCGATGGTGGACTACATCAACCGCTGCGATCGCAAGAGCGAGCAACGGCGGCTGCGCAAGGTTCTCAACAACCACATAATCCGAGGTGGCCACCTCAGCGCGCAGCCGATGGGGGCACTGCGCGACTTCGTGGCGCGGAATCCGGTAACCGAACGGCCCGCAGTGGTGAACTTCCCAGTGCTCGCAGACAATCCCTACAAGATCGATATCGCCGCCTGCGAGCGGCTCATAGCGGAAGAACGACCGGAGCTGATCATACTGGGAAAGAGCATGGTCCTCTACCGCGAGCCGGTTACCGCAGTGCGGCGCATCATCGATGACAGCGGTCTCGCATGCGTGCTGATGTACGATATGGCCCACGTGCTCGGCCTGGTTGGCCCTCACTTTCAGGAGCCTTTCAAAGAGGGGGCCAACATCGTTACCGGCTCCACTCACAAGACCTACTTCGGCACGCAGCGCGGTATCATAGCTGCCAACTACGGTGAAAACGACGTGGCGTACCCGCTGTGGGAAGCGGTCCGCCGTAGGGCCTTCCCAGGAAGCGTGAGTAACCACCATCTCGGCACACTGTTGGGCCTCCTCCTGGCTGCCTACGAGATGAATCATTTCAAGGAGGAGTACCAACCCAAGGTTCTGGCCAACGCCAAAGCGCTCGCCCGCGCCTTGCACGACTGCGGTCTCACGGTCGCCGGCGATCCGGCCGATGGTTACACGGAGACCCACCAGGTGATAGTCACCGTTGGCTACACTAAGGGCCCTGAGATCGCGCAGCGGTTGGAAGACAACAACATAGTCGTCAACTACCAGGCGCTGCCCGGAGAAGAGGGGTTCACGGCGTCAGGGGGCTTGCGCATGGGCGTCGCGGAGATGACGCGTTTCGGCATGGAAGCAGCGGATTTCCAGGAACTGGCCCAACTGATTCGCGACGTGGTGGTACACGACAAGCGCGTGAAGAATGAGGTTGCCGCGTTCAGGGGGCGATTCCTCGAGCGACGGTACTGCTTTGCGGGCAGCGAATACGACGGCCTGGTAGCGAAACTGCACCAACTCATTTGACCCCGGAGGAACCCGGGCTCGCTGTAGGGATGCCCCTGCGACCGCCCGGCCCTAGGGGCCGAGCATCGGCTTCACCAGCTCAGGGCCAGAAGGGGAAGCCAACCGCTACGTAGGCACGCATCCCCTCGGAGCTTCGCACCAGTGCGGCACTCACGGTGCGTTGCGACCGATCGTCGCGCAGCCAGAGGCCGCCACCGGCCCCAATGTGCCACCCACCGGGTGATGTGCCATTTACGTACACCCGACCCACATCCAACAGCGCGAGCGGACCGCCTTCGATTGGCCGACCGGCTACCTTTAACCGCAACGGGTTGAGGCGCAGCTCAGAGTTGAACGCCAGAGCGAGGTCCCCAGCGTAGCGCTGTTTCTGGAACCCGCGCAGTGACCGCCGCCCACCCAAGAAGACGGACTCGTGAAATGGCGCGTCACCGAACACGCGCTCTGCGCTGAGGCGAACGGAGACCGCAGGCTCGAGCGCCCAGTGCATGATAGCGAACGCCGTCACAGTTGCCGTGGTCACCGCCAGCGGACTGGTGAGATCCAGCCACGCGGGATACATGCGGGCTCCGGCGTCGAACCTCAATCCCACAGCTGCTCCGGACTGGGGGCCCGCCGATCCAAAACCAACAGCGGTCCCGACCCCCATTTTGCGAAACCGCCCAACGCCATAGGGCCTGAGGTCAGCGACCACACCGCCGTCGGGGTCGTCTTCACCGCGACCGATCTCCAGCTCGTCCTCTGTGGTAAGCTGCTCGATCAGTGGCCCAAGTGTCGCGTAGTTGCCGTCGCCAGGGAGATCCCACGTGACCGAGGCTGCCAGCCTGAGCTGCACCTGTTCGAGCTGGTAGTAGGACCCGGGACGGCCGGCGTCTGTGCTGTTGCCGAAACCATAGAACCGATTCCGTTCCATGGTCGACAGGCTGCCCATCAGCGCCGTTGACCAAGGCGAGTGCCCCAGCCGCTTCGCAACCGCGGACTCCATGAGGATCCCACCCCACGTACTCACCGCACCCCGCACCGTGACGAGCGGATCGAGTGCGCTGGCGCGCAGGGCCGATCGATACAGGCCGAGCCCAAAGAAATCAACACCATACTGTACGTTGAGATGGGATCTCAAGCCCGGAACCTTCTGGCTTGGGTTGGGGGTTGCGACCTGGGCGCGGGCCTGGCTCACCAGCGCCAGCGGGCCGAGCGCAATGAGGGTTAACAGACCGGCGACGGTCGAGATCCGCGGCCTTCTGCCGACGCAGCCAGCGTACATGCTACCGGCTCCGAGTTTGAGCTCGATCCGGTTACAGTCAGCACCGGCCGCTGCGACGTGGTCCAGGGAGAGCGGCAAATTGAATGTCTCCAATGTCCGTGGCGTCACAAAGGTACGGTCTGGGCCGTGCAATAGCGATGTGACCACCGTCACTGGCCGGGTCGACCTGCGTCAGTCGAGACCAGCCCGAGCATCGAGCAGCAAGGTCCACGCCAAGTCCACGGCCGGAGCGATCATTCAAGCACCCAGTAAGCGGCTGACAATCACTTGCAGAGCCCCGTCTTGAGAGACCTGGTCTATCCTCTTCTCGCACAAGTTGCTGGGATTACTCCTGAGAGGGGAAGCCATAAGCTGTCCCTCCTCTCACTCCTGACGTAGCGCCAGCACCGGGTCCACCGCGGCTGCGCGGCGGGCAGGTATGTACGCGGCTAGCAAAGCAGTCACCACGAGCAACACCGCCCCGCCAACCAACGTGAGCGGGTCACCGGGTTGGACGCCGTAGAGCAGGCTGCGCACCAGCCCGGTTGCGGCCAAGGAAGCCCCCAGCCCTATGCCGAGCCCCAGCGCCACCGGAACCAGGGCACGTCTGACCATCAGGCGGCCGATGTCGGCTCGCTTGGCGCCAATAGACATGCGGATTCCGATTTCCCGTATCCGCCGATTGACTGCCAAGCTCATGACGCTGAAGATCCCAACCGCAGCAAGTCCCAGCCCGACGAACGCCAATACGGAGAAGAGTTCCGCGTTCATCCGCTGCGTGTAGAGGAATCCCCGAACCACGTCGGGGTAAGGCACCACGTTGACGATTGCCAGATGCGGTTCGAAGTCCCGCAACCAGCGATACAGTTGCGGCGCATAGGCTGCCGGATCCCCATTGGTGGTTACCAGTAGTGCGCTGCCGGAGGGATAGGCGTGCTGAGGGTAGGAGAAGTAGACTGTCGGTTCTGGGTCGGCAATGAAATCTTGAGTCTTGGTGTCCTGCACCACCCCGACGATCTCAAACACCCGGCTCTCCTCAGCATCGCGGCTGGGCCACCGGATGCGTCGTCCCACAGGCTCTTGCCCGGCAAAGAACCGCCGGGCCAGGCTCTCATTGACCATGGCGACGTCAGGAGCGCCGCCGGTGTCTGCAGTAGCTATGCTGCGACCCCGGGTGACAGCGATTCCCAACGCCTCAAAGAAACCCGGTATCACCTTGGAGTAGACCAACGAAACGGGATCGCTCTGCCCGTCCAGCCGTAGATCTGCTGCAAGGTGAGCTGAGAGCAGAGGGAAGTCCGCCACCGTGGCCGCACGCACCCAGGGTTCCTCGGCGACCCCCGCCGCAAGTTCCCTGAAGAAGCGCTCCCGGTCAGCGATCTCCAGTGTGGTGCTACTGGTGGAGACATGGGTCACCAACAGGCGATCGTACGAGAACCCTGGATCGAGACTGCCCACCGAGACGAAGGTCCGCAACAGGAGGCCAGCAACCACCAAGAGCACCACGGACAGGGCCACCTGGGCGGCCACCAGAACATCGTTAACGCCAGGTACCCGCCGTCCCCAGATCAACTTGGGACCGCCCAGCAGCACGTCGGCGCCAGTCTTGAGAGTGTCCAGCAGATCCCTCCGTGACGCACGAATAGCGGGTAGCATGCCCGCAACAACGCCCGTGATCACGGATACACCAACCGCGAAGGCAACGACCCGTAGATCAACCGTCGCCTCGCGGGCCACGTTGGCACCCCATACGCTGGGTCGCGCGAAGTACGAGCCCAGGCGAGCACTGGCTGGTCCGGCCAGCAGCAATGCCACGCCACCCGCTGCGGCCGAGAGCAGCACATTCTCGATCAGGACCTGCCGAATGAGTCGGCCGGGAGAGGCTCCGAGCGCCGCCCGCACCGACATCTCACGCTGGCGTCCCAGTGCCACCGCCAGAAGCAGGTTTGCCACGTTGGCACACACCAGCAGTAGCAGCCCACCTGCAGCTGCCACCATCAGGCGGACCGTGGGGGTCTCGGCGAGTCTGGCGCGCGGATCGATCCATGTCGCGGCGTCAATGCGGAGGCGACGTGGCTCGTCCCGTCCTGGATAGACGTCATCCAGCCCCGTCGCGATCGCCTGCAACTCCGCCTGCGCCTGTCTCTCACCGACACGGGCCCGCAGCCGTCCGTATACTCGGACCAGTGGGACGTCACGGTCTTCGGATAGCGCCGCCCAGTTGGTATACCTGTCTTTGAACGGCGCGATGGGAATCCAAACGTCCGGTCGGAAGTTGGAGCCGGTTCCCAGAAACTCCGGTGACGCTACACCCACCACGGTGAAAGGCCGAAAGTTGAGAAACACGGTGGAGCCGATCACCGACGGTGATCCATTGAAGCTGCGCTGCCACCAACTGTGGGACAGGACGGCCACGGGATCCGCCCCGGGGCGATCGTCAGCTGACGAGATGCCGCGGCCGACACTCAGCTCGATACCCAGCACGGAGAAGTAGTTGCCTGAGACCGCTTCGAGGAACGCGACCTCGGTCATGGTTTCGTGGCGCACGCTTGCAGCATAGTTGGCTTGCGTCGCGGCGATGCCCTCAAACGCCCTGTCCGCCTTGGAGTAGTCGAGAAAATCCAGGTACGAGACGTTCTGGTAGGGGTCTTCGTTCACGACCCCGAAGATCCGGACCAGCCGCCGCGCGTCCGCTCCTGGAAACGGCTGATAGAACCCGTTGATGTAGGTGAAGACTGCAATGCTGGCGGAGAGACCGAGCGCCAAGATGCCCACCGCAACGATGGGGTAGAACGGCCGCCGGCGTAGGCCACGGACGGAGGAGCGCAGGTCGTACACCTTAGCTCGCTGCCTCCATCAGGAGCGCCAGGGCGCGCCGCAGCGCCTGACCCCCCGGCTGACTGCCCTTGAAGTGCCCGAGGCGCACCACCACCATGTCGTGAGACGGGATGATAATAGTGTACTGCCCTCCGGCACCCGCCATGTAAAACGCTTCCCGCGGGACTGGGAACGACTCCGTGCCGTTGATCCAGAAGAACGACCCGCCGTAGATGGGACGGCCGTCGGCTTCCCAAGCAGGTGCCACTGTACTGGCATACTCCACCCAACCCTCAGGCAATATGCGTTCGCCATTCCAGACGCCGTCCTGCAGGTACAACATCCCCAACCGCGCCCAATTGCGGCCGGTACCGAACTCGTAACCCTGGAGCAGGAAGTTCCCGTAGGGATCAGTCTCCAAATACATCTTGCGAATGCCGATCTTGTCGAACAGAGCACGCTGAGGATACGTGTGGTAATTCTGCCCCAGACCCTGCTCCACTCCCCTGCGAATCAGATAGTTGATGGTCAATGGATCGGAGTTGCGATAGCGACCCACCGTATTCGGCGGCCACTGGGCCGGTCGTGTTATCGCCCATTGATATGAGTCGATGGCACCGGTGTATACGTACAAGTGATCGGGGTAGCCCTGGGGATATCCGAACTCGTATTCGTAGTCGGGGTCCTGCGGCGCTACGAAGCGGAGTCCCGACGACATGCGCATGAGATCGCCGATCCGTATGCCGGCCCGCGGGTCACCTTCTACGGCGTGCCACTCCTCGACCGGCGCTGGGTCCCACAACTGGTAGACGCCCTGCTGGATCAGTGTACCCATCAGAGTCGCGGTCAGGCTCTTGCCCATCGACCAGCTCTCGAGTTGGGTGTCCTTGTCGAGTTCCTCCACATAGCGCTCGCCCACTATCCGTCCCCTGTAAACGACAACGAACGCAGCCGTCATGGCTTCCGGTGGGTCGAATGCCGCTGCCACCGCTTGCGCCACCTTGGCCGAATCCAACTCGGCGGGGAAAGGAGTGTTTGGCAGAATGTCGCCCATGGGCCAGGGCTGGCTCATGGCGTCCGGCAGAGCCGATATGACGGGCGCCGGAGTGAACTGCACCGTATCGGCACCGGGCGGGAGGATCACACAACCCTGGTCGCCATAGAACTTGGCCGTGCGCGTCACTCCGCCAGTCAGCGTGAGATGAACCGCCTTGTTCGCGCGATCGACAACGGTGTCGCTGACGAGGGTGCGCTCTTCAGGCTTGGAGACGAAGTAGCCGATGTTCTCGGCAGCTTCCGCGACGTCCAGACCGGTGATGAACACTGCCGAGCACAACACCTTGGCGAAGCCGGCCGTCTCGTGTTCGAGTGGATTGCCAGGCGGCTGTTGCCATTCCGTGTCCAGCTCGAACTGAGCAGCACGAGCCACCAGGGCTGCGGCCCCGGCTGCTGCGTCGTCGCCCGCGTCGGACGTACAGGCTGCAGTTACCAACAGCAGCATCGCACTTGTTAAACAATGGCAGCTTCGCATCAAGCCAACTCCTGTTTCGGTGTGGGATTGCTCTTGGCGTCGTGCCCGAGATAGACCTCAGCCCTACGTCGCGCCACATTTCAGCCACGGATTGGGTCTACACTTGGTCTCCCTCGGCACTAGCAATGACTCGCCGTCTCCGGACTGGGGGCCGCAATTCCGGCGCGGTCCCAGGCGTGTCGTCAGCTGGCGTTCTGGGTGGAGCGGAATCGCGAGTTCCGTCGAGATATCGTGACCAGGGAAAGATGCGGCGTGACTGGGACGGCCGCGAGGGCTCGCCGCTGTCCAACAAGCGCGTCGTCAGATGCGCCAACTCCGCCCGGCCGCTCGGCGCCGCGGCCGGCTGCCGCATGGCCCACAATCTGCTCAGTAAGGCTGGATAACCGCCACATCACCGCTGGACCCAAACGCCGAGGGGCAATTAGGAGGTCTGTTGTCAGGCCCAGAGCAAGACCGTAACCACATGTATGCCATGGAGCTACAGCAGCGGAAGACTGCCACAATTCGGGTGCTCGCTGTCGATGATTTGGCTGAACTCGCCAAGTTCGAGCTGCAGTGGAATGACCTCGTGTCGCGTTGTGCAACGGCAACTCCAATGTCCTCGTTCCCTTGGCTCTCCTCGTATTTTTGCCATTTCGCCAAGCCCCCGACCACTTGGGTGTGCCTGATGGCGGTCCAGGGCGACCTCCTGGTCGGTGTACTCCCTCTGGTGAGGCACCAACGCAGCAGGTGGTCCTCCGGCCAGTTTGTACAGCTTCCGAACAATCCACACACGATCAGCGTGGATGCCGTGTTGGCGCCGGAAGTGGCACCGGAAGTGTTTCGAGCTCTCCTCGCCGCAGCTCGTGCCCGAGCCGGCCGACCCACTGCACTGGCATTTCAGCGGATTCGTGAGGACTCGCCGACCCTGTCACTGACGACCCCCGGTCTGTTCCGTTCCTCCCAGCCGGCAGGCCAGGGCGCTTTTTTGCCCATTCCGGCGGACTTCGCAGAGTATCGCCGGTCATTGAGCCGAAACTTCCGCAACAACCTGAACAAGGCCGCCAACAAGCTTCGCGGCTTCCAGGACGTTCGAATGTCGATCCTTTCGGGCAGCGACGCCGAGCCCGACTTGTTGAGCCGATTCACAACCGTGGAGGCCGCCAGCTGGAAGGGAGGCGCCGAAACCGCAATCCAATGTTCCCCAGTGCTGCTCGATTTCTATGCTGACGTGGTTCGGCACCTCAATCGTGCCGGGTGGTTGGAATGGCACGTCCTAGAAGCCGACGGGCAGGACCTCGCTGCGAATCTCTGCATCCGGTTGCGCCGTTCGCTGTTCGTATGGAAGCTGGGATATGACGCCGCCTTCTCGAACTGCTCGCCAGGCAGTCTGCTCCTTGAGCACGTCGTGCGTCAGCTTTCCACCGAACAGACCATTGATGAGATCGATCTCATGACCGACCAGCACTGGTATCGCAACTGGGGCATGGCCTGGCGCAGTTACTGGGATTCCACCGTGTATTGGAAGGGGACGCTGCTCGGAACCACGGCATACTGCTCCGACCGGCTGAGGGACAGATTGCGGCGACATCCGCTGCGCCACCGCATCAAGCGTCACTTCAATCGAGGGAACGCGTGACCCCGTTCCTGCACCATATCGGGCTGGACACTCACACCAGTCGTGGTTCGCTCGGACACAGAGGACCCACCTTCCTTTCCTCCCTTTCCTCTCCGGCGGCACCCAGCGGGGCGCCGGCATCGCTGCCATGCTGCCGTCTCCAGCGCGAACACGCACACCGCGACGTGCGCACACCAACCGTGATGCGTCTTGCCTCGACAGAAAAGTCACGGGTCCCAGACGTACTTGACAATTGACAAGGCCACAGTCGCCGCTGTAACAATTGGCTAGTCCGATGAGGGGAAAGATGGCGAAAGACGAGTTGGACGGTTTCGAGGCGAGGCTCAGGGCGCTGTTTGAGGAGCAAGTCAGCGGTGACGATGAAGCTGTGCCGCCGACCGCCGCACCCGAACCCAGCCGGGCAACGGAACCCGACAAGCCCGAGGTCAATGACGGGTTGTTCACTTCGCCGGTGCAGGGCCGGGCGTCCAAGGGGAACGAAGGCAGACCCGGCCAAGAAGCTGCGGAGCCAGTTGCCACCCCCGAACCAGCCCATACGGCGAAACCCAATAAGGCCCAGCTCAAGGATGGGCCCTTCACGACGTTGTTCCGGCCCCAGGCTTCCAAGGGAGAGCGAGCCGGAGGCGACCAGGCATCTGCGCCACCCCGCACTGCGCCCCGACCCAGCAAGGTGGGGAAGCTGGGCCGGGCAGGGACTCGTGCCAGAACGGCCTTCACAAACCTGCTGGGACTCGCGGGTCCTCGCCGAAAACCAAGCGGAGCAACCGACAGAACCGCGGCACCGCTGGCAAGGTCCCACCCAGCCAAGCCGACGAAACCCGAGCAGCGGAGGGGGTTCATCTGGTTCTTCGAAACACTGCTCCGGCCACTAGTGTTGGTGGGAATTCTCGGCGCTGCCGCTCACGCCCTCTATAGCTATTTCTTCCCCCATGAGGAGCCCGCTTCGCTGCGTCCCGTACAGTTGGAGGCGGCGCAGCCCGCGCCGGTGGTGCAGACCCCAGAGGAGGTTCCGGCGCAGGTTCCGGTGGAACCCGACGGCGAATTCGCCATCCAGGTGGCCATGTGTTTCCTACCTGCATGCGTGAGCGAGTTCCAGGAGAAACTGAGCCAGCAGAATCTCGCAATGCAGTTGGACGAGAGGTCGGCGACACAGGAAACCGTTGAAGTCTATTCCGAGACCGCGTTCGCAACTCAAGACGAGGCCGCAGCGTTGGCCGATAGCATCAACCGCGAGTTCCGCATGCGGGACCAGGTTTACGTGTTCAGCGACAACAACGAGTTCCACATCTCGATGGGGAGTTTCGCCGATCTGGCACGCGCCGAAGGCTTCAAGGATGTGCTCAATCAGCGGTTTCAGGGCCGAGCCACGTTTGCCCCGCGGATTCGTAGCTCAGACTACATGATGAGGGTGATTGTGGCCGGGAGCTTCACCAGCCGACAGTTGGCCGAGGCGGCTTTGGCAAGGCTGGTCGCCGCCGACTCCGCATTCGCGGAATCTTACGTGGTGCGTAGGTGAGTGACCGGCTCAGGTTCTCACGAACCGTTTTTGCGCCACCAGTCGCGTACTCCTGCGCCTGAGCGCACGACTGGAGAATCCTGCGGTAGCACTGCTGCCAGCTCGGCCGCGAGCGCGGCAGCCGTTTGGAATCTCTCCGCTGGATCGACCGCGAGTGCTTGCTGCAGCGTCTGTACCATCTCCTGGGGAACCGATGACGGTGCCTGCCGCAGTCGGACAGCGGGATCGGCGAACCGCTGAGCCACAATAGCACGCGTCGTCGACCCCTGAAACAGTGAGGAGCCAGCAAGCATCTCGTAGAACACGCAAACGAGGCTGTAGAGATCGCTGCGGCCGTCCAGCCGCTCCTCACCGCTGGCTTGCTCTGGGCTGACGTACTCGGGGCTGCCCCACGATTCGTCATATGCTTTGCCCGACAGGCGTTTCATAGAACGCGCGACTCCGAAGTCGGTGAGAATCGCGTGCCCGTTGGAGAGCAGGATATTCTCCGGCTTGATATCGCAGTGGACTACCTTGCGCTCATGCGCGTATTCCAAGGCCTCAAGCACGTCCAGCGCTATGCTGGTGGCCCGCTCAGGAGCAAACCCACTGCTCTCGAGCAGGGGTTTGCGTAGCGACCCTTCGGCCAGATAGGGTGTGATGCAGTAGTAAACACCGTCAAGGCACCCGGTGTCGAGCACCGGTACTATGTGGGGATGCTCCAGCGCCGCGGTCAACCGGATCTCGCTCCAGAATCTGTCGTTGTTGATCCGGTTCGCTATGTCCGGGCGCAGCACCTTGATAGCTACCTGACGACCCAGCTTGGCATCTCGGGCTAGATACACCAGTCCCATTCCACCGCGGCCAAACTGCCGGTCCACTATGTAGCGGTCCGCGAGTTTCGCCAAAAAACGCGAAGCCACGGCGGATGTCGCCGCCTCCCGCTCGATCTGCCGTCTCAACTCTGCTTGTGGTTGGCTGATCATGCGCTTCCCATCGGTGTGTCTGAGGCCCAAAGAGCTTAAATGCACAGGCCGTGCCCGCCCCCTGCACAGGCAAGTGTCTACCAAGCAAACAGTTATCAGTCGTATACCCCGGTCCAACATCCGGGGTTCGTCACAAACTGGTATCAGACAACCCAGCTGTTGACCAATACTTATGATGCTCTTTACCCTACGAGGGTTGCAGCAGAGAAGTTCTGCCCGTTGGTCACCCGGCCGACGTGACCAAAGTCACGCTCGGGACGTTGAGTGCGTCATCGCAGAACAACACCGCCAAAGTGCATGTTTGCCCTGTCCGTTGGACTCTTCACTCCATCGCGCCCAAGCCGTGCTGGTTGGCCGCCGCATCTATCGGCTGACCCGTACTCGCATTTAGGGCGTAAGGAAGGGCATCATGATCGGTACACTCGTCAGGAACCCCGTTCGCTGGCTGACCCTACTCGGGATGCTGTCAGGCCTCACGGCCTGCACGGATATCCCGGGTGCCGCGCCCGGCGACATCGGCGTACTGCCTGAATTCGCCGACGACATCACACTGCTCAGTTTCCAGAGTGAGGTCGCAGCGACCGCCTCTCGTGTCGAGGTCATGTTGCTCGGCGACGGCTTGGTCGCGCGTGAAGTCGCGATCAAGTCTGGCGAAGTGCTGGGCACCGCTGAGCGCATTCACGGCCACATCACCGGGTTCGAGCCCAGTGACGGCGGGGGCATCCTCAAGCTCGACATCGGAGACCTACGGATCGCGTTCAACCGCGAAACGGGCATCACCGCCCAGGGCACCGACGGCGAGCTAGAGCTGGACACCTTCATCGCGCGCGTGACCGCGGCCCTGGCCGAACAGCATTACCCGGCTGTCGTGGCCTTGAGGAACCCACCTGATGGTCCGCAGGCGCCGGATGAAACCGAGTTCGTGGCGTCCCGGCTCAAGCTGGGTGGCGAAGGTGAAGGAAGGATCATCGCGCTGAACATCGATGACGACAATCTGATTCGTAACGACGTCCCGCCGCCTGACGGCTGGCTCGCCGTCCTCGGCCTTCGTATCGAGCTCCGCGTGTCCGAAGGCATCACCCACATCAGGAAAGAACGCGACGAAGTCGCTGTCGAGCGCTTCGAAGGCGTGATTGAGTCAGTGAATATCGACCGTCACAGCTTCACGCTGCGCAACGGCACAGTCGTGCGACTGGTGCTGGAAACTGAGATCAAGTACGAGGTAGGTGACGAGCACCGGCTTGGTTCGCTCGAAGAGGTGGCACGGGCAATCAACGCTGGGCACACCGTGTTTGCTGCCGGCGCTGGTGTGGTAGAGGGTACTGAGCCGCTCCGGCTGGTGGCGATCGCGGTGGTGTTCGAAGTGGCACCACTTCCCTTGGAGGACTTCGAAGGTGTCATCAAGTCGGTCGATCTCGTCGACAGTACAGTAACGTTGGGAGAAGGAATCACTATCCGTATCACCGCAGAGACAACCATTGGGTGTGAGGCCGACGCAGCTAACCTTCTGGGTTCGCTCGAAGAGGTCGCCCGGGCGCTCGACGAAGGACAAACCGTCGTGGCGGCGGGTGTGGGCGTTGTCGAGGAGAACGAGTCGCTCGTAATCGTGGCGCGCAAGATCGCGTTCGTGCTCCGCCGACCGCCGATGGAGGAGTTCCGCGGCGTGGTGCGGGAGGTTGATCTCACAGACAGCATAGTGGCGCTGGTCGAGGGCCCCAACGTGCGGGTAACGGCGGAAACCGATATCTGGTTCGAGCTGGGCGACACGGAGCGACTCGGGTCACTTGAGGAAGTGGCGCAGGCGGTCGCTGCCGGCGAGACGGTCCTTGCCGCCGGGGTCGGCGAGGTGGCGCCGGCTGAGGCTTTCACGATAGTTGCCAGGAAGATCGTTTTCTTCCTCGAGCCGCCCGATTTGACGGCGTTCCACGGAATCGTAGACTCGGTGGACGTCGTGGCACACACGTTCACTCTCGAGAACGGCACCGTCGTTCGCCTCGGTGAAGAGACGGTCGTGTGGTTCGCTGAGGGCGACCTGCAAGCACTCCGCACCCTGGGTGCCGTAGCCGAGGCGCTGGAAGACCATCAGACCGTGCTTGCCGCAGGTGTGGGTGTTGTGGAGGGCACCGATCCATTTACCCTGTTGGCCCGTAGGGTCGCATTCATGGTGGTGCCCCCCGGCATTCAGCACTTCGAGGGCGTCATCGCATCGGTCAACCGCGAGGCCCGTTCGTTCACACTCGAGGATGGCACCACCATCCGCATCGTCGAGGGCACCATGATCGCTCACGAATCAGGCGGTGAGACACTCGGCACGTTCGAGTCAGTGGCGGATGTGGTGGCGGCCCCCGGCAGGGTCACTGCCGCCGGAATGGGACTGCTCGAGACATCTGAACCGCTGGTACTCATCGCTATTGCGGTGGTCTTCCGATTGTAACGACCGGCGGAGTCTTATCGCACTACAGGGAGGCGGCTAGGTCAGCCGCCTCCTTTTTTCGTGTGCTGCCAAGAGGGACCCCCAGGCCCTGGGGAGCACCCGGGGTCAGCTCCTGTGGCCTCAAGGGCAGCGGCGTGCAAAATGTGTCAGGCCCCCCGGCCTAAGGGAGCATATGCAACGTCGCTCAGCTGACCACGGTCAGCCTTCTCGCGTGACGCCCAGTGGAATCCAATTTACCTAGTCCTGGTCCGTCCATCTTCTGCGGCCTACCGAACACACTGTGGGCCTGAGCGAAGTTGTCGGAGGCCAGCGAGGCCACTAGCGCCAACTCACCGGCGAGCACTGCAGCGCCTGCGATCTCTGCTAGCTTCCGCGCGCAATCCCGCCCAGAACAGCCGACCAGATCGAGGCAGTCGCGCTGGCTGGGAAGGCGCGTTCCCCCGCCAACTGATCCGATGATGAGGTTGGGAATCGTGACACTTGCGTAGAGATCCCCTCCGGACGTCACCTCCATCACAGTGAGGCCGGTCCCGCACTCCACTACGGAAGCGACGTCTTGGCCGGTGGCGACGAACAGAGCCGCCAGAATGTTCGCGAACTGCGCCTGTGCACCGACGGCTCCGGATACAACACACGCGTACGCGCCTTCCCGAGCTACTCTCGCCATTGCCTCCGGTTCAGCCTTGAGCACGGCCGTCACCACAGAACGCGGTATGGTGATGTCTGCGTCCACTTGTCGTCCGCGCTGCCGCGACTGGCTCAGTGCTGCGATCTTCTTGTCGTGCGAAAGATTGGACTCGAGAGTGAAAAACTCCGCCCCGCTGAATGGAACACGTTGTCTGAGCCAGCGGCAGGCGGCGTCAGTGGCAAACGTGACCATGTTCTGTCCGGCCGCGTCGCCGGTAGAGTACGTGAACTCGAGTACTAGTCGGCGACCGTAGAGCACCGGCTCGACAGAGACGAGCTTGCCGTGGCGGGTGGTTGCCTCAGCTTGGTCGCGGATTCGTGCTACGTTCAGTTTCGTCCAACGGCCGGCCTCTCTGGCATCCTCATGGCTCGGGAACACGAACAGCGGCGCGCGCGTGACGTGCGGATCTGCAGCCCAGACCGCGGCGCCTCCAGAATCACTGATCGCTGTGGCACCCCGAGTGACAGCCAGGACGAGGGTCCCTTCGGTGGTTGCTAGCGGAACGTAGAATGATCCGGTCGCCCCCTCCCCCCGCACCACTAGTGGTCCAGCCACGCCTACGGGTATACGAACCACGCCGACGAAATTCTCGATCTGTCCACGAAGTTGCTCAGGGTCGGCGAGTGGTGCCGCAAGCTGAGCCAGCGTCACATGCGTTTCTTCCCGCAAGATCCGCAGCCGCTCGAGCCGCGCCGCTTCAGTCCACTGCTCGTGCATTGACGGCAGTCCGATAGTTGCACGCACCGGTTACCTCCTCGAAGAACCTGCTTGAGACCCAATTGAGTGGCACCGAATACGCCAAGCGCTTGCCACTGTTCGCATCATTGGTCAGCCTCCCATCACCCAGTAGTACGGCAAGGCAGCTAGTATCAGGCTGTCGAATCGATCCAGGATGCCGCCGTGACCGGGTAACGCTGTGCCGAAGTCCTTGATGCCAAGCGTTCGCTTGAGGCTCGAAGCAATCAGATCACCCAGGGTCGCAGCTACCCAGACCAGCAGACCGATGGCTACAGCCCTTGGTGGCGTCCACACCCCAATCGCCGCATGAAGCACCGCGGCAAGGGTCAGTGCGGCCACTAGCCCTGCCAGCAGACCTGAGATCGACTTTCCTGGACTAGCACGCAGAAGTCCGCGGCCGATGCCCCAGCGTTTCCCGACCATTTCAGCGAACGCATCACTGCTCGACACTACCAAGAAGAGAAACGCGAACAGTGCAAACCTGTTGGCATCCTGCGCTATGAAGAGCAGATGTACCGCGGGAGTGGCGACAGTCACGATGCCTGTGGCGGCCCAGATCCCATGGGACAAACCGGGGCGGGGCTCCGACGCCAACGCGCCGACGGCCAGTGTCACGAGTGCAAAAGCAACCGCGAGCGGGTATAAGGCGGCAGTTCCACCCCACGCCGCACCGGCAGCGAGGGCTAGTCCAAACGCAACGAGACCGATGCGTGACCAAAGGAGGAGACCCACAGCCCTACCGAACTCCAGCAGCGACAGAACTAGAAGGATCAACACGGCGACGCTATACACCAGCTGTCCAAGTTGGGCCACCGTGAGCATCGTAGCGAGAAAGAGTCCGTACGTCGCATACTTGCCCCAGCCCGTATGATTGCCGGCACCTCTTCCGCTCCGCTGAGCTGCAACCAGCAGGCCGCCGGCAGCATAGAACCCCGCCACGACGATGAGTACGTGCCCAAACATCACACTGCCTCGCGGATTGCCCCGAGCACCGGGTACGCTGAGTGTTGGTGACCGGGTAGGAGCACATGAAGACTCTGCGGCTCTAATCTGATCTCGGTCCGATGCATGAGGCCCAACCACTCGCCATCGCCGAAAGTGCCCACAAGACCTCTCGTGCGAACAGTCAGGTGAGTGAGACCAGTGTGCAAAGTCGCGAGCCCTTCGATCTGACGCCCAGTCTTGATCCGCCAGAGCGCCTTGAGCATAGCGCATCGTGTTGTCGCCGTGACGAACAGCGCGGCGAACGTCCCAGCCCTCATTTCGCCGTTGGGAACCAGCCGTAGTCCACCGCCGAACCGCGCGACTACGCCCACGATCACAGCCGACGCACGTACCGCGGCGGCTGGCCCGCGGTTCAAGTGAAACGTGTACGCTGAGGGTTCCGCCCCGCCTCCGAGTATTTGGGAGCCGGCCACGATGGGGTAGACACCGCTGCTCAGGGTTCTCACAGCGAGTGCCAACACAGACCGCGATTTGAGTCGGTTGCAGAAGTCCGCAACGTGTGCTGGGAGACCAAACCCACCTACCGTCACGATGCGAACCCGACCGAACTTGATGAGATCCAGTCTTGCGATCCGCGGCCGGTCCAAGACTGCGCCGAGGCCGGCGACGCCAGGCGGAATGCCGATGTGCTTGGCGAGATCATTCGAAGTCCCCAGTGGTACGACGCCAAGTACGGAGCTCGTTCCCGCTAACACCTGCACCACCTGGTGGATGGTCCCGTCGCCGCCGGCTGCGAAAACAATTGGTATTCCATGGCGAACTGCTTCCTCAGTTAGCGACCTGGCGGTCCCTTCTCGCCCAACTTCACGTACGGCTCGTCCCTCCAGCCCTAGTAGGCGAGCCACGCGAGCGACGGCCCGCCGTTCCACACCCCGTGCGAGGGGGTTCGCTAGCAGAACGCAACTGCCGCTGAGCGGCTCAACCTGACGATGTTGCGTGACCTGGCAAGACTCCATCCGTCGCTCCCTCTGGCCTTAGCGGAAACCTCGTCGCGGGGCGTCAAACAGGCGTCAACGGTAGGGACGCAGGCTGGGGAGATGGCCCTTGCGGATGCGAACGAACGGCCGCTCTTCTAACTTGTATTCGGTGTTCTGCACCCCTACTGTTGTGCTTTCCGGAAGTGACACTGGCGCCAAGTCGTGCCCGTTGACCAACCGGATCGGCGCCAGAGCGGGTTGGAATCATTGGAGGAGTCTCACAACCGGGTGGCACTCGCAGTTCGCTATATCGACCGACAGAGCGGCTCAGTTCGCGAGGAGCCGGTCTATGGGCGCGCGGTTCTCGAGCTATTCTACCAGACCAGGCTTGGACGGACGTTGGTGGGAATGCTCCCCCATAGAGCGTGCAGTGCCTGCTACGGTTGGCTACAGCGGCTCCCGTTCAGTCGGACTAAGATCCCCAAGTTCATCGAGAGCCTGGCCATCGATGCTGCAGAAGCTGAGAATCCGGTTGACCGGTATCGTTCCCTGGATGATTTCTTCTGCCGGCGTTTGAGACCCGAAGCGCGCCCCATAGATGCAACACCCTCCCGCTTTGTAATGCCGGCGGACGGTAGAACGCTGGTATTTCCGAAGATCAGCGAGGCCAAGTTCACGATCAAAGACAATCAGGTTCACTTGGGCGAGCTGTTGGGGAATTCCAGCGAGGCAGAGCACTACCGAGAAGGAGTTGCCATCGTCGTTCGTCTAGCGCCCTGTGATTACCATAGATTTCACTTTCCAGATTCAGGGCAAGCCTCAGAGGCCCGCCAGGTACGCGGTCGGCTGCATTCTGTCCATCCCATTGCGCTATTGGGTCGGGCGCCCTGCTTTCGCAATCTGAGGCACGTCACTGAACTGGAGAGCGACAATTTTGGGCGGGTGACTCTCGTCGAGATAGGCGCCTTTGCTGTCGGCAGTATCATCCAGACATATCTGCCAGGACCCGTGAGAAGAGGACAAGAAAAGGGGTATTTCCGCTTCGGGGGCTCGACCGTGGTCGCACTGGTCACCGCCGACCGGTTGGACCTGGACGAGGACCTAGTCAGCGCCAGCGCGACCGGAGTCGAGACTTTCGTGAAGATGGGTACTTCGATAGGCAGCGCCTTGTCGCTACGAGGTACGAATGCACAGGCGAATAGCGGCACATGATACTGGGTGCCTATGACCTCGCATGCCTGGTCACATTGTTCGGACTGGTGGCCGCCATTGGGGCGTGCGTCCTGTCAGTGGAAGGCTTGATTGAGTTGGCTCTGGTGTCCTGGATCATGGCTGGTTTGGCGGATCTCTTTGACGGCCCCCTTGCACGCAGGCAGCAGCGGAGTGCCTACCAGAAGGAGTTCGGCGTACAACTCGACACGGTCGTTGACGTTGTTGCTTTCGTTGTCACACCGTTCGTCATTGGGTTGAGGTTTGGCCTACGCTCACCGACTGCCCTTCTCCTCATGCTGCTCTTCGTCATCTGCGGCGTAGTGAGACTCGCTCATTTCAACACCATGAGCGCACAGGGTCAAGACCTGGCCACCCACCACAGAGGTCTGCCGGTTACCTACACGGCTCTGGTCTTTCCCATTCTCTTCATCGCCAAGGACTTCTGGCCATTGTCGGCCTTCCAACTGCTACTCGAAGCTGCTTTTGCTTTGTTGGCCGTACTATTTGTAATCGATGTTCCGATCCGCAAACCGCGGGGCGTCTTTTACCTACTGTTCCCTTTGCTCGCCTTGGCGTTGAGCGTCTACTGGACCTGGCGGTTCTTCGTCAACCGGTCGCTACTCTAGACCTCCCGTAATGAACAGGCGGTCAAGCCCCAACAGTAGACTGGGTATTAGAAAGAAGGCATAACCGCTGACGTAGAGGCGCCTTGCTCGTGCCCTGCATGGTTGAGCCACCAACTTGATCAACAAGAACATCACACGTACGAACAACAGAGCCAGACCGAGAAGGAAGAAAGAAGACCTCTGAAGGACTTCGCGCGGAAGGACAGACAACACTCCTACCGTGAAGGCACCACTGTAGAACACGAGGCCAACTAGAGCTGCTCCGCGCGCACCTAGGACTCGTGCCGCGGTAACCGCGAGAGACAACTCGCTGGAGGCCTTGACATTGTGTGCATAATCGTGACCGACTACCGATAGCCAGAAGAAGAGCCCCAAAGAGAAAGGCCACGGCTGACTGCGACTGCCCTCTATCAAGCTTATGTAGGATGGAACTGCGAGGAACACCAGATTCAGCAATAAGGGTCTAATGGCAACAGGAATCCGCTTCACGCAGCAGAAATAGCCGACATAGTAGAGAGCTTGAAGGATCAGGAACAAGCTCAACCAGCTGTAGCTCACCAGCAAGGCGAGGGCAAACAGCAGCGCAGCCCCACTCCCCAGGGCTGGAATAGGCACTCTGCCGGACGGCAGTGCCCGCCCTGGGTGTTCGGCTTTGTCTTCGCTAATGGAAATGACGTCGTCAACAATGCGGAGGACAAAGAGAAAGAGAAAGGTCGCAGCCACTGCCCTCATGAGAGTTGTCCAGCTTCCGCCCGCAATCGCATAGGGCCCAACACAAAGACAGAACGACACGGGAAGAGCTACTCCGATTGGGCAACGTTCGCGAGCGAAGACCCTAAGCGCTCTTACGATTTCGCGTGTCGTCACCGCAATCCTCCCAATCGCTCGTTCTGCACAGGCCGCCGACGTCCTTGCTCGTATTGTTCTCCCTATCAAGGATTACCACTTCACCTCTGTCCCCATCGACGCTCAGGTACTCGCCTCCAAGAATCCGTTTGGTAGCACCCTCTACCCCTACCACCGCTGGGATCCCGAATTCGCGTGCCACAATCGCTGCATGTGACAGCATGCCACCTCGTTCCAGCACTAGACCACCCGCGATCATGAACAGCGGGGTCCACCCTGGATCCGTCGAGCGGGTCACCAGTATATCGCCGGGCTCGAGACGCTCGTCCGACGCCGGATCGAGGATCACTTTGGCCATCCCCTTCACCTGCCCTGCAGAAGCGCTCACACCTTGCAGTCTGGTCTGATCCAACGCGGTGCTCGCCAGAACCCGGCCCTTGAAATACATCCCTTCATCCAGCACGAAGAATTCCGGCGGCTCCAATTCAGCGCAGGCCACTACAGCCTCACGCCGAACAGCAATCACCCGAGGTATGGTCTCGGGCATCAGGAACTTGCCGCGACACAGATCTCGCAGTTCCGATAGGTGCAGGTAGAAGACGTCGTCAACTGTCCTCAGATGCCCGAGGTCCACCAGCTTCCGACCCAAACACAGGACAAGCTTCCGTATCTCACCAAACAGCAGACTCTGAACCATGCGTCCCTGTTCACGAAGCGCAATGGCCCGTCTTGCAAGGCTCAGGGCGAGAGCGAGAACTTGTCTACGGACAAACGGGAGTTCGCGGAGAACCCGTTTCTCACTGTTCACAAAACTGTCTCTAGTGTCAACGCTGTCGGCGTCCCTAGGTTGTTCCGCACACTGGTATTGTTTCACCAACTCCCAGAACAGGTCGTGCCTCTCCTCGAACGTGGGCGAGACGATCATGCTTTCGTAATAACAACGGCTCCCATACCGTTCCATGAACTCTTTGAGCAGTTCTTCCAAGCGTGCGGGTAGTGCATTCTCGAGTTCCGCATAGCGACTGCTTTCAAGCAATCCCTGTAGCACCTTCTGCTCGCCAATCGCCAGGGCCATCTGCCAAATCATCTCTGCTGAATGTGTGCTCTTGATACCTATGTGCTGCAGAAGTTGTGCAGACACTTGATCGGGGACGCCAACCGTCTTGGGGACCCAGCGCGTGACGAGACTTTCAAGCATGCCCGGAAATAGGAGTACTGAAAGGTCAGCAATGCACTGATGGTACCAGTAGCGTGCAGCGAAGTCCTCGAACAGAGCATCCAGCTTGTTCATCAATGCGGTTGCTGAGAGTGCTTCGTACGGAGGCTGTCTCAAGTCTCTCCGAAAGCGGAGGAACATTCGCTCGAAGCGGTTCAGGCAATGCCGGGCGCAACTCAAGTAGAAAACAAGACGTGACCAAAATGAAACCTGCCGTATTGGACCTGCGGTATGCTTCCTTCCTATCACATCACCGTGGTCCTGATCCAAGTCAACCGGCACCCGCTGACCGATGTAGTGATCCAAGTATCTCCTGAACGTCAGGCTCAGAGATGGGACATAGGTGCTCACCAACTCGTACCAGCTTTTGATGTTGTAGTAGACTCGGCCACCTTGTACTCCCGTCAACTTGTTGATGCCACTACACTGCCTCCGCAAATCCGGATCGTTGATGCCGAGCATGTGCGTGAGATTGTACATGTAGCACCTGTAAAACTCATCCACAATGGACCAGGCAAACGGAGTCAATGGGTTGGGGAAGTTCTCACACATGTTTACGTTGGTCCAGGCTACGGCTTCTGTCGTGGTCACTGCTGTGATGGGACGTGCCTGGAGCAGGAACAACCCCGATGCATCGGAAGCCCATTCGACGTCTAGTGGATAATTGCAGTGTCGTTCCAGCAGGACACAATGCGCCACAAGCCGTTCCAGGCTGTCCCTCAATTCCTCTGGTAGGTTCTTCGGAACTAGCGGACTGCGTCGATTCAAGTAAATCCGCTCGGGCGTCACAGCTCCCGAAACGAGTTGTTCTCCTAGCCCCTCGACCCACTCAACCACAAAATGATCGGCAGATCTTGTTACCGGGTCCAAGGTGAATAGGACCCCGGCGTATCTGGCAGTTATCTGTCGCTGTATGATGACGCCCATCCGATTTGCGTTCTGAACTCGCTTTTTCATTGCGTAGGCCGTGACGTTCTCACCAAACATCCCGGCCCAGCAGGCCTTCACTTTCTCGGGTACATCCTCTTTGGCAACATTCAAGTAGGTGTCAAACTGCCCAGCCATTGAGAATGTCTTGCCGTCTTCCGCTACTGCAGATGAACGGACCGCGAATGCATCGCAGGCAAGTGAATCAAGACATTGGGCCAACTCATCGAGCAACGCGGCGGGCACGGAACCAGCCCTGATGCAGGCTGCCAGCCGTCCCGTTGGTACGTCCATGCCACCGATTGCATTCGCGGCGCAGAACTGGTCGAAGGCAGCGGCCTTGATAACGCATCCCTCCGGAACCCGCAAACCGAGTCGCAGCATGTCGGCGAGTCTAGCTGCCTTACAGCCAACCTCCCTCACGGACAGGCTTTGTTTGGCGGCCAGCGGCACGACAAAGGCCTGCATGTATCACCCCGGGTTAGGACAGGCAACAACTTGCGGGCTTGGCGTCAAACGAACGTCAATAGGAGGCTCAGCACGCGTGCGGATTCTTGCACTTCCGGCAGATACTGCGGAATGTGCTGGTGGGAATACGCCACTTCCTCTTGCAAGAGCGGCTCTGCACCTGCAGCTTACAGAAACCGCACCTCATGTCCACGCGCGAGAACCATCATGACAGCCAGACATGTACCGATCTCGATCGTCGCGGCCCTGCTGATCGGCGGCTGCGATGCTCCTCAGTCCGGGCAGACCACCAATCAACAGCCTGAGCTCACGCCACAGGAACGGCTTGGTAAGCTGCTCTTCTTCGATCGTGATCTCTCGACACCACCAGGGCAGGCGTGCTCGGACTGTCACTCGCCGTCCACAGGCTTTGGCGACCCCAACCAGCAGTTACCTGTCTCGCGCGGTGCGCACCCCGACCGGTTCGGCAATCGTAACGACCTTACGGCTGCGTATGCGGCTTTCATCCCTCCGCTCAAGTTCGACGACGAAGAGGGACTCTGGGTGGGAGGACTGTTCTGGGACGGCCGTGCAGCTACTCTCGCCGAGCAGGCGAAGGGTCCGCCGCTCAATCCTCTCGAGATGGCGAATCAAGATGTCCAGGCCATTGCAGAGGCGTTACGCGTCTCTGAATACCGCAACCTGTTTCTAGCCGTGTATGGCGCAGACGCTCTGGACAATGCGGACCGAGCCTTCGCTCACATGGCCGAAGCAATTGCGGCGTACGAGAAGACCAGCGAGGTCAACCCGTTCGATTCCAAGTACGACGGATATCTGGCGGCTGAAGCCGAGCTTACCGAGCAAGAGCTGCGCGGGCTGGCGCTGTTCGAGGACGAGGCAAAGGGCAACTGTGCGGCATGCCACCCCAGCCGACCCGGACCCGACGGATCCCCTCCACTCTTCACCGACCAGACCTACGACAACCTGGGTACGCCGAAGAACCCAGAAAACCCGTTCTACTTCCTGCCGCCGGAATTCAACCCGGATGGAACCGCCTATGTCGATCTCGGGCTGGGCAAGGTCGTGGATGATCCCAAGCAAAACGGCAAGTTCAGGGTTCCCACGCTTCGCAACGTCGCGCTGACGCCACCCTACATGCACAACGGCGTCTTCAAGACTCTCTATCAGGTTGTGGCGTTTTACAGTACGCGAGAGGTTGCTCCGTGGCCGCCACCCGAGGTAGCTGCCAACGTGAACCACGACGAGCTAGGTAACCTGGGTCTCACGCCACGGGAAATGGAGGACATCGTAGCTTTCATGCGCACACTGTCCGACGGCTATGACTCAGGTGGTAGGGATTGAGTGGGCGGCACATGCGACCACTGGCGCCCAACCGCCGCGATGAGACAGAACGCTACGAGCCGATACGCTACCGATGAATCCAAAGACGACCCACTCCGCCTGCTACATGTGCACCGCCAATTGCCCCATCACCGTAGTGAGCCAGGGGGAGCGTATCCTGTCTATCGACCATCCCGCATGTGTTCGCGCCCAGGCCATGGTGGAGCAACGGGAAAGCCCACAGCGGCTGACCTCACCGCTGATCAGGGAGTCGGTGCACGACCCTTGGCGGGAAGTTTCGTGGAAGGAAGTACTGCCTACCACAGCAGCTAGGTTGCTCGACGTTCGCGACACGTATGGGCCGGAAGCGGTCGTGTTTGCGGTCGGCTACACCAAAGAGGTGAGACCGTACCTGCGGCGGCTCGCCCGACAATTCGGCTCGCCACACTATGTGACCGAGTCGAGTTGTTGTTTTTCAGCTGGATTCGTCGCCGCCACTGTCACGCTGGGCAGGGAATACGAATATTTTCTGGCCCCAGCCCGTCGCAGATACCCGCAGACAAAATGCCGGCTGGTTTGGTCCAACAATCCAGTGGAGAGTCAGCTCCCGTTTGAGTCCCACCATCTCCTGGTCGATGCCGCAGATACTCCAACGATCGTGGTCGACCCGCGCCGCACCAACCTGGCTGAAGTGGCCACGATACACTTGAGGCTCAGACCAGGGACTGACGGTGCGCTGGCACTAGGTATGGCGCACGTGATCTTCGCAGAGAACTTGCAGGACTGGCAATTCCTCGACGCATACGCGCACGGCGTAGACCGCTATCGACAGCACATCAACAACTATGCACCTGAGCGCACCAGTGCGATCACTGGAATTCCCAAAGACACGATTGTCCGAGCTGCCAGGTTGTACGGCAGCTCGCACCCCGCACAAGTAACGATTTCACCCAACGCAACGACCCACCATTCCGGCGGATTCCAGGCTCATCGCGCGATCCTACTGCTCGCGGCCGCCTGCGGCAATCTCGACATCGACGGCGGTAACAGGCCGTGGAGCAACCGGTTCCGAGAGAAGAGTATCGACTCTGATGCCAACGGCCGAGACACAGCTGCACCGTTGGGAGCGAAGCAATTTCCGCTTTTTGTCAAACACTATGGTGAGGCGCAGGGGATGCTCCTGGCAGATGCCATCGAGACCGGGCAAGTCAGGGCGGTATGCTCGATCGGAATGAACCTGATGATGTGGCCCAACTCGAGGCGTCTGGAACGAGCGTTGCGATCCCTCGAGCTGTTCACGACATGTGACTTCTTCCCCAATCCCACGGTTGATGTGGCAACGGTATTCTTCCCAGCAGCCACCCATTTGGAGCGCCAGGCGCTGATCACAGTGGGTGATGGACAGGTCCAGTACCGCCCGGCCGCTGTGGCCCCGCGCGGTGCAGCGAAGGGAGATACAGAACTCATCTTCGACCTCGCCCAACATCTGGGCCTCGCAGAGCGGTTCTGGAATGGCGACATATACGCCAGCTACGACGAGCGATTGGAGGCCGCCGGACTGCGTTTCACCGACCTACCCAAGGACGGCAGCCGACTGAATGTTGCTCTGGCAGAAGCCCCGGAACGAGCCTACCTGGTAAACGGCTTCGGGACGCCGACCGGTAGGGTGGAGTTTGTGAGCACGCAGTTGGAAGAGGCCGGCTACGATGGCCTGCCAACCTTCAGCGAACCCAGTTGGAGCCCGGATTCCTCTCCCGAGGTCGCTAGCGATTATCCGTTGATTCTCACCTCTGGTGGCCGCAGTAGGAACTACACGAATTCCCAGGGTCGCTTGCTCGAGACATTGCGCAAACGGGAGCCGAACGCCCGGTTACAAATCCACCCTGCGGATGCAACTACTCGTAACGTCCGGGATGGTGACTGTATTGAGGTAACTTCTCCAGTCGGCTCGATCGTGATGACGGCCTGGGTGACGGACATCGTGCCGCAAGGTGTGGTACATGCATTCCACGGATGGGCCGGTCACAACGTCAACGAGTTGATTCCGGACGTGGGTCTGGACCCAATCTCTGGTTTCCCGCCATTCAAGTCCAGTCTCTGCGAGGTGCGTCCAACTGCAGGTAACTAGCGCGCACGGTCGGTAATCCAAGCAAGGGGAGGCGAGTACGGCATGAGCGACAATACGATCGCTGTAGCGGGACACGCCGGGATCGGTCACGTCCACGGGGTCGCCGGATTCGTGCAAGACGATACCGCTGGTTTTGGGGTGGTCGGTGCAATGATCGCCGATCTACTCCAGGCGGATACGCGCATAGCAGAAGCAAGCGCCGATGTCGCTGAGAACAGTATTCGTGTCACGACGATGGATGGGGGGACATGTACCACCCATCCGAGAAGAGGCATCACCCCTGCCGAGGCCGATCTGGTGGGAAGAGCGAGGATGCAAGACGCGCTTCTTTGCCAATCAGTGGCCGTCAATTGCTTCGGCCGGATGTATGGTCAAGGAGCCCTGGAGACCCCAGTAGCCCTCGCGGCCGCTGCGGCAAACGCTGTGGTCGACGGCTTTCACAGGGGGGCACCAACGGCATTCATAATGATGGAAGAGAGCCTGCCACTCAATGCCGGGATGATAGGCGGGATCGCCAAGGAATTCGCTGACAAGACCGTCTGTTATCTCACAAGCGTCAACTACACCAGCGGCGGCATTGGACCGGTGGAAGATCTGGAGGGGAACATCCCCTTGGGATCGAAACGCCACCTGATGGAACGGCTCAACATGTTACGGTGTCCGACCATCGTTGTCGAAAGCAAGGCGTACCTACCATCCATCTCGGATCAGCTTGACCAAAACACTTTCCTCGTTAGGGCGCAACGAGACATAGACAACCCGGTTGTCGCGCGGGCGCTGGTCGAAGCGGCAAAGGAGCTAGGTTTGCCTGTGATCTTCAGAGATGATCTGCTACCAGATAATCCCGGGCTCATGCAGCGAGACACCGCGGCGCTAGCTGACCGCTTGATGCACTGTGCGGAACACCTCAAACAGTCTGAGTTGGCCTCAGACAAGGTGAAGGTCGTTGCGGGCCTGGCTCAGTTGATCAGCCAGGATGCCGGAGCGATAACGTGTCTCTCCAATCCATTGCACGACGTGGTTCGCGGGACGGGAAGCATCCCAGGAACTTCCGCTGTTCTCTCGCTGCTCGTGTCAAGGAAGTACTACGATCGCTGGAAGATCCCGCTGCTCGAGTCACAGGATGCAGCGCGGGCCAAGCAGATCATCAGCCGAGCGATCGACAAGGTTGCTCGACAGTATGATGCTGCGTGCAATCACCTGCATGAACATTATGTCGATATTGCGCATCTCGAGGAAATTCTTGTCGAGGAACACGAGTAGGCACCACCACAAGCGTCAGCTCATCGCGCTGCGAGCCAGTGGCTAGTCCCACCCTTGGTAGCTCCCTATTGAACGGTAGTGCTCTGGCCTTCCTGCCGTACCGCCCGCCCGACGACAATCGTGATGTTGTCGCTGCCACCTCCGTCCAGCGCATCCTGTAGCAGATCCTCACACACGTGCTTCGCCGATTTCATGGTGCTGAGTCGCTCGCGGATCTGCTCGTCGGATACGTGTTTGGTGAGCCCATCACTGCAGATCAAACCGACATTGTGCCACCCCAGGTCCACCCTAGTAACGACCGGCGCGGTTTGTGGCCCCCCTATCGAACTCGACAGAACGTTGGCAAACCGAGAACGGTGAGCTGCCGTCCTCGTGAATACACCGCGATCCACCAGCTCTTCGGCCAGTGTTTGGTCTCGTGTGATCTGGGTCAATTCGCCATCGTGGAACAGGTAACAGCGGCTGTCGCCGACCTGGAGCAGATAGCCCCGGGGCCACACGCCGATCCACAACGTGAGCGTCGTCGCCATGCGGCGCCGCTCGGGATCCTCGGAACTCTTCTGCACGACACTTTCGTGGCACTCCAGCGCCGCTTGCTCCAAGACATCGATAAATGTCTGCTCATCACTCGCGTCGGCGGTGTAGTAGCACTGCAGGCTGTGAGTAACGTATTGGGTCACCACCTCCACGGTAAGCCGGCTGGCCTCCTCACCACCCGTTCCACCCCCCACCCCGTCCGCGACCATCGCGAGAAACGCCAGCCGCTCACTCTCCAAGGGTAGCTGGTCCACATCCGGCAAGCTCGTCAGGTACACCTGCATCGTCTTTCGCAACGAGCCGAGCATGAAGTGATCTTGGTTCACCTGGCGCACCTTGCCGGGATGCGTTAAACCGAAAACATCGAGCTCATTATCGAGTGGCTTGCGGTCCGCCGACTCTGCCGTCGTGGTGCTGTCAGGTGATGTCATAGGGACCCCGCTCCATCTGGTTGCGCCCGATCACTGGTACTAGGAGGAGGTGCCGCACTCCCCCCAGCGACCCGAGCGTTTCAGACCATCCTTTATGAATATCGGCTAATCGACGACACTTCGCATCTTGGTGTGGGCAACCGGGTCCTTTGGCTGCAGGAGTACCAACGCCAACCGTCTAGCTCAACACACGGCCCAGGAAGCTCTTGAGTCGACTCCAAGCATCGCGTGCCGGTTCCTCTCGCAACTCAGGATCTTCATCCACACGCAACCAGAATCCGTGGTTCACTGCATCGTAGACGTGGATGTCGTTGTCGATTCCAATTGAATCGAGGGCGGCTGCGAACCGCTCTACCTGATCCGACGGAATCCCTTGGTCCATTTCAGCAAAGGTGCCGTACACGGGGTGACTGAGCCGAGCCAGCTCGACAGGATCCTCTACCAAAGAACCGTAGAAGATCGCGGTGGCGTCGTGATGCTCGCCGCCCAGTGCGTAGCTGAGCGCAATGCCACCACCAAAACACCACCCCATGACCGCTACCTTGCCGGTCACGTCGCTCCGCGCCCTGACAAAGTGCTGCGCAGCGTCCAGATTGGCTATGATCGCGGCTTCGTCGTCGCGTGCCTCCTGCATGAGCGCCACGTTCTCGTCGCGATTGTTCCCGGTACGGCCTCGGTACAAGTCAGCCGCAAGCGCAACATAGCCCTCCTGCGCGAAGGCGTCCGCTACCTGGCGCACTCGGTCCACCAAGCCGTTCCACTCGTGAATGAGCACGAGCGCCGGGAACGGCCCATCACCGTCAGGCACCGCCAGGTATCCACGCGTCAGCGTGTCTCCAGCCACGTACAGCACGGTTTCCCCTTGAGGTGGTGGAGCCTGGCCGAGAATTGCAGCGGGAATGGAAGATGACACAGGCTCGTCAGCGGACCGCTCAGTTGGCGAACATGCTAAGGCAAACGCTACTAGCAGCAGCAAAGTAGATGACGGTCGGTACATCGGTATGCAACTCCAGTTTGTGGGTGTTGGTTGTTACAGAGCTACGGATCGTGGGTTCACGTTGAGTTGTGCAGCGGTCTGTGTGGGCCATGCGCCACATGCTGAGGCTGGGGATTACGTGACAGTCATCATGTGCCCACACGCAGGTCTGGCCAACAGCATAAAGACCGACGCCGGCCGTCTTGAGACGACCAGCTTGCGAGGTCAGTCAAATTGGTGACTCCAGGGTCCGTAGCGGCAGAACAATACCGCTCTTCGTCCGTTTGAGCCAGGGGTCAGTTTGTGAATCTTGTCACAAACCTGCCAGTCCAACTCTCATCCAGGGATCGGTGCGTGGTGTTGTAGACCTTCAATGCGTCGCGCGAGCGGCAGGGCTTTGCTTGAGCGGAATCGAGATGGACATCCGGGTAATAGCTACAGCGCGGGACCAGCCCCCAGCGCCTTGGATTCTGGCCTACAGGTCAATCGAGTTGCAGGTACGCTGGCAACCACGGCCACAGAGAGGTGCTCGCCCTCAACATAGTGGCCTAGGTCCGCGATCTCGCTTCAATAGCCCGACGAGCGAGCCCCGCAGAAGGCAAGCAGGCTGCGGGGCTCGCCATGCGATAGCCTATGACCTCTTCAGGGCTTTCCTGACTCCTTTCGCATAGGCGGGATCAGCTTGCTCGAAGTGCGCCAATTGGCGTTCGACTATCTCCTTGGTAACCCCCCGCATCGCACCAGCAACAGCGGCATGGAGATGCTCCCGCTCTTCATCGGGTAAGAGTCGGTAGAGGTTCCCCGGTTGAGTGTGGTCGTCATTCCCCTCTCGGTGGTCGTAGCGGTCCGCATCACCAGAGATTCGCAGCGGCGGCTCCTTGAAGCGGGCCTTGTCAACGGGCCCGCCGAGACTCTTCTCAACCAAGAGGTTCAGCGTGTTGTACACAGTGCCGCGGGAAATCGTCGGACAGCTCTTGCGGACCTGAGCCCATACCTCGTCAGCGGGCGGGTGCGTCTGTGTCCGGAGCACGTATGTGGCTACTGCGATTCTCTGCGGGGTGGCCTGCAGCCCGTGCGTACGTAGGATGGAGATTGGATCCTGCATGCTGATTGGACTGAATCTAAAATGGGACTTTGTCAAGTTAGGAGGCGCCCGTTGCATCGCTCAGTGCTACTCGCTACAGCACGTGGCACCGAAGCACAAGGATAACCAAAAACCCGCAACCGACTAGCCGGCCGCGGGTCATTGTTCAGCAACCAGTCGATGAGTCCAGTTCTCATTCGCGGGCCTCCTCGACCACCTGCAGTATCTCCTGACGTGACAACGGAATGCGGACAGTCCGGATGGCTCCGAGCTGTTTCGCCACTGCCAACGGGTCAGCGACGCCATACGATGTCCGACCCGACATCGCCACCACCCGGGCATCCGGGAATTCCTTGCGCAGCTTCCGAATGAACTCCGCCGCATCTATTCGGCCCGTGGCGAGCACGTCGACAAGTACCACGTCGGCCGGTTCCACTCGGTAGGCCCAAAGACCCACACCCGCATCCGCGGCTTCAATCACTTCGTGTTGGGCTTCGCTGAGCACCCCCCGCAGTGCATCGCGCAAGTCCGGCTTCTGAGATATCACCAAGACCCGAGCCATCGAGTTGTTCGCAACCACGGCGGACCTACCACAACCTGAGCATTGGACGCGCCTCAAAATCTCCTGTCCACGGCGGCGGCCCCGACCCAGCGAAAACGCACCCCCGCACGAGGGACAGGCCACCTGGGATCCGGGCACTGAGAAGCCCTGCTTCAGCTGTGCAATCTCTTCCGACGTGAAAGGAGACGGCGACGAGCGAGGCCGGGCACGACGCACGAACACAAGTCGTCGGTCGGGCAACTGGCGTCGTTCAGTGCGGCGACGGTCACCCCCGCCGCGTTTGTCTCGCACCACATTAAGAGTCAGACAGCGCCGGTCTCGGCGGCGTTGATCCGTTCCTGATCGACGCTGCATCAGTGAGCGGCGCTCAACCAGGCGGCGGCGCTCAGACGTCTGTGGTTCCGGGGAAGCAAGGTCTGACATACGTCTCAACCAGCCAGAGGCGTGGGGTCGATATAGATAAGATAATCCTGAACCTTGTCACCGCACATCTTGAGGCAGTTCAGAAACGGCAGAGTGAGCTCCGATCCATCGTGTCCCACGTAGGTGACATCGCCCTGCACCAGCACGGCATCGGGGTGGCTCCACAAGCCGAGTAGTTCGTGCCGCACTCCTTTGAACATCCCCAAGAACTGAGTTACATACTCTCGGATCGCAGCCTTGCCAGCTACCGGCGGATTGCTTCCGTAGCGGAACCTCGCATCGTCGGTTATGAAGGATACGAACTTATCGGCATCCATCCCATCGATGGATGCAAGAAGATCTCCGATCCAGCTTGGCGTCGTCACCGTCATATCACTCCGAATCGATGGTTGGGTGCTGGAGCCGACCGCACCGGCTCACGGACGTCGAACACTAATCAGGATTGACACATCGGACACCGACGAGGTCTTCGGTCCGAGTCGCTGAAAATAACAGTGGCTCAGGCAACCTGCGAGAGCGGATACGGCTAGCGGAACTCACCTGATAGCTGCCTCTCAGCTGCCGGCAAAATCCGCAATTGCAGTGCCAAGCTCCACAGTCTTTGCCTTGCCACCCATGTCCGGCGTCAACAAGCGCGGTTCCGTTAGCGCGGCTTCGATGGCGCGCTCGATGGCCTGAGCGGCATCCGGGTGCCCCAGGTGCTCGAGCATCATCGCGCCGGACCAAATCTGGCCGATGGGATTGGCAATTCCCTTTCCGGCGATATCCGGCGCCGACCCGTGTACCGGTTCGAACATCGATGGGAGAGTGCGCCCCGGGTTTATGTTTGCTGAAGGGGCAATCCCGATAGTGCCCGCTACCGCCGGGCCGAGATCTGATAGGATATCACCGAACAGGTTGCTGCCTACCACGACGTCGAACCAATCCGGGTGCAGCACGAAATTCGCCGCAAGGATATCGATGTGATACTGGTCGGTGCGCACTTCGGGATACTCGGCTGCAATAGCACGGAATCGCTCGTCCCAGTAGGGCATGGTGTGCACTATGCCGTTGGACTTGGTGGCGGAGGTGAGGTGTTTGTCTGGACGACTGCGCGCAAGGTCGAAGGCATAGTGCAGCACCCGGTCCGTTCCCATGCGCGTGAAGACCGATTGTTGCACCACCCGTTCGTACTCAGTGCCCTCGTAGAGACGTCCCCCAACTCGGGAGTACTCTCCCTCGTTGTTCTCGCGAACAACGATGAAGTCGATGTCTCTCGGCCCCCGGTCACGAAGCGGGGTCTGAATACCCTCTAGCAACCGAACCGGACGCAGGTTGATGTATTGCCCCATCTCGCGGCGAATAGGAATCAGCAAACCCCATAAGCTCACGTGGTCGGGCACACCCGGAAACCCGACCGCACCTAGGTAGATCGCCGCGAACTCCTTGAGACTTTCGAGACCCTCCTCTGGCATCATTCGTCCCGTCTTCAGGTAGGTCTTGCAGCCCCAGTCGAAGTGGTGCCACGCAAAGTCGATGCCGAACCGATCTCCGATGGCCTCGAGCACCCGAATGCCCTCGCGCATCACTTCGGTACCGATGCCGTCTCCGGGAATGACTGCGATTCGATAGCGGCTCATGCGTGTTGCCCTGCGCGCAAACCCTATCCCGATTCGTGCCACAGGCGCTTACGCGCAGTGAGATCGCGAATGGCGCAGACCACCAGCGGGCCCTCCGCAGACTGGTACGGCCCCAGACTGATCTCGACCGGAAATTCGCGCCCGTCCTTGTGGCGGGCAAACAGACTCATTCCGGCACCCATGGGACGGACATGAGGTGATTGGTTATACCGGTCTCGTTCACCCACGTGTCGGCCACGAAGCCGCTCTGGTAGCAGTGTCTCTACTGGTTCACCGAGCAATTCGGTGCGTGCATATCCAAACAGTCCAACGGCCTGGA
>JBDHKN010000078.1:0-22440 GCA_039586365.1 Gemmatimonadota bacterium | reverse complement strand
AGAGTGTGGCATGCCCGAGGTTGTCACCTCGCCATCATTGAAGGTAACAACTATCTTAGCTGGCCAAATCAAGCTGCACTCGACGATGAGCTCGCCGCAGTCGAGGTGCCGTGAGAACTAGTGGAACATTCAGCCGGACAAAATCAAGGAGCGCTGTGAATGAACGGCAAGAAACTTCCACCTACTGCCTACGAGATACGCGACGGTCAGGAGTATGTGCCCTTCACCCATGGACAGTCCCTGACGGAATTCACGATCAAGGCTGCGCTCTCGGGTGTCCTCCTCGGCATGGTGTTCGGTGCTGCTAACACATACCTCGGTTTGAAGGCTGGACTAACGATAAGCACCTCGATCCCGGTTGCTGTCCTCACAGTGGTGGCATTCAGGCTGTTTTCCGCTTTCGGGCTGCCGCACAGCATCCTGGAAACCAACATGTCGCAGACGATCGGCTCAGCCAGTTCTTCGGTGGCTTCGGGCGTGCTGTTCACTATTCCGGCGCTCTTCATCTGGGGGATGAGCCCCGCCTGGCGGCAGATAACGCTACTGACCATGTGTGGAGGGATGATCGGGGTGTTGGCGATGATTCCACTGCGGCGCTATCTCATCAAACGCGAGCATGGCAAGCTTCCCTACCCAGAGGGTATGGCCTGCGCGGAAGTTCTGGTTGCGGCTGAAGGCGGCGGCAAACAGGCTACGCCGGTGTTCCTTGGCATCGGCGTGGGGATGCTATTCAAGCTCATCACGGATGGTTTCAAGTTCGTACGAGGTAGCTTCGAAGTGGCCCTCGGGTACAAGGCAAGCCTTGCCGCCAGTGTCTCCCCCGCACTGATAGGAGTCGGCTACATACTTGGCATACGAATCGCCACAGTCATGGTGGCCGGCGGTGCGCTCTCTGCCCTCATCGTCATTCCAGCAATAAATCTCTGGGGTGGGGGATTGACCGAGCCACTCTATCCGGAGACCGTGAAGCTGATCCGTGACATGTCGTCCGGTGAGATCTGGAACCGTTACGTTCGCTATATAGGGGCAGGAGCCGTGGCCACCGGTGGGATAATCACGTTGCTGCGGTCTATCCCCACGATGGTGGAGTCGTTCAAGCTTGGCCTGCGTCAAATCACCAGCGCCTTCGTGTTCGTACTGGTCTTGCTAGGCATCCTGACGTTCGTACCCGGGATCTTGGGTTATCTAGACTCGATACCGGTGCGAGCCGTGGCGTCGATACTCATCGCTGTGTTCGCTTTCTTTTTTGTGACGGTGAGCTCCAGGATCGTCGGTTTGGTCGGGGTGACTTCCAATCCCACGTCCGGCATGACCATCGCAACGCTCCTCGGTACGAGTCTAGTGTTCCTGCTCTTGGGTTGGACCGATCTGGCAGGTAAGGCGACTGCCTTGATGGTAGGAACCTCGGTGTGCATTGCCGCGTCAATTGCCGGTGACACGTCGCAGGATTTGAAGACGGGGTACGTGCTCGGAGCAACGCCCCGGATGCAACAGATCGGCGAATTGATTGGTGTGATCACGTCGGCTGGTGTCGTCTGCCTGGTAGTAATGATGCTACATCAAAACGTTGAAGGTGGTCTTGGGGGAGCAGAGCTCCCGGCGCCCCAAGCTGTCTTGATGAAGCTCGTCATCGACGGTGTACTGGATCAGAACCTACCGTGGGCCCTGATATTCATTGGTGTCGGAATCGGTCTGGTGGCGTCACTGTTCAAGATACCGGTGCTCGCGTTTGCGGTAGGGGTATACCTACCGCTGTCCACGATGGGAGCCGTATTTCTCGGTGGTCTCGCGCGTCATTTGCTCACGCGCGATCAACCGGCGGAGATAGCTGAACAGCGAAGGGAGCAGGGTGTGCTGTTCGGATCAGGGTTGGTCGGTGGCGGTGGGCTAACGGGCGTGCTACTGGCTCTGTGGGTCGGAGTGAGAGGTGGTGAGAGGATAGTCGGATTCCCACCGGACATTTCTCACGCGGCTGAGGTGGCTCTCGCGGGCATCACAATCCTCGCAATTCTCGGCTGCGTGATCATGGTCGCTCGCAAGAGACAGGAAGCTTGAGTAGCGAGACGGTAGGGGCGGCCGGGGCGGCAAGATCAGAGGAGTTTTCCCTTCCGCTCCGTTGTTCAGCCGCCCCAGGCTGTGACCTCATGGCCCACCCGCGGTGGACCCGGTGACCTTGGTCGACTGGGCCCTCGCGACTCTTGCAGTCTCACTCGGTGCCACGCTTCAGGGATCTGTGGGTTTCGGCCTCGGCATTCTCGGTGCGCCACTGCTGATGCTGATTGATCCGAGATTGGTTCCGGCGCCACTGCTCTGTGCCGCATTGACATTGACCGTTCTGTTGACGCACAGGGAACGCAGGTCAGTCGTGTTGCGCGATCTCAAGTGGGCACTGTCTGGCCGGTTGGTGGGCACCGTGGCTGGCGCAGCTGCACTGACTGTACTGTCTGGAAACAGGTTGGAGTTGACGCTCGGAGTGCTGGTTCTTCTCGGGGTGGCCATGAGCGCCTCTGGCCTGCACTTGCCCGTTAGCCCCAGGGTGCTTGTGGGTGCGGGTGCGCTGTCGGGCTTCATGGGCACGACAGTCTCGATAGGTGCTCCCCCAATGGCGCTCGTGTACCAACGTTCTTCTGGCCCCAGCGTACGAGGTACTCTGTCAGCCTACTTCGTCGTTGGTGTGGTATTGTCGCTGGTAGGTCTGCGTTTTGTTGGGAGGTTCGGGATTGCGGAACTCGGGTTGGCCGTCTCTCTGCTGCCGGGCATCCTCATCGGATTCTTCACCTCCCGGCACACGTCTGGCTTTTTCGACCGGGGATACACGCGAGCTGCGGTGTTGGTGTTGTCAGCCGCAACCGGGCTGGCGGTGATCTTGAGACAGCTGGTGTAAAACAGTACCGGCCACGACAGCACGCACGTAGCGGGTAGTATAGGGCCGACGACGCTGCGTGGTCGCGCTAGTCCACCCAGGCTACCACTGCTCCTACCTCGATTTGCCCGTCATCCAGGACCAGGCCGTACGCGCCGCCGCCCCAATTGGCCAACAACGCGTCCTTGAGCCCTGGATAGGCTTCATCCATGCGATGGCACGGTTTGGTCTCCCCCTGTATGCGGATGCGGCAGGCACCGACTCGGAGAATTCGGCCGCCCGTCTCCTCGAGACAGATGCCACTCACCATCAGGTTGGCCCTGCGGGCGGATGGATCGACGTTGCCGAGCATCTCGCCAGGCAAGTGGTCCCACACCTCTTCTGCTATGACCGTGACCTGGCGTCTCGCTCCGAAGTCAGCGTTGCCGACTATGCCCCCCTGAGTGTCCAGCTGCGCAAGTCGTACCGGGTCCATCGGTTCCCGATGGGCTCGCTTGATCCAAATGGCTTCGAGCCTGCCCGTATCAGCCATAGTGACCCCTGTAGCCCTTCCAGTAGGTTGCGTATGCGGTTGCGGCAACCGTTACTCGATAAGTTTGAAGTAGTTGTCGAGGATCGTGTCTGCGAGGTGAGCCATCCGTGCTTCGCGTTCCCGACACTCCGCCACCACCGTCACCTTGTCTTTGCCGACAGAGGTCAACTCGGCGAGGTAAGCGTCGGCCCAGAGAGCCGCATCTGTCGAAGTCACTTCGAGATGGAACTGGAGTCCGACAGCGGTTCCTATGCGAAGCGCCTGGGCCGTCCCGTCCCATCCCGCGGCAATCGTGGCGGCATCCGGGTTGGGCTCGAACACATCAGAGTGCCACTGAAATACCGGGAAGCGGTCCGGGAAATTCTCGAACAAAGGGTCGGATTGCCCCAGCCGTGTGAGTTCGACCTCGTACCCACCGATCTCCGTGTTTGCACCCCGGTGCACCTTCCCCGCCAGTAGGCGCGCTAGCAGTTGGCCGCCAAAACAGATGCCGAAATACGGTCTTTGCGACTCGAGTACGTCCGTGAGGAAGTGCCATTCGAGCTCCAGGAACTCGTGCTCGTTTACCTCGAGCGCTGAGATCGGCGTTCCTCCGACGAAAAACACATCGTACTCGTCGACGGGTGGGAACTCACAGCGCCGGTACGGATGCAGCACCCGGTAGGAATACCCCTTTTCCGCCAAGTATGCCTCGTACCTACCGAATCCCTCCAGAGGGCAGTTCTGTATCAGCAGAACGCGCATGGTCGTCAGACTGTAGCCATCAGCTATTGGCCGTCAGGTGCCCGCGACTGAAGGCGAGTCCGAAATCGGTGCCGGACGGATTCTGGAACAGCCTCAGCCCGAACTCTGGCACGATCGCCATGATGTGATCGAAGATGTCGGCTTGAATACCCTCGTAAGACACCCAATCGATTTCGTTGGAGAACACGTAGATCTGAAGAGGCAGGCCGCTTGGCGAAGGATCCAGCTGGCGCACCATAAGAGTCATGTCCTGGCGAATCTTTGGATGTTGGCGCAGGTACTGCACCACGTAGGCGCGGAACGTGCCGATATTGGTGAGCCTACGGGCGTTGGCTACCAAGCTTGTATCGCTGGCATACTTGGCATTGTACTCATCCAGCTCCTGCTTCTTGTGGCGGACGTAGTCTCTCAGTAACACGAAGTTCCCGAACCGGTCTATGTCGCCGTCGTCAAGGAACTGGATCGAGCTCGTGTCGATGTGGATCGCTCGCTTGATCCGCCGGCCACCGGACTGGGCCATGGATCGCCAATTCTTGAACGAATCGGAGATCAGCCGGTGTGTCGGCACTGTAGTTATGGTCTTGTCCCAGTTCTGGACCTTGACTGTATGCAATCCGATGTCCACCACGTCACCGTCAACGCCGAACTGCGGTATCTCGACCCAGTCCCCGACTCGCATCATGTCGTAGCTCGCGATCTGCAGACTGGCCACGAACGAGAGTATCGTGTCCCGGAACACGAACAGGAGCACCGCTGTCATGGCTCCTATACCACTCAACAACAGCAACGGTGAACGACCAGTGATAGTCGCTATCGCGACGATGCCGCCCAGGAAATACACGATGAGTCTCGCAACCTGCACGTAGCCCTTGATAGGTCTTCCATCTGCGAGCCGGCTGGTGGAATAGATGTCGTTGACAGCGGAGATCAATGCTCCAACCGCAAGGACCGCGATCACGACCATAGCAGCCAGAGCCGCCTGCTCAATCCACTGTACGAACGCCGTTGAAAGCGCGGGAATCAGATTGATGCCGAAGTACACGGCTATGGCTGGTGCCAGATGGGCTATCCGGTCGAATACCTTGGCGTTGAGGAGTGTGTCGTCCCACTGGATGGAAGTGCCACGAACTATCTTGCTGAGGGTAGCCAAGAGCACGCGTTTCGTTACCAGGTCGGCCACATAGGCTAGCAAGACTACCAGTGACACTGCGAGCAGCTGAGCTGCGAGTTGGTGGGCTTGCAGCCAGTCAATCATGGCGGATACGCTCGTGCCAGTGACGCTGTCTACCGGCTCCTGCACGACTGCTGCGGCTGTCATCGCGTTCATAACAACTGATCCATGTCTATGGAAAGTCGGGACCCGCTCCACAGTGGTACTAATAGTACAGCACCACTCGAGCGGATGGGACCGGGAGCGGCGGCAGGCTGCGAGGAGCGCGCCGGTCGATGGATTATGGATCAGAAATGTGCGAGTTTTCGCTCGTCCACAATGGACTCGGATGGCGTGACCGTTCTCTTAGCGGCTCCCGCGGCCAACCCTCGACATAGATGAGAAGGAGTCAGCACGATGACTGGCCAGGTCTATCACGACCCCTTTCCCCTTGCCAAAGACACTACGAAATACCGCTTGCTGACCAGGGAGTACGTATCGAGCGCTGATTTTGAGGGCACAGAGATCCTCAAGGTAGACCCAGAAGGCCTGAGGGTCCTCGCCAAAGAGGCCCTGCGTGATGCCTCGTTCTTGCTGCGCCCGGCACATTTGAAGCAGGTTGCTGCGATCCTCGATGATCCGGAAGCGAGCGAGAACGACAGGGGTGTTGCGCTCGCCATGTTGAGGAACGCTGAGGTCGCTGCCAACTTCGTGTTGCCGTTCTGTCAGGATACGGGAACCGCAACAGTGGTGGCCAAGAAGGGTCAGAGGGTGTGGACCGGTGTTCGCGATGAGGAGTACCTCACCAAGGGCATCTATGAGACATACACCGGTGAGAACCTGCGTTATTCGCAGACGCTGCCGCTGACCGTGTACGAAGAGAAGAACTCGGGCAACAATCTCCCGGCGCAGATCGATGTCTACGCGACGGATGGCTCGGAGTATTCATTCCTGTTCGTCGCCAAAGGTGGAGGATCTGCCAACAAGACGTTTCTCTACCAACAGACCAAGGCATTGCTCAACCCAGAGAAGCTGGAGGCCTTCCTGGTCGAGAAGATGAAGACGCTAGGTACAGCGGCGTGCCCCCCGTATCATCTCGCATTCGTGATAGGTGGCACCTCGGCCGAAGCCAATCTCAAGACCGTGAAGCTGGCATCGACGGGCTATTTGGACGGACTGCCGACCACGGGCAATGATCGCGGCCAGGCGTTCCGTGATCCGGCGCTGGAAGAAAGATTACTCGAAGCGGCCTACAAGAGCGGTTTCGGGGCGCAGTTTGGTGGCAAGTATTTCGCGCTGGACGTGCGTGTTGTCCGGCTACCACGCCACGGTGCTTCGTGCCCGGTGGGAATGGGTGTGTCTTGTTCGGCGCATCGCAATGTCAGGGCCAAGATCACCCGCGATGGCATCTGGCTCGAAGAGCTGGAACGCAACCCTGGGCGATTCATCCCGGACAAGTACCGAACCAAACGCGACCTCGGAGTGGTGCAGATCGACCTAAACCGTCCCATGAAGGAAGTGACCGCGGAATTGAGCAAGTACCCGGTAAAGACGCAGCTGTCACTCACCGGCACCATCATTGTGGCCCGTGATATCGCGCACGCGAAGATCAAGGAGCGGCAGGACAGCGGCGAAGGTATCCCAACGTACTTCAAGGACCATCCCATCTACTATGCAGGTCCGGCCAAGACCCCCGAAGGGATGCCATCCGGATCCTTTGGACCGACTACGGCGGGGCGGATGGACTCCTACGTCGAGCCATTCCAGGCGGAGGGGGCCTCGCTGGTGATGATCGCCAAGGGAAACCGCAGCAAACCGGTGACTGAAGCCTGCAAGAAATACGGTGGTTTCTACTTGGGCTCGATTGGCGGTCCGGCGGCAATCCTGGCGCAGGAACACATCAAGAAAGTGGAGCTACTCGAGTACCCGGAACTCGGGATGGAAGCAATCTACAGGATCGAAGTCGAGAACTTCCCGGCCTATATCCTGGTGGACGACAAGGGTAACGATTTCTTCGAACAACTGAGTTGACAGGTGTGCTGGATCGCGCGCGGCACGATTTGCCGAATGATCTGCTGCTCATGTTTCACCGAACGATCGTTCGTCAGAGTCGCATTCGGTGCCTGCGGACCAGGAATGTGAGCGCCACAAAGTCGTACAAGGAGTGTACAGAAATAGGCAGTAGCAGGTTGTCTCCCAGTATAAGGAGGTAGCCGAGATAGGCTCCAACCAAACCTGCTAGGAGGGCATAGGTCGGAGTGACCAAGTGCAGCATGCCGAATGCAGTACTGGATACAGCCAACGCGAGCCACGGATTCCAGAGATCCGCGAGGCGGGCCTGGAAGACGCCACGAAACAGCAGCTCTTCGCCCACTCCGGCGCAAGCTGCGATCAGGGCTAATTCCAGGAGGGAGCATTCAGCGAACAGGGGGACGAGCACCTGCTCGATTTCCCGCCTGAGCTGCTCCAAAGGCGGCCAGGCAGACCTGGTGCTCCAGAGCATGAGTAGGACGAGGGGGGACGTGGCAATGAGTCCCCACACGCCAGTTTGCCACGAAAGGTGGATCTGCTCGGTTGGAGGGTGCTTGGACAGCCATCCGAGGACCAATGCGATTGCGGCGAGTCCCCCTTCGAATGCGAGCGCCAACCATACGATGTGGCGTGGCGATCTGGCTTCGCCTGTTCTCAACTCTGTCGCTCCAAAGGGTACATAGGCCAAGTTCGCGGCGGCCCACTGTTACTGGAACGGAAGGTCCGCTATTTTGAAAGGTTATTTTGATGATCCGCAGTCGCAGTTCCAGCCGGAGCGCTTCTGAGGCAGTGGGACCAAATGCGGATCGGTACCACCAAGAGGAAATCAGTCATGAAGATTTCGAGAACGATAGTACTTGCTTTGGTCCCGACGTTGCTTGCCGCTGCCGCAGTCACACCACTGCATGCTCAGGCGACTGAGAACGATGCCGCATTCCTCCAGGCCGCCGCGACCGGCGATGTAAGCCTGGCCCAGCTACTGATGCGCATGGGCGTCGACGTGAACGTTGTCGATTCAGCTGGCAATACTGCGCTAATGTATGCAGCCGGCAACGGTCAAGTGGACATGACGGCTATGTTGGTGGAAACCGGGGCCTCCGTCAACACCGTGACCCCCGAGGGCTGGACTGCGCTAATGCTGGCTGCCCTAGGTGGCTACACTCCGATAGTACAGGGCCTGATTGTCGCCGGTGCGGATCTGAGCCTGAAAGCCGACATTGGGATGAATGCCCTGATAATGGCGGCTGCACGTGGGCATGCCGAAACGGTTAGCGCTCTGCTGGACAGCGGTGCGAAGGTGGACGACCCGTCACCGGATGGTCGCACGCCCCTGATGGGTGCGGCGGAGCAGGGTCACGCTGAGGTCGTGGCCGTGCTGCTGGAGCGCGGGGCGGATCCCAACACCGCAACCCCGGGTGGGTTCACGGCACTGCTGGCGGCCCAGAATGCCGGTCAAACAGAGGTCGTTTGGCAGCTTGCGGATGCGGGAGCGATCTTCACTTCACAGCTGGAGTCGCTGCCGGAGCTAGTTTCAAGCCCGCAACTCGAGGTTCCAGACTCGCTCGCCGATGCGGAGATCACAGGCGCTGCGGTTGTGGAATTCGTGGTGGACGAGAGCGGCCATGTGGATCCGGCCACGATGGCGGTGGTATCCTCGCCCCATCCTGGATTGGACGAACCGGTCCTCGCCCTGTTCCGCGAATCCGTGTACAATCCCGGCAAGTACGCCGGCAAGGCGGTGCGGGTGAAGATAAGACAGTCGATGACATTTGGCGGGGAGCCGTAATCGGGGGGGCAGTACCATAAAGCTAAGGGTCACCAAGGGCGGTATGTGGGTGGAGGAATGCCCCACACACCGCCCTTGTGATGTCTGACCACCCAGGCTCAGTTCCTGAGAGCCAGCCCGACCTCTGGGGCTCCAGCGAGGTAGATGCCGTTGACTAAGAACTTGAACGTCCCGTGGGGCTGACCGTGGTCGAGGTCGAATCGAGCTGGGTGAAATAGAGCTACTTTGCCTTCTTCACTTCCTCCAGTGCTTCTGCATCTCTGAGTCCCCGGCCGATGCGGTGCTCAAACTCGGCCAGGACCGGAGTGCGACAGGTGTCGAGGAGTCGTTCCAGTCTTGTTAGGAGTGCGTTCACAGCTATCGGGGGATTCGTCGCAACAGTGGATTGCCACAAAGCCTCCGCATCATCGTGGAATGCCACGACGGTGTCCAACTCGGTCTCAGTGTATCTCTTCGCGATGATACAGGATCGTACCTCAGCGACAACAGCACCCAGCAAGGCCTGTACGGACTCGCGATTGCCCCACCCACGGCGGAGATGCGCTGGATGAACTAATCCCTGCGACGGCCGGACACTTATCTGGGACTCCCTATCGACTCGGCTGCATGCTCATCATACGTGGTGGGAGAAAAGAAGGAGCAGGACGGGAAGCAGGAGCGGAGCCCTGTACGCTGCGTTAAATTGTGCGCCTACGCGTGACTTAAATTGAAGGCCAGCCGAAGGAGTCGGCAATGATGCAGCATATGATGAAGCAGTCCTCCATCCTTTGTGTCTGCGCAATGTTGTTCGGATGTGCGGGTGAGCAGGAGGTCGGAACCACGGTGATCATCGACGCCGCCGCGCTAGTCAGTCTCCCGGCCGAGGCTTCCCTGCAACAGATCCAGCACGTTGCCACAGCACCCTCCGGAGAAGTGTGGGTACTCCAGCGGACCGGAGATCCACACCTATTCAGGTTCTCAGCCGAAGGTGAGTTGCTGTCTTCATTCGCGGTTACAGGAAGAGCCCAGAGGCAGCTCTCGAATCCTCTGTGGCTAATGCCCACGGATGATGCCCGGCAGCCGATGCAGGTATGGGATGCCGGCAATCGCAGAGTGGTGATGTACGGGCAGAACGGTGCCGTCGCTGATCAGCTTGCGGTGGAACGCTCAAGCGGCAACGTGTTTGCAGCAATTGAGAATCACTCCTACGGACAACCACTCAAGATGGAGCGGTTCGGCGCTGGATACCTGCTGCTGGACCATCCCGATGGCCTAGCCACCACCGGGGACTACCTACACTCCGAACTGCTCCAGCTCGATGGCACGGGCAGTCGGGTAGGTCGCTTGCTCGATTTTGATCAGGAGTTCTCCAGCGGGATCGCCAGCCTGGGCCGCTACGCGGATCTACTCGTACCGATTCCCTTGTGGACGACGTGCCCCGCAGGCGAGCTGGTACTGCTCGACCCGTTCAGCAACCAGCTACGTTTCTACGGCTCTGATGGCACTATCCTGGCCACGGATACCGTTCCGACAGTTAGGCGGCCGATCACCGAACAAGACCACCAGGCGTATCTCGAGCGCGAGTTCAAGCTGCGTTGGCAAGAGCAGCGCCCTGGTCAACCAGTCGATTCGGCGGTTATCGAACGATCGATCGAAGACTTCCTGCTGCATTACTGGAACCGCATGAGTGAGCTCGGTCCCCCCGCTGTCCAGATCCTCTGCGCTCAGGACAGACAGGTCTGGCTGCAAGAGTTCTCGACCGCCGATAACTCCCTGGGTTACGGAACGCGCTGGCTGGTCCATTCCCCGGGGCAGATGGAGCCCCTGAGAGTGAAGTTCCCCAGTGGATTTCAGCCCTGGGAGATTGGGGCGGAGAGGGCTCTCGGAGTTCTCGCCCGTGTGGAAGGTGTCTCAGTCGTGGCCTACGTCACGCTGCCCCCGCAAGTTCGCACAGCCGGTACTGCTCAGTAGGACCAGGGGCAACGTGACCCCAGATAGCCTCGCTGCGTAGTTGCAGCCTGCCTCCAGAGCGGGCTGCAACCATGTAGCGCAGACTGCAACACAGTACGCTATTCGCTGCCCAGCTACCCTGTCGATCGCACACCACTCTTGCGGGCCGCCAAGAAATCGTTAGAATATGCGGCCCAATTTGGACCATCTGGTGGCACTTTCCTGCGCAGATGGTACAAAACCTCCGCGGTCTATTCGGTACAGAATTTGCGCTTAATGGCCTGACATGAAGAGCGTTCATATATCTCCGCTGGCTTTCAAACGATTCGCGCCTGTGCTTGGGGAACGCGGGTCGCGCGACTTGCGTCACGCAGTGAAAGACGCCAAGACAATCTTGCGGGACCGGATCATCTGGCACGTCAACTCGACGGCCAGTGGGGGGGGTGTCGCAGAGATGCTGCAGACTCTGTTGGGTTATGAGAGGGGAGCCGGTATCGATGCGCGTTGGCTTGTGATCGAAGGAGATCCCGAGTTCTTTGCGCTGACAAAACGAATCCACCATCGGCTACACGGGAACAATGGCGACAGCGGTACTCTGTCCGAGCAAGAACACTGCCACTATGCAGCGGTGACCGACCGCAACACAGCCGAGATACTGTCGATAGTGCGGCCCCAGGATGTTGTAATCCTGCACGATCCTCAGACCGCCGGCCTGGCCGCTCCGTTGAAGCAATTGGGTGCTCAGGTCGTTTGGCGTTGCCACATCGGTCGCGACGACATGAACGCAGCTGCCCGGGGCGCATGGGATTTCCTCAGGCCCTACCTGGAGCATGCTGACGCCTATGTGTTCTCGCGGACACGTTATGTGCCTCAGTGGCTTCTGTCGCATCCGGTTTTCATTATCCCCCCTGCGATCGACGCGTTCTCCGTCAAGAACGAACCGCTGAACCGAGCCACTTGCCGAGCGATTCTCAAGCACATAGGTCTACTGGAACGTACCTCCACCAACGGGCATCTCGGTTTCACGCGACTCGACGGATCAACCGGCCGAGTCGAACGTCAAGCGCAGATAACGCAGCTCGGCCCCGTCCCGGGTTGGAATGTGCCAATGGTCGTCCAAGTATCACGGTGGGATCCACTCAAGGACATGGCTGGCGTGATGCAGGGGTTCGCCGATGAGATCGACAACTTGGGCGACGCTCACCTGGTTCTAGTGGGCCCGGACGTGAGCGGAGTGACGGATGATCCTGAGGGAGCGCACGTTCTCGAGGACTGCAAAGCTAGATGGCACCGCTTGCCACAGCAAACGAAGCACCGCGTCCACCTCGTCTGTCTCCCCATGGAGGATGTTGAGGAAAACGCCGTGATGGTTAACGCAATCCAGCGCCACGCCAACATCGTGGTCCAGAAGAGTCTGCAGGAGGGTTTTGGACTCACGGTCACGGAGGCAATGTGGAAGGGGCGCCCCGTGATCGCGAGCGCTGTGGGAGGGATCCAGGATCAAATCGAGAGTGGAATACACGGCATTCTGTTGGACGAACCCACTGACACTGACGGTCTTGGGCGGGCGATGGCTCTGCTGCTGCAAAACCACGCTGCAGCACGTAGGCTGGGGAGAAATGCGCGGCGACGGGTGGTATCCAGATTCCTTGGCCCCAGGCAACTGGAGCAGTTCGTCAATCTCCTGTACGAGATGGAAGGCAGGACTCGACGTCGGGCCGCCTAGCTGAGCGCTTAGCAGGGACAACTGCTGGTCAAGGACGGTTGCAGCCGGAGCTGCAACCGTCTTTCTATTGGTGCGCCGGGCACGACGCATGACCAGGAGGTGGAAGTCCTCTGGGAGCCTTGGTGACGGGAGCGCCTAGCTGAACGCGCTGGTTATCAAGTTTGGGAATTCTGCCATGCAGTCGGACTGGACCTGGAGGTACGCGTCTACACACTAGTCGGCGTGATGGGCACCTTATACCCGGTTTGTGACACTGGCTGCAAGGTTGCGCAGGCGGGAGGTTTGCTGGACCCGACGCCAAATACGAGGGGCCAGCTAGTTCATTCCAGCGGCGGCCTCCAGAGCGGAACGATTCCGAATAACGATGGCGCGCCGCGGTACCTCAACAAGTGTGGCGGTGCTTGTTCCACCACCGGATTGGGACGAAGGATCGCGGCGGTTCTGGATAGTCAAGATCTTGCGTGAGACCTCGATGAACCCTTGGGAGGTGAGATCGCGCATGGTGCGGGACACGGTCTCGCGGCTCGATCCAATCATCTGTGCGATCATGTGATGGGTGAGGCGCTGTGTTATGTTCACACCATCATTCTCATCGGCCAATTCCAGCAGGAGTCGTGCGACCCTGCCCGGTACATCCAACAGGACCAGACTGCCGATCTTGTTGTCCGCCTGGCGCAGTCGCTTGCACAGGGACCGCAGTAGGCCGGTAGCGATCTCCGGTACTTCACGTAAACACCTGAGGAAGTCCTCCCGCCGCAGAACCAGGAGCCTTGACTCCTCCATCGCAATAACGTGAGCTGAGCGGGGTTCCTCATCGATGAGAGACATCTCGCCAAAGAAGTCTCCCGTGCTACGGACTGACAAGATGACCTCCCGACCGTCTTCTGCAGGCAGTACCACCTTGACCTGGCCGCTAAGCACGACGTAGAGCGCATCTCCAGGATCGTTCTGGAAAAGAATGACGCTATTCTTGGGATAGCTGCGTTCGTGGGCGGCGTGGCTCAGCCGCTCCAGGTCACCCTCACGGAGCTGCGAGAACAAAGGGACTTGACTCAACGTGCCAGCCAAGGACATGGGCATATCCCGGTTGCGGGTACGGTTGGGTTGTGCGTCTAGATTAGTTGCGCTTGGGGCTTGAGTCAATTCAGGCGTCCCGGGAGAATGGGGCAAAGGCTGTGGTTAGTGCCTTCGCCGAGAGGCCTCCAAGTGCTGAGTACCCGGCTGATTGCGCTCCCGCCTCACAGCTGGAGAGGCGCTCGATACGGGGTCCGAGACCTGAATTGGCGGCCCGGTCGGGTTCCGTCTGGACTCGACTGACAGGGACTTGGCTTGCATCGAGCGGCCAATCAAATCAGGAAGCTGAAAAATCCAACAGCTGGCCCTGCAGGGAGCCGATCGCCCTCTCGTATGCTAGGATTGCGGCGGCGGTGTCCTGCAGCGCAGTCCCAGTCGAATCGAACACCACGATCTCAGCATCGTGGGATCGTCCACTAACCTTCCCCGCTACTACGTCGCCTAGCTCTCCGTGCACGTCTTGAGCTGTCATGAGACCCAACTCAACAGCGTGGTGGAGCTCTCCCACTGACACACATTGCTCCAGCAGATCCACGACAACCTTGTTTGCGGCGAGCAGATGCGGATCCAGCTCGTGTTTCCCAGGGCTGTCGGCACCCACCGCCGCCAGGAAGGTGCCCGGCCGCACGAACGATTGCTGGATGTATGGTTCTGTTGAGGGGGTGCAGGAGATGCAAATGTCGCTCTCACTAATGGCAGGTCCGAGGTCATGGACATGCTTGACTTCAACGTTCAGCTCCTCGCTCATCTCGTGAGCGAACCTGTCTGCCTCTTCATAATCGATCGAGTACGCATTGACTCTCTCGATCGGGAGTACCTTGGTGAGGGCTCGCAGCTGCACGTGGCCCTGTTTGCCGCACCCGCAGATGGACACTACGCTGGAATCCCGCTTGGCCAAGTACTTGGCGGCCACAGCAGTAGCTGCACCGGTGCGCTGCATGGTGATGCCGCCCGAATCCATCACAGCCAGTGGGTACCCGTTCTCTGCGCTATACAGCAGGATGAGTCCTTGGATGTTGGGCAGTCCGAACCGGGCTGTGTTCTGGAAAAAGCCGGCATTTGCCTTGAGTCCGAAGTATGGGACGGGCATCCTCATCCCGCCGGCTTTGATGTGGAACTCGCCATCCGGGGCCTCTATGTGCAGCAATCCTGGAGTCAGTGTTTCCCCCAGCGCGTGTGCTCTGAACGCCGCTTCCACCGCTTCAATGCAATCCTCCAGGGTCAACAACGAAGCAATGGCCTTGCGGTCGAGCAGCAACGTTCCTCGTGGTGGTGTACTGTTGTCCATAGCAGTCCAATCCAAGCCTGGCCAGGCAAACTGGTTCTCTATCTGAGTCTCGAATATGTGACGGGCATGGCCGAGGTCACGGCCCTAACGTGGAATGGTACCTACTGATTGTTGCTCCCCAAGTGCCCTGCCACGGCGCGAATGTACTGTTGTGGTGAGGTGGGTTCAAGGAACAAACTAGCGCTGCTGCACTGTGCCGGTTCCAGTCTCGGTGGCGGGCCTGGGAGTTGCGGCTGGTCCATGTTATGCAACTGGTCTGGGCGGCTCCGTATGTCCGTCTACAAACCCAGCCAGTATGTGAATTTCACGATAAAGAGGTTTTCCGGCTCGGCTCGCTACAGACCGTTGATATCGCGGTCGAGGTCGAAAGAGCCGATGTTCTCGCGGCTGTTACGACTCTGTTGCCAGTGCGAGCGACACTCTTGCCTGTCGCCTCGGATATGAACGAGATGATTGCCAGGTTACCGGATGCAACGGCAGGCAAATAGTGGTCACCATGTCCGGTTCCGGCGTTTATGGAGCCGTCCAGACATAATGGCTGTCCGCAATCGCCGAACGTGAACAGGTCGGAAATGAGGTCCCTGTGCGGCCCTGTCCGCTGTGCTGCGTCAGGATGCAATGCCCAATGCACAGCGCAGCTGTGATCAGTGTGGTCCGTAGCACGGTGGTCTCCAAGTGTCTCCAGAAGGGACAGATTGTAGGCGGGGTACAACAAATAGGCAACGGTGCAGCGTGCCTCTCGCGCTGCCCGTCCCTGAGATGTAGTCTAAGGCATGGGAATGGGGGCCTCGCACCCTATTTCACAAGGGCGGGCCAGCCTCCGCTCAGTCCACGGAAACACAGGAGGTCACCATGCCGGTCAAGCAACTCAGGGATTTCCTGAACAGCAACAACATCAAGTACGTGACGATCAGTCACTCGCCCGCGTACACCGCTCAGGCAATTGCAGCTTCCGCTCACGTCTCCGGCAAGGAGCTAGCCAAGACGGTAATGGTCAAGTTGGATGGCAAGATGGCCATGGCCGTGTTGCCAGCGTCGTTACAGGTGGATTTCGACAAGATGAAACAGGCCACCGGAGCCGAGACCGTGGAGCTGGCTAGCGAAGGTGAGTTCAAGGACCTGTTCCCCGAATGTGAGGTAGGGGCGATGCCTCCGTTCGGCAACCTGTACGGGATGGATGTTTTCGTGGCGGCGAAGCTAGCCGAGGACGACGAGATAGCGTTCAATGCTGGCTCGCATACCGAGTTGATCAAACTCGCGTTCAAGGACTTCGAGCGGCTGGTTAAACCCAAGCAGATCACCTTCTCGGCTCCGATGGTCTGAGGTCTGGTGGTCCTGCCGTTCCGCAGGGTCAACCTGCTAAGCTTGGGGCGGTAGGCCAGGTGATTGCAGACGGTGGCGAGCTGGGTGCGGCGCGCCGCCGCATCAGTCTTTGTGTCGCGCAAAGTGCCGGTAGAGTAACAGCGTTCCCACGCTGGCGAGCGTCAGGAGTGCTGCCGGCACCACGTAGCTCCAGAGGGGGCCGCCTAAGGGGGATTCAGCGGGCAGGGGAATGGGCTGCCTCGCCTGGACGACCGCTGTCAGCACTGACCCGAAAGCCGCTTTCATTGCTCCTCTTTCTCCTCTGCATCGGGCTGCAAGTGCTTCTTCCAGCCCCAATAGGCGAACGCCAGACCAGCGCAGGAGGCGACGTAGGCGATGGTCATTCCGACGAGTGTGACGAGTCCGCGGTCCATGTTTCTACTCCTTCGTGCTCGGTGTGGGAACACCTGAATCCCACCGAACGCTACGTTCCAGCTCCTCGAGGTACCCTGCCTGTTTCTCTTCGTACTCGACCGATACTGCTCGCAGTTTCGGATCGATGACCCAATAGAGCAGCCAGGCCCCAGCAAATGCAGCCAGCGTGATGATCGCGCCATCCAATTGAGCGAGTAGCAACCGTGCCACACCGATGATGATCAGAGCATACACGATTGGTGAGAGCACGATGGCGATCCAATCCTCCCGGCTCCAGCCAGCGGCATCTTCGGGTGTCCAGCTTCTGCGAATGAGTGGCCGGCGGCCGACCGAGTGCGGTTTCTCTTCAGCTGTAATCAACCCGCGCCGTTCAGCTTCACGTCGCACCGGACCCCACCAGCCGAGTGGGCGCGTCTGAACGTAATAGCGAACGAGGTGGTCCATCTTCTCCTGGGGTGTCAGCAACGTGGCTGGTAGGAACACGACAGCTCCCAACGCCATCAGGAGCCAGAACTGTCCGTAGTCGGGAAGCGGTGGGAAGACGCCGAAGGCCGGGAGGATCCAGACCACCAACCATGACACCCCCAGGTTAGCCATCCACGACGCCAGGTAACCCCATGCGTTGAAACGCCACCAGATGACTTGCAGGATGTTAGGTAGCCAGATACCTGCCATCATGAGCCACAGAGCAAAGATCAGCCAAGCGGTGATCTCTTCCATCATCAACCCATAGAAGAACGATCCCAGCAGCAGCACGAATGTCGCTGCGCGACCAATCCATACCAGCCTTCGCTCTGTGGCCGCGGGGTTGATGTAGCGTTGGTACAGGTCTCGGGTGAAATAGAGTGCGCCGAGATTCAAGTGGCTGGATATTGTCGACAGGTGGATTGCCAGGATCGCGCCCATGAATACTCCTACCATGCCCACCGGCAACAACTCGAACCCCATCCGAAACCAACCCAGCTCGTAGTCGGCGACGGAAGTCAAGTTGGGCGCCAGCACGAAAAAGGCGATGATCACTGCAGCCCAGAAGCCGTTCCGCACCAGAGTGAGCGCGCCCCCGACCCACAACCCATAACTGGCATCACGCACCGTCTTGGCGGACTGGATCCGTTGTGCCTCCACGTACCAATCGATGCTGGTGCCCATTCCGAAACCGCCGAGCACCGCGATCACCAGCATCGTGAGCCACCAGGCTGCGGGGAAGTCGCCGCTGAACAGTCCCGTGAAGGCGAACACGTCGAGGCGCCAAGCCTCGCCCATCTCGATCAGGCGCGCCGATATCTCACCCGCACCACCTACTGCCATCATACCCACGATGGTGACGAGTACTATGGCAAAGATGGCGACTATCCCTTGCAGGAAGTCGCCCATCACGACTCCCCAGTAACCGGCGCCCAACGTGTAGACGGCGGTGATGGCGCTCGGAATCACAAGACCCACCCAAACGGGCCAGCCGAACACCAGGCTCCCCACCTTGCCCATGGCGATCCCAACCCAGCCGAGCACGAACATGTTCATGAACACTTGCCACCCGGCCATCCAACCCCTGAGCAGTTCGGCACCCAACCCGCCAAATCGCATGATCTGCCATTCCGCCTGTGTATAGGCGAGCGCACGACGAAAAATGCGGGCTGAGACGAACGATGCGATGGCCGTCCACGCCGTGAAGAACGTGTACCAGAGGCCCCGCAGCCCGTGGGCATAGATCACCCCGGTCACCCACATCGGTGTGTCGGTCGCCGTATGGGTGCTGAACACGGAGGATGCCGGTAGCCACCAGGGGAGGCCACGGCCTGCCAAGAAGAAGTCGGATTCAGAGCGCCGGGCCAGCCGGTAGAAGAAGGCCGCACCGCCCACCATCAACAACAGGAATGCGCTGGCCCAGAACCAGTCTAATGCGGTGAAATCGACCATTTCGATTTGAGCAGGTGGACTTGGGGTGTCTCAGCGGGAGATCTTAACCGCTGAGCGATGAGGCGCAAGAAGAGGGTGGTAAACGCTGTCGCTACATCTCTCATCTCATTATTGGGAGGCCAATCACGGATGCTTCGGAGCGCTGTTGAATCGGACTGACCCGCAACTGCAAGAGGTGGAAGCACTCGTAGAGCGGGCGCAAGGCGGAGATAGCACGGCGTTCGAGAGTCTAGTGCGCCACTGCTACCAACAGATCTACCGCTGGGCCTGGGTGCAAACCGGTGACCCGGACGATGCGGATGACGTTACCCAGGAGGTGTTGGTGGTGTTGCACCGCAAGCTCAAGACGTACACGGGTCGTGCCCGGTTCTCCAGCTGGCTGTTTCAGGTTACTCGGAATGCTGCACTACAGCACGGACGCAAGGTGGGGAGGGTGGCACGGCTCAAGCGTCGCGCGAGTGAGGTCTCGGTGGCTGATAGCGATGCCGCTGACGGAATCACACAACTCGATGGTGCGCATGCAGCGGAAGTGGTTCGAACTCTTTTCCAGGGACTGCCTATACGACAGCGCGAGGTGTTCGATCTGGCTGACCTGCAAGGCTTCTCGCCGAGTGAGATCGGGAGAATGCTGGGAATGAAGGCCGTCACCGTGCGGGCGAATCTGTGTAAGGCCCGTCGCGCTCTGAGGGGCGCGATTCTCGAGCGGCATCCAGAGTTGGTGGAGGGATTGACCGAATGAACTGTCCGGACGCACGTGAGCTGTTGCTGGAAGCAGATGCTGCGGAGCTGAGCTGCATGGTCGCTTCCGAGGTTTCGGAGCACCTGGAGGCGTGTGATAGCTGCCGCGCGCTGGCCGCTCGGATACTGCAAGCCCAGTCAACACTTGCAAAGGAGTTAGCAGGTGTGCAGCCCAGAACACCGGTGGATGCGGCACTGCAGTCGGCGACTGTGAAAGCGGCTGCCGTGCGCCGGAAGCACAGCTGGTGGGCGGCAGTACCGGTCGCAGCGGCGGCCGGAGTTGCAGGGCTGCTGCTGTCTGGACGCGGCGGCCCGGATCTGCCCGGCGAGAGTTGGCAGGGTCGACCCATCGTTGCGGTCAGTGGCATTGATGTGGAGGCGCCGTTCGGGAAGGACGTCGTGGTTTTCGACATCAAGGATCGGCCGGATGTAGTAGTCGTGTGGTTCTTCGACAAGGGAGATGACTAGCATGCAGAACATAGCGAGCCGAGTAGCGGCGATTTCGCTCGCCGTTGGCCTTTTGTCTTGCACTCGTAGCCCGTCGCTCGACACTAGGACTTTCGAATTGCAGTACCTCGAGGGCGGTACGGCGGCGCAGATGATTGAGCCTTACGTCTACGGAGACAGGCCCGAGGGTAACCGGGGGATGATCAGCCTGGCCGGCAATCTCATCACGGTGCGTGAGACGCCTGACAATCTGGATAAGATCGCGCGGGTGTTGGAGCAGTACGACAAGCCGTCACCCATGGCGCAGCTGCGCTTCAAGATCATCGAGGCGGACGGCGCGGCTCAGACGGATTCGGCGATCGCCGACGTGGAATCCGCGCTGCGCAGCCTATTCAGGTTCCGCGGTTATCGCTTGCTGGCGGAGGCGGTGCTGGGCGGATTGGAGGGCAGCGAGGTACAACAAGAGGCGGCCGGAGGTGACCGGAGATTCGGCATCAGAGCTCACATACAAGACATTCGGGGTGTGGGTGACAGCAGCACGGTGCGGATGGAGGTTGGGATGTGGGATATCACGGGGCGGCCGCTGCTCGAGACGACGGTGAGTGTGCGTACGGGCCAGACTGTGGTCCTGGGCAGCACCCAATCGCGCTCGAGCGGGCCAACGCTCATCCTGGCGGTGCAAGCGGAGCTGGTGAATCCTTGAGTAGAGCGCGGTACAAGGCGGTAGAAGGCGGTCAGCGGCGGCACACCTACCACCGTGCCGCCCGCCCGCCTTGTCAGAGCCGCATGAATCTCAACTCGCGGCGCGAGTCCAGTCTCAGTCCGAGACCTTGGGCGATCTCCCACGCTGCGCGGAACTCCTCCGACGATACCGGGCGGTTTATTTCCGCATACCTAACCGCCGATACCTTGCCCGCCGGTCGATATTGGTCCATCAAGTTGACGTAAGTGTCGGGCCCCAGCTCGGTGGCGATCCAGGTGAGCAGTGATCTCGTCTCATCCAGAGCGCCCGGCATGACCAGGTGGCGGATCAGAACGCCGCGGGTGGCCAGTCCGTCCGCATCCATCGTCAAGTAACCGACCTCCCGGTGCATCTCGCGCACTGCCGCGAGCGCGGCCGCCGGATAGTCCTCAGCCATCAAGTAGCGCCGGCTCCTTTCCTTGGACCAGTACTTCAGGTCAGGCATGTAGATGTCGACGATCCCGTCCAGGAGCGAGATGCTCTTGAGACAATCGTAGGCGCTGGTGTTGTACACGATTGGAATGTTCAAGCCCAACTCGATCGCCTCCGCCACGGCCTCCACTACCTGAGGAACGACGTGTTCCGGTGTGACGAAGTTGATGTTGTGACAACCGCGACTCTGGAGCGACAGCATCATCTGCGCGATCTCACCTGGCGGCGATCCCGGTAAGGCCGTGCCGGGCCGGATTGCCTGACTGATATCGTAGTTCTGGCAGAAAACGCAGCGCAGGTTGCAGTGACCGAAGAAGATGGTGCCCGAACCGTGCCAACCACGCAGGCAGTCCTCTTCGCCAAGGTGGGGGAAGCAGCTGGTCACCAGCGCATAGCGGCCGGTCTTGCAGGCAGCCCACTTGTTTTCCAAGCGGTTCACACCACAGTCGCGCGGGCACGCCCGGCACTCCGCCAGCGACGCTACAGCAAGCTCGGCACGCCTGTGGATTTCCTCACGGGGCAGTGACAGATACGCCGGTTTGAACGTGCTGGAATTCTCGGACACGGGCCTGTGCTCCTGCTGCCTTCATCCACGAACTAGGCCGCCCGCTCGCTGCTCCCCGCTCCCCGTTAAAAGAAGAACCTTCCTCCCCCTCCCCCACGGCCCATGCGTGGGTTCACCACGTTGTTGAAGATCGAGCCGAATCGGTAGCTCAGCGAAAAATTCGTGTTGAGTCTGAAATCGGTTCCAAGTTGCCGTCGTCGAAGTAGGATGTCCTCTTCGGGAATGTCGGCACCGGACAGGTAGATCTGATCCTTGATCCGTGCAACGCTGCCACCCATGTTGAGATCGAGCCCCCTCAACAAGCGGAAGCTCAGCCTGCCTGACAGCTCGATGCGATGCATTGAAAGGTCATGAAGAAACGTGAATCCTTCGACCGACGCGAAGACCGTGCCCCATGGCTGGATGGCACTCAGAGAGAGACTCAGTTCTTGCTCTGCCAAAGTTTCCTCAGTCTCGGCAAAAAGCGTGATCTCTTCGTAGTCGAACGAGGCCACGCCCAAAGTGTACAAGAGGGTCAACGAGCGACGGGTAGACTCGGAATAAGGGAAGAAGCTGTACTCTAGGGCGCCGCGTGCTCGCAGGGTGAGATCCTGGTTGAACCGGGTCGATTTCGTGGCTGAAACCTCGGTCCCGGCTGCCCAATGTTCGCTCCCCAGGCTGCGAATTACCCTGGCTGTGGTGCTCCAGTCCGCGGTGGTGCTGACTATCGTGGAGTCTTCCTCGATCTCGAATCTGTCTT
>JBDHKN010000077.1:0-21386 GCA_039586365.1 Gemmatimonadota bacterium | reverse complement strand
GTTTCCTCACCGGACCTGAAAACCAGCCACCGGTCGTTTCCATCACCCAACCAGGCCAGGGAGAGACCTTCGCGGTCGGAGATGCGGTCGCGTTGGTTGCGGAAGCAGCTGACAGCGACGGCGTCGTCACGTCCGTCTCGTTCTACGTCGAGGAGCAACCGCTCGGCCGAGACGACAGCAGTCCGTACATGCTGAACTGGAACACCGCCGGGGCGCAGCGGTTGTACAACAACGTCAGGGCGGTTGCGGAAGACGACGACGGGGCACTCGGCGAAGCCGTCGTACGGGTGAGGACAGACTGGGTGTATCAGCCGCCCGAGCAGATCGCCGACGGCTGGCAGACGGGGGCTTTGGAGGATGTGGCAATGGATCCGGCCCCGCTCGTCGAGCTGATCAACAGACTGCGCGGCCGCGAAACACACCTGGTGCACGGGATTGTCCTGGTGCGGCACGGTCTGCTCGTGTTCGAGCACTACTTCAGCGGACTGACGCACCCCACCTGGGGCGAGACACCGGTCAGGTTCGACAGGGAGACGGCACACGTGTTATCGTCCGTGACCAAGAGTTTCACCGCCGCACTGCTCGGCATCGCGATCGACCACGGGTTCATAGCGAGTGTGGATGAGAAGGTGTTCGACTTCTATCCCGAGTTGGCCGATTTGAACACGGGTACCAAGCAAGACATAACGCTCGAGCACTTGATCACCATGTCGTCCGGGTTGGAGTGGAATGAGTCGTACGTGCCGCTCACGGATCCCACTAACCATCTCACCGCACTAATCAACCGCGCGCTGACCACGAACGCAGATCTGGTCCGGTTCATTCTCGAGAAACCGCTGGTAGCGGACCCCGGGTCGCTGTTCAACTACAGCGGAGGCAACACCAACGTCATTGGCAACATCATCCAACGCGCCAGCGGCATGCGATTGGATCAGTTCGCCGACCAGTATCTGTTCGCGCCGCTGGGGATCGAGCGCTCCTGGTGGTGGCTGCTGAGGCCGGACTTCGTGTATGCCTCGGGTGATCTCGCTCTGGTGCCGCGGGACATGGCGAAGTTCGGCCAGCTGTTCCTGCAGAACGGTCGCTGGAACGGAGAGCAGGTCGTCTCGGAACAGTGGGTCCGCTTGTCGTCCGAGCCAGTTTTCCTGTTCACCCCGCCGAATTGGTCACTGTCGTACGGCTTCATCGGATACAGTCATGGCTGGTGGCCCAATGAAGCCAGTTACGGTCAGGGAGCGTACAGTGCCTCCGGCTGGGGAGATCAGCAGATCGTCATAATGCCGGAGTTCGACCTGGTGGCGGCCCTGACGGGCGGGTCCTATTGGGTCCGGCCATACGTGACGACCCACGAGATCATGCAGCATGTGCTCAGTCCGGTGCGGTGAGATGCAGCCATCCATGAAACTCGCGGCGGCCTTGGCTCTTCTGTCGCTCGTGGCGGGCGTCCTGCTCCTCGGTGTCGGACTTCCCGCTGTTGAGCTCTCCCCGATTCAGCAATCTCCGCAGTCGTTCTGGGAAGTCTCCACTCCTGAGGAGGAAGGCGTCGATTCCGACCTCCTTGCTGCAATGTTGGAGCGGGTACGAGATGAGCATCTCAGAGTCCGCAGCGTGCTCATTGTCAGAAACTCCCGGCTGGTGCTCGAGAGCTACACCCATCCGTACGGTGAAGACGTCGTGCATGACGTGAAGTCGGTCAGCAAGAGTGTCATCTCTTCGTTGGTTGGCATCGCTCTCCGGGAAGGCAGCCTGCAAGGTCTCGATCAGACGGTATACGAGTTCTTCCCGGAGTACTTCCCCGCAGACTCGGACCTCCTGAAACGCTCGATCAACCTCACCCACCTTCTCACGATGGCGTCCGGGTTGGACCTCGATGAGAACGGGCCGGTCATGCGGGAAATCATGCCCCAGGACGATTGGATCAGAGCGTCCTTCGCCCGCCCCATGATCGCCGACCCGGGTGCGGAGTTCAGGTATTGCTCTTTCTTGACGCACACCATGTCTGGCATTCTCACCCGGGCCAGCCGTACCGACCTCCTCGCGTTGGGCTACGAGTATCTGTTCGCCCCCCTGGGGATCACGGACGTGCACTGGGAGAAGGGACCGGACGGATATTACATGGGTGGGGACCGACTCTGGCTCACGCCTAGGGACATGGCGAAGTTCGGTCTCCTCTTTCTGAACGTCGGCCGCTGGGGCGGGCGGCAGGTTGTACCCGAAAACTGGGTCAGGGAGGCGACCCGGAATCGATTTACCGACTTCGACGCCGACGGCTATAGCGGGTACGGATACTGGTGGTGGCTGTCAGCCGACGGAAGCTACCGTGCCAGAGGAGCGTTCGGGCAGATCATCTCGGTGTATCCCGAACGGAAGTTGGTCGTCGTGTTTACCGGGGCGGACAATGGAGCCTGGGAGCTGCTCACTGACAACTACATCCTGCCGGCCGTGAGTGGCGCAGACCGGTTGCCCACCGACGCTGTGGCCCACGCTCGGCTGCTTCGCGTAGCCCGCGAGCTGCGCACCCCAGCACCACAGCCGCCACGGAGCCTGCCCAAGATCGCTGGTGAGATTTCGGGGAGAACGTACACTCTCGGGGCAAACGAACTCGACTTTTCTCAGTTGACTTTGTGGTTCGATGAGCCGGACGCCGGGCGCCTGCAAATCGGGCAACAGGCGGGTGTCATGGACCTGGCCTTCGGACTGGACAATGTCTACCGTGTCACGGAGGGTGTGGGCTGGGGGGCGAGAACCGACCGCAACGTGTTCGCGCTGCGAGGTGAATGGACCGGTGAGAACGAATTCTCGCTGGAGCTACACGAGGTCGGTGAGCCGTTCTACTTCGAGGTGACGGTTACGTTTCAAGCGGATCGACTCGAGGCAACGTTCGTCTGGCAACCGTTCAACTGGCGGGTTCCTGTGGGCGGCCACGCTATTTAGACCTTAGGGGCTCCATGGGATCGGACACTACTGGCCGGCCGTATCTGGCTGCGGAACATGTGCCGTGGCGAGGAAGAATAGCACTGCGTGGAGGGACGCCGCCGGCCAACCCCATCACGCCAGGCAGATCGAGCGGGTCCGCTGGCCCATCATTATCGAGCGGGGACTCGGTAGCGGTGGCATAGCACGGAGGACGAGTATTATGAGAACCATGAGAACGGTTGTGACCTGCGTTCTCATCGCCGGGTTGTCGTCGACGACTGCGAGCGCGCAGACAGTTACCGGTCAAGCTGGCGACCAGGCGACTGTATGGTACCTGCGCCATTCAGGCTGGGCGGTTCGCCTCGGCGACGCGCTGCTGGTCTTCGATTACCAGGAGTCGCTTGGAATGGAAGACGTCACTGACGAGACTCCGCGCAATCTCGACAACGGATTCATCGATCCCGCAGAGATCAGCGATCTCGACGTGTTCGTCTTCGTGACACACGCCCACGGCGACCATTACGACCCCGTCATCTTCCAGTGGCAGGGCGAGATCGAGAGCCTCACATACTTCATCGGTTGGGACGAACAGCCCGAGTCGCACTGTGAACGCTTCACCGGAGCCGACGCCGCCTGTTACACTATGGGTGGGCTGCGGGCAACAGCCGACTTGGCTGGCATACAGGTCTACACGATCGATTCCCACCACAATGGCATTCCCGAGGTGGCATACCTGGTCCGTCACGGTGACTGGATCGTGTACCACAACGGCGACTACATGGCGGACTACGTAGCCGATCACGCCTACCTGAAGACGACCAGCGACCGCATCGACGTGGCGTTCGTGGCCGGGGTTCCGAGCCACAGCTGGCCCCACTTGGCTCGGGCCGTTCACCTTGCTCGCGAGTTTGCCGTGCCGGTGCTGTTCCCGATGCATTTCCGCGATCGTGAGATGTGTGAGAGTTTCGTTGGTGATGTGGCAGCGGAGGGTGTGAGCGCAGTGGTCAAGTGTCCGACGGCGCGGGGGCAGCGGTTCGTGGTCGCACAGGGTCGTAGCGGGCGCTAGGTCGGACCTTCGTTGGCGTGGAGGGACACGGGCTACCGAGGACCCGCGGCTTGAGGCCGAAAGGGTAAGAGCCGCTGATTGACACGGAAGAAGGCAGATGAACGCGGAAACCACTTGTGACTAGTCCGAGGGCCGCAGATCGCGCAGAAACAGGCGGATGAACGCGGATGATGTTCGGTGAATGATTCAATGCACCGACTCGCTTCTGCCCTCGGCGATCGCTATGTGAAATCATAGCCGACAAGAGAACCTAGCAAGATGAGCCGTCTCCGACGACTGTTCCTCATGGATGAACACACCTGCCCGTGGTGGTTGGGTTACTCCTTCGATAATCCCCTCCGGCGAATCATCCACAACCCGGCCCACATCCTCGACACCCTGGTCGAGGAAGGTCAAACCGTCGTCGACATTGGATGCGGTCTGGGGTTCTTCACCTTGGCCTTGGCCAAGATGGTTGGCGCTCGTGGCAAAGTCGTCGCCCTCGACATACAGTCTGAGATGCTGGACCGAGCACGCGCACGGGCGAAACGACATGGCTTAGATGACTTGGTCGACTTCAGACTATGTGGACCGGACAGCTTGGGGCTGAGAGAGCCGGTCGACTTCGTTCTGGCGTTCTGGATGGTTCATGAAGTTTCGGGTCAGGAGAGATTCTTCGCTGAGGTAAGATCCGCACTCAGGCCGGCAGGGTGCCTTCTTGTTGCGGAACCCAAAGTGCATGTTTCCGCAGCCCGGTTTGAGAGGATTGTCGCTGCTGCCAAGGCGTCAGAGTTCGGGGTCGTTGCGCGGCCAAGGATCCGGTTCAGCCGTTCCGCATTATGTTCGCTGGAACACGACGAACTCGCCCGTGGTGAGATTCTTGACCCCTTCCACTCTAGGTCGTAATCGCGGGTATGCCAATTGACGACGTAGTGTTCTTCCCCAACGTCCACACGCACTCGTGTTGAGCCATTCCCTTCGGTCGTGAACTCGGCAATCAGCGGCACTACAGGTCGTGAGCCCGACCGCAAGCATGAAAACAGCACCGGGTGTCAGGGGGACTCGCATGATACAGCTCTCGGGCGTCTCGCGGCGCTCGGGATTCTGTCTTGCACCCTGGCCTGACCCCCGACCGGCCCATACCTGAGACTGTGCAACAGCGGGCGCTACCCGGAATGCTCGGACGAATCCTGGCAACTGCAACGTCCGGAGCGGACACGACGAGCTGGCGGTACTAAAGCTCGACGACCGCATATTGCGGATTAGTGATTTGAGCTTCGCGCAGGCGGGAACTTCGGCATGAGTTCAGCTACCGCCGTCGCCCGCCTTTTCCCGCCCTTCGTCACTCGTCACTCGTCGATCGTCACTCTATTCCGTTCTCAGCGCTGCCACGGGATCGATCCTCGTAGCCCGGCGGGCCGGTACGTATGAGGCAACGAGCCCTACGATCGACAGCAGGACGGCCACAATGACGAGCGTCATCGGGTCGTTGGCGGACACCTCGTACAGGAGACTGCTCATGAACCTGGAAAGCGCCAGGACGGCGGCCACACCGGCCACCACTCCCAGCACGGTCAGGAGCACTCCACGGCCTACGACGAGCCGGAGGATGCGATCCTTGTCGGCTCCAAACGTCATGCGAATGCCGATCTCGGCGGTGCGCTGCCGCACCGCATAGGATATGACGCCGTACAAGCCCACCGTTGCCAGCACCAGAGCCACGGCCGCAAACACGCTCATGAGAAACAACGTGAAGTGGGTGGGCGCGAGTTGATCGTCCACCAATCCCTTGAGCGTCGCCACGTTGTAGATGCTGAGCGTTGGGTCGAGGGCGTTGACTTCTCGGCGAACCGCGCTGGTCAGCGCTGCCAGGTCGCCCGACGCGCGTATCACGACGTTTGGGATGCCGGGTTGTGGGAAGTAGATGGTGCCATAAGTCTCGCGTTGGAGACTTCGGTGCCGTATGTGCTCCACGACGCCCACCACCTCGACACGCTCACGCGATCGCATGGCAATGAACGTCTTCCCGATGGGATCTTCGTTTGGCCAGGCTTCGCGCGCTAGTTTCTCATCGACGATCACTGGCGACGTGTGCTCCTGGTACTCCCAGGTATCTCCCTCCGAAAACGCGCGACCGGCGAGGAGGCGTGTTCCCATCGCCTGGAAGTAGTTGCCACTGATGACTCGGTAGGCTGCGCGGGCTGCCGGCCACCGTGCTTCGCTGTCTTCGTCCCAGGCATAAGGACCGTTCCAGATCTTGCCAGAGAGAGGCACCTGGCTCACGCCTCCTACCTGCTCCACGCCCGGCAGTCCTCGCAGGCGGCCCGTCAGTGTCTCGATGAACGCCTGCCATGCCCCGGGCTGCTGATACCTCTCACCGTACACGTTCACGGTAAGCGTGAGCACTCCCTGCGGCTCAAAGCCAGGTCGCACTCGCTGCAGCTCCCTGAAGCTCCGGACCATAAGCCCGCTTCCCACTAGCAGGGCCATGGACACCGCGACCTCGACGACCACTAGAGAGCCCAGCAGCCTGCTGCCCTTGGTCCCCATCGAGCCACGTGCCTGGTCCTTCAGTCCCTCGATGACGTTGATTCGGCTCGCTCCGATCGCTGGCAGAAGCCCTACGAGCACCGCCGCGAGCAGCGAGGCCGCGATCGAGAACGCAACGACTGGCAAGCTCAGCGCAACGCCCTCGAGCCGAGGCACGTTGGCAGGCTTGAGGCTGAGCAGCACCTGGATCGCAAGCCATGAAAGTGCCAGCCCCGCGAGGCCACCACCCAAAGCCAAAACGAGGCTCTCGGACAGCGCCTGTGATGCCAGACGCCGGCGGCCACAGCCCAACGCGGCTCGGGTCGAGAGTTCGTTCAAGCGTCCGCGGCCCCGAACCAGCAACAGGTTCGCGACGTTGGCGCACGAGAGCAGCAGGAGAAAGGCCACCGCTCCGGTCAGCACCAGAAGTGCGGGTTGGACTCCCTTGACGACGTCGTGGTGGACCGGAAGCACTTGGACCTGGATGTTCTCGTTCCGGTAGGTGACCTCCTCTTCCTGCAACCGGACGGAGATCGCGTCCATTTGCGCCTGGGCCTGCTCCACAGTCACCCCGGGCTTCAACCGTCCGTATACGACGAGAGATCGGCCGCGCCGTTCCATATCCCGGAAGTCAATGAAGAATGGGAGCCAGAGGTCAGCCGGTGCTTCCCCAGCCCGCTCGCTGTAGGGAAGAATCGCGAAGTCCCTCGGCATAACGCCTATCACTCTGCCGGACATGCCGTTGATCTCTATGTTGCGGCCGATAATGTCCGGGTCGCCTCCGGAGGCGCGCAGCCAAAGCCCGTGGCTCAGCATCAACCCGGGAGGAGTGGGGGGAACGCTGTCGTTTTCCGACTCGGCCCCGGGAATGGTGGCGTCCTCCGACAGGAACCCCCTTCCCAGCGCAGGTTCGAACCCGAGGACGGAGAACAGGTTGTTCGTGACCTGTACAGCTCTGACGTGCACTGGCTCTTCCCCACCGGTCAGGGTGGCATCGAACGGGACGGCCGTCCGCGCTCCGATGTGTTCAAAGAGCGTGGCTTGCTCTTGGTAGTCCACGACGTCGCGAAAGGCAACGAGAAGTCTGCTCGCCGTGTTGGAGCGATTCATGATGTGCACCACCCGTTCCGGATCCTGATATGGCAACGGTCGGAGCAGCACGGCGTGCACCACGCTGAAGATGGCGACGCTGGCTCCTATGCCCAGCGCGATCGTGGCCGTCGCCATTGCCGTGACCACAGGACGTCTGCGGAGAGATCGGAGCGAAAAGCGTAGATCGTGGATCAGGTTCTCCATGAACCACCTCTCGATGTATCCGGCGGCCCAGGTCTCGTCGTCGGTGGGCGCCGTACTGCGGCGGCGGGGCCGAAAGGGCCACCCGCGTACTTCGGTTGTCCGGCAATATCTAGCTCGGCAGCATCACTCGCTTACCGCCGATTGCTACTGCAATGGAGAGCGACTGCGGCGCGAGCGCGACACGACAGCTTGCAGCGTGGTGCATGCGCCCGCAAGAGGTCGGGGCCCTTGGCTCGCCCTTCGTTTACTCGCGATTGAGAATGGCGGCTCGGCTGGTCGTGCTCGCCGCCGCTGCCGCTCCGGCATTCGTAGTCCGACCATTGTGGCGAATCCGCCAGAAGCAAATGCACTCGCATACTGCGTCAACTTGGAAGTGGCACAGACCGCGGCGCCGCGAACGAGCCTCTGTCATCCCTCCCAGGTATAGTGGTGGTTGCAGTAGGGATGACCCTCCATGATGGTCATGTCACGGGCCAATCTGATTGCGGGGTTGAAGTTCTGGGCAAAAGCATAGTCCCCGAAGCACGCGGCCGCGTAGCCCAGGTCACCCGCGTTGGCACGCAGGTACGGCTCGGTGTTGATACACTCGGTGATCCTCCACTCGTACACCGTGTCCGTGTTCTCAACGATCTCCATGGTGACGATCCGGTTCAACGCCGGTATCGACGGGTTGTAGAACCTCTTGAACGCGTCGAAGTCGTCGGACCCCAACCTCTGCGTGGCTCTCCTGGCCTGGCTCGCGTTGCGCTGCGACTGAAAGTCCTTGAGGATCTCGATGACCCGATCTCGCCCCATCTGCTCCGCCAGATACTGAGAGAACTCCAGGAAGCGGGCAATCTTCACCATCTCGAGCCGGCGCCAAGTGGGTACCGGATCGACCAGAGCGTCGAACTTGTGTGTGTCTTGCTGCAGGGCTGCGTCGGCTCGATTCGGGCTGCCGAGTGACAGCGCGAAGGAGCCCATGCAGGTCATTGCACAGGCTGGCAGCAAACCGCCCAGGAATCCGCGACGGTCCAGTCCGTCCGATCGCAGTTCTTCCATTTTTCCCTCACAGGTCGTCGTATCGTTCCTAGTGCCTTATTGCCTATTGCACAGCGTGGTGGATTCGTTCTGTCTGTCAGAGAGCATCTTCAGTGCCTGGATATGATCACCACGGGTGCTCCACTGTGAAATATTGCGTCGGCCCAGATTAGCCATAGTCTATATATGTATTTTCAAAGTATATATATACTTAAGTGTGAGTTAGAATCAACCGTTATCGTAACCGAAGACTGTGGAGACAAGCATGGAATATCCCAGCATGATCACTGAACTACCGCGGGCAGACATTCCATTCGACGGCGTCCAAGGGTGGCTGCTACAGGGGCCGCAGCAGCAACTCGTATTCATGGACATCGCCCCGATCGGCGCGGTACCTGAGCACAGCCACAGAGCCCAGTTTGGAGTTGTTCTCGCTGGGGAGATGACGTTAACGATAGGTGGAGAGCCTAAGCGGCTCCGCAAGGGGGACACCTACTTCATACCTGACGGAGTGCCGCACTCCGCGGTGTTCCACAGCCAGGTCAAAGTGATCGACTTGTTCGACGAAGCGGCGCGCTACGGGGTGAAGTAGAACGCGGGCCCGGGGGCATCCCAGCCGGCTGACTGTGGAGGTGGGCAAGACCAAAAATTGACGACCTCTCCCCCCGACCATCAGGGTAATTCGACGCTGTGAATCGCCGTTTCTTCTGGACTGCGGACCATGAAGTAGAGACGCTCGTTTGCGGTGGTAAGGCGGGCGGACACCAGATCGAAGTCGGCGGCTACAGCATAGAAACCTGTTTCCCTACCCGTCGCAGACAGACGCAGCAAGCCGGTCCTTTCTTGGCTCATTATGTAGAGCCACACATCACCCGATTCAGTGATGACAAGGTGTTGTACCAGCTGGAAGTGATCGGGAACGTTCATGAACAGGGGGGGACCCAGGCCGGCCTGACGCTCTTGCATCGCTGCAATCTCGTCCTCCGGGAAGGGCACCGCCGTTGCCTCTGCGTCGAACAGCGTTACATCAACACCCTCTTGGTCCATGAGAACTCGGAGCCGGTCAGACGTTGCCCACACCAGCCGCCCGTCCGGTGTGAAATCGTACCGGTAGGTGCGAGCCTGTGTGGGGTTGATGTAGAAGAGTTCTCCGGGCTCAACCCCCGGGAAGAACTCACCGAGGGAGTAGGACACCACTGCCCTCGCTTCGCTTCCGTCCGTTCTCCTGTACGTGAGCGTATGCTCGGCCGTCTCGCTGACAATACACGCTGCCGCCCAGCGCCCATCAGTATGCATGCGGGGATGATCGCACACGACCGTGTCCGCCAGGGACCTACGCGATCGCAGGTTGCCAGCAAGGTCGAACACGGAGACTGAGCCGGGATCTAGCGCAAGGAGGCTATCCCCATGCGCTCTGATCGCCATCAGATGCTCGAAGCGACCTGGCTCGTCTCCCACACCGCCGAACGTGGTTAGGAGTCTCCCCGCCGAGTCGAACTGCCGAATGAAGTACTCGTCATAATCGAACACGAAGACGTTGCCCGCGCGGCCCACTGTGAGATCGCGGGCATTCCTACCTGTCTCTGCGCTGATCCGGAACGCGAGGCTAGGCCGTAGCGTCCCGCCCTCAGGACTCGTGCAGGCACAGGCCAGGAGTGAAGCGGTGAAGCCGCAGGCTTGGGCGATTCTCATTGGTCCAGCGATCAACCTCGTCGGTTGAACACGATCACTTTGCCAGCAAGGTCTTTCCGATCCGACTTGACGAAACCGACCGTGTTGAAGATGATAGTCGACTTCTTCTCTTCGGGTCCCAGGATCAGGGCATCCCCCCCGAGCGCTGCCGCCTCGGCAATCATCTTCTTGCGTAGGTCGTCGAAACTGTCGAACACCGTTGAGCTACTCGACTTGACGACGGCAATGACGGTGTAGGGTTGGTCGGGTTCCTCGAGCAGCACTGCGACCGAGTCGGGTAAACCGGCTGGGCGTACAGCCTGATCCAGTCGCTGCACGTTGGTATTGATACAGCCGACGGCTAGGAGACCGACGGCGATTAGGAGCGATGGTCTCATGGCTTCCTCCGGACAGAAACTACCGCAAGTGGCGGGCTGAGCGCCAACGTCCGAGCGGGAGCGACGGCCCGATGCCACAGCAGGCCTCAGCGCACAATAACTATGTAACATATATAATGTTCACGTGTGTATCTTGCAAGCAAGGTGCTGGCGAAAAAGGGATTTCAGCACTTCTGTGCTTCCGCCAATCGTTGGATGCGGGAAGCCGCGCTTCGCCCTCGGCTCCAGGTTCGGTCTCTGTCTTGGCCCCGCGGGTGCGGGAGTGGTGGTGGGGACGCTGATACGGCGCTAGGTGAGGCAGGCAAGTTCGTTTACTACGTGATGCAGTATGTCGAGGGCGAGACCCTGCGCACCAAACTGAATAGCGAGCATCTTTGACCTTGGAAGCTATAATGCAGGCGACGGTGCAGGGACTGTACAACTGTGAACGGAGGTAGGCCCGGTTGTGCACAGCCAGCTCCCGGCGTAGGCTTGCACCGCCTCGCCATCTGGCGCTTGGGCGGCAACGCCGACACGCTGTACAACTTGCTGCAGTACTTCACGCCCGGCACTGGGCGACTGGGCGACTGAGCGACTGAGCGACTATGTCTCTGCGCGACTACGCGACTCCTCCACTGTACGCAACGTTGTTCGTTGTAGCGCTGGGCTCCTGTGCGGTCGACGGACCGCGCTCCGATGCGAGTCATTACGCGATCGCTGCGACCGTGGAACCGGACAGTCAGCTCATTGGCGCGACTGCGGAGCTCTCGTTCTTGTCACCGGTCGATGGTCTCCAAGTACTGACATTCTATCTGCATCGACAGCTCGAGCTGGAGGTAGTGGACGGCAGTCTCGTGGCGACGCACGCCTCCGCCAAGCCGGATTCCGCCGATGTCCCATACATGCCGGAGGCCCGGGCCGTTCAAGTCCAGCTGAGCCGACCGCTAGCGGAAGGAGAACGCACCGACCTGCGCTTCGAGTATGCTGGTGTCGTGGATACCTGGCCGTGGTGGTTGGCGAACCACATTTCGGAGGAGTGGATCGAACTCGGTCTCTACTTCCCATGGTTTCCCTACAACTACGACGAATACGGTCCGTTCACCTTCGCCGTCGATCTCACGATCGATTCAGCGTACGAGATGAGAAGCGTCGGAACTGCTAAGCGCACTTCTCGCGGTTGGCATCTCGAGTCGAGTATGCCCACTAACGACATCGTGCTTGCCGGTGCGCGCAATCTCCGCACCAGACGGTTCAGTCGAGATGGGTATTCGGTGCAGGTCTTCTTCTACTTCATGGGCGAATCGGATGTCCAGCGCTTGGGGAGAGATGCAGTGGCGGTACTCACCCAATACTCCGGCTGGTTTGGTGAGATCGACCAACGATCCCTGAACCTGGTGCAGTCCAAACGGAGTCGCGGCGGCGGCTACTCGAGACCCGGGCTCATTGTGTTGGGTCAGATGGGAGCGCTTTCAGCTCCAGAACAGCGAGCGGATCTGCTGCGGTATCTGTCTCACGAGGCCGCGCATGTGTGGTGGCGGCGAGCGCCTGCCACGAGCTGGGAGGATTGGCTCAACGAGTCGTTTGCGGAGTACTCTGCGCTGTTGGTGATCAGAGATGCGTTCGGCACGGCCGAGTACGAGACCCGAATCGAACGGAAGAGAGAAGAGGGTGAAGGCACACGCCCGATCTGGGGGCTTGACCGGAGTGACTACTCGAGTGACGAGCAGTCGCGGGAGATCCGGATGGTGCTCTACAGCAAGGGGCCGGTCTTGCTGCACGAGCTGGCCGAGCGTGTGGGGCGCGAGCAGTTCTTCAACTGGTGTCGCGAGCTCGTGCGACGGGAGGTGAATAGTACGGATCAGGCGCTGGATGTGCTTGGGGAGTTGGAGGGTGAGGGCGTGCGAGATTGGTTTGGCGGGTTGCTGAGGTATCGGTGAGGTGATCGAGACGGCTCCGCCACACAATCCCGGCCTAATGAGGCTGGGCTCGGCGTAGGTGCGCGTCCTCAGAGGACGCACCTCTCGCCCCTACGCCGCCGGTTGCACGTCTCGCGCTGCCAGGTTATGCCGCGCTCGCTCGGTTGTTGGGCTCGGCGTTGTTCCAGGTGGAGCTCATCGATCCTGTGACCTTCGTCGGCATCGCTCTGATCCTCGTGGCCACTGGGGTGGTGGCGTGTCTGATACCAGCTCTGCGTGCAAGGCAGGTGGATCCGATTGTGGCCCTGAGGGTGGAGTGAGTTCGGGCCGCAATCCGCGGCCGGGGCATTTGCGACTGGGCGCCAGCATCAGCGTGAATTCGTTCTTGCCGTATTGCGGACGATACTAAGATGTAAGATGAATGACGGTGGAGGGGTCCCGATGACGGTCACCCCGCTCTAGGCGCTGCAATGCACCAACAACGGAGAACCCATATGCGATACTACGGCACGCAGGCAATTGCGGCTTCACTAACAGTCCCTGCTCTCCTGGCCTGTTCACAGCGCCCGGCGACCGAGGAGGTGCTGTTCAGCAATCCGGTCTCCGACCTGGCCAGCGTCGTGATGACTAGCGCCGTGACCTTCGATGCTCAGACGACGAGCGATGGGACCGGATCACTCAAGATTGGCACCGCAGATTCCATAACCGTGCAACTGTACGAGGTAGGCGATATCGACTTGGATAACAGTCGTCTGGTCTACCGGGCCCAACTTCGGACCGAGGGCGTAGAGGGGTACGTGTTTCTCGAGATGTGGTGTCGCTTTCCCGGTGTGGGCGCGTTCTTCTCACGAGCACTGCACGCCCCACTCACGGGCTCGACGGAGTGGACCTCCCAAGAAACTCCCTTCTTCTTGGAGGAGGGCCAGAACCCGGATCACGTCGCTCTCAGTGTTGTCGTCACCGGAGCTGGAACGGTCTGGGTGGATGAGGTGGCGCTCGTCAAGCTGCCGCGCTGAGCGGTGGCTGCAGAGCAGCAACGTGCATGGTCTCTTGCCACCACCCGTGCGTTGGCTAGGTCCCAAGAGCAAAGTCACGAGCACCTGCCGGACCGGAACCTCGTGACCTCAGTCCATCTCGCCCGCCGGACCCGACCGAGCTAGTTCGTCGCAGGCGAGGGCGATCGCAACCGCCGGACGGATTCCACCACCGGTGGGTCGAAGTGCACGTCGAGCTGCGGGAAAGCAATCGTGACACCGACATCCTTGAGTGCCCACCAAATCGCGTCGTGGAGCTTCGATATGGCTTGTCGCGCAGACCACGGGTCGTTGATCCAAACAGACACTTCGAAATCAACCGATGAGTTACCAAACGTGGTCAGCATCACGAGTGGCTCTTTCTCGCTGCGTCGCCACTCCTGTCGATCCGCAACTGCTTTCAGTGTCTTGAACACCAACGCCATATCGGAGCTGTAGACGACTCCAACCGGGACGCGCAAGCGGTACAGTGAATCGCGCAGGGTGTAGTTCTTCACGGTCGACTGCACCAAGACTGAGTTGGGAATGATCAAGTCTTCGTCATCCCGTGTTCGGGCCAATGTCGCACGGATGCCCATCTGCACCACCCGAACCACCGTCTTCTCCACTTCGAGCACATCCCCTGGCTTGATGGTTCGCTCGATCAGCAAGATGACGCCCGAGACGAAGTTCTGCGCGATGTTCTGCATGGCAAATCCAATTCCCACCGCGAAGATCGCGCCGGCAGCGAACAACGCGGTGAGCTGGATCCCAACCGTATCCAGCGCCACGCCGATGCCCACGAGCATGATGAGGTAGTGAACCAGACGCCGCGCCACGTGCAGTGTTCCTCGGTCCTCTACTTGCTGTCGTTCGAATGTGCTGGAGATGACCTGTTGAACGACGCGGGATATCGCGTAGCTGACCAGGATGAGTAAGGCTGCCATCAGCAGTGTGCCAACCGTTATCGGTGTGCCGCTCAGCGTGAACAGCTGCCATTCGAGGACTTCCTGCACGACTGTCACGATGCAACCTCCTGAACCGGTGCGTATGATTGTCCACTTCCGCGGGGTGGAGCGAGTAGGTAAATCTAGCCAGCCAGGAAGGGCAGGAGCGTGTCGCTGTCTGTGTTGCTCTACGTTCGGCGGCATCCCAATCTGCCCCGGTCCGGCCGTCCTGAGGTCCGTTGATCGTGGATCGAGCCGTGCCACAGCAGCAATGGCCGTGGGTGACGTTGCTACTCCAGCACCGTCAGCAGCAGTGGCAGCGGCAGTGTACGCGAATATTGAGCAGAACGGGAGCCACAAGATGACTACCAAGAGTAGCGCTCGCAGACTCGTGCGGTTGGCAGCTTGTTGCTTCCCTCTGCTACTCGTTCCCGTCCCAGTCGCAAGTTCACAGGCAGACGTGCTTGCTATTCACACCCGACGCCTGAGCGACCGCGTGCTGGTAGTCTGGCCCGGCGATCATGCCCAGACCACCACGATGATCGCCATCGCCTCCGAGCAGGGGATAGTAGTGGTGGATACGGAGAGTTCCTGGAGCGTCACGGCGGAGATCAGAGACGTTATCGCGCGGGAATTCCAGCGGGATGATTTTGCCTTTGTGATCAATACGCATGGACACACCGATCACGGCGGTGGGAACCAGGTCTTTGATGACGCGGTGATCGTTGCACACGACCGCTGTCCGGGGTTGCTCCGGAGCGCGTTGCACGCTGACAATCTGGACGGCTTCATAGAGCGTCGCAGATTGCGGCTCGACGGACTGGTGCAGCGGCTGGGGTCGGTGCCGGCGAATGATCCGGAGGCGGCGTCGATCGACGAACAGGTCCGCTACCTCCGCCAGATCGTAGCGGACCTCGAATCAGGTTTCCAACTGACTGTTTCGAAAGTGACCTTCTCACAGCGTCTAACCCTCAACCTGGGCGACTTGACCGTCCGCATGTACTACTTCGGTGGGCTGCACAGCAAAGACCATATCGTCGTCCATGTTCCAGAAGAAGCACTCCTTGTGACCGGTGACATCCTCACCGACAGCTGGATTCCAACGTTGTCTGAAGGTGACGACGTGGACGTTCCGTCGATGCTCGCCCACTGGGATACCATCCTGCAACGCGACGAAGAGCTGCACCACATCGTTAATGGTCACTGGGATCTGGACCTTTCACTCGCCTACTTCCGGCAGGCGCAGCGGTATGTCCGGACACTGTGGCAGGAAGTGCGGGTGGGCCGTTCGCAGGGACTCGATCTGGCAGCACTCTACGATCGACTGCAACTACGGGATCGGTTCCCGGCGTTCCGTGAGGTTACCTATGAGTACGAGGGGACCGACTACCATCACCGGAACATCGAGCTGATCTGGTCGCTGCTGGGGAACGGTCCCCCGAAGACCAGCTCGAGCGCCGCTGCTGCACCCAGGGGAAAAGCACCATAGCTCTCGCCAAACAGCCTGCTGTTCAAAGTGGCAGCTCGCGATAGGTTGTCGTCTCCTGCTATTGAGGGAGCTTCACGATCTGCTCTAAATGAAACCGACTCTGCCGTCCCACGATGACCTCCTGGATTCGGAATAGCACCGTCCCAAGTCAGGCAGTCCGGAATACGGGGGAGCGGGCCATCGTTAGCTGTCCCTCGTCGCAGGTGGCTCCGCGGCCAAGGTCTCCGGCTTCATGGATCGTGTCTGCACCGGTGGTGTACGGAGAATCGCAACTCGTTCGCGTGGGGGGAAAGATCGATGAACGTCCGGTCCATTGTTTTGGTGCGAGCTTTCCCGTCCGGCGTTGCCGCTCTGCTTTCGCTGGCGTTAATGACCGCGTCGCTCAACGGCCAGACCGGGCAGGAATCCGCGAGCGTACAGAAGATCGCCTTCCATTCCAGTGATGGTGGCACCAGCCAGATCTATGTCATGAACGCCGACGGAACCGGGCGCACCCAGCTCACCGACAACTCTGCCTCCAACGTGGCTCCGGAGATCTCACCTGACGGTTCGCAGATCGTGTTCGTCTCCGATCGCGCTGGCACTGACCATATCTACCTGATGGGGATCGAGGGTGGTGACCAACACCGTCTGACAGATTCGCCGGGGGCCGAAGGCGAACCCACCTGGTCACCAACTGGTGCACGCATCTATTTCCGCAAGAGACTGGATGACGGCAAGTTTGCGCTATACTCCGTCACCACCGATGGCAGCGATTTCCAGCAATTGACGGATGGCTCGATCCGCTATATGCGGTCCAACCTCTCCCCAGATGGCAGGTTGATTCTGGCGGTGTCCGTCTCGCGCGGGTTCGAACTCTATGTGATGGATAGCGATGGGAGCAACCAGCGCAAGGTCCCCAACCTCCCTGAAGGGGTGGCCTTCGCATCCTGGTCGCCGGATGGGCAGAAGATCGTGTACGCTACTGCGACCCCCCCGCCGAATCCCGGCGCGGACATCCACGTCAGCAACCCGGATGGAACCGGAGACACACGGTTGACCCATGCAGACGGCGTCAGCGAATACCCCTGCTGGTCACCGGATGGGCAGGAGATCGCTTTTCAGACGAGTCGGGATGGGAACTTCGAGATCTACGTCATGAAGACCGACGGTAGCGATCCGCGGCGGCTCACCGACCATCCCGGTTTCGACGGGCGGCCGAGTTGGCGTGTAGTGGGACGATCCAATAGGTGAGTCCGCAATGCTTGTTCTCACTGACACGACTGCTCGGCAACCTACTGCCCGGAACAGCACACGCGTCGTGGCCCGACCGTGACGGGCCGGTCTTCGCGACAGTGTGACAACAACGCTGTACGCCAGTTCCAATCCATGGCCCTCGCTTTCCGACCTCAGGGCCGCCATTGGGTCTAGGCCACTCGGCCTGCACGCAGGGATCAGCGAGGCTCCGCCGGAGCGGCAAGTCGTATTCGCTCATCTCCTAAGTGATTGATTTGTCTTAGTTTATAGATTCTTGACGAAGTGAACGTCGCTGTCAGCTGTTACGGATCAGCCGAGTCGCATCTCCGTCGCGAACGCAGGGCTCCCCGAAACCGCGGCACCTTTGATTCCGTATGACGTATATATATAGTTATCATTGATAGTGTCAGCGGCAGCAGGGACAAGGTGGAGGAGTCCGGACCGGTGAGCGCGAGACCAATCACGAGAAGCGGGCGCACAGCCTCGGCCCTCACCGGGCTTCTCATATGGCCAGCTCTCCTAGCGGTCGCCGGGCCCAACTCGGCATTGACGACTCGGTGCCACCCTCACTCACCGACTCCGAACAACAGACCACGGTCGAGCACCCGTTGCAGACCTGGTCGGGCAGCTACCACGAAGCCGCCTCCGAGAGTCAGTCGATGAAACACGCGTGGCCGGAACGGGACAGCCACGCGCCTGGCACTTTTACCTACTACAACAACTGGGACCCCGACTCCTTCGCCCTCGACCGGAGCGACGGGAGTTTCTTCTCAAGTTGGTCTCATCACAAGGAGGTGTTTTCATGAGATTCAGGGTCATTTTCATGGGACTCCTGTTGCTGTTCTCAGGAGTCACGGTGGACGCTGCCGCGCAGACCCGGGTGGTGACCGGCCGCGTGGTGGACGCCGCCACCGGGCAACCGATGGCGGGGGCCGAATTACTCGTGCTCAACACGACGATCCGCGCGGTGGTGAGTGAGGACGGGACCTACTCGATCGGCGTACCCGCCGGTCAGGTGAGCCTGCTCATTCGGCGCATCGGCTATCGTCGGTACCTGGTCGAGGTCCCCGCGAATCAGAACACGCTCGACATCGAGCTGCAGGAGGACGTCTTACAGCTCGACGAGGTGGTCGTGACCGGTCGCGCCACCGGAGTAGAGCGCCGCAACCTCGCAAACGCCGTGGCGACGGTGAGTGCCGCAGAAGTGGAACGGGTACCGGCTGCCAGCGTCGAACAGCAGATCCAGGGCAAGGTGGCCGGCGCCAACATCCAGTCCAACTCCGGTGCACCGGGCGGCGGTGTGCAGGTCGAGTTCAGGGGCGTGACGTCGATCAACGCGGTGGCCCAGCCGCTCTATGTGATCGACGGCGTGATTGTGAGCGATGTCGCGATCCCGTCCAACGCCAACGCGGTGACAGCGGCAGCAGGGGGGTCGAACCCCTCGCTGACGCAGGACAACCAGGTGAACCGGATCGTCGACATCAACCCCAGCGACATCGAGAGTATCGAGATCTTGAGGGGGCCTTCGGCGGCGGCGATCTACGGCTCGCAGGCCTCCAGCGGCGTCATCCTGATCACCACCAAGCGAGGTCGATCGGGACGCCCGCAAATCAACGTGACGCAGCGCTTTGGCGTCTTCGACCTGGCCAACAAGTTGGGCTTTCGCCCACAGGATTTCAGCAGTGCGAGCGACGTCGATGACGAGTTTGGTTTGGCTCCCGGGACCGCAGCCGCGTACAACTTCCAGCCCGGCGTCTCCTACGATCTCGAGGATGCTCTCTCGCCACGGAACGCACTGTCCTACGAGTCGTCCGCGAGCGTCAGCGGCGGCGACGAGAACACCCGGTACTTTGCCTCCGGCCTCTGGAAGGACGATCAGGGCGTGATGGAGAATACGGGATTCCAGAAGCAGTCGCTGCGGCTGAATTTGGATCAGGCACTCGGCGACCGAATCATGGTGCAGTTGAGCACCAACCTGATGCACACCTCGGCGCAGCGTGGTGTCAGCAACAACGATAACGCCGGTGTCAGCCCATTCATGGTGTATGCCTTCACCCCAAACGTGTTCGATCTCGACCGGTGTTTGGAGTCGGATCCACGGCCGATCTGCGCCAATGTCGCAGGTACCTTTCCCGACAATCCGTTCGAGCGGAGCAACCCACTCGAGACGATTGCGCTGATGGATGGCGCCGAGAATGTATGGCGGCTGATCGGCTCGGCGCGAATAGAGTGGGATTTGATCAGCTCCACCAACCACAACCTCCAGCTCCTCGGTGTCGGCGGCGTGGATCAGTTTCATCAGAAGAACGAGCTGCTCTTCCCACCCGAGTTGCAGTTCGAGGAATCGCGGTCAACCGATGGACTGCGGGGAACCTCGTTGCTCAGCAACAGCGACGTTGAAAACGTCAATCTGAATGGGAGTGCTGTCTACAGGTTTACGCCGACGAGTGGTCGTTACACCTCGACGACGTCTGGGGGCATAGCCTACACCACGACGGATCTCAACACGTCCCGCATCACGAGTAAGGAAACGGTGCCGGGACAGAGCAACGTGAATGCCGCGACCAATGTGCAGGTGAACGAGCTGCGGCAGCGCACCGAGAATCTCGGGTTCTACCTGCAAGAGGAGGTCTTGATCGACGATCGCCTGCTGCTGACCGCAGGCTTCACGGCAGACCAGACCTCGGCGAACACCGCCGACAGCGATCTGTTCTTATACCCTAAGGCTGCGGCTTCCTACAGGATGAATGTCGGGAGTAGCGTCCTGGAAGACCTCAAGTTCCGCGCCGCGTACGGTGAGTCGGGCAACCAGCCGGTGTTTGGCGCCAAGTTCACCCCGTTTACCGCGACCGTGAACATCGGCGGTATCCCGGGCTTTCAGGTGCAGGGACCGGTGGTGGTGACCGACCTCAAGCCGGAACGCCAGCGGGAAATCGAAGGCGGCTTGGATGCCACGCTCTTCAGTGGGCGCGCGCGCCTGGAGGCGACGGTCTATCACCGACGCGTGAGCGACCTGATTCTGCAGCGGCAACTCGCACCGTCTTCGGGATTCCAGACCGAGACGTTCAACGGTGGCCGAATGCACGTGAACGGTGTTGACGCTGCTGTGGCTCTAGCGCCGGTGCAGTCGCGCGACATCACGTGGCTGCTCCGGACCACGTTCTCGATGAATCGCAGCAAGGTCGATACGCTTCCGGTTCCGGCGTTCCTGCCGGCCAACGCAGGATTCGGCACGGGTCTCGGCTCGTTCAAGATCGAGCAAGGCCAGTCGGTCACCCAGATCGTGGGCAATGTGCCCGACGGTAGCGGCGGCACCGAGGTAGCGAAGGTAGGCGACTCGAACCCCGACTTCCGCATGTCGTTCAGTAACGACATCGGGTGGAGGGGCTTCAACGTGTCGTTCCTGTTTGACTGGCAACAAGGCAGTCAAATCGTGAACCTGACCAAGCTACTCTACGATGCCGGTGGTAACACTGAGGACTGGGACGAGATTGATCCGGAGAGTGGCGATCCCATCGGTTTGCACCGGATCTCCACGTTCGGAAACGACATCAGGGTGTACATCGAAGACGCGACCTATCTGAAGTTGCGTGAGTTAACCGTGTCGTACGAGCTGCCGCTGTCGTTCATCAATGGGATCTGGCCGGCAGCGCGATATGGGCGGCTCAGTTTGAGCGGCCGAAATCTGTTCACCTCTACCACGTACACCGGAATGGACCCCGAGGTGAGCAACTTTGGCAACCAAGGCGTCGGCCGAAATATCGACGTGGCACCGTTCCCGCGGACCCGAAGCTTCTGGTTCGGGATCGACCTGGGCTTTTAACCATGCGTGCGAGGTTTAAGACGATGACAAGGACAAGACTAGCATACCTCGCCCCGCTTGCCGTGGCCCTGGCGTTGGGCGGGTGTGAGACACTGACGGTCCCGGACT
>JBDHKN010000076.1:0-22102 GCA_039586365.1 Gemmatimonadota bacterium | reverse complement strand
GTCATTCGCGCACATGCTGATCATCGGAACACCGTCAAACGCACTAGCTTTCGCCATGGCCAAAGACCCGAACACGGGCGAACAACTGGTGACACTCGGAGACTTCGCAAAGCACGGAGCCGCGGTCTTGGCACTCAGCTTTGCAGTGCTGTGGTTTTGGGTGATTCTGGGCTACTGGTCGTGGCTCGGATTCCCCGGAACGTGAGCCGAGGCAAGGAGACCCCAATGGAACAGGTCATCAAACTCCTAATCGTCGATGACGAGAGCCGCTTCCTGGACGCCATCGCCACACGCCTCAGGAAGCGCGGCTTTGACGTGAGGACGGCCACGAACGGCCCTGATGCCATTGCGCTGGCGCGCGATGAAAAGTTCGACATCGCCCTGCTCGACCTCAAGATGCCCGGGATGGACGGAAGCGAGGTTCTCCGCGTGTTGAAGCAAGAGCACCAGTTTCTCGAGGCCGTCATCCTGACGGGTCATGGATCGCTCGAGAGCGCGGTCGAGCTCACCAAGCTCGGCGCCTTCGGGTATCTGCCCAAGCCGTACGAGCTCGACAAGCTACTCGAAACGCTCAAGGAGGCCTACGAAGCCCGGCTCAGGAAGAAGTTCGCCGCCGACGAGGCCAAAATGAAGGCGATCGTGTCGGCGGGACTCGGTGAGAGCCCGCTGGGCATCCTACGCAAACTCCGGGAACTCGACGACAGCAGGAGATAGTTCAGTCGCGGGGCCGTGGGTCACCTACGTTCCATACGAGGATGCAATGGAGCTGCTCGAGACCATTCTGCTGACGACAGACTTCGGCACGGGTTCCGCACCTGCAATCGACACTTCCGTCGTGCTTGCCAAGACCTTCCAGTCCAAGCTCGTGCTGTTGCACGTCGTTTCGGAGCCATTGCTACCGCTGCTTTCAGACGACGGCGATATCGCGGACATCGAGCAACGCCTGCATGAGGTGGCCAAACAGATCGAGGCGCAGGGAGTCGGCGCACCTGAGATCTTCCTAGGCAAGGGAATTCCAGCGGAAGTCATCTGCCAAGAAGCAGCCCGCCGTGATGCCAACCTAATCGTGATTGGGTGCGGTGCAAGGAAGTCCGGCGGTAAATGTCGGCCAGGTGTCACCGCGGAGCGGGTCCTGCGCCGTGCAATCACGCCCGTGTGGATCGCCAGAACGGATGCTTCGCCCACACCGCGTCGGATATTGTGTCCCACAGACACGTCCAGAGCGTCACGGCGCGCGTTGCAGAACGCGCTGGTGCTGTGCCGCAGGTTCAACGCCAAGCTGACCGTGCTCAACGTGCAGGAACCGCTGCTGCCGCTCCACATGCCGATCGTCGGTGTGTCCGCGGAAAAGGATCAGGCTAGACTCAACCGACAGCAGATCGAGTTCGACGACTTCCTAGCGGGCTGCGACTTTGGGGGGGTCGACTGGACCAGGAAGGTGCGCTACGGGATGACTCACAAGGAGATCGTTGCGGAGGCGGTTGAGCTAAAGGCAGACTTGCTTACGATGGGGACCTTAGGCAAGACCGGCGTTGAGCGCATTCTCTTGGGTAGCGTGACACACAAGATTCTGCGCGAGCTGCCGTGCCCAGTGTTGACAATGAAGGAAGCAGATGTCGTTCGTTTGCGCCTGGAATCAGCCGTCACTGCGATCGAAGAACACTTCAATCAGGGGCAGCAGTTGTTAGAGAGAGGAATGCTGGCGGAGGCCATTCGTGAATTCGATCAGTGCCTCCTCTCAGGCCCCACATATGCCGTGGCATGGGAGGGCAAGGCTCTGGCTTATGAACGCTTGGGGGAAGAGGACAAGGCCGAAGCCGCAAGGGTCGCTGCCAAACGCATACGAGAAACTCTATGGCACCGCCGCGTGGGGGGCGAGATTCGAGGACGGCACGGGTTGCTCGAAGAGGAGCGGAAGTCTCTCTAGTCTCAGGATCCCAGGTGCCTGCGGCAAGGAGCCTGGTGCGCCGGGCTGGTCCGCTCTCGGCGAACAGCAAGCCCGACTCGCAGCCAGACGCATCAGCCGCGACAGTCTCATCCTACGAGCCACTGCTTTCTCGAACCACACGGCCAATCTCGAGCCGGTCTCGCTAGACCCGTCTGGCACTAGGATCTCAGAAGACTTCCGGTTGCTCGCCAGCGACCGATAGTCTGGTCCCAACACTAGCCACGGGCTACTTAAGGGGTGTACCGTCTCAATGCTCGGCTTAACATTGAGGTCAGACCTTAGACAATCTCTGCTCCAACGGCCGCTGACCAAGGAGGATGCTCATGGAATGGTTCACTAGTCTCACCGAAAGTGCGCAGCAGTTGCTCCCGAGATTCGTGGCCTCGGTTGGGCTGCTGGCTGCTGGCTGGATCCTGGCGACTCTGCTCCGCTTCGTAACCGGCCGCGTTGTCAAGCGCGTGCTAGATCACCCGAACCAGAGCGCCAGCGTCGCAGAGGCCGTGCACGATTCTGGTGTACGATCCACTGTACCCGGGATTGTCGCCGGATTCGTGTTCTGGGTCGTGTTTCTGCTGTTTGCAGCTGCCGCGATCGAATCGTTGGGCTTCACGGTAGTGACCAGTGTGCTCAGCCAGATTGCCTACTATCTTCCCAACGTCCTGGCCGCGATAGCAGTCATCGTGGCGGGAATGATCGTGGGCAGAGTCGCGCGCCGTGCAGTGTCCACGGGCGCCAGATCGGCCGGCATAGCTCGTAACGAGGGAGTGGGTCGCACGACGCAAGCAGCGGTGTTGCTGGTTGCCGTAGTGGTTGCGTTAGATCAGATCGGGATTGACGCTCAGCTCCTGGTGATCCTCGTAACGGTGGTGATCGGGGCCGCCTTCGCCAGCGCCGGACTGGCCTTCGGTATCGGCGCCAATACCGCGGTGAGCAACATCGTAGCTGCGTACTACGCGTCCCAGAGCTACAGCGTGGGACAAGTCGTCCGCATCGGCGACATCGAGGGTGAGATCGTCCAGCTCACACCTACGGCGGTGGTACTGTCGGCTCGGGAGGGCCGGCTTTTGGTACCGGCCAAGCGGTTCAGCGAAGAGGCCTCGCTGCTCGTAGCCGGAGGAGCTTAGTCGTGCCGGCCGTGCAAATGTGCGCGCGCCGGTTCGCGGAGACACACCCCGAAGATGCCGCCCGTTTGCTGGAGCAGTCCCCTTCTTCAGACGCCGCACCGTTTCTGAGTGAGCTGCCCTCTAAAGTCAGCGCCAGCGTGGTGAGTCACATGAACCTCGCGACAGGCGCGGAGATTCTGTCGTTGTTGAGCTTGGAGCAGGCGGCGGCGGTGGCCGCCGAGGTGCCACTCAACAGTGCCGCTTTAATGCTTCGCAGGCTCAACGCCACACGACGCGCCGAACTCGTTGCGACGTTGCCGGAAGACCGGAGAGGACAGCTCGACCGGCTGCTAGAGTATGCAGACGGTACCGTGGGCGCCGTTACCGATCCCGAGGTGCTCGCGATTCCCAGTGACCTGACCAGCGAAGCGGCTCAGCGTCTGCTCCGTCGGCGTACCGGCACGTTCCACCACCAACTCTACGTGGTGGACCGTGCGCGCCGCCTGCTAGGCTACCTCCATGTCCGCGACCTTGTGCGCGCCGCTTCCAAGGCACCCGTCACGAGCATTATGCGACCCCCGACCGCGCAGCTGCAGGCCGGCGCCAGGCTGGCGAGCAGCATCTCTCTCGCCGCCTGGCGCGATCTGGACGCGATCCCCGTAGTCGACAACACCGGTGTCCTGCTGGGAATCCTACGACACCGGCAGCTGCGACAACTCGGTGCGAAGCCAACGCCCTCCGGCCTCACCCACACCCTGGTCGGTCTCTCGGAGCTGTACTGGCTCGGTCTCTCGACGCTACTGCCATCCTTGCAGGTACATGATCAGCCAGCGCGCACTACGCCGAAACCACGCGCAGGAGGTAAACGTGGTAGCTAAGCCCCCCAGCACCCAGCGCGCCCTTGCTAGGAAATATGCTGAACTCTATCCGCATGAAGTCGCGCTGCTCGCTGAAACCCTGCCAGCCAGGGAGGTGACTCGACTCATCGAGGCCCTGCCCGCTAGAGACGCCGCGAGAGTCTTCCAGCGCCTGCGGCCCGACACGGCAGCAGAGGTCTTGGAGCAATTGGGTGACGCGCCCCTGCGCGAATTGGTGGCTCTGTTGGAGCCGGGCCCGGTGGCCGCGATTCTCGCACGGCTCGACGTCGATCGCAGAACCAGTAGGCTTGGCGCTATCCAGGAGAGTGAGTCCAAGGAAATCCTCGAGTTGATGAGCCATCCAGCCGACTCGGCGGGCGGCATCATGGACCCGCGCGTCACCATCTTCCGACCCGATGCCACGGTCGGTGAAGTCGTCAGGCGGATCCGTTCCTTTCGACGCCGTCGGATCTCCGACGTCTTCGTGATAGACGACCAGGCACGGCTGGTGGGCCCGGTTGCACTGCAGGAGCTTGTGTTGGCCCAATCCTCGGACACCTTGGATGGCTTGGTTCGGACACCAGCGGTGAGCGTGCAAGCCACCGCGTCGAGAGAGGAGGTGCTGGATGTCCTGAACCTCTCCAAGGTCGCAAGCCTGCCGGTTACCGACTTTGAAGGTAGGGTGATCGGCGTCATCCGACAGGCTGCTCTGCTTGCGGCGGTTCAGGCAGAGGCTACGGCCGACGTGCAGACCATGGTGGGAGCCAGCAAGGACGAACGGGCTCTCTCCAAAGTGTCCTTCGCGGTGCGACGCCGTCTGCCCTGGCTGCAAGTCAATCTCGGCACGGCGTTTCTAGCGGCCGCGGTGGTCGGGTTGTTCGAGGGAACCATAGCCCAGTTCACCGCACTCGCAGTACTGCTACCGGTTGTGGCCGGTCAGTCGGGCAACACCGGCTCACAGGCGCTGGCCGTGACCATGCGTGGTCTGGCGCTGAGGGAGATCCGTGCGCGGCACTGGCTTAGAGTCAGCGTAAAGGAGTTCGCTACCGGAGCCATCAACGGCATCGCAGTTGCCCTGGTCACCGCCCTCGCGGTCTACATCTGGAGCAGCTCGCTCGGTCTGACGGGAGTGATAGCGATCGCAATGGTGATTTCCATGGGGATCGCGGGCCTTGCCGGAGCATCGATACCGATCGTTCTCGCACGGCTAGGGCAGGATCCCGCTCAGGCGTCGTCAATCATCCTGACGACAGTGACCGACGTAGTGGGGTTCTCCAGCTTTCTTGGGTTGGCGACGCTTGCGAGCGGTCTGCTGTGAGGCTTGCTGTGAGATGTCCAATGTGGGCTCTGACGACCCTATCCGTCACGACCGCTCGTCATGAAGTGAGCCATAACAAGTAGAGGAGGTAGAGACCGACTAACACCGCACCCTCGGGCGTACACCCGCCCACACCCAACCTTCATCCCGAGCCCCGTGTGATCGACCGCATGCTGATCAACTGCCGCACACGCCTGGCGTTCACAATCCCAAGCGGTGCAGCGCGCCGCGAAAGCGGTCGCGCAGTTCCGCGATGCGTCCGGGATCGACGCGCAGAGTGTTGCGATCGAACCAAGGTTCGTCGAGGTAGAAGCAGCGGTTCATCTCTACCTGGATCCAGGGAAGCCGGCCGCCCCCCTGAGTCTCGGTGATGTACCCGCCTTTGAACGGGTCGTTCAGGCTGATTTGCTCCCGCGGAACCTCAAACGCCTGGACGAAGGCGACAGCCAGGCGCTCCAGTAGCTCCATGGGTGCGGTTGCACCGTCCCGATTGCTGAGACAGAACAACGGGCGAGCTTGCCCGTGATCGCGACCGATTGGTGGTGCCACATTGAGCATCGAATGGCAATCGAGTGCGAGCTTGATGCTGGGATCTGCTGCGGCCTCGGCAAGCTCCGCGTGGTACGGAGCGTGGTATTGTTCGAGCAACCGCTCCGTGAGTGCGGTACCAGGCTCGCGTCCTGCTACGTAGATCGGTCGGTTGAAGCAGGTCGCTGTCTTGACCACGCCGTCCGGATTGCGTGGCGGCCGGTCGTCGGGAGACCGGTTGAGGTCGACGAACGCACGCGCAATGTCGGCCTTGACCACCCGCGCTACGCCGGCACCAAGGTCGTAGATGTCCACCGTCAACGCGTCGCTGTCATCGAACAGATCGTGGGGCGTGATGCAGACGCGGTGGCGCAGCTCTTCGGGAATCCGGGTGCCGCCGTGCGGGATCGAGAGGAGGACCGGCAGCACCCTCAGGACGGCCCGCCCGCCGTCCCGTCGCGCCGCGGGTCGGCCACGCCCTGGAAGCCGTTGCCGGTCTGCCGCTTGAGCACCGCCTGCACACAGCCCAGGTAGAATGCGTACGGCTCCCGGGGAATGAGCTTGTAGCCCAACCGTTCGAGATACGCGACTACCTCTGGCGCAATCCTCTTTGCTTCGTAGTTCAGTCTCCCGCCGATCGAGCAGTGGATTCGCGGCGCGTTTGAGGCCACACTGATGGGGGCGGAGCCGTCGAAGACCTGCACCAGGAACTGGGTGAGAGCGGAGAAGATGCGTTCACTGCCCGGGGACCCGGCGGCGAGCCATGGCTCTTTGCGGCGGAACACGATGGTGGGTGCTGCACTCGACCAAGGTACGGCGTTGGGCCGTAGGTAGTACGGGTGCGCCGGGTTCTCCAGCTCGAAGGCCAGCATGTAGTTGTTGTACAGGAAGCCGAGGCCGTTGGCTGCGGCCTTGGAGCCGTAGACCAGCTCGATGGACTGCGTCATCGTGACGATGTTGCCGTCCCGGTCCACGACCGAGAAGTGGGTGGTCTCACCCATGTGCTCGCCCAGCACGTCTTCCAATGGGAGGCGGACGTCCATCTCCTCGGCGATGCTAGCGGCCAGCTCCCGAGCAAATCGCTTGCTCAGCATCAGTTTGTCGGGGAGCTGCGGGTAGGTGTTAGCATCGAAGGGGCGATCCTGCCGCTGCAGGAAGGCTTTACGGAAGGTCTCGGCAAGGAAGTGATACCGCTCCGACGCGTTGCCGCCGATAAACTTGGACTAGAGGTAGTTGAGCATGAGGAACACGAGGAGCAAGGTGCGCCCCGCCCCCGGCGGCGGCATCGTCTTTATGAGGTAACCGCGGTAGCGCCGCGCCAGCGGGCGCCGCTCGATAGGCCAGGGGATGAGCGCGAGATCATCCGCCCGCAGCAGCCCGTCGTTCGCCCGCATATCTGCGTCGATCTGGCTGGCGATGTCTCCGTGATAGAAAGCTTCAACCCCTGCGGATGCTATTAGCTCGAGCACGCCCGCCACTTCGGGCTGCTTGAAGCAACTGCCCACGGGATGCGACTCGCGACCATCGGCCAGGAAGTACCGGGCACCGGAGTGCGACGGCACTGCCAGGAAATTCTCGCGCTCGCGCTCCTGGAGGTCGTGCTGCAGTTGCGTGATGGGGTATCCCTGACGCGCTGTGCGGATAGCCGGTTCTACAACCGTGCCCCAGTCGAGCCGCCCGTACTGGCGATGCAGCCAGCCGTAGGTAGCCGGCGTGCTCGGCACCGTTGTCGCCCGGTATCCCACCCTGAGTCGCTCCGGGTCCTCCAGCTGCGACCGGTGAGCGAGCGAAGGGGCCCGGCTAGATCCGTCCACGGCGAAGGTGCGCCCTTCGTAATGGACGAGCCCCGTGCTCTGACCTCCTAGTCCGCTGGCCTGCGGCTCGCACACACCCAGGGCAAGACCCACGGCGCACGCGGCGTCGATCGCGTTGCCACCCTGTGCTAGCATCTCCACTCCCGCCGCGGTGGCATCCGGGAATGCGGTAGCGACCATTCCCCCGGTCGCTTCCGCGCACTTGGAGTCGGCGGTCGGCTGGAATTCGCCCTCTACCCGCCGGATTCTCACTGCTCCTCACCCTTGGCGCAGCGGTGCATGACCATGGCAAGTAGAGCCGCGCGCTCCACCAGCGAACTCCGCAGAATGTGCTCTTCTTGGGTTCGCTCGCCGCTACCAATGGGGCCCATGCCGTCGATGGCCGGCACGGTTTCGGGCACGAAGCAGATGTCGGCGGAGTGCCACCGGTGAGACGCTGTAACCGGCACATGGAGGCGCCCTGCGATCCGGGCCACCTCCTCGAAAAACGTCTGTCGCGCTGCGTTCGCCGTGAGTGGAGGGCGGTGGATCTGGCCGGCCACCCGCAGCCGGATGCCTTGGGCGGAGCGTCTTGCCGCTAGTGAGTGGATCTCCTGCTCGATGCTTTGGCCATCCTCCAGCCGGCTGAACCGAACCGAGACCACGGCCTCGGCCTTTTCGGGCGACCGACCGAAGGGAGCGTCCAGCTCGAGACGACGAATGGCTACCTGCAGCCCCGCCTCGGCGTTAGACAACTGCTCCATGGCCTTTACGTTGCGGTACAAGTGCGCGAGCACGGCAGCCTCCGTAACGCGCCTCTTCCTCGGGTAGACTGCTGTGAGACGGTACGTGCCGCGACCGGCCCGCGACGCCACGACGCCACCATCGGGGTCGCCAGCCTTCAGTCCGACGACATAGCTGGCCCGCGCAGTTAGCTCCTCAACTACTCCGCGGCCTGCGGCCCCGTTGCGCGTGTCGTCGGTCGTGAGCAGCACTCCACAGCGGATGCGGCGCACCGTGCGGGCGTAGCGCAGCGCCCGCAGAGCCGCCAGCGCCACGGCGATGCCGCCCTTGTTCTCGGCGGCACCGGTCCCGTAGGTACGACTCTCGGCTTCGCGGAACGGCACGAACCCGCCTGCGGGGATCGGAGTATCCAGGTGCCCCAGGAGCAGCACGTCACACTCGTCGTCGTTGTGGTTGTAGCAGTAGAGCATGTTCCCGACGCCCACCCGCGGGATGCTGCGCACGGTGAAGCCAAGCTGCTTGAACTGCCCGCTGAGCCATTCACCCAGGGCATTCACGCTCTCCACTTCGGTTGCAGGTGTGCGCATCTCCACCATGCGGCGCACCGAATCCTCGATCGTCGGGGCTTGGGCGCGTAGATACGAGCGTACGCGGGTGGAGAGCTTCTGCGGCTTGGAATCCTTCACGTGCGTCTGGTCCGCCGCTTCCGCCGCATAATCCTGACCGAAGTAGCGCACGGCTGCGACGTCCAGAATGCGGTTGACGAGACCCTCGTAGGTATAGCCTGCCGTCTTCGCCGCGTGCACGTAGGTCCCCGTGAGGCCGAGACTCGCCATGGAGTTGATCTCCAGGATGTACAGGTTGCCCTCGGCGTCCATACGCAGATCCACCCGCGCGAAGTCGAACAGCTCGAGCGACCGAAACGCACGCCGCACGAGGTTGTTTATCTCTGCGGTCTTCGCCTCCGGGATCTCGGCCGGGCAGATCTTGCCCCGTGGCTTTGTCAGCTTGTCGCCTGCCGTTTGGATCGCATTGGGGTCGCCCGCCAGGTCGATCTCCACGATGGGCAGCACCTCCGGGGGGCCGTTCCCGAGCAGCCCCACGGCGAGCTCTCGCCCGGGGATGAACTGCTCGACCAGCACGTGCTGCTGGAACTCGTCGATGATATGCTTGACCGCGTCCCGCAACTCGCTCTCGTTCTCCACCACCCGGATCCCGTAGGAGACAGCTTCCATCTTGGGCTTTACGATCACCGGGAAAGTGAGGTCCTCGAACGCGTCGTCTGCGGACGCGAAGTTCCAGAATCCGGGGGTGGGAAGGCCCGCGTTCTGGAACACGATCTTGGCAATCACCTTGTCGAGTGCCAGCCCGTGAGCCATGGGGTTCGAGCCCACGTACGGCACGCCGAGCATTTCGAGGATGGCGGGGAGGTGGGTATAGCGGCTGACACCCTGGATGCCGTAAGCCATGTTGAACACCATCCCCGGCCGCTCCCCCTCGATCACCCGCGGCATGAAGTCTCGCAGTTGCTCGACCACGTGCATGTTCCCGTCGATGACCCGTACGGTGTGGCCCCCTTTCTCCAAGGACGCCGCCACGCGCTCCACCGTCTTGGGGTTGTAACGCTCTCTATTCTGCGGGCCAAAAACGTTGATGACGCCCGCGCGGTCACGGTTGTGGATGACGGCAACTCTCATGAGAAAACTCGTGCCCTCCTCGGCAGGCAGCGGGACACCGCGGAGCGATCGTCCAGGCTAACGGCCTTCTGGGACCTGGTGTAGCTACGGGCCGCCTACACCTCTGCCCGTCGTTGCGGCACCAGAGCGCGAACACCATCGTTCACCGGCTCAACGGCGTCAGAGCGGCTGCCCGGGCTATGGCGTGTTTGGCGTCGAGAAGTGACGAGTCACTCCTGTGTCTGCCTCACTTCTTTTTGAACACAGCCCGCCAACCGGTTGGATGTGGCAGCGGCCCTATATGACCACTCTGCGAGAAGCGGTCAACGATATAGAATAAGCTCGGTTCGATCGTTTTGGCTACATGAATCAGTCGTGGTACTTCGCGTCGCGGGCAGGTGGTGTATACCAGGGTGCGCACACCGTCAGCCCCTTCTCCCTGAAAAGTGGTCACGACGTGGCCCGCCGCTCGCAGTGCTGCGGCAATCTCGTGGCCACCCCCCTTGCTAATCATCCGGAGGACGCACCTGCCAACAGCAAGTCGTTGCTCCAGCAGTATCCCTGTCGCGTTGCCGGCTGCAAAGCCAGCCGCAAAAGCGAACACGAGGAGGGGGCTCTCATGGATCCGCATGACAACCTGCGACACGGCGGTTACCCAAATCAGCACTTCGAAGAACCCGATCGACACAGCAACGACCAGGCGACCTTGGACAACGAAGACAGTCCGGATGGTGCCGAGAGACACGTCTACGATCCGCAGAGCGAACACGCTCACCGCAACGAGCCACAGCGGCATGCTGTCAATGAATTCCATTGCAGTCACAACCTCCGAAGTGGTCCTTGGAGATGTTTGCTTACCGCGACTGGTCTGTTGCTGGTGTCGGGCCCGCTACCGTGTCCATGTATCGCCGGTCCGGTGACATACCAGCGTTCAACCCTCGCGCGGACCCGCGAATGCGACCAGGAGCGTCGCCAACCAGATTCTCTCGCCAATGGAGAGGAGGATTGGCAATGATGGAAGGATACCGTCCGGGGCAAGGTGCTCAAAGGCCCCGCGAGGTTGTCGCTGCCGGCTAGAACCGCTCCTTGCTAACGGAACAACAACAGTGAGGGAGGCCGGAAAGAAACCGGGCCGGCGATGCTCTGCCGACCCTGACCACGCGCGAGACACTGCCGGAGATTTGTTGGACACCCATACAGAGACCCCAATCTCGCCGCGAGACGAGACGCAATAGTTGGCCTGTGACACATGGGAAGATGGGTGGGGTTCCGGTGGGTCTGGTCACGGACCGGTGCCGCAGAGGTGATGAGCCGATTGGCCGCAGTCTTGCGCTTCGATTCTTACGGGCATGAGGTCCCGACGAAGGTCCACCGCTCAGCGCAGGAAGGGGAGTGCTCGTAATGACACCACGTCAGCCTCCGATCGATCACATGCTCGCCTTCCTAGTGGTGGAGTTTGTCGCGGGCCGGTGTCGAGAGGAACCATTCCCCCGAACGAGTTGTTTCCACGGATATCCCTGGACAGGAGGTCCTCCCATGTGCAACCGCAGGCAAGTCAAGTGGCCGCTCGTAGTGGCGCTGAGTCTCGTTGTCCCGGCCGGCACCCTGGCTGCGCAGCTGCCGAACCCCGGAATGGAGATCGACGCGGCGCGCACCGCCGTCGTGGTAACCGACCCACAGAATGACTTCCTGAGTCCCGACGGGGTGACTTGGGGCGTCGTGGGTGAGAGCGTTATCGAGAACAACACTGTCGAGAATCTGGACCGGCTCATGCAAGCCGCTAAAGAGGGCGGATATGAACTGTTCGTTTCGCCGCACTACTACTACCCTACCGACCACGGGTGGAAATTCGGCGGTGCCCTGGAAGTACTCATGCACAACATTGGCATGTTCGATCGAGCGTCACCACTTAGTCTCGACGGGTTCGAGGGGTCTGGCGCCGACTGGCTCGCGCGCTACAAGACCTACCTCGAGGACGGAAGGACGATCGTCGCGAGCCCGCACAAAGTGTACGGACCTGAGACAAACGACCTCGTGCTGCAGTTGCGCAAGCGGGGGATTGACAAGGTCGTCCTTGCCGGTATGTCGGCTAACCTCTGTGTCGAGGCGCACATGCGGGAGCTTCTCGAGCAAGGGTTCGAGGTCGCAGTGGTCACGGATGCGACCGCGGCCGCCAAGATACCTGATGGTAACGGATACGCGTCAGCCATGACGAACTTTCGTTTCATGGCGAACACCACGTGGACTACGGATGAGGCCGTCGCTGCAATGGCTAACGGACACTAGCTGCGGCATGGTACATCCGGTGCCGCTGTGCCGAGAGCGCACGCTCCGAATCAGATGTCCTCCAAATTAGGGGTCCGGCACTACGGCCGGACCCCTACCTGCTGCGCATCGGGCCAGTGGAGCTCGCACAAGGAGCGGTTTGCAGTCGACTTCCACATGTCTATCGGTTCACCACTGGTTGTCGCGCGTACGGGAGTGCGGTCAAATCGCGAATGGCGCAGATCACCTGCGGACCCTCCGCCGACTGGTACGATCCCAGGCTGATCTCGACCGGGAATTCGTGTCCGTCTTTGTGGTGGGCAAGCAGACTCATTCCGGCTCCCATGGGACGAATATGAGGTGACTGGTTATACCGGTCCCGCTCACCCACGTGTCGACTACGAAGCCGCTCAGGTAGCAGCATGTCTACTGGTTCACCGAGCAACTCGGTGCGTGCATATCCGAATAATCCAACTGTCTGGATGTTCAGGTCGACCATGCGTCCACTGCGATCAACGATAACGATGGCATCGGGCAGCGCGTCGATAAACCTCGAAAACGCAAAGCGATCTGGTTCCGGAGTATCAAGTATCTTAGACAGCTCGTTGGGCATGTGATTTCCTGGTTCCTTACAAAGAGAGAGTAATTTGCCAGTGATCGGCGGCGATCTCTCTACATTCGCGGAGCGCTTGCGCCTCCATCCCCCAGCCAGCTTTTGCGAGTCTGGTTTCGACCGCTGTGGCAGAGGAGCGAGAATGTCTCGATATCCGGCTCTACCAAGATCTGGCAGACGTCGTCCCCAAGTACCTCTACTCTACAGCCGCAACATGTTTACGGCGCTACCGGGTCCACCGGCGCGAGTGAGATGAAGGGCGTCGTCGGTTCCTGATCGGGCGGCACCGGATTGGGCGGCTGCTCGCCCACCGGTCCCAGCGACTGGAAGTACTGATACATCGCCCGCATGTCTGCCTCAGCCATCTGGTTGACGTTCATCCAGGGCATGGGCGGTAGGCCCTGTCTGGTCTTGAGCATCTGGACCCAGGCGTCCTCCGTCATCGTGCTCACTGTGAGCCGCAGATTGCGAGCATAGGACGTGCCCCATGGCCCACGCCAACCGAGTGACGATCCGAGAAACCACTCCGCCTGCGGGACATCGCCGTCTTTGAACAGGTAGCCGTCCGTGTGACAGTCGTTGCAGCCGGCCACCGTGGCCAGATAACGGCCGGCTTCTATGGGTGACTCGGCGGCCGTGTGTGGTTCGCGCGGTGCGTCTGACGCACTGGCTGTGCATCCGGCGACAAACGCCACCACGAGGAAGGCGAGCATGGGATCGATAGGAGGCTGACGTGGTGTCATTAGTGAGTGCTCCCTTTCGTGAGCTGAGCGGTGGACCTTCGGCGGGACCTCGTGCCCGTCATGAACCGAAGCGCAGGACTGAGCCCAATCGGCTCATCACGTCGGCAACACCGGTCCGTTGCGTTTCACATCCGGAGCCTCCGCGGTGCTCGAGAGTCATCGGCAGCTATCCATGCCCGGCGCAGCAGGCCATGGCTCGCGGGGAATGCGGTTGCGTCCGTGAGCGTCGGTGGGCGTCGTGACAATATCGGTTACGCAGTAGGCCGAATGTTCTGGTTCAACCGGAACATGTTGGTAGGGTCGTACTTGTTCTTCAGCTCCACCAGCTTCTTGTAGCTGTCGCCGTATGCGGCCTCTACCCGCTGTGCTTCCTCTTCCGTCATGAAGTTGACGTATACTCCGCCCGTCGCATGCGGCGTAGCTGCATCGAACAGCTCGCGGCACCAACCAATGCACTTGCCGTCAGCTTTGGGATCGTCCCACCGGCCGTGCACGTTCATGATGAACTCGACATCGCGGTGGCGGTACGCCGTGGCGTCGGCCGGCACGCGATTCGTGGCACCGCCCATCTGGGCGATGAAGACCTCACACTGAGCATCCGGCAACTTCTCGACATACCCGACCAACGTGTCGAGCAGGTCGTCACTCAGCTTGAGGAAGTCGTGCGATTTCCAGTAGTTCCGCACACCGGGGGTGAGAAGCGGATCGAATGCGGACTGGAATCCTGTGAACTGGTGCGGACTGATCACGTCGGCAATCGGGTTGCCGAACTTCCTCAGTGGAGCGAGTGCTTTTTCGCCTTCGGCCATATCCCCGGTGTACATTGCCGCGAGCACCAAGACATCAGTGCCGTGAACGTTCTCCGGCAGAAATGGCAGCGGCGGCGCTTTCCGCATCACCACCCACACGCTCAGTTCGTCCGGAGCCTGCGCAGTAAACTCGCGGTAGTACGTGAGTATCTCCTTGGCATCCCGAAACGGATGCACGATCAGGCCTGACAACACCTCCGGACCCACTGGGTGTAGCGCGAACTCGAATGCGGTGACGATCCCGAAGTTCCCACCGCCGCCACGGATTCCCCAGAAGAGGTCCGCGTTCTCTGTCTTGCTTGCCCGCACCATCTTCCCGCTTGCGGTCACTACGTCAGCAGAGATCAGACTGTCGATGGTCAACCCGTACTTGCGGCTGAGCCAGCCAAAGCCGCCGCCCAGTGTGAGCCCGGCAATGCCGGTGGTGGAGTTGATCCCGACGGGGACCGCAAGCCCGTGGGCCTGCGTCTCGCCGTCCAAGTCGCCCAAGGTGACGCCCGGCTCGACCCAAGCGCGCTTGGCAGACGGATCCACTCTGACCGACTTCATGTTGGCTAGCGAGATCATGATGCCACCGTCGCTTACCGCGTTGCCGGCGATGTTGTGACCGGCAGCGCGTACGGAGACCAGGAGACTGTGTTCGCGGGCGAAACTGATCGCCCTCATGACATCTGCAGGGCCCGCGCACTCGACAATCATGCCGGGACGCTTATCGATCATGGCGTTCCAGATGGTCCGCGCGTCATCGTAGCCGATTGAGTCGGGTGTCAACAGCTCGCCACGCAATCCCGTCGCGAGAAGGTCGATCGCGTCGCCAGCAATCGTCGCGCTTCCGCCGTTGGTGGTGGCCATAGTCAGATCGTTCATCATACCTCCAGATTAGTCAGTCACATTCGTTTAGTCGGCTGGCCCTCCACCCAGCTAGCCGGCATTTAGTCCTCACTCCGACATAGTGGCGCAGTAGTCAGAGAAATCGGCTCACGCCGGACTGCCAGCGGGCGCCTGAGCCCTGCCGAGACGATCCAGTGTCTCATATGGGTGCGGCCCCGCTGGGCGGCGCGTTGACTAGCCGAGAGTTGTGTGTGACACAATGACTGGAATGGTCGTTCTATTAGTAGCAGCATTTGTGGACATGGTGGGATTCGCGATGATCCTGCCGTTGCTGCCCTACTACGCCAGCGACCTCCGCGCGGGTGAGGCAGTCGTCGGCGTCCGGGTGTCTGCCTTCGCTCTAGCTCAGCTGGCCACGGCACCAGGTTGGCGTGCCCGGCGGCACACCCGTCATGCTGAGCCGCTTCCGGCTCACGCAACTCGGCCCTAGGGTGCTTGGATGGGTTGGGGGGATCTAACGAGGAGAGCTTCCCCTTACTAGCGCCAATCTGCGCTCTGCCCGCACCGCCACCCTGGAACCTGGACCCCGGTAGTCCCGCACAGTCTCCAGTCCCTGTTCGAGCAGTGGTAGGGCTTCTTCCGGTCTTCCCTGAGCCAGCAACGCGGCACCCAGGAGGCTCTCAACCTCTCCTACCTCCCAGTGCCACTCTGGTAGCTCGCGCAGCTCGGATTGTGCAGAGTGGAGGGTGTGCTCAGCCAACTCGCCCTTCCCTTGGGCGAGGTACGCTGCTCCCAGTAGCCTGAGAGTGCTGCCGACGCGGGGGTGTGGCGGCGGGCGCACTGCGCGCTCACCTTCCAGTACACGTTGCAGAATCGGTACGGCCTGATCGGGCTGATCCAGTTCCAAGAATAGCTCTGCCCTTTCGCGTCCGAGCATCAGTGTGTAACGGTGCGATTCGCGCAGTTGATCGCGGGCGATGGACTCCGCCTCGCTCAGCAAGCTATCAGCCGCTCGGAGTCGGCCACGTCGCAGCTCGATCTGGACCTTGCTGCTCAGGCCAAGCAGGTCCGACACACCGCGCGAGTCGGGGTCTCCCAGCGCGAGGGCCGAGTCGAGCCGAGCCTCTGCCTCGGAGAGGCGACCACCTTCAATCAGGGGTCGTGCCGACCGCAGCAGGGCGAACACGAGCTGCGGGTGGTCGTCTCCATAGCGGTCCCGCTTCACCGCCAACGAAGTATCGAAGCGGGCAGCCGCCTCGGCGTGTCTGCCGGTGGCTGTTTCCAGCACGGCCAGCGCTTCTCGCAATGTGCTGGAGAACGGGTGATCTACTCCCAGAGAGCGGTCTGATCGCTCCAGTCCGTCCGTCAGAACGGGTTCCGCCTCTGCGTAGCGGCCCAGTTCCGTGAGGTCGATGCCCCACTGGGCCAGGGCTTCAATGACGTCGGGATGGTCCGCTTTGTACAGGGCCGAGCGCATCGATACGGCCGCACGCAACAGCGGTTCGCCCGCCCGGTACTGTTCGCGCAAGCGCCTGATCATTCCGACGTTGAGAAGCGCGGTGGCCGCCATCGGGTGAGGTCTGCCACGCGCGACGTCGTAGTCCGCCAGGGCATTCTGGAACAACTGTTCCGCTTCGTCGAAGCTGCCGCGGTCATGAAATGTCGCCGCCAAACCGAATAGCGTCATCGCGACCTCAGGTCGTTCGTCACCCAGCAGCTGGCGCTGGGTCTCGAGCGCCTGGGTGAACATGTCGCCCGCCTCCTCGTGTTCACCTGCGGATCTGAGAAGGAAGCCCAATTCCGACTGGATATGAGCGAGGAGGGTATCAGGTTGGGTGAGGGCCGCGGAGCGGATTGCCACTGCACGCCTGTATTCCTCTACTGCCGCTTCGTTATTGCCCTGTATTGCGTGCATCTCTCCGAGTTGGTCGAGGCTGGCCGAAGCCTCGAGGCTCTCGGGGCCGTGGAGGTCGTTGTGGATGTCCAGCGCCCGCCGAGCAAGTTGCTCGGCCCGTTCGAGCAGGCCCAGGTTGGCGTAGACGCGGGCCACTTCTGTGAACACCTGTGCCTGCACATCCGGCTGCGCGCCGAACTCTCGCTCGATGCGCTCGACTCCGCGATCAAGTAGTTCACGTGCGGTGACCCTGTCGCCCAAGGTCGCCGTGGGGTCAGAGAGCCGGAACAGATCCACCATCAGCGTGGTCACCAGGGCAGCCTTCCGGGCCTCGTCGGCTGCTAGATCTCGCTGTGCGGTCGCTCTGCGTGCCTGCCATCCGGCCACCAGCGTACCACCCATCAGTGAGACGGCCACCAACGCTGCCGCCGCCACACCAGTCCTGTTGCGCTGTATGAACTTGCCGAGCCGGTAGGTCATGCTGTCCGGCCGTGCCCGCACGGGAAGTCCGCGCAGGTGGCGGCGGATGTCGTCAGCCAACTGCTCTGCCGATCCGTATCGTCGAGCCGGGTCCTTCGCGAGTGCCTTCAGGACAATGGTGTCGAGGTCTCCTTCGAGTAACTGTCGCACACGTTTCTGGGCCACCCTTACACTGGGCCGCTCCGGATGCGTGTTGCACACGATGCGCTCAATCTCGGCAGGTGAGGCCGACTCCATCTGGAAGGGAAGCGTACCGGACAGTATCTCGTACAGCACCACACCGAGGGAAAAGACGTCTGAAGGTGTCCCCACCTGACGGCCCCGGACCTGCTCCGGACTCGCGTAGGCGGGTGTGAAACAGGGTACCGTGAGGGTCGCTCCCTCTACTCCGTGAGATGGATCAAGGAGCTTAGCGAGACCGAAATCCAGCAGCTTCACGCGTCCGTCGTCGGATACCATGATGTTGCTGGGCTTGAGGTCACGGTGCACGACCAGCTGCTGGTGCGCGAAGTGGACTACGGTGCAGACTTCCAGGAACAGCTTCAACCGATCCGACACGGTCAATTGGTTCTGCGTGCAGTAGTCGGTGAGGCCAAGGCCTTCCACGTACTCCATGGCGAAGTACGGTTGACCTTCAGGCGTGGCGCCGCCGTCAACCAGGCGCGCGATCCCGGGGTGCTCCAACTGTGCCAGGATCTGCCGTTCGCTCAGGAGACGGTCGTCGAGCCTCGGATCAGCGAAGCCGAGACGCAGCAGCTTGACGGCAACGCGCTGGGTGAAGCCTTCCCCGGTGCGCTCGGCGAGGTAGACGGTGGCCATCCCCCCTTGGCCGAGCGTCCGGAGGACACGGTAAGGCCCGATAAAGTCGAGCGAAGGAGCCAGCCTGATGCCGGTATCTGGAACCGCTCCAACCAGGCCATGGCTATCGTTGGCCTCCAGCAACGAGGCCACTTGTGTGGCCAGCTCAGCGTCTCCCGCCGATTCCCGCTCGATCAACATCTCTCGCTCTTGTGGGTCGATCTGCAGCGCGGCGTGGAAGATCTCCTGGACCCGTTCCCAGCGTTCGGGGGTCATGCTGGCTTCGCTCACCGGGACAGCTCGCGATTCAGGAATGCCCGCGCTGTTGTCCAGTCTCGTTTGACCGTCGCGGGAGAGACATCGAGAGCTGCGGCGGTCTCCTCGACGCCCATCCCGGCGAAGAAGCGGCACTCGACGATGCGAGCCTGGCGCTCACTCAGTTGCTCCAGTTTGGTCAATGCCTCGTCCAATGCCACCACTTCCGCGGGTTGCTCTTGCGCGGCGAGAACGACGTTCTCGATCGGAACGTGTTCCTTTCCAGCACCACGCTTGTTGGCCTTCTTCATTCGTGCGTAGCTGATGAGGATTCGCCGCATCGAGTGCGCGCAGGCTCCGAAAAAGTGCGCCCGGCCTTTCCAGTCGATCCTGTCCAGCTGGACCAGTTTGAGGTACGCCTCGTGTACCAATGCCGTGGGTGAGAGTGTGTGGCCTACGCGTTCCCGCCTGAGCTGTCCCTCGGCGAGCCGGCGCAATTCATCGTAGACGAGCGGGAGCAGGCGATCCAAGGCAGCACGATCGCCCTGACCCAACTCGATCAGGACCTGAGTCACATCCGATCCCATAGACCTACCCTCCCGGCGTCTGGCCGGAGACCGTAAATGCGGAGGTGTAAATAAGTCGTGGGAGCCGAAAAAACCAGTCCGAACCCAGGATGCGCCGACGGAGTGGTCGTGTCAATCGCGAAGGCGCATTGGCCGAGGGAGACCTCGACGCTCGCGCTTTTCTCGCGCTGAGCAGCGAGGTGCGTACTGGCTTTGAGAGCATCCGGGCCACCTTCAGGATCAACTCAGACGTCTCACCTATGGAGCTGAAGCACCAGGAGTCATCAGCAGGGCGCATGAGCCCGAATCGAAGGAAGCTGCGCCTTTGCATAGCAGGAGCACAGAACCAAGCAAGGAAGCTTCGCACCTCAGTGGCGAGCGTAAAGACCAAGCAAGGAGGACTACAGATGTCACCTCTCCGACCCGATCCGTCGTTCTACCCGTCACCGACGTTGGCCATGGAGGCCCCGCCGGAGGGACTGGCGTACGTGGCCATGATGAACCCGAAGTATGAAGGACAGTCCGATGCGCTGGGCGTCGTGGACGTCGATCCCGCTTCGCCTAGCTACGGCCAACTCGTCGGGCAGGTCGATCTGCCCGATGCCGACAACGAGCTGCATCACTTTGGCTGGAACGCGTGCAGCTCGCATCTCTGCCCGTGGGCGCCGCACGCGCACGTAGAGCGACGCTACCTGGTAGTACCGGGTCTCAGGTCCTCCCGGTTGCACATCATCGACACTAAGGAGAACCCGCGTAATCCCAAGCTCATCAAGGTGATCGAGGCCGATGAGGTCGCCAAACGCACCGGCTACAAATCGCCGCACACGGTGCACTGCGGTCCCGACGGTGTGTATGTGAGCGCATTGGGCTCCGCCAACGGCAACGGCAAGGTCGGCGCAGATGGCCCAGGTGGGATCTTCATGCTCGACCACGAAACGTTCGAACTTCAGAAGGCATGGGAAGCGGACCGTGGACCGCAGTATTTCCAGTACGACTTCTGGTGGCACCTCGGCTACGGCAAGATGATCACCAGCGAGTGGGGAACGCCAAGCATGTTTCTCGACGGCATCAACCCCGAGCTCCTGCTCAGCGGCAAGTACGGCAATTCCCTGCACGTGTGGGACATGCGCAAGCGGCGCCACGAGAAGGTGCTCAAGCTGGGCGACCAATACCAAATGGTGCTAGAGCTGCGTCCGGCGCACGACCCGAAGAAGGCCTACGGTTTCGCGGGCGTGGTGATTTCCACCGAAGACCTCTCGGCGTCGGTGTGGCTGTGGTACCTGGATCACCAGGATAAGGAGTGGAAGGTGAAGAAGGTGATCGAGATCCCTGCCGAACCAGCGGATGCCGATGACCTCCCGCCACTGCTCAAGGGCTTCGGGGCCGTGCCGCCGCTGGTCACGGACATCAACCTGTCTGTAGATGACAACATGCTCTACGTAGCGTGTTGGGGAACCGGCGAGATGCAGCAGTACGACGTCTCGGATCCATTCAACCCGAAGAAGCTGGGCTCGGTGCGTATCGGTGGGATCGTGAGCCGCGCCGCTCACCCTGGCCGGCCCAAGCAGGCCCTGAACGGTGGCCCGCAGATGGTAGAGATCAGCCGCGACGGCAAGCGCGTGTACTTCACGAACAGTCTGTACACGACCTGGGACGACCAGTTTTACCCCGACGGGATCAAGAGTTGGATGGTGAAGCTCAATGCGGATCCCAAGGGAGGAATCGCGCTTGACAAGAAGTTCTTTTTGGAGTTCCATCCCGATCTCAGGGCACACCAGGTCCGGCTGCAGAACGGCGACGCGTCCTCCGACTCGTTCTGCTTCTCATGATCACCGCGGTCGTGGCACTCGGAGCGTGGCACGGGATCAACCCCGGTATGGGGTGGCTCTTCGCCGTCGCTTTGGGGATCCAGGAAGGACGAGGGCGCGCCGTGTGGCGCGCCCTCCCACCGCTCGCGCTGGGCCATGCGTTGGCGGTCGGGCAGACGCTGCTCATGGGTCTACTTCTCGGACTGGTGATCCCGGTCGAGTTCCTGAAGTGGTTGGTAGCGGCGGCGCTCCTCGGCTTCGGGATCTTCAAGCTGGTCCGGAGCCGCCATCCGAGTTATGGAGGCATGCAGGTGGGCATGGGCGGCCTCACGCTCTGGTCGATGCTCATGGCCTCGGCCCACGGCGCGGGACTCATGGTGTTGCCGTTCGTGATCGGCCACGAAGGACACGCGATGCGGGACGGCGTGAGTATGGCCGGCATGAGTGCTCATCCGATCAGCTTGGCGGCCACTGTACTCCATACGACTGCATACCTGCTGGTGGCGGGCTGCGTTGCGCTTCTCGTCTATCACAAGCTCGGACTCCGGTTGCTACGCAGCGCATGGATCAACCTCGATCTCATCTGGGCCGCGGCGTTGATCGCCACGGCGATTGTTACGCCGTTGATCTAGCGGACGACGAGCAGGATGTGCTGGGATCGGATTTAGGGAATGCATCGGAGTACCCTCAACCGTGGAGGCAGGGCCTGTGACAAGCACTCCCTAACAGCCACACGGACCAAAGTTAGGTTCGCTCCGGTGTTCGCGAGCGCGGACGTGTTCTGGAAGGTGGGTTCTTGGTGGATCCCACCGAACAATGGAAACACCGTTCTATCTGGTACTTGAAGGTCGTGGTTGAGCGGGCGCTGATCGTAGCGCCTTTGACCCCTGAGCCTGCGGGCAGTAAGAAAGGTTAATGCGATGGCAAGATTCCTCATCGAAGTGCCACACGAACCTGATGTGCTGGCTTGCACCCGGATCGTAGAGGTCTTCCTCAGAACCGGGTCACACTTCCTCACGCATGCGGTGTGGGGGTGTATGGACGGCGTTCACAAGGCGTGGATGCTCGCGGAC
>JBDHKN010000011.1:0-82059 GCA_039586365.1 Gemmatimonadota bacterium | reverse complement strand
CCTCCAGATTCCCTTCCGTTCGCTCGCGCCGGAACAACTCTGTCCTGAGGGCATTGAGCTTGGCGTAGGTTTCCGGTGTCATAACGTCGTTCGCGTCTACGATGCGCTCGTTCTCCCTCACTGTGTCCTTGATTGGATTGACGCTCGCTCGGAGCTCCTGTCGACTTGCCTCAGTCTTCTCCTCCAACGGAACCAGTGTCGGCCGGAAGACTGCGTTCAGCAAGCCGACGAACACCCTATCCCCCACTCCCGAGTTCGGATCCGGATGAACCGTGACTCTGGTGTTCTGAAACCGTTCAAAGGTGAACACCGAGTCCAGCGGCACGATGTCTTCCATCTCACCTAGTTCACCCCGCTGGATCACGATCTCGTGACTGCGCTCTACATCCCGGAAACCGGCGGTGGGAACCCCACGTACCAGCTGGCGCCTCAGCATGCTTTGAACTGCAGTCTCGAATGCCTCGCGTCGCCCGTCCTCGACCAGGTATTCCGCCTGCTCAAGTGAAAGCACGACGCCGACCCGCTGAGCCGCTTCAACCAGTTCTGCAGCCGTGGTGGCGCTGTCCAGCGCCACAAAAACTGCTGCGGCTATGGCGAGAGCTGTGTCAACCTCGGATTCACGGAGTCCGTAGTACGGTCTAAGCGTCGCCTCGAGAGCCGCCGTTTCGCGCGCAACCTCCTCATCGGTCTTGCGAACGAGAAACTCGAATGGCGCAATCACCTCGCTCGGCGAAACTTCCCCCACATTCACGACCTCAGACCCACCCGCGACCGGAAACAAGAGGTACGTCAACAGAGCCAGAACTACCAGCAGGCCCCAGCGCACCAAGTGAAACGCAATTCTCCCAGGACGCTCGCTCGGCGCCAGCTCCAGCCGAAGCCCTGACTTCCTAGAGTCCGCCGTCATCCGCTCTGGTCCTCCGCGTACGCTCGAATGATCTCACGCACTAAACGATGCCGCACCACGTCATCATCCTCCAGATAGCAGAACTTGACCCCGTCGATTCCAGGTAGGATCCGCTCCACCTGGACGAGCCCGGATTCCTCCCTACTCGGCAGATCGATCTGGGTCTTATCACCGATTATCACAGCCCTCGAGTTGAGCCCCAGCCGGGTCAGGCACATCTTCATTTGCATACCGGTGACATTCTGGGCCTCATCAATGATGACGAACGCATCAGCCAGTGTTCTGCCTCGCATGTACCCGATCGGAGCTATTTCAATTGTGCGTGTCTCGATCGCCTTTTGGATCCTCCCTTGCGGCATCATCACCTCAAGGGCATCGTACAACGGCCTGAGGTAGGGATCGACTTTGGCCTGCAAGTCACCTGGGAGAAAACCCAATCGCTCCCCTGCTTCGACAGCCGGGCGCGCCAGCACGAGTCGCTGAACCTTCTTGCGAGTCAACGTTTCTACCCCCAACGCCACGGCTAGGTACGTCTTGCCTGTGCCCGCCGGCCCTATACCTATCACGATATCGTTGTCCCGCATTGCCTGCACGTATTCTCGCTGACCCGGAGTCTTGGGCTGGACCACGCGGCGCGTTCCCGGCAGCACGATCTTCATGTCGCCATTCCCGGCCCGCCGACTTTCGTCGTCGTCCTCATCCAGCAAACGACGAACATCCTCCGGTATCAGTGGTTCCCCCATGCGCGCCAGATCTATCATCGCGTTTGCAACGCGGGCTGCGTTCTCCACGGCCTCGACGCTGCCTGCCAGCGTGACCAAATCACCGCGCAGCGATGCCCTCACTCCAGTGACTCGCTCTAATTCCAGGAGGTTTGCATCATTGACGCCGGCAAGGGCTAGGAGATCTGCGCCCTCCGCGGACAGCCGATGTGTGACGTCGTTGCTCATCGTGCCTGTATCGTCAGCCCCAGCTCGGCAAGGTCGGCTAGATCTACCTCAGTTGGAGCGTCTTCGAACAAAGCCCGCGCAGCGGTGGTCTTGGGAAACGCGATCACGTCTCGCAGGTTGTCGACTCCGGCCAACAACATCACGACCCGGTCGAATCCCACTGCGAACCCACCGTGCGGAGGTGCCCCCGCACGCAATGCCGTAAGCAGGAATCCGAAACGCCGTTCGGCCGACTCCCGGGAGATTCCCATCGCTTCCAACACCCTTAGCTGCACTTCCGCGTCGGTGATCCGAATAGAACCGCTGCCCAGTTCGACACCGTTGTAAACGGCGTCGTAGTGTAGCGCTCTGACTCGCTCGTAGCTCCCGGCGAACAGCTGGTCGACATCATCGGGATGCGGTGCGGTGAACGGATGATGCGCGAAGATCCACTGGTCCGATTCCGAATCCCTCTCGAACAGCGGGAAATCATGGATCCACACGAAAACGTGTTCCGCGCTGGGCTCAAGCCCAAGCTGTCTGATCATCTCACCCCTGATCCCGTCAAGGGCCGGCGAGGTCATCTTGTCGTGACCTGAGATTGCGAGCAACAGGTCGCCATCCCCCAAACCCACTGCCTCAGCAGTCATCCCTGAGATCTTCGACAGCGGGCCACTCAATAGATCCCCTCGTCTCTTGAGGGTCGCGATCCCACCGACCCCGGATCGTTTGGCGACGTCGGCTAGTCCGTCTATGGTCTTCCTGGATAGCTGCGCACCGCCCGGGACCCGGATACCCCGCACCCGGCCCCCTTTCTCGAGTGCCTCGTCGAAGGCCCGAAAGCCGCGGCCTCCCAACAATGCCCCCAGATCGGAGATCGTCAGATCGTAGCGCAGATCGGGTTTGTCAGTGCCGTAACTCTCCAGCGCCTCCTGGATCCCCATACGCCGGAACGGACGGTCCACGCTGTGACCTGCCTCACTCCAGAGGTCAACCAACACGGCCTCGACGATACCATACACGTCTCCTTGAGCCACGAACGATGCCTCGATATCGACCTGGGTGAACTCCGGCTGTCGGTCGGCCCGCAGATCCTCGTCGCGGAAGCAGCGGGCGAGTTGGAAGTAGCGATCAAAACCACTGACCATGAGCAGTTGTTTGTAGATCTGCGGCGACTGAGGCAGTGCATAGAACTGACCGCGGTGTACCCGCGATGGAACCAGATAATCGCGCGCTCCCTCCGGAGTGGGCCGGGTCAGGATCGGTGTCTCAATCTCGTAGAAGTCAAGATCGGTCAGAGTGGCCCTTGCCCGTTGCAGTAACCTATGGCGCAGAGCGAGGTTCCGCCCCATCTCAGGTCGGCGCAGATCCAGATAGCGATGCAGCAATCTCAGTTCTTCGGCAGGGGGATCCTCACCCTTGGTGCGCCATACCGGAATGGCCGGCGTTTCGGCCGGGCCCACCACCTCCAACTCGGTAGCGTGGACCTCGACTTGGCCAGTGGCCATCTCCGGATTGCGGGCCCCTTCCGGGCGCCGCTCCACCGTGCCCCGCACCAGCACCACCGACTCGGTGCCAACCTCGCTGGCCGCGTCTATTACTTCCGGCGGAGCCCAGTCCGGGCCAAACGACACCTGAACGATCCCCTCCCGATCACGGAGATCGAAAAAGATGATACCACCCAGATCCCGGCGCCGATGCAGCCAACCGCCGAGTTGTACTCGTAGACCAACGTGTGCGTCGCGTAGTGCTCCGCACCGGTGCGTGCGCATCGCAGTTGCTACCATCAACTCCTCAGGGAGATGCTCGTTGGACGGGCACAGGAGAGCGGCTGCACTCCTGGCTGTCGGATACCGCAAGCAGTGTTGCATGGCCGGCCCGGCTCGCCGTTTGGGAATCGGCTGCAATGCCACGACCGTACAAGTGTAAGCACCAGCAGAACATAACGCCCATCCCAATGTGGCAGCAAGCGGTGGCTTGACACTTACGAGACCGACCGCGAACCTACGCGGGTGAAGTACATCGCACTCCTGGTTGCACTTACGCTTCCCCTAGACGTCGCCTGGGGACAGGCTCCGGAATCGGCTAGCCTATGGCGTGTCGCCGCCACCGTCCTGGCAGTCCCCCCGGCACTCGACCTGGGTCCAGTCGCCGTTGCCTGGAATCCCGCTGGGACTCCGTCGCGGGATCCGCTCTCGGTCGGCTTACAGGTGATTCACACATCGGCCGAACTCGGACTGTCGGGAATCGTTGCGGGAGTCTCCAGATCGGTCTCCGGTAATTCTGCGGTGGGGCTCGTGGTTGGTCGACTCGACGTGCGCGATCTGGTACGCACCACGACAACCCCGACCGAAGTCGGCGGCTCGATCCCCGTATACACACAGTATGCCGGAGTGGCTGGTAGAACGAGGTATGGGCCGGTCTATCTCGGGGCGTTGCTCCGTCTCCACGACGAGCGGTTCGATGTCGCCACTGAAAACGGCCTCACCTTCGACCTCGGGACACGAGTCCAGATGTCCCGCCGGCTCGTGGTGGCTGCAGCCACCCATTTCCTCCCTATCGACCTCAGCCGTCAGAACACCACCGACTATTACGTCGGGGTCGAATATGAACTTGTCTCTGCCGCGTCGATCGGAGTGACCAGAGCGACGGTCATCGGCCGCTATGGTGCCACCTACCGCTCGGCAGAGGCACTGGAACACGGCGTCAGCTTGGGAATCTCGCTGGCCAGCATGGTGAGACTCGATGCAGCGGTGACCCGAGAGGTGGGCTATGAGAAGTCGGAGTTGCGGACCGGCCTCGCTGTGTCGCTGCGCGCCGGGCGCTACTCGATGGAGGTGGCGCGAAGCAGTGGTTTGAACGATTTGGGAGCGACCTACCGCATTGGCATTGATGCCGTGATACTCAGGTGAATCTGCTGGACCTCACACCGGGGGCCGCACACCTGGCGATCGCTGATTGGCTCGCCGCACGTGGAGAAAAGCGCTATCGGGTGAGCCAGATTATTCCCCGGCTGTGGCAGCGTCCCGTCGCAGACTGGACCGCCACTACTGACTTGCCCCATTCACTCACACGGGCACTCAATGAGGAATTCCCGTTGCCTCGCCCGTCGCTAGAGAAACAACAGCGCTCAGCCGACGGCACGGTCAAGTATCTGTGGAGGTTTGACGGCCAGACAGCTGTGGAGTCAGTGCTGATCCCAGAGGGTAGGAGGCGCACTCTCTGCATCTCGTCACAAGCAGGCTGCGCCTACGCATGTGTCTTCTGTGCCACTGGTAGGATGGGGTTTCAGCGCCATTTGGCAGCTTGGGAAATTGTGGCGCAGGTTCGCGAGTTGGCCCTTGATCCAACCTCTGGGCTCCCCACTCACGTGGTCTTCATGGGGATGGGTGAGCCGCTCCACAACTGGAACGCGGTTGACACTGCCTTGACCATTCTCAACAATGAGCGCGGACTCGGCATCGGGGCGCGCCGCATCACGGTGAGCACGATTGGGATTATCCCCAGTATGACCAGGCTGGCAGCACGTCCGGAACAATTCCGACTTGCTCTCTCGCTCCATTCGCCATTTGGCGAGCGACGCCGTCGGCTGATGCCGATCGAGGATAAGTATCCGCTCACCAGCGTCATCGATGCGGTGGAGAGTTTCCCGCGCCGAGTTACGTTCGAGTATGTCATGATCGAGGGAATGAATGACGCGGATGACGACGCGGACGAATTGGCGACATTGGCGCGTCGTGTAAAAGCCCTGGTGAACCTGCTACCGCTCCATCCAGGCGGGGCTCCCGGACTGAGCCCGACACCCCGGCCGAACATCGAGCGCTTCGCTGCCCGGCTCAGAACCAAAGGGGCTAACGTTACCGTGCGTCGCAGCCGCGGACTCGATATCAGCGCAGCGTGTGGTCAGCTACGGTTGGATACAGCGGGAGGAGACCAAATCGAGTCCTAACAGCACACTGGCATCCAACAGCAAGGACGCGTCTGGTTGCATCACGATCTTCCCCGTTCCAAGCACCTTGCGGATCCGCGTACCGAAGGTAGTGTCACCCCGTCTCATCAAGATGAGGGTCGAGTCCAGAGGTGTCTCCCGCGCTGTACCGAAGAAAACCACGTCGATGCCGGCTCGCCTCAGTTGAAGGGTCATGGCCCGAGCTAAACCGTCAACTCGCGTTGCGTTCAGCACCTCGACCTCGATCTTATCCCCCTCGCCTGGAATGGGGAGGGGTCGAGGCGTGCCCCCCCCCAAACTGAGATGCCTAACGGCAACTCCAGTGGCGACCATTACTATTGCCGAGGCAATCAAGATCCACAAACGAGGTCGTTCCAAAACGCAATGGTCTCCGCGAGCAACCGGCTACCCGACATCACTGCGTCTGCGATACGCTGAGACGCGACTGCCCGCAGCACGTTCTCGAGATCATGCGGCACACGCTGCAATAGCAACTCTTGCTCGGATTGGTAAGGGGATCTCCCGGGTTCCAGGTAGTCCGCAAGATAGAGAATGCGCCCGACCGAATCCCAGTTCCTGTAACCCACCGAATGGTATCGCACGGCATCGAGTATTCCCTGATCTGTTTCGCCATCCTGGGCGGCTCGCTCGGCGGCGGCAGGTCCGTGACGCAACGACGGAACGTCCCAGGCATCCGGAGCCAAGTCGACGAGCAGATCTTGAGGTGCGTCCTTGAGGGCGTCGTGCAGAGCCGCGGCTCTGAGCCAACGATCCCGCTCGGCCGCCGAGACTCCCATCTCGGCAGCCCAAGCTGCACACAGCGAAGCCACTCGCTCGACGTGCGCCCGGCGCCGTTTCCTCAGCCGTGCCCATTCCGGAAACTGAATGGTGACGGCAGGCAGTGGGTACATCGCTCCGACTACTCCGACACGTTGTCAGCGCCGATACCATCTGCTAACAGCACATTGTCTATCAGACGCGAACTACCAATACGCACAGCTACTGCGAAGACGGTCTGACCGGTCGCCAAGTCTACCGCCTCAAGCGTGTTCGGATCCACCGCTTCGAGATACTCGATCCGAATCAGTGGCTCGATCTCGAGAATCGCACGCACCTCCGCGACCAACTCGCTGGTTCGAATGACGCCGGCTCTGAAAGCACGGTGGGCTGCTTCCAGACCCTGGGGAATCCTGGCCGCAGCGGTCCGCTCAGTCGGGGACAAGTAGCTATTGCGGGAACTCATCGCCAAACCATCAGGTTCCCGAATGGTGGGCGCCACGAAAATCTGTAATGGGAAACTGAGGTCCTGCACCATCCGCGTGATAATGCGAGCTTGCTGGAAATCCTTGCGGCCAAAAACCGCAACGTCGGGCTCAACCATGTGGAACAGTTTAGCAACCACCGTGAGCACGCCTTCGAAATGCCCCGGACGATACGGACCACACAGGTGCGCCGCCAGCGAACCGGGGCCCACACGTACCGTGGGATCGGAGCTGTACATGGCGGTGGTGGACGGCACGAAAAGACAATCCGTCGCGCGCTGCTGCGCGGCGGCCCGATCTCGCTGCAGGTCGCGCGGATAGCTGGCAAGATCTTCGGCCGGACCGAACTGAATTGGATTGACAAAAATCGACACCACCACCGCGTCGGACTGGTTGCGAGCGTGATCTATGAGGCTGAGATGTCCTTCATGCAGGTAACCCATGGTCGGGACAAACCCAAGCCGGCGTCCCTCGGCACGGTGAGCTCTGGACCACCGACGCATCTCTGCTGGATCTGCTATCTCAATCACTTGTCGTAAGTGTGACTTTCGTCTGGATAACGACCAGCACGAACATCATCTGCGTAACAGCGAACTGCCGAACGCACCGTTTCGGCCATCTCAGCATATCGTTTGAGGAATTTCGCCTTGAATCCTTCATTGAGACCGAGCATGTCATGTAGCACGAGCACCTGACCGTCACAGTGCGAGCCGGAGCCGATTCCGATCGTGGGTATTCCGACGGTTTCGGTGACACCCCGAGCCACACCCCAGGGCATGAGCTCCAGAACTACACTGAAGGCCCCGGCATCTTCCAGTGCCCGTGTATCTCGCAGGATCCGATCGAGGCCGTCCTCATCCCTGCCCTGTATCCGGTGCCCGCCCAACGTGTGCACCGACTGCGGCGTGAACCCCACATGTCCCATGACGGGAATACCGATCTCAACGAGCGCCGCGACAACCGGCGCAATCGATTGCCCCCCTTCGACTTTTACGGCGTCGGCCCCGGTTTCCTGCAATACCCTGCCACAGTTGCGCTTGGCATCCTCGCTGGACACCTGGTAGGTGAGGTATGGCATGTCGACCACTAGCAGGGCGCGTCTGACACCCTTGCGGACGATCCGTCCATGGTAGATCATCTGATCGAGCGTGGCTGACAGCGTAGTATCTTCACCGCACAGTACTGTGTTGACAGAGTCGCCAACGAGCACGACATCGACACCAGCTTGGTCCACCAATGAGGCAAACAAAGCATCGTACGACGTCAATGCTACGATCTTACGACCGTCAGCCTTCATGCTCCGTAGGTCAGTCGTGCGCACACGTTTGTTACGATCGGCCATTTAGCTCGAGCTCCGTTATTTCACGCTGCCAGAAGTCACGATTGTCTAACTCCGGATGGGGTAACACGAGACCCGGCTCACGCATTGCTAGGTCTCCGTAGCGAACCAGATCCAAGTCCAGCGTCCGTGGGCCCCACCTTACGCCGCGTTTGCGACCAGCTTGTCGCTCAATCTCCAGACAGTGCTTGAGCAAGGAGTGAGGTGAGAGATCGCTTTTCAACAACACCATCTGGTTGAGATAGAAACCCTGTGGACCCGGCCCCATCGGCTCGGTTTCCTCTATCGAACTCTCGTGCAGCAAAGCCGTGTTGGGAAGACAACCGAGTCGGAATCGGGCAAAGTGCAGATAGCTCTCTCGATCACCCAAGTTCGACCCGAGAGCTATGAAAACCCGTTCAGCCACGGTCCTCAGTGGAGCGCAGCACCACCACTTCCACGTGGTCGAGTGGGCCGTTGATGGGAACATGCGGCTTGCGCGCAGCCACCTCTACCCGCGCCACGCCATCCAACTCAAGCGCACGCGCGGCGATCTTCTCACACAACCCCTCGAGCAACCGATGGGGACTACTCCCCACTGTCTTCTCTACAAGCCGATATAGATCGCGGTAGTCCAGCAACGCGCTTGGCGAGTCAGACACACCCACTTGCCGGAGTGAGAGCCAAACCGTCAGGTCCAGCTCCAGGGGTTGCGGCACCGACTGCTCGTGTGGCAACAGCCCAACCAGCGTGTGGAACCGCATTCCTTTCAGGCTGATCCTGTCCTTGGCGACCATGTGCGAATGGTAGCGACGGACCGGGGGAACTGTCAAAAACGGCCATCTGCGTCGTCCGCAGTGAACCGACGGGTGACTTCCGCGAGCATCGTGGCGATCGAATCAAGCTCGTGACTGGCTCTGCGGAGATCATCGACACCAGCCTCGACCTCGTCAGCGCGTTCCTTCATGTCATCGGAGTCCCTGCGGTTGCGAGATGATATCTGTGCGATCCCGTCCATCCTCTCTCTCAGACGTGCAAATGCCTCGTACTGGCTCTCGGCAGTACTCGCGCTTCGCGCAGCGTGTTCAGTGGCTTCCATGGTCGCGGACACTATCGCATCGAGAGAGTCCAGGCCCTGATTGCTCACATCCTCCACACCTTCTACCGCCCTCTGGCCCCGCCCCATCTGTTCGAAAACTTCCTTGAGTCGAGCCTGAATATCCTCGACAAGTTGCCCCGCTTCCTCCGCGGCCTTGCCGCTCTGCTCGGCCAGCGATCTGACCTCCTTGGCAACCTCCGCGAATCCGCGCCCGTGATCACCGGCTCGGGCGGCTTCTATAGCAGCGTTCAGCGCTAGCAGATTGGTGAGATCCGCGAACTCCCGGATCGATGTAATGAACCTCACAATCCGGCGACTCACCACACCAAGTTCATCAACCCGGTCGGAACTATGCGCCACGAATTCTTTGAGCGCTACCAGACGGTCAATAGCGTCGGCGATAGTGCTCCGGTGCAACCTAGCCTGGTCGCTCGCCAGTCCGCTGGCGGCCGCCGCTTCAGCGCTGTCCTTGACCACGCTACCGGTGGCCTCGCTCAGCTCCATGGTCACTGCCAGACCGTCGGCGACGTTGTCGTCCTGGCTGGTGAGCACTTCTGAGATGTCGCGCGTGGACTCAGCCATGTTGGCGGCAGTATTCCTCAACGCCTCGGCTGCCGTCCTGAGACTTCGCACCTGAACACCGATACGATCGACTGTGTCAACCAGGGGCTCGCGTAGCCGAGCGATGTGGATGGCCGTCGCAATACGACGTCCGCAAGCTCGCACCAAAGCTACCTCACGCCGCCCGAACTGACGGCGCTTGTGGTGATCAAGCTCCAAGGTTCCAAGAAACTCTTCGCCGAACCACAAGGGCTCCACCATCAGACTCTGAATCGTTGCAGGAACATGAATCGCCCGAGGATCCCGGCTCGTGTCTCGTATCACGACGGCGGACCGATCCGCACCGGTCTCGCCCCGCAGGTCCTCCATTGCCGCCGGTATCTCCCGGCCTGGTGCCACACCGTGAGTGCCGCGATACAGCAGGACGAACTCATCGCCCACTCTCTCGTAGATGCGGTAATCCTGCCAGTCCAGGATGCGGTGAGCCAGTCCTTCGAGTCGTGCCAGTGATACCGGCAGACTCATGTTGCTCGTAATGACCGACTCCATCGCGTGAATCTTGGTCAGCTGTTCTGCTTGAATGGCTTCTTCGAGGATTCTCTTGGCCATGAAGGCCGCGAAGCCCGAGAAAGCAGCCATGAAAGGCCAGGTCGTCAACGGCAGACGCGCTATCGTCAGGACCACCATGGCCACAGCAACCATGTTGATTCCATACACGACCACCTCGTACCGTAGTATGAACAACTGCTCGTCAGTCGTCAGCTTACCACGGGCCAGCAGAGTGAAATAGAAGAGAGACCGAGAAAACACGTAGTAAGTCAGAACGAAAGCCGACAGCGCAGGAATGGCCTCCAGTGTGAGTGCGGATCGCACGTCTGAAACGCTCATCACGGCGACGTATATCCCGTACGCGGGAACCAGACCGACGACTTCACGAGCTGCGTTGGACCAGGCTGCCGTGCGTGTCTTGCGATGCAATATCGTGTCGCTGAAGAGCGTGCCCGCCGCCACACCCAATAGGGTGATCGAGGGACCGATCAGCAGTGATCCAGCCAGTGCTACGACGGGAGAAAGACTGGCGTATGCGTACTTCCCAAGAGCGAGCTGGAACGATCGGAGGCAGGCAGCCATGACCGCAACCACGCCTACGAACAGCAGCTGGCTTATCCAGGACCGCTCAACAACCAGTACAAGAACCAGGAGAATGGAACCGCAGAACCTCAGCCAACGCGAGTACTCGGCGACCAACACACTGGCAGCCGTATCCAAATCAGGCTTGTGACTCTGATCCGTCATACGACTTCCTCAACGCCGACGACAGGTCGAGCATCAGATCGCGAGCTGGCTCCAATCCGTCGGCCAAGCGGCGCACGAAGGCGCTGCCCACAACGACACCATCAGCCAATCGACCCACCGCGGTAGCCTGCTCACCCGTCGCAATGCCGAATCCAACAGCAATGGGCAAGTCTGACACACCACGAACGCGCTGCACGGTTTCAGCTAGGTCTCCGCCGACGCGCGTCTCCGCACCTGTCACTCCCAGGCGAGATATCAGGTATATGAATCCTCTTGCTCCCGCCACAGCTTCTTTGGTACGCACCTCAGCGGTGGTGGGGGCGATCAGCCGAATCAGAGCGAGCGAGCTGTCGTACACCAACCGCTCGATGGCGGGATCCTCCCCAGCCGGGAGATCGGTCAGCAACAAGCCAGATATACCCGCCTGACTCGCATCCTCGAGGAATCGAGAAAAGCCGTATGCCAAGATCGGATTGAGATACCCGAAAGCGACAACCGGGATATCGATTGCGGCTTCACGCACGAGTTGGAGCATGCCCGTGACGGTCATACCGCCATCCAGCGCGACCTGGATCGACTGTTGAATCACCGGCCCGTCCGCCAACGGATCACTGAACGGTATCCCGACCTCTACGAAGTCGGCACCAGTCTCTTGCATCATCCTCAATGCGTCTATGCTGGCGGGCCCGGAAGGATACCCCGCCGTGACATAAGGGATCAGGGCAACACGCCGCTCGGCCCGAACGCGCTCCCACTGCAGGTCGATCGGGTGGTCAGACAAAATAGTCGGAAGGGTTTATGCCGTACTCCTCAGGGTTTATCACCTTGATGATAGACCGCTTGTATGAACCGTTCTCAGTCTCGCTCAGATCGATGATCGGACCAGGATCGATCTTGGTCCCTTCGGGCGTGCAGACGATACGAATTAGCGGTCGGTTCAGCTGTGCAGGGTCAGAGTTGGCCGCATGCACCACCGCGATTTCGTACGTATCGAGGATGATGCAGGTCCCAACCGGATAGATGCCGAGCAGATTGATCAGCGCCTTGACGAGCACGGGATCATATCCACGCCGTCGATTCTCCCACATCTCCCGCAATACCTGATCTGGCTGGATTGGTGTGGTCTGGTAGACGCGGCGCGAAGTGGCAGCATCGAAGCCGTCGGCCACAGCCACGATTTTCGAATACATAGACAGTGTCCGCGGTCGAATCGTCTTCGGATATCCCGTAAGGTCGGTCTTCATGTGGTGCTCGTGTGCGACAATGATGCCGCGGTAGGGGATCTCTCCATAACCCCTGAGCCCAAACAATGTCAGAACGCCCAACCATGGGTGCGCCTGCATGATGCGCCACTCGTCGTCAGTGAGCGCGCCAGTCTTGTTCAGAATTTCGAGCGGGATTCTGCTCTTCCCCACGTCATGCAACAACGCTGCGAGACCCAGATCGAACAGATGCAACTTGGTGAGACCCAGGCGCTTCCCGATCGACACGCTGAAGATGCAGACGTTCACTGAGTGGGTGAAGGTGTACTCATCGTAGTCCCTGATCGTGGTGAGCCCCACAATGGAGACTTCATTGCGCAGTACCTGGTCAACGATGTTCTGCACTGCCCGTTTGACTTTCTTGACACTAGCAGTGCGGCCCATCCTAATGCTGTTGATCACTTCCTTGGTCACTGCAACCGACTGCTCGTAGGTTCGTTTCGCGATCTCCCTGGATTCCTCTGCGTCACCAGTTTCGCTCTCTAGGATGGGATCCAGCATGATGTGCGTGACTCCGCCCTCCACCAGCTTCTGCTGGAGATCCGCCAGTTTGTTTGGCTCCTCCCTGGCAGCAAACGAGAGAATCAGAGACAGGAATACCTGCCACTCGCGCCGCTCCACGGCCTCGCTGACGTATACTGCGCCGGCATCACACTGACGTAAGGTCGTGAGCACGTGACTGAAGGTCGAGTAGTTGTCCAAGCCCAGTCGCAGCCGTGTGGAATTGACGAAGATGAACTCACCGGCCACTCTCACCTCCAACTCCGGCTCCACGTCGAGCAGAGTGTGGGCAGTTGCATCCACCTCGTCTAGCGCTCTTTGGACCTGGATGTTTTCTACCGGATACAACCTCAGGTTGCGAAGAGCTGCATAGAATGCCAGTAGGAAGTCCCTACCTCCTTGTCGGAACACCGCTTCGCCGCCATCGCCCATCGTTTCGGCCAAGGACTCTCGGACATTGGGCCTGGAATCGTCTGAACCGGTCATGATCACACCCGCTCCTGAAGCGCTTTGTTGATGGCGTTCTTCACCAGCGGATCCTTTTCACGACTCGCCGCTTCCGACAGCACATCTCGAGCCGCTGCCTCTCGAATGGTCCCCAAAGCCATCGCTGCACAAGCCCGCGTCTCTGGGTCCTCCTTCTTCCGCAGCAATCCCTTGCCCAGCAACATCGCCCGCAAGTAGGTGATGCCCCCTTTTCCCGCCAATCGGCCGTAGGCTTCAAAGAACGCTGTTTTCTCTGTGAGATCTGCAGTCCGCAGCGCACGGCCCCTGATAGCGGAGTCAATCCGTGCGAACGCCCCGCGGTAGCCTCGCTCTGAGAGCGTGCGTGCGGCTGAAATGCGGACGTCCCGGTCGTCATCTTCAATCGCGCGCTCCATCTCCTTCATGGCACTCGGCGATCCAATGACGCACGTGGGGGGTCTTGTGTTTGAGCAACCTACCGACCGACGGCACCAGCGGTGGGGATTGTAGTTGACCAATGATCCGGATTGTCTGCAACAGCACGGCCTCGTCTTCAGTGTCGAGCGTCTTGGTGAGCTGGTCGGGATGCGATGTGGCTAACCGATGCGCAGCCCGCTCCAGAATCCCACGGACTCTTTGGTTTCCCAGCTGTGGCAGCCACTGGAGCACGCTCGTCAGTGCTTCGGGCCTGAGTTCACCGAACAGATCTCCCAGTTCCTCCTCACTCGGATGCACCACTGCCTCGTCCAGTGACTGGAGTAGCTGCCCCAGCGCCTCTGGCTGCGAGAGTTTTGCGGGCAACTCAGAGAGTTGCCGATCGTGCTCACGGATCAGTTCGCGCGCGCGTTCCAGAACCACCTTCAGCTCTCTGAGTACGAACGCTACCGACCGGAAGTCACCGACTCCGAGAAGGTACGGTATGAAGTTCTCCGTGATCGAGATAAGCTCGGCTCTGACTGCAGTGAACGTCTGGAGTTCGAGTAGGTCGAACAGCATGGCTAGTACGTTGCCCCGCAGATCCTGGCCGTACTCCCGTTCCAATTCGTTCTTGATATGGGCGATCTCAGCATCGTCCAGGAAATAGAGCGTGCTGTCAAAATCCTCTAAGCTTACGATTCCCTGCGCAGCGACTGCTTCCTGTGCTTCCTGCGCGACTTGCTGCCGCACCTGTTCGGCTTCGGGAGGAGTCCCGGCACGCCACCCAGAAGCGGACGGTTCCAGAGCAGGTGCCGATCCATCGTCGAGCTCGAGCGCGGTGTGCTGGATTCGGAGGAAATCCTCCTCCCAGAGAAGCGTCAGCAGGTCATCGGTAGCATCCTTCGGTAACCCTGCAGCCTTCTGAATGACCTCAAGGAACCTTACGATCTCCTCATCCTCCACACCTGGAAGCAGCGTGACGGTGCGCACTCCGTCTTTGTAGAACAGCCATGCGAAGCTCTCCGCCTTTGACGCCTGCGTATAAACGACTACGTCCTCCCAAACGAAGTCCGTCTCCGTCACGTGGAGTGCCAGTTCGGATACCTCTTCCCAAACCGGTGCGAAAGCGGCCCGCACGTTGTCGACAGCTTTCTGGTAAATCGGATTGTTGGGAAGATACAGTTGGATCGCACGCAAGCCCTTGGTGAGAACCAAAATCAGGTTCTCGACGGCTGCGCTATCGACTACTTGATCCGACACGGAAGGTCCACTCACCGAACGTCGGCCTTCGTTTCCGCGACGTGGGCAACGTCCTTGTCTCCACGCCCGCTGAGGTTCAGTAGCACAACGTCCATATCACTCCACTGATCGGATTGCGTCAGCACCCAAGCGACAGCATGGGCACTCTCGAGCGCGGGCAAGATGCCCTCCGACCTGCCTAGGAGGAAGAACGCGTCGAGGGCCTCACGGTCGGTCACTGTGACGTACTTGACCCGACCGCAGTCCCGCAGATAAGCATGTTCGGGACCCACTCCCGGATAGTCAAGACCTGCAGAGATGGAATGGGCCGGGTGGACCTGCCCATCCTCATCCTGCAGCAGGTAGCTCAGGCTCCCGTGAAGCACGCCCGGAACACCCACACACAACGGGGCCGCGTGGCGACCTGTCTCGACTCCCTGTCCCCCGGCCTCGACCCCCACCAGGTCAACGGCTTCATCACCCATGAAGGCAACGAAAATGCCCAGTGCGTTAGATCCCCCACCGACGCAGGCCACGACCACACTGGGAAGCTCGCCGGTCAACATGAGGATCTGGGCGCGTGCCTCGCGCCCTATGACACTCTGGAAGTCACGCACCATGCGGGGGAACGGGTCTGGGCCCACCACCGAACCGATCGCATAGTGGGTGTCCGTGACGTTGGTCACCCAGTCTCGTAGAGCCTCATTGGTGGCATCTTTGAGAGTCCGTGTTCCCGACACCACCGGCACCACCTTGGCTCCCATGGCCTCCATGCGAAAGACGTTCAGGCGCTGGCGGTTCATATCCTCGGCTCCCATATAGACTGCGCACTCAAGCCCGAACCTCGCACAGGCCGTCGCCGTTGCCACACCGTGCTGACCAGCACCCGTTTCAGCAATGATTCTGCGCTTCCCCATTTTGCGGGCCAGCAGGACTTGCCCCAGCGTGTTGTTGATCTTGTGAGCCCCAGTGTGGTTCAGGTCTTCCCTCTTGAGCAGCACCCGACATCCCACGCGCTCGGACAGCCGCGGTGCCTCCGACAGCGCGGTAGGCCGACCCACGTAGGTGTGTAGCAATCCCTCCAGCTCCGACAGGAATTGCGGATCGGCTCGGGCCTCGTCGTAGACGACAGCGAGTTCCTCCAGCGCAGCTATCAGGGTCTCCGGTACGTAACGGCCTCCATAGGGACCGAACCGACCCAACCGCTCCACCTCAGCTCCTACCATGACGAGCTATACCGGTCAAATCCCGCACGGCGCTGCAGGGATCGGAAGCGCTGGCCAAGACCGTTCCTACCAGCACCGCGTCGGCACCCCATGAAGCGACCTTCTCGACGTCGGCCCTGTTCTTGAGCCCGCTCTCGGCGACAGCTACCACATGACTGGGCACTTCGTCCAGCACTCCAGCCAGAGTGGTGAGATCGACTTGGAACGTTGCCAGATCGCGACTGTTTACTCCGATACAGTTGGCACTCACCTGCAAGGCGATGTCCAGTTCCTTCAAGTCGTGTACCTCCAGGATTGCGCCCAACCCAAGCTCTCCAGCCAGGGTGGAAAGGTCATGCAATGCCACGGGATCGAGAGCCCTCACAATCAGCAGAATAGCGGCTGCTCCTGCAGCCCGAGATTCATACACTTGGACTGAATCCAAAATGAAGTCCTTGCGCAGGACGGGAATGGTGACGACTTCGCTGACGCGATTGAGATCGCCCAGGCACCCTCCAAAATAGCGTGCCTCGGTCAGCACCGAGATGGCACTCGCGCCTCCCAACTCGTATGCACGAGCGTGTTGCGCCGGTTCCAAGTCTCTCGCGATCGATCCCACCGACGGTGACCGCCGCTTTACTTCCGCGATCACCGATACATGAGGACCAGCCAGAGCAGCAGTCCAAGACGGCGCCGCGGTCAGGGCTTCGGCAACCTCTCTGAACTCCCCCATCCGCCGCCGCAGTCCCGGCAGGCTCTTGCGGGTTTGTTCGAGTATTTGGTCGAGTGTTGTGGTCAAGGTCCTTTGGGCGTTGCGCTTCGGGGTGTGTTCGGGTATATTCAGTTCGGACTTCCTTCGGTAACTAGTGCCCGGACAGGCCATCATGACACTGACCCGTCGCCAAAAGCAGATCCTCGATTACGTCGAAAGCTACATCGTGGAGCACGGATACGCCCCATCTTTCGAGGAGATTGCCCTCCACTTCAGCTTCAATTCGCTGGCCACGGTTCACGAGCACCTGACTAACCTCGAGCGCAAGGGCTACATCCGGAGGGCACACAATGAGAGTCGCGCAATAGAAGTAATCCCCCGCCCCGGGCAGACAGGTGCAATGGAACTCCCGTTGCTCGGTCAGGTGGCAGCGGGAGCACCGATCGAAGCGGTCACCACGCCCGAGGCCATATCGGTGCCGAATGACCTCATACCGCGGCGTGGCTCTTCATATGTGCTGAAGGTGCGCGGCGAATCCATGATCGATGAACACATCGCCGACGGAGACTTTGTCGTTGTCCACAGTCGGGACAGTGCTCACAATGGTGAAATGGTCGTGGCGCTCATTGAAGGAACTTCAGCCACCGTGAAGCGTTTCTACCGCGAGCCCGGTGGCTGGATCCGCCTGCAACCTGCCAACGAGAATGTACCCCCCATTCGTGCACACGAAGACGACATCCTGATCCAGGGTGTGGTGGTAGGGGTCATTCGCAAGTACTGAACTTGGTCGCACGGCGCAGGTCGTCAAGTACACGTAGCGCCGAACCATCTTGCAGGGCTGCGGCGGCTGCGTCAACTCCCTCAGCTAGGGTTTCGGCGACACCGGCAAGGCGCAGTGCGGCAGCTGCATTGAGCAGGACGGCTGCCCGCCCTGCTGGGTCTCGCTCCGGATCAGCGAGTAGGTCGGCTATGCGATTCGAGTTGTCTTCCGGCGCGCCGCCCGCTATCAGACGCAGATCATCCACTTCCAAGCCGAAATCCTTCGGGTCAAGCGTCCACGAGAACATCTCGCCACAACACACCTCCCAGACCTGCGTCGTCCCGCGTGGGGCTATCTCATCCATCCCCACGCTGCCGTGCACAACCATGGCGTGTTCGGCCCCCAGGCGCTGCAATACCTCAGCCAACAACGGTCCACGGCGCTGATCGGCCACGCCCACCAGTTGACGTGACACACCAGCAGGATTCGCCAACGGGCCTATCAAATTCATGATCGTGGGAATCCCTATCTCACGCCGCACTGGCGCAACGAACTTCATAGCTGGGTGGAATGCCGGCGCGAACAAGAACACCATGCCGGTTTGACTTAGCACTTGAGCCGCTCGGGCCGCGTTCACTGAAATGTTCACACCCAAAGCTTCCAGCACGTCGGCCGATCCACACTTGGAAGTGTGGGAGCGGTTGCCGTGCTTGGCCACGCGAGCCCCGGCACCCACGGCAACGATGGCCGCCCCCGTAGAGATGTTGAAAGTTGGGACGGTTCCGCCTCCAGTTCCGCACGTGTCGATCAGACGATTGCGGTCCTCCACGTCGACATGAACCATGGCTTCCCGCAGTGCACGTACTGCACCAGTGACCTCATCCACCGACTCGCCCCGCACCCGCAGTCCCGTCAGCAGAGCCGCGGTTTGTGCAGCCGTAGCCTCACCGCTCATCAGTTGAGTGAAGGCTGCAGTGGCAAGCTCCTCGCTCAGAGCCTCTCCGTTGGCAAGATCCTTGAGCGACTGGGAGACCGGTGTCGTTGTCCCGGGCGTCATTGCGGAACCAAGTACGAGCCCTCGTCCATGAGAGTCCCAGGAACAGTCTACCCCGCGCGAGGCAATGTCAACGGAGGTCGGCTTGCAGCCTCTGGCAGCCGCGCCTACTTTGCCGCACATGCCAGCGAGCATCTCTCTCTACGCTGTGCTTCAGTACTTCGGGGGAAGCTTTGCGGGCTGGCAGATGCAGCCGTCAGCTCGCACGGTTCAGGGCGAGTTCGAGACAGTCTTGACTCGACTGTGCGACTGCAAAATCGTGACCCGGGCCGCTGGTCGCACCGACGCCGGGGTCCACGCCCTCGGGCAGGTCGTAAGCTTCAGCCTCCCCAGACCGTGGGATCCGCATGAGCTGTTGCGAGCTCTCAGGGCGCTGGTCCCCCAGGACATTTGGGTGACCCGAGTGGGTACAGCACCAGATGATTTTGACGCGAGGCGACATGCTGTTTCACGCAGCTATCGGTACTTGATCGGCTGTGATGAGACGGCGTTTTCACCGTTTCGCCGACCTTTCGAATGGGCTTTGGGCAAGCCGCTGGACGAAGCCAGAATCTTGCTAGCTGTAGCTCCCCTCGAAGGCGAACACGACTTCCGAGCGTTTTCGTCTGTGGGCCAAGAGAAAGCGCATTACCGATGTTGCGTCATGCGCGCCAAATGGCAAAGGCGGGACGATGCCAAAGGGTTTATCTTTGAGATTGAGGCAGATCGCTTTCTGCACCGTATGGTGCGGTTTTTGGTAGGCACGCTGGTGGACGTAGGACGCGGGCGCAGGCCACCAGACGACATCTCACGCCTTCTGGGACAGACCAGCAATGCGGAGACGAGTCCGCCGGCTCCACCAGAAGGCCTTTACTTTGTTAGCGCCCGCTACCCCGACTCAAAAAGGTGACCGATCAATGAAGTTCTTTCTCGATACGGCGAATCTGGCCGAGATTGGGTGGGCAGCTCGAGCCGGCCTGATCGACGGCGTTACCACCAATCCGTCCCTTATTTCGAAGGATGCAGGTGATGTGGATCCCAACGACGTACTCAAGGAGATCTGCACGCTAGTGGGCGGTCCGGTAAGTGCCGAAGTGGTCGCAGTCGATGCAGAGGGTATGTATGAGGAAGGACGGACGCTGGCCCGCATAGACGATAACATCGTCGTGAAGATCCCGATGCTCGAGGAAGGAATGACCGTCGTACGCAGGCTCCGCACGGAGGGTATCAGGGTAAACGTGACCCTCTGCTTCAGCTCCGTGCAGTGCCTGGTGGCCGCCAAGGCTGGAGCGACCTACGTTTCTCCTTTCTTGGGTCGGTTGGACGACATTGGACACGATGGAATGGACGTCGTCCGGGAGACGCGACAGATCTTCGACAACTATGCGATAGAAACTGAGATTCTCGCCGCATCGATCCGGCATCCGCGCCACGTGGCGGAGGCTGCGCTGATTGGAGCCGACGTAGCCACGATGCCCACTGCGACACTGAAGCGACTGTTACTGCATCCGCTAACCGACCGCGGATTGGACCAGTTCCTCAACGACTGGAGCAAGCTGGTCGCCCGAGCGAAGGCGCACAGTTGAGAACAGTTCCAATTGTTCTCGTCTGCGTAGGGGTCGTGGCTTGTGACGGCGCCGATCACGCAGCTGAGGGCCCTCGGTTGGGGAGTGGCTCAGCAGCTGAGTCGCTCTCGCTGGCCTTGCCTCAGGCGAACGGAGCTACGCTCACGACAACTCTGGGTGCCTCGCGTCTCACAACTCAGTCAGCTACACAGGACCGACCGCAGGTTTCCTATGACATCACGCAGTCGCGCTATTCGGCGATCGCGACCGCGGCGGCACGAGTTGCACCGGCCGTCGTGAGCGTCAATGTCGTTCGGCGCGAGCGGCGAGTTCCCGCCACCATCTGGGACCAATTCCTTATGCCGCGCGGCTACGAACGGCTGGTTCAAGGGCTCGGCTCAGGATTCATCGCCACGGCCGACGGGGTTGTGATCACAAACCAGCACGTAACCGAGGGGGCCGAAGAGATCGTCGTGACAACGCGGGACGGCACCGATTTCGATGCCGAACTCTTGGGAGAAGACCCCCTGACCGATATTGCGGTACTCCAGATCGACGGAGGGAACCTTCCCACCGCTCCCCTCGGGAGTAGCTACGACTTGGTGATTGGTGAATGGGTGATCGCCATTGGGAATCCCTATGGATACCTATTGGGCAACACCGAACCGAGCGTAACTGCCGGTGTCGTAAGCGCTGTGGGCCGGGACTTGATTCCGTCGGGTGACGATCCCGGGATCTATGTAGGAATGATTCAGACCGATGCCGCGATCAACCCCGGCAACAGCGGTGGTCCGCTCGTCAATGCTATCGGTGAGGTGGTAGGTGTTAACAGCTCGATCTTCAGTAGCAGCGGAGGTTCGGTTGGAATCGGTTTCGCCATACCAGTCGAACGGGCGTTGCGCGTAGCCGATGAGCTGCGCCGCTTCGCAACCGTGAGACGGTCCTGGGTTGGTCTGGACGTAGCGGGCCAGGACCGGTTACGGGACTGGAAGGAATCGGGAGGTCTCGAAATCACACAGGTGGCACCAGGCAGCCCAGCTGATCGGTCCGGTTTTCGCTCAGGAGACATCCTCATTTCCGCCGCAGGGCAGGCTACGCGGACTTTCTTGGACTGGGAAGCTGTGTTGCTGGATGTCGGACCGGGCGACTCAATTCCCGCGGTGTATCGCCGCGGCAACAGGGAGCGCAGGACGACAGTCGTGGTCGAGGATCTTCCGACAACCCGAGCAGAGCGCATCTCCACCCTTGGCGATATGCAGCTCATCACGCTGACGGCGCCAATAAAGCTGGAACGAGGCTTCCAAAGTGACCAGGGAGCATTGATCTACTCGATTGGAGAAGCTACGAACGTGGGGCTCAGGGCAGGTGACCTTATCATCCAGATAAACCGACAGAGGATAACGCGGGCCGAGGATGTCACCGAGATGTTCCGTCGAGTACGGGGCAGTCGTACTGCTGTTGTTGTCTATGTGGAGCGTGACGGAAGACTCCTGGCCACGAGGGCCTTCTACGTATCATGAACGGATCCTCACGGTATGAATCTCCGCTCGGCGCTCGGTATGCGTCGCCCGCGATGCAACAGCTTTGGAGTGCCGAGCACCGGGCGCGCTTGTGGCGTCAATTATGGCTTGCACTGGCGGAAGAGCAGCAACGTTTGGGACTGGACATCCCAGACCGAGCGATCGAAGAGATGCATGCACATCTCGCAGACGCGGACCTGGAGCTGGTTCGTCAATATGAAGAACGGTGCCGCCACGACGTGATGGCGCACGTATACGCATTTGGCGACCAGGCGCCAGCTGCCCGCCCCATTTTGCATCTTGGTGCAACCAGTGCCTACGTGACTGATAATGCAGATCTGATCGTGATGCGGGACGCGCTCAATCTCATGCTTGGAAGACTCGGCGCCGTTATTGAAGCACTCGCCTCGTTCGCGATGAAGTACCGCGAGATGCCGACGGTGGGCTACACACATTTCCAGCCGGCACAGCTGACGACGGTGGGCAAACGTGCTTCAATGTGGCTGCAGGATTTCTGCCTCGACTCCCAGGAGCTCCTCTACTTGGTGGCTGGCTTGCCGTTCAGAGGCTGCAAGGGCACTACCGGGACTCAGGCGAGCTACTTGGAACTGTTCCATGAAGACCACGCAAAGGTCAAGGAACTGGACAAAGCCATTGCCGTACGGTTTGGCTTCAAGCAGTCCATTCCAGTAAGTGGTCAAACCTACACCCGCAAGATCGACAGCAGCGTGTTGGAGCGGTTGAGCGCGGTGGGGCAGTCCGCTGCGAAGTATGCCACGGACCTCCGTCTGCTCCAGCATGAGGGAGAGGTACTCGAACCAATAGAAACCGATCAGATCGGATCGAGTGCGATGGCATACAAGAGGAATCCGATGCGTGCTGAGAGGATCTGTGCGCTGGCGCGCCACGTGATCACGCTCAGTGCGAACGCGGCCAACACGGCCGCTACGCAATGGCTCGAACGCACACTGGACGACAGTGCCAACCGCCGATTGACACTCCCAGAGGCATTCTTGGCCGCTGACGCAATCCTCGTGCTATGTACCAATGTCGCGAGAGGACTCGACGTGAAAGGGGCCGTGGTTACCAACAACGTAACGCGCGTGATGCCGTTCATGGCCACGGAGCGATGGCTCATGCTGGGAGTCGAAGCGGGAGGCGATCGGCAGGAGCTACATGACGTAATCCGGCGCCACAGTCGAGCGGTCCAGAACTCCGTGGGGGCTCGCGGCAGCGACAACAATCTCCTGGACCGGCTGTCCAACGAACCGGCCTTTAGCAAAGTCGAAGCCGCGGCACTGCAGGCCCAGCTCGATCCCGCCCGCTACGTGGGTCGAGCACCGGAACAAGTCGTGGAATTTGTGCGGGGCCCTGTCGCAGAGATCCTCAAGGCCTTGGCACCGTATCGATCAGCGGACGTAGCCGCGGTCATGCTATGAATCAGGCATTGATCCGGAGCAGCCTTCCGCTTCCCCTCATCAGACGGGGGAAGGTGCGCGAACTGTATTCCGTGGACGATGACATGCTACTTCTGGTCGCTAGCGATCGCGTCAGTGCATTTGACGTTGTGCTGGCAGAGCCCATTCCCAGGAAGGGTGAGGTGCTCACCCAGATGAGTGCGTTCTGGTTCAAGGAGCTTGCGAGCACAGTACCCAGCCATTTTGTGACAAGTGACGTGACCGAAATAATCAACTTCGTGCCCGCTCTGGCCTCTGAGCGCGCGCAAATCGACGGTCGCTCGACACTCGCTCGCCGGGCTGATCCGATACCGTTTGAGTGCGTTGTGAGAGGATACATAACGGGTTCAGCTTGGAAGGAATACCGGGAACGCGGGACGTTGGCTGGAGAACAGCTGCCCGATGGGCTTGTTGAAAGTCAGCTATTGGACCCGCCCATATTCTCTCCGGCAACGAAGGCGGACGAGGGACACGACGAGAACATCACCTTCGAGCGCATGAAGGCCGACTTAGGCGAATCGCTGGCTGGGCAACTCCGCGACGTCAGTCTTGCGTTGTACACCGCGGGCCGCGAACGAGCCAAACGGCGGGGTATCATCATCGCCGATACCAAATTCGAGTTTGGTCTGTCGTCCTCGGGGGATGTGCTGCTGACCGACGAGTTGCTCACCCCGGACTCGTCCCGCTTTTGGTCTGCTGACAGCTACTCCCCCGGGCGGGGCCAGCCAAGCTTCGACAAGCAACCGTTGCGCGATTACTTGGACGACCTCAGAAAACGGGGAGGGTGGGATGGCAATCCGCCACCACCACCGCTGCCCGACGACATAGTGAGCGCCACCAGCATCAGGTACCAGGACGCCTACGTCAGAATCACCGGCCAGACGTTGCCGCCAGAACCGTGAGAACATTGTCGGACGGCATCTTCCCCGTCAGCTCGGACTGCTCCCTGTCCGTTTCTGGGCTGCCACTGCCCGACAGTTGGACAGCGGCTCGTGATATGCGCTCCCAGCCAGCTCGGTCCCGGTGGCTCCGGTGACCTTCCGGGTAGCGTGGCTTTCGGGCGATCCCGAACAGCAATCGTTGCGGGGAACCCATCTGCTAGCAGCGCCCGCCACCAGAAAGGTGGTGGCGATCACAAAAGTTGACGAAACTCCTGGGTACATTCAGACTCGTGCCAACGGGCGCAGGTCTGCCGGTTCTTCGGTGGAGACTTGTTGCCGACTTGACGTCCAGCTCAATACCCGGCTGGGGCACCAGACCAAGGCTGGTCTCACCGTAACCGCGGAGTGGCGATCGTGAGCCGTGGACGCAGGAGGCGAGCGCGCGTAGGACGCGCCATCATCGTGATCCCGAGCCTCTTCACGCTCGCGAACCTGTTCTTTGGCATCTGGGCCATAGTCCTGGCATCGCAGGGCTCGTTCTATCTGGCAAGTTGGTGGATAGTAGTCGCAGGGGTTCTTGACATGCTTGACGGGCTGTTCGCCCGCGTGAGCAAAACTGGGACTCGCTTCGGCGGCGAACTGGATTCGCTAGTGGACATCGTGAGCTTCGGTGTGGCACCCGCGATGCTGATCCACTTTCTCGAGTTCTCGCAGATGGGCCCGTTTGCTTGGGTGTTTTCCTACGGATTCGTGGTCTGTGTAGCACTCAGGTTGGCTCGGTACAACATCCAGGAGAACGACTCACGGGCGTGGTTCACCGGCCTCCCTTCGCCGGCGGCGGGAATGACGTTGGCGGTCTTCTATCCGTTCACTCGCACGGAGTTTTTCCAGGTTCAGCTCGCCGACCTGCCATGGCCTCAGATAATCATATTCCTGACTATCACGCTCAGCATCGCCATGGTCAGCCAGATTCGCTACGCTCACCTACCGGGCATCGGCGTGCGGACCAGGCGTGGTCGGCTTGGCCTGGCCGTAAACCTCACAATCCTCGGGTTCGGCATTTGGTCTCGCGACATCTTCTTCTTCCCACTGGGCATAGCGTACGTCTCCTACGGTATCCTGCGTGCTGCGGTGGTTGGATTCATGGAGCGGGGAGATGCCGATCAGGATGAAGCGACCACGGGTCCGGCCCTGGTAGAAGATACCGACCGCCGCCTGACCGGACCGGAACGCCGTCCGGGAGGACGGCGAACGATTCCCTAGGGTGCTATCTTGTTGGAAACGTGAAGCCACCGCGGACAGCGCCGCTGGCACCCCGGCGTCCGCGGCAACAGTAGCTATGGGGACGACACAGGCGTTCAAACTCGTCGGAGGAGGCACGAGATGAGAAGGTCAACTCTCGCAGCCATGACCCTGGTAGCGCTGGGGCTGGTGGGATGCGACAGGCTCCCGTTTTTTGGCGGAGGTGAGGAAGATACCACTCCCCCTCCCCTCGAGGTGGCGGTCCCAGACACGATCCAACAAGCCGAGCAGGCTCCCCGACCGGTGGAGGCTACTCCGACAGAGGTGGTCGAGACCCCATCGTCTCAACAACAGCGGACAGAACCAGCCCGTGCGATGGTCGACGAACCGTGGACCCCGACACGCAGCGGAACTGTCGACCCGGGGATGAGCCGGGCCGAGGTGGTAGCGGTATGGGGTGAGCCGGCAGTGGAACGATCTCTTGGGGGCTGGCTCTATCTACACTATCGCAACGGCTGCGAAGTCTCATGCGGCACATCTGACGTCGTGATGTTGCAGGGAGGACAGGTAGTTGACGCAATCGTCAGAGCGCCAGGCCACACGTATTCGGGGGTGTCGTCCTCACCGCCAGGGCGAGTGGGGGTGTTTACGCCCCCCACCACTTGATCGTAATGACATGGGGGTGCAACAGTGATAGGCAAGCCCAGCCGCAATGAGGAAGAGTACTTCGCGCAAAGGGAGGCCGCCCTCCGCAAGGAAAGGAGCGGGAGGGCGGCCAAGCTGTCTGAGGTGGAAGAGCGCAAGCTACACTACATGAAGTGCCCCAAGTGTGGTGCTGACTTGGAGATCGAGATTCTCAAAGGCATTGAGGTCGACCGGTGCAGCGAGTGTCAGGGAGTATGGTTCGACGCCAATGAGGTGGAGGCTTTGACGAAGGCGGGGGAAGGAACGGCTTCTAGTCTGTTCATCTCCTTGATCCGCAGCGTCAGCTGAGTGACCGCTGACCGCCGCAGCGTCACTGTACGGGCTGGCCCTCCAGGGTGTAGTCGTCGCTTTGGGGGGCCCGTCCCCACCAACACTGCTCAAATAGACAGGAAGGTGTCCGAAGTCGAGCTGAAGCTCGGTGTTGTTATGGTATCGCTGACGAAAGGACGCGCCTCTTCAATGGTGGAAGCAGGCTGACGGCGCAGTCATGTGTGGAGTCATTGGGGTGTACGGGGTTGAGAACGCTGCTGAGCTGGCATACCTGGGTCTATACGCGCTCCAGCATCGCGGTCAGGAATCGGCTGGAATCGTGGCAATCGATAGTGGAGGGAAGGCTCGCTGCCACCGCGGCATGGGCTTGGTGCAGGAGGTGTTTCCGCCGTCCGTTCTCCGAGAGCTGCCGGGCAACATAGCAATCGGACACACCCGATATTCGACAGCGGGCAGTTCGGTGTTGTCAAATGCCCAGCCTAGCTTGGTCCACTACCACTCCGGCCCCCTTGCCCTCGCACACAATGGAAACCTGACGAACGCCCACGCACTGCGTGTCGACTTGATTCGGACAGGATCGATATTTCAGACTTCATCCGACTCAGAAGTGTTGGTCCATCTCATCGCTCGATCTGACGCCCGGCTGGCAGAAGATCAGATAAGTGACACGCTGCAACGGGTTGAGGGTGCCTACACGCTACTCTTAACCGTTGGTCGCACACTGTATGGTATCGTCGACCCTCGTGGGTTCCGCCCACTCACCCTCGCACGGTTGAACGAAGGATGGATCCTCGCCTCCGAAACATGTGCGCTGGATATATTGGGTGCGGTACCGATTCGGGAATTCCAGCCCGGCGAATGGATCAAGGTCGAAGAAGGCGAGGTCGTCGAACTGCCGCGGCTTCCGGTCCAGGCCTCCAAACGCTGCATTTTCGAACTCATTTACTTCTCCAGACCCGACAGCGTGGTTTTCGGGCGGTCGGTGGATCGAACCCGTCGTGCTTTGGGTCGACAGTTGGGTCGGGAGCACCCGGTACCCGATGCCGATTGCGTCTTCTCCGTGCCCGACTCGTCCAACGCTATGGCTCTGGGGTTTGCGGAACAAAGCGGAGTGGAATACGAGCACGGTCTCATTCGGAACCACTACGTGGGCCGCACTTTCATCAACCCAGGCAAGGCATCGAGAACCGAGAAGGTTCGCATAAAGTACAACGCCGTACGAGATGTGGTTGACGGCAGGCGGATAGTTGTGGTAGACGACTCTCTGGTGCGCGGCACGACGTCCCAAGGCCTGGTGCAGCTGATTCGCCAAGCGGGAGCGCGGGAGGTTCACATGCGAATCGCGTCGCCACCGATCACCGGCCCATGCTATTACGGGATCGACACCCCCACGTATGAGGAGCTTGTCGCCGCCAACTACTCAGTCGACGAGATCGCACACCAACTCGGCGTGGACAGCCTGGGATATTTGTCTCGCGAAGGACTCTTGAAGGCATGTGACGACGATACCGAAACTGAATTCTGCCACGCCTGCTTTTCGGGCGAGTATCCAACCGAGGTCCCCCAACGCAAACAGGTCTCCAACCAGTCCGACGACCGAACGGCGGATGCGGACCGCAACCAAGTTCGAGTATGACAATGAAAAACGTCTTCTTCTTCGGAAACGGCCGAGCTGACGGCAACGCCCAAATGAAGGACATCCTCGGAGGAAAGGGTGCAAACCTCGCGGAGATGACCAACTTGGGCGTTCCGGTACCGCCCGGCTTCACCATATCAGCCAAGCTTTGCCTCAGGTACATAGAGGTACAGAAACTGCCCGACGACGTGCTGGAAGAAACTCGCAAGGCGATGCGCAAGCTCGAGGAGGTCGTCGGCCGGAAGTTCGGCAGTGTTGATGATCCCCTGCTGGTTTCCGTGCGGTCTGGCGCCAAAGACTCGATGCCAGGGATGATGGACACGATCTTGAATCTTGGCCTTAACGACCAATCGGCCGTAGGGTTGGCAAATCAATCCCAAAATCAGCGGTTCACGTACGATTCCTACCGCCGTTTTGTGCAGATGTACGGAGAAGTGGTGTACGGTATCGGCGGCAAAGGAGGCGCGAACAACCCATTTGAGGCCGCGATTGAGAGTATGAAGCTGGAGCGTGGCGTCGACCGAGAGATCGATCTCGCAGCCGAAGACCTGAAGGCACTCGCGGTCAGGTTCAAAGAGATCTTCCAGCGGGAAACGGGTGAGGTCTTCCCCGACAATCCATGGGACCAGCTGCAGGGTGCGATCGAGGCAGTGTTCAAGAGTTGGAACACGAAGCGCGCAGTTGATTACCGTCGTATCAACAAGATTCCAGACGACATGGGAACCGCAGTGAATGTGCAATCCATGGTCTATGGAAACATGGGGGAGGACTCTGGTACGGGCGTAGTGTTCACAAGAAACCCGGCAACCGGAGAGAACTACCTATACGGTGAGTTTCTCTTGAATGCCCAGGGCGAGGATATCGTTGCCGGAACCCGAGATCCCGTCCCCATCGACCACATGAAGACAACTCTGCCTGAGTGCTACCAAGCGCTTCAGGATACACGGGTGCTGCTGGAGAAGCACTACAAGGACATGCAGGATTCGGAGTTCACGGTGGAGCGCGGCAAGTTCTACACACTACAGACCCGTACGGGCAAACGTACCGCCCGGGCCGCAGTGAGAATAGCCGTGGAGATGGCTGAAGAAGGTCTCATCGACCACGAGACGGCTGTTGGCCGTGTAAAGCCCGAGCAACTGGACCAGCTGCTGCATCCGATGGTCGATCCAGAGGCGCCAATCGAAGTGTTGACCACCGGGCTGCCGGCTTCACCCGGTGCGGCCGTCGGTAAAGTCGTGTTTGACGCAGAAACGGCCGTTACCAGAGGGGACGCCGGCGAGGCCGTGATCTTGGTACGGAGGGAGACAGTCGCCGACGACTTCCACGGGATGGTATGCGCGCAAGCGATCCTCACGTCGCGCGGCGGTATGACCAGTCATGCCGCCGTTGTTGCCCGCGGAATGGGCAAGTGCTGTGTGGCGGGCGCCAAGGAACTTGAAGTTGACGAACAGGGCCTCCAATTCTCGGTGGATGGCGTAATAGTCAAGCAGGACGAGTGGATCACGCTGGATGGATCTACTGGGCGGGTGATTCTGGGTCAGGTGCCGTTGGTGGAACCAAAGCCCACCGCAGAGTTCAACAAGCTCATGTCCTGGGCTGACGAGATCCGCACGCTCCGGGTTCGGACCAACGCGGATACTCCGGCGGACTCTGCCCGGGCCCGCGAGTTCGGCGCCGAAGGGATCGGGCTGTGTCGCACGGAGCATATGTTTTTCGAGGGACAGCGAATCGACGCAGTACGCCAAATGATCCTGGCGGAGGATGAGGATGGCCGCAGGCGCGCGCTCAGCGAACTGATGCCCATGCAGCGGGAGGATTTCGTCGGCATCTTCCGGGCGATGGACGGCTATCCGGTAACGGTCCGTACGCTGGATCCGCCCCTTCACGAGTTCCTACCACACGAGCGGGCCGAGATCGAAAAGCTAGCGGGTGACCTTGGGGTACCACTGGACCGACTTCGGCGCACCATCGACGGACTGACCGAAGCCAACCCAATGTTGGGACACCGTGGCTGCCGACTGGGAATCAGCTATCCCGAGATCACCGAAATGCAGAGCAGGGCGATATTCGAAGCGGCGTGCCAAGTCGCCGCCGAAGGCGTCGAAGTCCATCCTGAGGTCATGATTCCATTAGTGGGACACGTGGAGGAGCTACGGCGTCAGGCGGCCGTCGTGAGGGAGACCGCAGAACGTGTGTTCGAGGAACAGCAGCGACGGGTCGACTACTTGGTCGGAACAATGATCGAGTTGCCGCGCGCCGCCGTCACCGCGGACGAAATCGCTGAGGTTGCCGAGTTCTTCTCTTTCGGTACCAACGATCTGACCCAAACAGTGTTCGGGCTTTCACGCGACGACGCCGGCAGGTTTCTCCCTGCTTACGTCGAATCGGGAATCCTCCCGGCCGACCCGTTCCAATCACTGGATCAGGGGGGTGTCGGCAAGTTGGTCAAAATGGCAGTCAGTCTGGGACGTGGGACCAACCAGAGTTTGAAGATCGGCATTTGTGGCGAGCACGGCGGCGATCCGAACTCGGTGTTGTTTTTCCACACGGCCGGCCTCAACTACGTGTCTTGCTCGCCATTCAGAGTTCCCATTGCCAGACTTGCGGCCGCCCAGGCTGCGCTTGCCGACAAAGCTTGAGGCAGGCTGAGTCGGGTCCGGGCCCGCTGCGTGCCCGAAAGTGGCGGGCCTGGCAACATCCACAGTGTGCGTGGAAAACTCAGATCTTGCAGTCGCTACGCCACCGTCGAGTCCAGACTCCAATGTTGAAAACTCGGGTGCTCCAACGCCCCGCATGGCTGAGCAGTGACAACTTCATGTTAATTATCAAGTCAATCTTGCATACGGTTTAACCAAATGGGCTTACAGTCAAGGATGTCCGTCTTCAGGCAGCTCATCTTCCACACGAACTCCTGACCGTACTAAGGTGGCTCACGGTCTGGCACCAGTTCAGTTCGATGCAGCGAGAGACTACGAAGTGTCGCGGGCCTCGCCGCCCTATAGCCTCGTTGAGGACCACTTCCCCGCTGTCATCACAGTCTACGATGAGCGGCTACTCCCGCCGTTACGGATACGGGCACTCCGTCCTCGTCGAGGTAGCGGACAAGGATTTCGCATGCGGCGGCTTGAAGCACCGATTTGCCCAGGTGCGCTGCGCCCACTGCAGGCTGTACCGAATCCCACCTGCTCACGGCGCGAGGACACAACCGGCGTCTCAACACACCTTCCAATGACTGTTCCTAGGCCGGGGCGAAATCACAGGAACCGTGTCCGCCATCTTGGCACCCTCTTGCCGGCGGACCGACGTTTCGACTCTTCCCGAACCGGATTCGATCAAACAGCCACAATCGAGCCCTAGACAGAGAAAGCCGCACCAGTGTGGTACGGCTAACCCTACAACCTGCAACCGTTTGTGTTTCCCTGCCCCAATGGAGGCGCGGGGAGTCGAACCCCGGTCCGAACCTCGATCCGAATCCGCGTCTACGTGCGTAGGCTACGCTTTGCTATCTCCGGCATCTGGCACGTAGCCATCCATCTGCCGGATGAGCTCTCACACTTTCTCGCGTCGGATGCGAAAGCGACACCAGACGCCAGCCTGAGTTTCCGATACCCAAGCGCCGCCTCAGGCGGGCTGCCTCTTGGGCAGGTGCGCAAGTATGACCTTACGCAGCCAAAGCCAAGTCAGTGTTGGCAGTTGTTGTTTTGCCCCAGTTGTTTTACCAGGTGACTGAGAACCTGGGCACGCTACGTGATCATCACTAGACCCGTCGAATCCAGTCGCCCCCTTTGTCTGATAAATATATACCATATCACCACTTACCAGCAACGTCGTCACTTCACTCGCCTGCCCCCGCTGGCTCACGACAAACTCAGGCTCAGCCGGAAGACGCCAACACCACCCTATCTGGCCCCGAATCCTTGGCACGATCCAACGCCGCATCAGCCGCTCCAAGCAGGTTTGCCGCTCGGGACACAGAGTGGGGAACGGACGCCACGCCTATGGAGCAGGTCATCTGGAGCTCCGCCCCGTTCCAATCAAGCAGTGAACCTCTCACAGCCTGGACGATCCGATCCGCCACGTCCATGGCTCGATCCGCAGCCGCTCCGGGAAGCCAGAGTGCAAATTCCTCTCCTCCCAAGCGACACGGCAAGTCCCCATCGCGCAGTTCGCGCCGGAAGATGCCGGCAACCTGCCGCAAGCTGGCTTCGCCAGCCGAATGGCCAAACCCATCATTCAGCTTCTTGAAGTCGTCGAGATGAACACACAGCACTGAACAGGCTCCCATCTTGTACGACGCCATAGCCAGTTCCAGAGCCCGGCGGTTGGGAAGCCCCGTCAACTGATCCGTCTTGGCCCGGCTTTCCGCAGCACGCACTGTTACCGCACGAGCCAGCTTGGGGCCGGCGTTCGTCGCCAACCAGACGATCTGCTCCCTGATGCGATCCGGCATGGAGTTGGGCGGCCCCATGACCACGAGGGCGCCAACTCCCTCCCTGCCGTCTCGCAACGGATAGGCGGTGCCTTCTTCCTGGCTCGCTCTCCGATCCTGTCGGACAATCCCGAACAGCCTGGCCACTCCCTTCCCAACTGTTGGGGCATCACTGGCACAGGCACGACCCGCCACCGAGTCCGACGCGACTCGGGCTCCCAACATTCTCCGGTCGGTCCCGTTCGAAACTGCCACAATCGCCACTTCGCGCGTTCCGGGATCGCGCAGAACCAAGACGGCAGGTCGGCCGGAAACGCTACGCACAGCATCACAGAGCTGAAAGGCAAGGCCCTCGACATTTTCCGGTCCACCGGTCACCCACTCCGGGAGCTCCCCAGGAGCCTTGAGTTCCCCGGATTTCCTCAGCCTCAGCTCACGGTATCCTGCGAAAAGGCGCTTGAGATCCGCAGTGGCCGTCTCCGCAGAACCAGGCTCCATCGTGGCACCCGGGAACACCAGCGCCGCACCCAGTTGCCCGTCTCCGACAGCGAGAATCGCTTGTTCGGCGCATTCACTGTGCTGGCCGGCATCACTCAGGGAGACCCTTGCCATCTCTAGAGCGCGTTCCAGAACGGCATTGGGCGGAGCCGGCTCGGCCAGCGACCAAACGGGGTCCGCGTTCGCAGCGACCAGGCATGCCGCGGTCGCCCCGTGTGCCCTTCGAAGCAGATCCACCACCTGTGGGGTATCGCAGGTATGCTGGGCGGAACCGGCCGAATCCGCCGTACCACGGCGCGATAGCACTGCGGCTCCCAGCACAACGCCCAGAACGAAAGCGACGATTAGTAGAATGGCTATTGTCATGGCGCGTGATTGATGCGGGACGCGGCTGCGCCGGCCCCAAAGCCGTTATCGATGTTGACCACCACCACACCCGACGCACAGGAGTTTAGCATTGCCAGGAGCGCAGACACACCCCCGAAGGAGGCACCGTACCCCACACTTGTCGGTACTGCTATCACTGGGACTCTGACCAGGCCACCCACAACACTTGCCAAAGCACCGTCCATCCCTGCTACCACCACGACCACTGACGCAGTCTCCAGAAGTTCTGCCTTCCTGAGCAGACGATGGATCCCAGCCACACCGACGTCGTACAGAGTCGCGACGTCGTTCCGGAGCGCGCGAGCGACCACAACTGCTTCTTCAGCAACAGGCAGGTCGCTCGTTCCGGCCGTGACTACCAGAATCCTCCCCTGGCCCGTGGGCTCCGGCTCCGGATCAGGCGCCAAGTACACGGTGCGAGCTAGGGTGTTGACTACCGCCCCAGGAAAGAGACCCTGCAGAGCATCCTGCATCACCTTGTTGGTGCGGGTAGCGAGGAACGACCCTGACTCTTCGGCCAGCGACTGACAGATACCCACCACCTGCTCTGTCGTCTTTCCCTCGCCGAAAACCACTTCCCCCAGCCCCTGGACCAGGGGCCTGAGATGGTCTACCTGGGCGTATGGCAATTCATCGACCGGAAACCGACGCAGTCGCTCAATTGCCAGCGGCACGGTCAGATCGTGCCGGGCCACAGCCTCCAGCACCTCCTGCAGTTGCATGTCCATCACACGACCGCTTCTTGCGGGGCTAGGTACAGCCGAAAGATCCTCTCGGCGTCCGCCATCGTTTCCACCCGGTGTAGTCTGGACCGCAAGTCAGCGGCCCCCGGTAGCCCCTTGGTATACCAGCCGAGATGCTTGCGGAACTCCACGGCCGTGCGGCGATCGTCACCTTTGATTGACAGCTGGAGCTGCGCGTGCCGCAGCGCCACTTCAAATCGCTCGGCCGCACCCGGACTGGGCCGCGGCCGCTTCTGGTCGATCAGTGCGCGCGCCTGCTGAAAGATCCACGGGTTACCGAACGAACCGCGGGCGATCATGATTCCGGCACAGCCAGTCTCACGCAACATCCTGACGGCATCCTCCGCCGTCCTGATATCGCCATTGCCGACAACCGGGATCTCCAGAGCATCGACCACCCTCGCAATCTCATCCCAACGGGCGAAGCCCCGGTAATGCTGAGCGCGCGTGCGGGGATGCAGCGTGAGCACCTGGGCACCGGCGTCCTGGCAGCGGAGACCGATCTCGACCGGGTCCCGGGTGGCTTCATCCCACCCGCTGCGAATCTTGACCGTTACCGGGAGATGAGTGGCGGATCGGACTGCACGCACAATCCTCTGAACCAACCCGAGGTCCTGGAGACAACCCGAGCCTCCATTCCTTCTTACCACCTTCTTGACTGGACACCCGAAGTTGATATCCACGAAATCAGGTTGATAGTGCTCGGTGACGAGACCGGCTGCTTCAGCCATTGCCGCGGGGTGAGCCCCATAAAGCTGAATGCCGATCGGTCGCTCCTTTGCCGTGAAAAAAGCGCCGTCGTGAACATTCTTCACGCCGCGCCGAAGGCCCTCACTAGACAGGAACTCAGAAACCAGCACGTCGGCACCAAACGAACGACACAGGAGCCGGAAAGGAGGCTCCGATACACCTGCCATCGGGGCCAGGAACAGCGGAACCTCGTTCCCTGCCGGATAGGGGAATACCATCCCGCGAACTTAATGTTGCTCCGCTGGCCCGGCAACAGGACAGTTTGACAGCCGACTTCCACCACGATTAGGTTAACGACCGTACCTCAACCAAGCTGAAAACCGCATCATGCATCTCAGAGATTTCTTTTCTGCCGACGCGATAAAGCTCAAGCTCGAAGCCACAACCAAAGACGACATCTTGAAGGAGTTGATCTCGCTCCTCGCCCTGGACGAGAAGTCAGAGGGTATGCTCTATAAGATGCTCAAACGACGGGAGAACCTGGGATCGACTGGAATAGGGAGGGGGATAGCCATCCCACACTGCCGCTCTCTAGTGGTCAGCCGACTCCGCGTTGCGTTCGGAAGAAAGCCGGAAGGGATCGATTTCAAGGCGATAGACGACAAGTCAGTCTACAACTTCTTCCTCATAGTGGCGCCACCACTCGAGGTTTCGAACCAGTACCTGCCGGTGCTCGGGAAAGTGGCCCAGTTCGCAAAAGAACCTGACGTTCCAGAACTGCTCGGGAAGCTCGAGAGACCGGAGGAGTTCCTGCAACTGCTGGAAACAAAAGACATCTAGCGCGCCCTATTCCCACTCAATCGTCGCGGGTGGTTTGGAACTCACATCGTAGACCACCCGATTGACCCCACCGACCTCGTTGATGATTCGATTCGCCACGCGGCCGATCACTTCGTGGGGAAGCGGATACCAGTCAGCCGTCATGCCGTCACGGCTAGTTACCGCCCGCACTGCGACTACGTTTTCATAGGTACGAGAGTCCCCCATGACCCCCACTGACCGAATAGGGAGAAGGACCGTGAACGCCTGCCAGATGTCGTCGTACAGGCCTGCTGCTCTGATTTCCTCGATGTATATGGCGTCCGATTGGCGTAAGACCTCCAACCGTTCTGGTGTGACAGGGCCCAGAACGCGAATTGCCAATCCAGGGCCCGGAAACGGGTGACGGCCCACGATTTCTTCGGGGAGCCCTAGCTCACGGCCCACCTGACGTACTTCGTCCTTGAACAGTTCTCTGAGCGGTTCAATCAACTCGAAGGGGAGGTCCGGTCTAAGGCCACCCACATTGTGATGTGTCTTGATGGTAGCCGATGGCCCACCCCTCGGAGATGTAGACTCGATTACGTCGGGATATAGGGTCCCCTGCACTAAGAATCCCACATCGCCACCTACGTTCTCGGCCGCCTCTTCGAACACGTCGATGAACGTGTGGCCGATGATCCGCCGCTTCTCCTCAGGATCTTCCACACCGTCAAGACGCTGGAGAAACTGCTCCGCCGCGTCAACGACAACGAGGTCAATGCCCAAGTGTGAACGGAATACCCTCTCCACCTGTTCTTGTTCGTGCTGGCGCAACAGACCGTGGTCAACGAATATGCACGTTAGTCGACTGCCCAATGCCCGATACACCAGCATGGCGGCCACTGCCGAGTCGACTCCACCCGACAGGCCACAAATAGCTCTCTGGCTGGGCCCCACTCGCTCCTTGATTGCTGCGACTTGGTCCGTGATGAAGTGACCCGCTGTCCAGTTCGGCTCACAACCACATACTAGGAACAGGAAGTTATGCAGCATCTCCCGGCCCCGTGGTGTGTGCACGACCTCGGGATGGAACTGCAGGCCGTAGAGGTCTCTCTCCCGGTCCGCGAACGACGCTATCGGACTATTGGGACTCGAGGCGGTCACTTCGAATCCGGGCGGCAATTCCGTTATCCGGTCTCCGTGACTCATCCAGACTGGCACGACTTCTCCGGCCTCGAAACCGGAGAACACGCCGCTAGATTCTCTTATCTCCAGATCGGCCCGACCGTATTCACCTTCGCCAGCACGCTCGACTCGGCCGCCTGCTGCAAGCGCAACGAGACCCATCCCGTAGCAGATTCCAAGCACGGGCAAACCAAGCTCCACGATCCCCGATTCGATTGTGGGCGCTTCCTCTTCGTACACCGAGCTGGGGCCTCCAGATAGAATGACGCCCTTCGGACTGCGCTCGCGGACCGCCGCGACGGAATTCGGGGGGGATTGAATCTCGCAATACACGTGTGCCTCACGTACTCTGCGAGCGATCAACTGAGTGAATTGCGAACCGTAGTCTATTATCAGGATTCCGTTATCGAGACTACTCATTGGCTCCGACCTTCTGCCACTGTTCTCCACTGGAGTCCTGCCTGCCCGAGCAGCACTTCACCACGCATGAGGTCCGCCACCTTCTCTCGTTCTCTGACGATGGCCCACTGGTCGCCATCGATCAACACCTCTGGTGGCCTCGGTCGTGAGTTATAGGTGGAACTCATGGTGAAGCCATACGCGCCCGCCCCCAGCACGGCGAGTAACGAGCCCGAACCCACTACTCGGAGATCTCGCTCGAAACCCAGGAAATCCCCAGTCTCGCAAATGGGGCCGACGACGTCACAACGTTCTGCGACCGGCTCTGGGTCGCCTACCGAATCAGATATTGTGCGGATATCGTGTACGGCGCCATAGTGACTTGGGCGCAGAAAATCATTCATCCCCGCGTCAACAACTACGAAATTTCGCCGACCTGACTTCTTGCGATACACACAACGTGTGAGCAGGAGACCGGCGTTTCCAACCAGGAACCGGCCGGGCTCGACCAACAGGGTCAGTCGCGTGGTCTCCAGTAGCGGCTTCACTGCTGCGGCGAACTCAGCGGCGGGGAGCGCCCTTTCATCGGTATAGCGTATGCCAAGCCCCCCACCCACGTCCACACTCTGGAGCGCCCCCACACCGGCGCCACGGATATCGGCGACCAATCCGGCTAGCTTGGAGGCTCCTTCGCGGTAGTTCTCCGCGCTGGTTATCTGTGACCCAATATGCATACCTATGCCACGTAGCTCGAGATGCTTTCTACCGTGAGCCCAGCGAGCTAACTCCAAGACCTCGTGCATCGGCACGCCGAACTTCATCCCCCGTTCACCAGTCTGCGTGTAGGGATGGGTCTCAGTAACCACATCGGGGTTCACTCGTATGCCGAATCTTGCGATGGCGTCTTTCTCCTGAGCGACACGATCCAGTTCACGCAGCTCAGCAGGTGATTCGACGTTGATCAACCCGACGCCGGCAGCTAGCGCGCCCGCGAGTTCGGCAGCAGTCTTTGCCACTCCACTGAACACTATATTGTCTCCGGCAAACCCAGCTCTCAGGACGCGCTCGAGCTCGCCTCCAGACACTATGTCGGCACCTGCCCCCAGACTGCGAAGCAGTCCAAGAACCGCGAGATTGCTGTTGGCCTTGACTGAATAGCAGATGCGATGCGAGAACGGTGCTAGTGCATCGCTTAGGTCTCGATAGCGGTCACGAATGGAGTCAGCATGATACACGTACGCTGGCGTACCGACCACGTCCGCGATCTGTTCAAGCGTTGCCGCCGAACACCCTAGTACGCTTTCGCCCACACCGCTTCGCTGATAGAAGGCATTCCGCACCAAGCACATTCTGCAGGAGAAGGATTGGACCGGAATTCGGGATCCGGGAGCACCCGCACGGTTGCCTTTGTGAGGTCCTTGATCTCTTGCTCACAGCGCTCGCTGCCGCAGAAACCGCCGTATGCGAATCCCGCCCGGCCGTTCATGAATTCGATAAGCTGATCCTTCCGCACGTTGCGAATGGAATTCTGTTCGCGCCTTTCGACTGCTGTTGAGTAGAGTTGTTGCTGAACCTCATCAAACGTAGATTTGAGCGTCCGATGCAGATCACCGAGCTTCACGGTAGTCTTGCCACCAGTGCGCCGGGCCACAACTGCTTGGTCCTGCGCGACGTCGCGGGGGCCAATCTCCAACCTCACCGGCACACCCTTGCCTTCCCATTCATAGTATTTTGCCCCAGGCTTCATTCCATCACGGTCGTCAAGCTCAACACGCACGCCACTTTCCCGCAATTGACGCAGCAACCTCTGGCTCACCTCCATCACGACGGCCCTGTCCTCCCCTGATTTCCAAATCGGCACTATCACCACCTGGGTAGGGGCCAACCGCGGTGGGCACACTAGACCTGTGTCGTCCCCATGACTCATGATGACGCCGCCAACTAGCCGAGTGGAAACTCCCCACGAAGTGCTCCAAACATGATCCACACCTCCGTCAGCCGTCTGGAAGGTTACGTCAAACGCCTTGGCGAAGTTCTGCCCCAGGTGATGCGTCGTACCCGCCTGCAACGCTTTATTGTCCTGCATGAGGGCTTCACAGGCATAGGTCCGAAGCGCTCCAGCAAACCGCTCGGAGTCCGTCTTCACTCCGGTCACTACCGGCATCGCCATCCACTCTTCCATGAACCTTCGGTAGATATCGAGAATCAGGAGTGCTTCTTCCTGAGCCTCCGCATCGGTTGCGTGGGCGGTGTGACCTTCCTGCCAGAGAAACTCAGTGGTCCGCAAGAACAGACGTGTCCGCATTTCCCACCGCACGATGTTCGCCCACTGGTTCAACAACAGGGGCAGGTCCCGATAGCTCTGAATCCACTTGGCGAATGACGCGTATATGATGGTCTCCGACGTCGGCCGCACCACAAGCGGTTCATCCAGTACCTTCCCGCCACCCATAGTGACAACGGCTGTCTCGGGAGCGAAGCCTTCCACATGTTCGGCCTCTTTGGCTAGGAAACTCTGGGGGATGAACAGGGGGAAGTACGCGTTTTGGTGCCCGGTCTCCTTGAACATGCCGTCCAGGGTTCGCTGCATCAGCTCCCAGATGCCGTATCCCCGCGGACGGATCACCATGCAGCCGCGGACAGGAGAGTAGTCCGCCAACTCCGCTCGCATGATGACATCGTTGTACCACTGGCTGAAGTCCTCAGCCCTGGGTGTGACAGCTCGTTCTTGGCTCATTATCTAGTCTTGTTGATCGTCGGATATCTGATCGATGGCTGAACAGTAGAACTCAACGTGCGCCGGCATGCGCAGTCATCGTAGGTCATACTCTGCTTCTAGCACGTCCAACGCCACTCGCCGCTCCTCACCCGAACTGAGATCCCGCACCACCGCTTCACCCGCCGCGCTCTCGTCTGGTCCTATGATCACTGCACGGGTTGCTGGACGCGCCGCGGCGAGTTTCAACTGCTTGGCGATCGACTGTGGTTTGAGTGAGTATTCGACCCGAACACCTCTGTCGCGGAGACGATGCCCCAGACCCAGCACAAGGCTCACGTCATCTCCCGTGACAGCGACGATGAATACGTCTAGTCCCGTTGGCACGGCAGGCTTCACTCTGCGTTCCAACAGCAACTCACCCAACACGACATCTCCCATCCCGAAGCCTACAGCGGGGAGATCAGTGCCACCCAATTCCCCCAACAGACCGTCGTAGCGTCCGCCTCCACAGATGGCGCGCAATGCCTTACTTGCATCGAACAACTCGAAAACGACGCCCGTGTAGTATGCCAAGCCACGGACTATGCCCAAGTCCACGTCCACAAACTCACCCAACCCCATGGCCTCAAGTGCTTCCACGCACGCGGCCAGGCCAGCAGCGTGCTCAGTGCCGCCCGGGAGTCCATGAAGAGTGTCCATCACTGCGCCAAGACCTTTGATGTCACCGATGGACAGCACGTATTCGGCCAGTTCGGTCGTAATGCTTGCCGCCTGGGCCAACATGGCTGCCAGTTCCGAGCGCTTCTCGCGGTCGACTTTGTCAATGTGCTGGAAGGCAGCGGCTAGCTGCCGTTCATCGAGATCACGAGCGTCCAACAGCGCTTTCACGACACGCCGATCCGATACTCTGGCTCGCACGACCTCCGGGCCGAGCCCTAGGGCGCGCATGATATCGATAGCTGCCGCTATGATCTCAGCATCAGCCAGAGAACTGGACTCACCGATGATGTCCATGTTCAGCTGAAAGTGCTCCCTCAGCCTGCCACGCTGCGGCCGCTCATAGCGCAGCAGCTGTGGCAATGAGAACCAGCGGATTGGCTTCTTGAGCCCCCGCGCACGTGCCCCAACCATGCGTGCGAGCGTCGGCGTCATCTCGGGACGTAGCGCTACCGCACGCCCACCTCGATCCTCGAAGGTGTACAGCTGTCCGACGATCTCCTCCCCACTCTTCTTCACGTACAGCTCGAGCGGCTCGAGCGGCGGACCGTCGTACTCCTGAAATCCGTAGCGAGTTGCTACTTCGCGCCAGGCGTTGAAGATGTGAGTCCGGAGAGCTGCGTCGTCAGGGTAGAAATCGCGAAATCCAGGCAGCCCTTGAGGTTGCATCGACACAATCTACCCGAGCGGTGCAAATCCGGGCAAGCGGCTCATCACGTCACCCACAGTATGAAACGATCCAGTCACCAGCACGGTCCCTGCTCCCTTCTCTGCTTGTTCCAGCGCTTCGTCGAAATCCGCCTCGAATTCAAGGTCCAGAGCCGAATACTGCTGCACCCAGGAGAAATCCGTCCTTCTATTCAGGGGTGCTGAAGGTGGAGTCGAAATCCACATGGCGTCTACTTCCGGACGAAGCGTCGTGAGAAAGGTCTCCCAATCCTTGTCGCTCAGCATTCCAACCAGGGCATGGATGGGTCGGCAGAGGTCTGCTTCGCGTATGCCGTCGGCTAGTGCCGAGACGGCACTGGCGTTGTGCGCGACGTCGAAGAGCCAGCGTCCCCGCCGGTCGAACCTCCCCGGCAACCAGGCCGCGGCAAGCCCCTCAGCCATTGCGAGTCGGGAAGGCCGCAGGGGTTCTGGAACCACACCGAGCACAGCCTGAGCAGTTGCAGCGTTGCGCCTTTGGGGCCAACCCGAGATTCCGAGGGCGCCGTTGTAGACTGATCCCGCCTCGACTACGTGCACGTGAGCACCAGATTGTTCGGCTGCGGCTTGCAGCATCCTTACCACAGCAGGATCCGACTCGCCTATGACGAAGGGTCGCCCCGCTTTGGCTATGCCCGCTTTCTCACGGGCAATGCTCTCCAGCGAATCGCCTAAATAGGCTGTGTGATCCAGGCTCACACTCGTCACGCAACTCACCATTGGATCAATCACATTGGTACTGTCCAAACGTCCACCCAGTCCGACCTCGATCACAGCAATCTCGGCTCCGCGGGCCGCGAAGTCAGCGAAGGCAATCGCAGTCGTCGACTCAAAGAAGCTGGCGTTGGTCCGCTCGATCGCATCCGCGAGGTGCTCAGTCCAGCTACAAAACGCGTCTACCGGAATGGGTTGGGAGTCGACCGACATCCGTTCGCGCACGTCTACGAGGTGCGGTGATATGTAGAGGCCAACTCTGTGCCCGGCACGCCGCATTGCTTCCGCCACCATCACCGCGACGGAGCCCTTTCCATTGGTACCGCCAATGTGGATCGAGTTGAAATGGGTCTCCGGGCTACCCAGGGCCTTCAGGAGTTCTCTCGTCGGCCCCAGGGACCACTTGATTCCACCGGTTGGACGGGAAAACAGATAACTGCTGGCTTCTTGGAGGGAGATGCTCAGGCGGTTTCCTCCGCTGGCTGCCCCAACATCATCCGCAAGAGCTGGCTCGTCGTGGAACGCAACTCGGAGCGCGGTACTACTCTGTCCACCATGCCGTGTTCCGCAACGAACTCGGCCGTCTGGAACCCCTCGGGGAGATCCTGACGGATTGTCTGCTGAATCACCCGAGGCCCGGCGAATCCGATCAATGCACCCGGTTCGGCCAGATTCACGTCGCCTTGCATGGCGTATGATGCGGTGACACCCCCAGTCGTTGGATTGGTCATTATCGAGATGTAGGGAATGCCCTCTTCTCGCAGACATGCGACCATAGCGGACGTCTTGGCGAGTTGCATGAGGCTCAAGACTCCCTCCTGCATCCGCGCCCCACCCGAAGCAGAAACGAGAACCAAAGGCGCCCGCTTCTGCAGCGACCGGTCAGCGAGTTGAGCGATCTTCTCCCCGACCACGGAACCCATGGAGCCGCCCATGAATTTGAACTCCATCGCTCCGATACCGATCTCAAGTCCGGTCAGAGTGGCCCAACCGGTAACGATTGCGTCCGGGGAGTTAGCCTGCTTCTCAGCCCTTACGATCCTCTCAGCGTAGCCCTCGAACTGGAGCGAGTCCACCGAACGTAATTGACCGAAGAGCTCAACGAAACTGTCGGGATCCGTGAGAATCTCTATGTAGCGACGCGCACCTATCCGACGATGATAGCCGCACTCCGGGCAGACTTGCAGAGCTCGATCGAAGTTGTCAGTCAGGTCCACGTGACCGCACTGCTCGCACTTGTCCCAAGCGTCTGGCGGGATCTCGAGACGTTCACTGCGCAGTCTTCTTCGTCTCCGCTCCTTACGAAACCATGCCATACACCATCCTATTCGACCGTCAAAGGCCACAGTCGTGAGCCACACCGCTCTAGCGCCGCAACCTCGCAATTTCGCCGCGCAAATGGTGCGACGCCACCCCTACCCGTCAGCCAGCGTGGTATGCAGCTCCAAAAGTCTCCCGCGACATCCGCAGCGCCAGCCCGATTGCCATACAACACGTCAACATGAACGACCCACCGTACGAGAAGAACGGCAGCGGAATCCCCGTTATCGGCATGAGTCCCACTGTCATTCCCACGTTCACGATAATGTGCGTGAGCATCATGCATGCAATCCCGAACACGAGCATGCTGGAAAACGGATCAGTGACCTTACTGGCAATCCTGATCAGGACCCATACGAGGGATGCAAGCAGGCCAAGGGTGATCACTACACCTACCAATCCGAACTCCTCTCCCACGACCGAGTAGATGAAGTCGGTATGTTGTGCTGGCAGGAACGCCAGTCGCTTCTGCGTGCCCGCGGTGAATCCCCTGCCGAATAGGCCTCCAGAACCAATGGCGATCTTGGATTGCATAATGTGCCATCCCGTAGCCATGGGATCAATGTCGGGATTCAGAAAGGAAAGCAGTCTGTTTTGTTGATAGGGCTCCAGCTGATCCCAGAGGAACCCGCGGATGGCTCCCATCGTGAAATTGATGAACCAGATCACGACGCCTTCTAGCAAGTACGGTTTGCTCCAGAACACGAACCCGGTCAGCCCAACGATCCACACAACCCACAGCAACGTGTTGAATGCGAACAGCAGGCTCAGAAGTGGAGAAAGCAGCAGTACAAGCAGCGAGGGCCTGAGTCCCGCCCAAAACAGCGCGCCGAACAGGATCGCAACAAACACTATTGCGCTACCCAGATCCGGCTGTAGCCCCACTAGAATGAACGGCACGGCGACGACGATGCCGGCGGGAATGGCCTCCCATATGTCGCGCGGCGGATTGCGCCGCCCACCCAGAATACGCGCCAGCATAACGATGGTGGCTAACTTCGCAAGTTCCGCGGGCTGTCCCAACCGAACACCAGCGATTGAGATCCAGGACCTCGTACCGGCAGCGGTTCCAGCGCCCACCCCTGCCAGTAGCGTGACCACGAGCAGCAACAGCGACACGGCATATATCGCTGGAGCGAGCCACTCAAGCAACCGGGGTGACAGACGGTTGGCAGCTACTGCCACTACTACCCCGAGTGCGATCCACACCAGCTGCCGCAACCAGATGCCAGTTACTGCCGTCGGCACATCCGTCTGCCCCGCTGAGTAGAGCACGGCAAGGCCGCCAAGTAACAACACCGTGGTAAGTGGGAGCAGGGACGTGCCGAGGGTCCAGCGCCCTGCCTTCATTGACCGTTTGGCTGCAACGGCCGAGTGAGGGAAGTGTCACTTGAGATAGGCAAGGCCCCAGGAGCCGAGTCGGCCGGGAGCACCAATTCCAGCCTGCGGCGGTCGGCTTCGGGACCCAGCAGATAGCGCCGGATGATCCGCGTCACCAGCGGAGCCACGTCCGATCCGTGTTCGGCAAACTCGACGAGTGCGCCTACCACAATCTCAGGAGCCTCGGCAGGTGCAAACGCGATGAACCAGCCGTGCGCCGGGCCATGTGCGTTCTGTGCTGTTCCTGTCTTTCCTGCGATGTTGAACTCGGCAACACGAGCACCAGCCGCAGTGCCCCCAGAGACCACTTGGACCAGCGCATCTCTGAGTTCGGCACGCTGGGCCGGGGAAAGACCTAGCGACCGGGTCTCGGTTTCGCTCCCCTCGACAAGTCGTGGCAGCGGGGCTTCTCCACCCTCGTTCGCCAACATGGCGTAGAACTTCACCATGTTGATCACGCTCTGGGAATTCTCACCCTGTCCAATCGCAAGGTTGAGTGTAACCCCCGACGTCCAACCGCGAGGGCCGTAGCGGCGGTCGAAGTACGCGGGAGAATCCGGGAACACGGGAGACCTCTCGTCCGGCAAGTCGATACCGGATGGTTCAAGGAATCCTAGTTCCACCCCTTCCTCGAGGAGCCCGGTCAGGGTGAGTTGGAGCCCGAGTTGGTAGAAATAGACGTCACAAGAGTGCTTGATGGCCTCACGCAGGGTGATGTCTCCGTGCCCTGCTTCATACCAGCAGCGGAAATAGCGGTTCCCATAGAGGATGCCGCCCGCACAAGGTGTCGGCATCCTCGTGTCCATTGTCACAATCCTGCGCTTCAGAGCACCGACGGCCACCGCCAACTTCCAGGGAGAGGCTGGTGGGTACCTTCCTTCGACCGCACGGTTGAATAGCGGCTGGCCCTCGGCCTGGGCGAGTTCCTGCCAGGATTCACGGTCCATTCGACCCGCGAACCGATTGGGATCGAAGCTGGGAGCCGAATACAGCGCTAGCACTTCGCCGGAGCGCGGTCGCATTGCGACCACTGCCCCGCGCGCTCCCTCAGGAAAGACCTCCGCGATGTACTGCTGCAATTCAATATCCAAGAATGTGCGAAGGGTCTTGCCCTGTTCAGGCTCCTTAATATCCAGGGTAATTGTTACTGTCCGTCCCAAGGCATCCACTTCGGTGTCGCGAACTCCGTTCTGGCCACGCAGTTCCTTGTCGTATTGGCGTTCCAAACCGTCACGCCCAATCAGGTCTCCACCTCTGACGCCCGGTATTGTTCCCGAGGCAAGTTCCTGCTCAGTGACCTCGCCGATGTACCCGACCACGTGTGCTGCAATGCCAGCGTAAGGGTATCTACGCTTTGGCTCCATCTCGATACTCAGCGTGGGAATCGCCACTCGTTTCTCCGCTAGGGCCGACACGACGTCGAAAGGGGCATCCCTGAGGACTACGACCCTCTCTTGGGGAGCGCGACTGAAACGCCGCAGCATCGCGGTTATGCGGACTGAATCGATCCCAGCTATGGCTTTGATCCGCTCGAGCGTTCCGGGCAGGGAGTCCGGGTGAGGGGGAACTACTGCTATCGTGTACCCGGGAACGTTGTCGGCCAGAACCACGCCGTTACGGTCGACGATGAGCCCCCTTGGCGCCGGGACTGGCACGCGCCGAATTCGATTCTCCCGCGATTGACGCCCGTAGCCACTGGAGCCGAGCACCTGGAGCCGGAAGAAGGCGAGGAACAGGACACCAAAGAGTACGACTAGAACCAGCCGACCGATTTCGGCTCGTCGCGCTACTTCATGGGCATGAAACCACGTCATTCGCTGATTCTAATGTTGAGCCAACGACGGAAGACCAGCAGTGCTAGCACACCGGCAACCGCTGTGGTCAACGCCTTCAATGGTGAGAGATATCCCAGCTGCCACAACAGCGCGGTGCTCCCTGAATGACGGCCAGCCAAGAGAACCATGATGTCTCGCACCCAGGTTCCAACGAAGAAGAACACCGCATTGATGAAGAGATTGTCCGCGAAGAACACGGCCTTGCCCCAGGCAGCAAAATAACCGATGATCGTGTGGGCGAGGGCTCCCGCCCCAAACGCCGCTTCCGGCAATGAGTCAGTCGCCAAGCCGACGACGAAGCCGGCTATTGCGCCCTGCCCTGGCCGAGCCCGAATCGCGTACACAAGGAGCGCTAGCAACAAGAAATCCGGCGCCACTCGCTCCAGACGCGGATCACCGATGGCCGGCCGCAAGGTGAACTGGCAAAGCACCAAGAGCGACAATACGACGCCGAGCTTCCAGTGTTCGCGCAAGAACCTCACGTGGAATCGGCCTCGACCTCGTTGGTGACGTCGGCACTGGGCCGAGTCAGGATGATCACGTGCGACACCGCAATTGGCTGGACTGCCGGACGTAAGATGTAGGTTCTAGACCAACCCTCTCGTTCTTCTGGTTCTTCCCCTATCCCTTCTATCACCCCTAACAGTAGGCCTTGTGGGTACACGCCACCGCGATTGAAACCCATCCCTGAGGTGACCACTTGGGTGCCCACATCGACTACTTCGAGAAACGGAACGCCGCTCAGCTCCATCAAGGTCGAATTCGGCCCGTCGCTAGCGCCCGGCCCAACGATCCCCAGTGCCTTGCCGTCGGCGGTCATGGCGCCGGCCCGCCAGTTCGGGTCAGTCCACAGGATCACGACCGACGTGTTAGCTGTCGTACTCTGAACGACACCCAGGAGCCCGGGTGGACGGCGAGTCTGACTCGCTGTACCGTGCTCCTCGGGTTGCGGAGCAATCACCGGATCATCCGGTTTCACACCTTGATCGCTCCCCGCCGAGAGGAGCAGCGTCCTACCGAGCAGGTCGTATTGCCGTAACACTTCTGCCGGGACGGGTCCCCACGGCTGTCGGGCCCTGAGACCCAAGAGCTTGCGCAAATCGGCGTTCTCATCTCTCAGTTGCTCCAACTCCAGAGAATCTGCCGTTGTGGTAGCACGCTGCCAGCGGTCCAGCTCCACACCCTCGAGCGCCGCTGGAAGTGACAGGATCAGACTCTGAAGGCGAAGAAGTGGTAGGAGCACAGTACCACCTATCACTCCAGCAGTACCGGATTGGAAAGACGCCGGAGCGAAACGGGCACCGACTGATAGCACGATGCACACAACGAGAGCGATAGTGTCGCGGCGTGACGCGAAGCGTGCCGGCGCGAATAACACAGCCAACTAGGTCGTCAGTACGGACCGGTATTTGTCGGAATCTTCCAGTATCCGACCCGTACCACGAACAACGCAGGTTAGGGGATCTTCGTCGACTCGAATGGGTAGCGAGGTCTCCTGCGACAGCACGATGTCCAGGCCCCGTATCAGCGCCCCCCCACCCGCCATCACGATGCCCCGGTCTACGATATCACTTGCCAACTCGGGTGGCGTGATCTCGAGTGCCCGCCGAACGGCGTCGACGATCTGTTGCACGGGTTCCTGTATGGCCTCGCGAATCTCAGATGAGTGGACCCGAACCACCTTCGGTATCCCAGAGACCAAGTCGCGGCCTTTGGCTTCCATCTCCTTCTCGCCGTTGACCGGAGCTGCTGAACCAATCTGGACCTTGATAAGCTCGGCGGTCGGCTCACCTATCAATAGATTGTAGTTCTTCCGCATGAACTGCACGATCGCTTGATCCATCTCGTCGCCGCCGGTCCGGATGGAAGTGTCGCTCACAATCCCCGACAAGGCGATCACTGCTATCTCAGTAGTGCCGCCGCCAACGTCGATGACCATATTGCCGGTCGGCGTCTCAACTGGGAGGCCTACCCCGATGGCCGCAGCCATCGGCTCAGCAACCATGTAGACTTCCTTGGCACCCGCGGAGTGAGCACTATCCCTCACAGCACGCTTCTCGACCTCGGTTATTCCGCTCGGGACGCATACTATCACTTTGGGTTTCACCTTGAAGACGTGCTTCTGGATTATCGACTCCAGGAAGTACCGGAGCATCCTCTCGGTCACGTCGAAGTCAGCGATCACACCGTCCTTCAGCGGCCTCACGGCCAGAATACCCTCGGGTGTGCGGCCCAACATCCGTTTCGCCTCGAGCCCCACCCCCAAGATTTTGGACGTCGCCTGCTCCACAGCTACAACAGAAGGTTCGTTCAGAACTATGCCCTCGCCGCGCACGTACACGAGAGTGTTGGACGTTCCCAGGTCGACCGCTATTTCGTTGGCGGGCAGCAGACTTCCAAGTGACAGTTTCGGCCAGCGCATCCGCATTGCGTTCAGGGTGAATGTGAGTTGGTGCGCGCAACAAAGGGCACCCCAAGCCATGGAGGCGCCCTAAGTTAATGAATGCCCTAAGTTATGACAAGTTAGCTACTTACCGCACCGAGGCAACTAACAAATCAACTTCTCGGCCTCATGCAGCTCGAGGTCGAAGGCTTCGGCCACGCCCGGATACACCACCTTGCCCTCGACCACGTTGCAGCCCAGGAAGAGGGAGTGGTCCCGCCTACAGGCCTCCTTCCAGCCCAGTTCAGCCAGCCGCCGAACGTAGGGAAACGTGGCATTTGTGAGTGCCAGGGTCGACGTGCGTGGTACCCCACCCGGCATGTTCGCGACGGCGTAATGGAGCACCCCGTCGACCATGTACACCGGCTCCTCGTGAGTCGTGGGTTTGATGGTCTCGATGCAACCACCCTGATCGACCGCCACATCAACGATCACTGACCCGGCCTTCATGATCTTGAGATCCTCACGGAGCACCAGTTTCGGCGCCTTGGCCCCGGTTATGAGCACAGCTCCCACCAGCAGATCTGCCTGAGGCAGCAGCTCCAGTATGTTGAATCGATTGGAGTACACGAAGTCTACGTTGGCCGGCATTACGTCATCCAAGTACCTGAGCCGCTCGAGTGACACGTCGAACAGTGTCACGTGGGCACCCAAGCCGCATGCCATCTTCGCAGCGTTGGTGCCGACTACGCCCCCGCCCAGTATGATCACTTCTGCAGGAAGCACACCTGGGACTCCGCCCATCAACAGGCCCTGACCACCGTAGTGCTTTTCGAGATACTTCGCTCCTTCCTGAATCGCCATGCGTCCTGCCACTTCGCTCATCGGTGTGAGCAACGGTAGCTCACCGGACGGGAGCTCCACCGTCTCATACGCGATCGCCACGCATTGCGAGTCCATTACCGCATGAGTCACCGGCTCACTGGCCGCCAAATGGTAGTACGTGAACACAACCTGGCCTTGGCGCATCATGGGCCATTCAGGTTCGATGGGTTCTTTCACCTTCACAATCATGTCCGCCTTGGCCCACACCTCGGCTGCTCCAGACACGATCTTACCACCAACCTTGGTATATGACCCGTCCGGAAAGCCGCTTCCCTCACCAGCGCTCGTCTCGACGAAAACCGTGTGACCGTCCCCGACCAGTGTCTCTACGCCGGCGGGCACCACTGCAACGCGGTTCTCGTTCGTCTTAATCTCCTTCGGGACTCCTATGATCATCGAATCAAGCTCGCATGTATTGAGTTTGCTGGGGACAGTGAATTAGTTCGGACCGAGCCACACAATAGTCTGTCGATCTGGATCCAGGAACTCCTGGCCCACTTCTCCTACCTGGTCCAAGCTCACGCGGTCGATCTCTGCCAGCACTTCGTCAATCTTCCGGTACGGCTCATCATACAACGCTACCGTGGCCAGCCGGTACATCCGTGCCGCCGGACTCTCCAGAGACAACGTTACCTGCCCTTTTACCTGTTGCTTCGCCTCCACCAACCGCTCCGGCGCCAGACCGTTTCTGGCAAGAGCGGCGAGTTCCTCTCTTATCACTTCTACGGCCTGTTCAGCGGTCGACGGATGCGTCCCTACGTACACCCCAGCCACACCGGCTTCTCGATAGAATGACTGGTAGGAGTGCACCGAGTACGCCAACCCGAGTTCCTCTCGCACCCGCTGAAACAGCGTACTCGACATGCCTGAACCAAGCACAGTAGTCAAGAGGATCAAGGGATATCGCCGCCCGTCACCATATGGGAAGGTGTCAGTTCCCAGCACGACGTGCTCCTGCGCCGTATCGCGCTGGACCCGACTGTTGGCACGCACAGCTTGCGGCACCGCGGGAATGCTCCGCCGCCGCGGGCCCGCGTCGAACGTGAACCAGCCACACTTCGTTAGGAGTCTGAGCAGCAACTCATGGTCGACGTTGCCGGCCGCAGCTATGACCACGTGTCCCGGGTGGTAGGTCCGGGAGTGTAGCTCTCTCAAATCTTCTGCTTGGAGTCCGGAGACCGAATCCCTGGTTCCCAGGATTGAAAAACCGTAAGGGTGGTCGGGCCACATGGTTCGCGCATGCAGCTCGAAGACCAGGTCGTCCGGCGTATCTTCGACCAGCGATATCTCTTCCAGCACCACCTTACGCTCGAGATCGAGATCCGCCGACCGGAGCGCCGGGTTGCGTACAACATCGGTTAGTACGTCGAGGGCCTGGGGTAGCTCTTCATCGAGTACGCGCGCCTGAAACGATGTGTAGTCACGGGAGGTATACGCGTCCAGTGCGCCCCCCCTTGCCTCCAACTCGATGGCGATGTCCCGGGCGCTGCGCCGCTCCGTGCCCTTGAACACCATGTGCTCGAGCAGGTGTGAAACCCCCATCTTGGCAGGGCGCTCGTGCGCTGATGCGCTGGTAACCCAGATCCCCACAGCAACGGACCGCACCCCCGGCAAAAACTCCGAGAGGACGGTCACACCGTTTTCCGCCTCCGTCCTGTAGAGTTGCTCGTCCAGCCTGGTGGACCTCATCAGGCTCAGCTCGTTTCTGAATCCTGGGCGGGCTTGTCGAGCAACGCCTTGCGCGAGAGTCGCATCTTTCCCCGGGAATCTACTTCGAGGAGCTTCACCTTCACCATGTCACCCTTCCTGACGACGTCCTCGGTCCGATTCGTACGCTCGTGCTGCATCTCCGATATGTGTAGCAGACCTTCCACCCCCGGAATGATCTCAACGAACGCGCCGAACTGCGTCGTGCTCTTCACTACACCCTCATAGACCTTGCCTACTTCGGGCTCTTGCACAATACCCTCGATCATCTCGCGTGCCCGCTCACCACCGGTCCCGTCCGTGGAGGAGATGGTCACCATACCTGAATCGTCCACGTTGACGTCGGCACCGGTTTGCTCCTGGATGCCACGGATGATCTTACCCTTGGGTCCTATGATATCTCCGATCCGATCCGGCTTTACCTGAATCGTGATGATGCGGGGCGCATACTTGGAGAGGGAGCTGCGGGCCTCTGCTAGAGTGAGCGCCATCACGTCTAGAATGTGCAGACGTGCTGCATACGCCTTCTTGAGCGCGTCCCGAATTATCCCGATCGAGATCCCCTGGATTTTGATGTCCATCTGGATCGCTGTGACTCCATCTTTGGTTCCGGCCACCTTGAAATCCATATCGCCCAAGTGATCCTCGGTGCCCAGGATATCCGTAAGTACTGCCACACGGTCACCCTCCTTGATCAGTCCCATGGCGACTCCGGCACACGAAGACCTGAGCGGTACGCCCGCATCCATCAGAGCGAGTGAGCCGCCACATACCGTTGCCATGGAAGAGGAACCGTTGGACTCGAGAATGTCGGAGACCACGCGGATGGTGTACGGGAACACATCGTAAGGCGGCAGCAGCGCTTGCAGCGCCCGCTCGGCGAGACTGCCGTGGCCGATCTCCCGACGCGACACCCCTCGTATCGGCCGCACCTCTCCCACCGAAAACGATGGGAAGTTGTAGTGCAGCATGAAGCTCTTCGTGGTCTCTTGGGGAACGTCAATGTTATCGATCCTCTGCTCGTCTGCCACGGTCCCGAGTGTTGTGCTCACCAGAGCCTGCGTCTGCCCCCTCGTGAACAAGGCGGTACCGTGAGCGCGTGGCAGGAGACCGACCTCACAAGAGATGGACCGCACCGTATCGAGATCGCGTCCATCGATCCGCTCCCCGTGATCCAGCACCTGAGACCTCATCGTGCGATACTCTATCTCATCAAGCACCGCCTTGACATCGTTCAAGTTCTCGGCGAATTCCTCCGATAGCTGATCGATCACGTCTGACTTGACTGAACTCAGCGCCTGAGCCCGCTCCGACTTCTCCGCGAGGTTCAGAGCCTCTCTAATCCCTTCCTCAGCCAAATCCGTCACTCTCTGTACCGCTTCCGTCACCAGTACTGGAGCTTCCCATTCCATCTTGGGTATCCCGGCCTGGCTGACAACCTCCTGCTCCAATTCCACCAATTCGGCCAGCGCCTGGTGAGCGAATTCGAGCGCATTCGCGATCTCATCATCCGGAAGCTCCAGCGCACCACCCTCAACCATGGTCAAAGAGTCGGCCGTGCCTGCTACCACCATGTCGATATCGCTGCCCTCGAGCTGGTGGAAGGTCGGGTTCACGACCCACTCGCCATCGACGCGGCCAATCCTAACACCGGCAACCGGACCCTGCCATGGGATCTTCGAGAGCGCCACGGCTAGGGAAGCAGCGGTGAGACCCAAAACGTCCGCATCGTTCTCTTGGTCCGCCGAGAGAACATAGACGAAGACCTGCACCTCGTTGTTGAACCCTTTCGGGAACAACGGGCGAATCGAACGGTCGATCAGTCGGCCAGCAAGTATCTCCTCCTCCGACGGGCGGCCCTCGCGCTTGAAGAACCCACCGGGGATTTTCCCAGCGGCATAGCTCTTCTCACGGTATTCGACTGTGAGCGGGAAGAAGGGAAGGTGGGTCTCGGAATCTGCCACAATTACCGCGGCCAGTACCATAGTCTCGCCATGCTGGACTATCGCACTGCCTGCCGCCTGTTTCGCCAGGCGCCCGGTTTCCATCCGGAGATTGCGCCCGGCAAACAGCCGTTCTACGTGACTAACCATTTTTTTCCTTGTGAGAGCACCCGGAATGGACGAAAGCGCCCGAGGTGCTCATCTCGGACGCCTCAGGCCCACGCCCACCCTTTAGTGACGGAGCCCGAGCTCCGTGATGAGTTGACGGTAGCCTTCGAGGTCGGTGCGCTTGAGGTAATCCAGCAGGCGGCGGCGCTTGCTCACCATCGCGAGCAGTCCGCGCCGCCCGTGGTGATCCTTGGCGTGCGTTCGAAAATGGTCCGTGAGCGTGTTGATCCGCTCAGTGAGTACCGCAACCTGGACCCGAGCGGACCCAGTATCGCCGGCATGCTTTTGGTACTTCTGAACCACGGCTTGCTTGTCAAAGCTCATCTATGCTATATCCTCGACAGGGCGCGGGCGACATCAACGTAACCCGTATTTTACCTTAGCACGCAAATTTACCCGTCTCACTTCGCTCTGTAAAGCCTGATAGGATGGTCATAAACCACCGAGATTTCCTGGGCCGCCAAGTCGGAGCCTTCACCCTGCGGAGGCTGATTGGAGAGGGCGGATTCGCATGGGTGTTCCAGGCCCAGCATGAAAATGAACCTGATCCAGTCGCTCTGAAGCTCCTCAAACCGCGTTATTCTGCTGATCCAGAATTCGAAGCACGCTTCCGAGCAGAATTCACCCTCGCGACGACCTTGGTTCACCCCAACCTCGTGCCTATCCTGGATGTCGGGCACTTCGACTATTTCACGTACTACACTATGAAGCTGTATCCGGACTCCCTAACGTCTCTGGTGGACCGTACTGGACCGCTCTCCGAAGAGCGGCTGTTGAGGATCGGTCGGCATGTCGCCGCCGGGCTGGCATTCGCACACGCGCAGGGAATAGTCCACCGCGACATCAAGGGTGACAACGTGCTTGTCTCACATGACGGCACCGCCGCGCTAGGCGATTTCGGCATTGCTCGTGCCATCTCGGAGTACGTCAACGCTACTGGCGCACACATGACAATCGGAACCCCCCAATACATCTCGCCGGAACAGGCGCAAGGGCACAAGGTCGACGGACGAAGCGACATATACTCGCTCGGTATCACCCTCTATCGAGCCGCAACCGGCGCAGTTCCGTTTCGGTCAACTGACTGGTTTGAATTGGCACGTATGCACGTAGAAGAGAAACCAGTTCCTCCCAGGGAGCAACGACCGGACCTGTCCCGCCGCTGCGAACGCGTGATCCTCCGGTGCCTCGCGAAACATCCGGATGACCGCTACACGTCGGCCGAAGCCCTCGGGGACGAACTGGATCAAATCGGCGGTTGTGAACCCAGCAGCACTACACTGGGGACGGCACCAGCCTCCACCAGCGAGATCGCGTTGGCCGGCACGGCGCCACCGTTGTCGCGTCGCCTGCTCTGGGCGGTGGCGGCAGCCTTGCTGACCGTCCTAGTGGCAGCACTGGTGGTCATACTGGGAAGCTGAGGTGGGCGGCCACTGGCGAGGCGCAGCTATGCGAAAACCGATCAATGGGAGGTCGAGACGGTACTGTCGTTCAGGGTGGCCATGGTTCACTGCGCCACACTCACCCTCCGATCACCCTGAACAGATCATTGGTGAGTGCCAACACCATTATCCCGAGCAGCACGAACAGACCCACTTGCGTGAGGCGCATCCTAGTGGCCAGCGACAAGGGCTTGCCACGGACACCCTCGATCAACAAGAACACGAGGTGACCTCCATCGAGCACCGGAATCGGCAACAGATTCAAAATGGCCAGATTGACCGACAGGAAAGCCATGAAGTAGATGAGCGGAACAAACCCCGCTGCAGCGAACTGCCCGGAAACCTGGCCGATGAAGATCGGCCCGCCTAGTTCCCGTGGCGAGATCTTGCGGAGCACCATGCCCTTGAGTGTGAACCACACCTTTCCGGCGTCGTCCGCCGTCAATCTCGCTCCTTCTGCCAAAGCCCCCAACGGTCCATATCGGACGTGCAGTGATTCCCGCAACGGACCGATCCCGATCTTGCCAACAAGTCTGGTTGAGTCGGTCGTGATATCCCGCTCTGGCACCTCTTCTGGTACGATCGTTAGATCCTCGAGCCGGTCTTCCCGTGCAATGGAGAAGGTCAGCGCTTTCCCCGCGCTCGGCTCGATCTTATCCGTCATTTCGTGCCACGACCTGATCGTGTCACCATCGATCTGAACTACAAGGTCGCCGCGCCGCAAGCCGGCCGTGGCGGCGGGCTTGCCTGGCTCCACGAGGCCGACTCGGGCCTCCCACAAGGGGAACAAAGCACCCAACAGCTCGATTCGTGCGTGTGCGTCGGTTCCGGGAATGTCGACGATGACGGGATCGATCCCGCCCGCAAAGTCAAACCGTAGCCGATCCGACGTAACATCGGCGATTGCTCCATAGATTGCGTCCCAAGACGCCATTGTGTCGCCGTTAACCCGCACTACCTGAGCGCCAAACGGCAGACCTGCCAACCCATCAGCGGCCGCAGGCAGTCTTTCCTCATCCACCCGCGCAATCCTAGTGGTCGGATCTTCCACTTTGCCCAAGATGGCCGACACCGCAGTGTAGACCGCCCAGGCGAACAGGACATTCATTATCACGCCTGCCGAGATAACTACGATTCTCGCTCCGAGCGACTTGTTTTCGAACAGGCGATCTGCTGGATACTCCTGTTCGAGTTCACCACCCTCCAGCGTCCCCATCGCCTCCTGCTCTTCCTTGCTCGCCATCTTCACGTAGCCGCCCAGCGGAATCCAGGAGACTCGGTACTCAGTCTCCCCGCGTGTGAAGGACAGAGGAGTGGCAGGGCCAAATCCGATCGAGAATCGAGGTACGGCAATGCCGACAGCCTTGGCAGCCATGAAGTGTCCCAATTCGTGAACGAATATCAGCACACCAAGAACGAATATGAACGCGGCAACTGTCAGCAGCACGCGGCCTCCGTTTCTCGGCGGGCCCATCCGTCGGCCTCCAAAACCGAGCCGAGAGAGTCGGCCGGGGACGCCGTGTGGGCCCGCAGTATTCTCTCGATAACTACGGGGATCCTGCCCAAGCCGATTCGCCCCTCTAAGAAAGCTTGGACGGCTACTTCGTTGGCAGCGTTGAACACGGCCGGCGCAGTACCGCCAGCCCGCCCAGCCTCCACCCCAATTAGAAACGTCGGAAAGGCATCCTTCCGCATGGCCTCGAAGGTAAGCGGACCGGCTTCAATTGGGTCAAACCGCGGCACAGCATCGTCCGGTATCCGATCAGGGTATGTCAGCGCGTAGAGGATAGGCAGCTCCATTGTGGGAAAACCGACTTGTGCCAGAACTGAACCGTCCACAAACTCCGTGAACGCGTGGACGATCGACTGCGGGTGCACCACGACATCGATGTGCTCATACCCCAATCCGAACAGATAGTGCGCCTCAATCACCTCCAGAGCCTTGTTCGCCAGAGTCGCGCTGTCCACTGTGATCTTGGGCCCCATCTGCCAGGTGGGATGGGCTAGCGCATCTTCTATCGTGGCAGCATGCATCTGTTCCTGCGGCCACTCTCTGAACGGACCTCCAGACGCAGTGAGGATCAGCCGGCGCAACTCAGACTCGGGTCGCCCGTTCACGCATTGCAGAACTGCACTATGCTCGGAGTCAATCGGTACTACTTCACCACCCCGGTCGTGGGCGGTCCGGAGCACGAGTTCCCCCGCCATGACCAGTGTCTCTTTGTTGGCCAGTGCCACCCTCTTCCCAGCGCTCAGAGCAGCCAAGGTTGCCTCGAGCCCAGCGGCCCCGACAACAGCGTTCACCACAATATCCACATCCGGACGGGTGGCCGCCTCAACCAGACACTCCCGACCATTGCAGCTCTGTTCGGACTCACCCCCGGCATCGCCAGAGCGGGCAACCAACCCCACGAACTTCGCTTCGACGGCAGCGGCCTGCTCTCTGAGAAGTCGCTCCGATCCATATGCGGTGAGTGCAATCACCGTAAAGCGATTCTTGTTGCGCTCGAGCACTCTGACGGTGCTCGTGCCGATCGAACCTGTCGACCCCAGTACCGCCACTCCAACCGTCATATTGCCCTAAACACGGTGAGCAAAAGTACGGCCGTCGGAATCGCCCAATAGAGCGAGTCAAGACGGTCCAACACACCACCGTGCCCCGGGAAAAACGCCCCCGAGTCTTTCACCCCAACCTCACGCTTGAACAGCGACTCTGCCAGGTCTCCCACCTGTCCCACCGTAGAGACCAGCAACCCAAACGCCATGAGTTGCCACACTGGGATTGACACCCCCACGTGTCGCAGCAGCAGGTGCCCGTACAAGGGTGCCACAATCACTGACACGCCCCCACCCACCACCGCTCCGGCCCAGGTCTTGTTGGGGCTCAGCACCGGCGCCAGCTTCTTGCCGCCGATCAAGGAGCCACCGGCCATGGCGGCGGAATCGCACAGCCAAACGACGACCAGCGGGAGGAAGACGAGCCACGTGGCAGCCCACGACGACAAGGGTGCGGCGGGATGGCGTATGAGAATAAGGAACGCTGGCATCACGCTCGCGTAAAGCACTCCGAAGACCGTGATTGATATTGCGGCCAAGGGTCTCTCGGCGGGACCGCGCCTCCAGGCAGCAAGCGCCATCACAGACATCAGAGCAATGACAGAGCCGAACTGGACGTAGCTATGGTCGAGTTCGAGCCCGCCACGAGCGGTGGCGAATACCAGGCACGGAACGAGAACGGCAGCGGGATATCCAATCTCCCGGATCGGGTGCACAGCACCACTCTCGGCAAGACGATAGAGTTCAGAGGTACCAACCACCCCGAGCACAGCCAGACCCGCGACCAGAGCCCAACCACCCACGTAGACCACTCCGAGTGCCGCGGGAACGGCTATCCCAACTACGGCGGTGCGGCGCTGCAGATTCGAGGGCATAGATTGCCACGCAACCGACCTGGGTCCAGGCCGAGCTCAGACCTCCATGATCTCTTCTTCTTTAGCGACAACGATCGCCGCAATCTGGTCAATTGCTTCGTCGTGTAACTTCTGGACGTCGCCCTCACTGCGGTGCTTTTCATCATCTGACACGTGCTCGATCTTCTTGATCGCCGAGATGGCCTCACTGCGCACGTGCCGAACGGCTATCCTGCCCTCCTCGGCGAGTTTGTGGACGATCTTCACCAAATCCTTACGACGTTCTTCGGTTAGCGGTGGCAGCGGCACCCTGATCAAGTTGCCATCATTGGAGGGGTTTAGGCCCAGATCGGCCGTGAGGATGGCCTTTTCAACTGCCCCGATCAATGCCTTGTCCCAGGGCTGAACGGTGAGGAGCTGCGGTTCGGGGGCATTGACAGAAGCGACCTGGTTGAGGGGCATCTGCTGCCCATACGCGTCCACTCGCACAGTATCGAGTAGACTCGTGGTCGCCTTGCTGCTACGGATCGTGGCCAACTCCCGTTTTGTGTTGTCGACCGCTTTCCGCATCTGTTGCTTCGCGTGCTTGGTGGCTTCTGGCAGTGTATTCATCGGACTAGTGTGCCGACGCGCTCGCCGCGAAGGACTCTTGCGATGGCGCCGCGCTGGTTGACGTTCATTACTACGATGGGTAGTTGGTTGTCCTTACATAGACCAAAGGCATTGCTGTCCATCACTTCTAGTCCGCGTACTATTGCATCGTGGAAGGTGAGTTCGGGTATGAACTCCGCGTCCGGGTCCTTCTTCGGATCTGCCGCATACACTCCGTCCACACTTGTGGCTTTGATCAGCAAGTCCGCTTCGATCTCAAGAGCGCGCAGCACCGCCGCCGTATCAGTGGAAAAGTAGGGGTTCCCCGTTCCACCAGCGAACAATACGGTCCGTCCCTTCTCCAGGTGCCGCTGGGCTCGTCGCCTTATATAAGGCTCAGCAAGCTGCTCCATCCTTATCGCCGTCATCACTCTCGTATCGATCTGCTTGCGCTCCAAGATGTCCTGAACGGCGAGGGCATTGATGACAGTTGCCAGCATACCCATATAGTCGGCCGAAACCCGATCCATTCCTTCACGGCTGGCAGTCGCACCCCGGACGATGTTGCCCCCGCCCACTACCAACCCCAGATCAATGCCTAGTTCCAACACGTCACGGATCTCATCCGCAAGGTGGTCAACAACCCCATAGTCTATCCCGAAACCTCGCTCACCGGCCAATGCCTCTCCAGATAGTTTGAGCAAGACCCGCCGATACGGGAGCTCGGTCACTATTCTTCTCCGAGTTCTTGGCGCACGAACCGGCGAACAACCAGGTTCTCACCCACCTTTCCCGAGACTTCCTTGACAAGCTCCCCGACGCTCTTCTTGTCATCTTTCACAAACGGCTGATCCATGAGGACCAACTCCTTGAGCAGCTTGTTGAGCTTACCGTCAACTATCTTGGCGCGGACCGCCTCGGGCTTGCCAGTCTCCTCAACCTGCTTCTCAAATATCGATCGTTCGCGCAGTAAGATCTCCTCCGGGACCTGATCGGCCGTCACCGCGATGGGGCGGGCCGAGGCGATATGCATTGCTAGGTCTCGCGCCAACTCCTTGAAGTCGTCAGTGCGCGCAACGAAATCCGTCTCACAGTTGAGCTCTACGAGGACTCCCACTCTTCCATTGAAGTGCACGTAGTGGCCGATAGTGCCCTCACGAGCGACCCGGCCAGACCTCTTCTCTGCCTTGGCGATCCCTTTTTGCCTCAGGAAATCAACGGCTTTATCGATGTCACCGCCCGTTTCCTGTAAAGCCTTCTTGCAGTCCATCATGCCGGCACCCGTCTTGGCCCGGAGTGCGCTCACATCTTTCGCTGAAATCTGAGTTGCCATCCCAAAATCCTGTTAACCGGTAGCCGTCAATCGATACAAGAACCGCCGCCTCAAGATCCACAGGAACTCGATCGGCGGCGGCGATGCATTCGACCCCGAACGAGCCAGAGTCCTATTCCTGACCTTCCTTGCTTGTGTCGGTGCTCGCACTCTCCGCAGTACTCTCCGACCCTCCCGACGCGCTGGTGACCTCAGCGGGGATCGAGCCTTCCTGTTTCCCCTCGGAGGAATCCCCACTCTCGGCGGTACCGGGCTCCGCCCTGAGTCGAGCTACGATGGCCTCGGGCTTGGGACGGCGTTTCCGCCTCTGTCTGCGTCGCTTCTGAGCTTCCTCGGTTTCGCCCTCTCCACCATCAGTGCTGTACGTTGTGAACGTGTCGCTATCAACCGCGATCTCTCGGGCGGGCACTTGCGTGCGGGCCTCCGCAATCACGTCCACAATCGCAGCGGTGATGAGAGAAACAGATCTGATCGCGTCGTCATTCCCCGGAATCGGTACCGAGATGAGGTCGGGGTCAGCATTAGTGTCGACGATTCCGACGACCGGAATCCCAAGCTTGTTGGCCTCCGCGATGGCGATTCGCTCCTTCTTCGAGTCGACTACGAACAGCGCTCCTGGGACCCGGCCCATATTCTTGATGCCTTCGAGGTTCCTGTTGAGCTTCTGCCGTTCCCGGTCGAATCTCAACTGTTCCTTCTTGGTGAAGAAGTCGAACGCACCTTCCTCCTGCCCTTGCTCCAACTCCTTCAGTCGCCTGATCTGCTTCCGCACTGTGTGGAAATTGGTCAGCGTCCCACCCAACCAGCGCTCCGTTACCCAGTGCGCACCACAGCGCTCGGCCTCGGTTCTGACTATCTGATTGAGCTGTCTCTTGGTGCAAACGAGCAGTACGTTGTCGCCCCTGAGTACGACTTCTCGCATCAGATCCTGAGCAGCTTTGAGCTGCCGCAGCGTCTTCTGGAGATCTATGAGATAGATACCAGACCGCTCGGCAAAGATGAACCGCCGCATCTTGGGATTCCAGCGGCGGGTCTGCTGGCCGAAATGGACGCCGGCCTGCAGCAAAACCTGTAGCTCTGGTTGTGTCATTTATGCCTTTTCCCGTGGGTTGTTCGTCCACCGCCTTCGACTCCGGCTCCGATCCGCTGCCAGCAGCGAACACCCAGAGCGGTATCCAACGGTGTGAGTCGTTCCGAGTTCTTGCCTCTAACGCTTGGAAAACTGGTAGCGCTTCCGCGCCCCAGGGCGGCCTGGCTTCTTCCGCTCGACCGCTCGAGGGTCCCGGGTCAGGAGACCGAGGTCACGCAGTCTGCGGCGATGCTGGTTGTCGGCTCCCAGCAGGGCTCGGGCAATACCCAGGCGGATGGCTCCCGCCTGACCCGTCAATCCACCACCATTCACACGGGCTTTGACGTCGAACGCGCCCAGGGTGTCGGTAGCTACGAACGGCTGCTGTATGTGCTGGATTAGTGACCGCCGAGGAAAGTAGTCACCCAGGGTCCTACCATTCACATCCCATTTCCCCGATCCTGGAATCAGATACACGCGGGCAACACTGGTCTTGCGCCGCCCCACAGCATGCCAGCGAAGCTCGGGCTCAACAGAAGTCGTCATATACCGTCCTAATTCAGTTCGATGGGCGTGGGGTTCTGTCCTGCATGCGGATGCTCGGGCCCCGCGTAGACCTTGAGCTTCTTCCGCAGCACCTGGCGGCCGAGCGTCGACTTGGGGAGCATCCCAAACACGGCCCTTTGAATCACCCGGTCCGGATGACTCTGGAGCATCGTAGCCACCGGAGTAAACCGTTCGTGCCCGATATAACCAGTGTGCCGGAAGTACGCCTTCTGCTCCAACTTCTTGCCGGTGAGCCGTACCTTCGCTGCATTGACCACCACGACGTAATCGCCACCGTCCATATGCGGTGTGTACGTCGGCTTGTGCTTGCCGCGGATAAGCTGAGCGATCTTGCTGGCCAGTCGGCCCAACACCACGCCATCGGCGTCCACCACGTACCAGCGATGCTCCAGCTCTTTCTTCTTCTGCGTGTAAGTCTTCATCAGTTTGCCACTCGGCCCGGCCACGTAGTGCCGATCCTCCATACGTCGTAAAGATTGATAGCCATTCAGCTTAACAACGCTTGGCACCCGGGTCAACCCTGTGGCAAAACCTCTACCAGGAGAGCCCCCTTCTCGACTGCCTGACCCGCCTTGACGTGGACCTTGGTAACGACGCCGCCAGACACGGCGCTGATCTGGTTCTCCATCTTCATGGCTTCCAGCACCGCCACGCCCGTCCCAGGCCCTATCGTCTGCCCTTGCTGTACCTCCACTCTCAGCACTAGCCCCGGCATTGGCGCCACCACTACGCCCCCGCGCAGTTTCCGTTCACCACCACCACCTACGCCCCTCAACTGACGAGCCCTCTCATCCTCAACGGCGACCTCTGTGATTTCACCTCCTCTCAGCACGGTCCAGCTTCGCTCCCCGTCCACCATCACGTAACAGTGTGAGCGGTTTCCCACCATTAGTTGTCGGATCGGGGTCTGCGGAATCGACCTTAGGGACGCAGACACGCTCCGCCCGTTCACGGACACCTCAGCTCCATTGACGACCACTGTGAACTCATGCACCCCGATCGTTACCGTGTACCTCACACTCCCTCCAACACCGCCAGCGTCTCAACGTGCGCCGTCTGCGGGAACAGGTCGTACGCTGTCAACGCCGTGACAGCAAGCCTTGGCATGCGAGCGATGTCCCGCGCCAGCGTGGCCGGGTCGCAGGACACATACGCCACTCGCTCCCCCGACCCGACTGCCCACCGGTTCAGCCATTCTGTCACCTGGGATCCCACTCCCGTCCGAGGCGGATTGAGTACGACTGCAGAGGGTTCAGGCAGTCGGGCCATTTCCTCCTCGACCAAACCGTCTATCCTGGTTACTCTCGCAGTCCCGTGTTGCCGCCCCCACTCCACCGCGCTCCTGTGGGAATCCACCGTCCAGGCGCACGCTCCCCTGTCAGCCAGTAGCTCGGCGGTATCTCCAACTCCGCCGTAGAGATCCCACACGACGCGGCCCCGCACATCTCCCAGCGCCTCCACGGCGGCCACGCGGATAGCGTGGGCCAATTGGCGGTTGACTTGCTCGAATGCCGTTACCGGAAACCCGGTTCTCCTCCCCACCACGACCCGCGCCGCCCCCCCACCCGGCTGCCACCAGTAGGAAATCGACGTGTCACCGATGTCTTGGGCCAGCGGACCAGCATCCCAGCAGGTCTCTCCGCCGACGGCTATTACATGCAATCCCGCATCCCGGTCCTCTCGTAGGATCAAGGACTTCAAACCATCTGGCAACCGAGCCCGGCTCTTGGAGAGGATCGCCCACAGTGCCATGATCGGCTGTCTGACGATGAGACAGTCTGCTAGATCAAACACCTCCGCTGGCTGATCACGCCGCCGCAGGCCGATGCACGCCCCCGCCACCGCCAGTGTTACCTTGGTCCGGTAGCGCCACAGAGTGGGGGATACAGTTATGGGAGGATCGGGCACGAGACGGCCGCCGATGCGGCGCACCGCGTCACCCACGAACCTCTGTTTGGCCTGGTGTTGGGCAGGTATCGTGAGATGTTGCAGTTGGCAACCACCGCAATCGTCTTCACGGTAGTGTTGGCACATGGGATCGGCACGGTTCGGTCCGGCCGAACGCAACTCCAGTAGTTCACCACGGGCATAATGGGACTTTCGCCGTACCACATGGACTTCGGCCGTATCGCCTGGCGCGGTTCGGGGAACGAACACGGTCATGCCGTCGGTCAACCGACCAACCCCATCTCCTCCGCTCGCGATCGCCCTGATGGAGACGACATCCCTCATCGCTGAGCTTCGCGCCGAGCGGCCAGAAGCCAAGCAGTTTCACGAGGCCGCCTATCCCTGGACGCGATCCCACCCAACTCTCTGCGACGCTCATCCTCGGCCAAGGCGGCGGCGATGGCAACACGCTCCAGCTCCGCTTGGTCTGGCTCCCTGGTCAGTATCTCATGACCCATTCGGTCGATATACTCGATGTCGTAGTCGCCCAGTCGAAATGCAGGATCGGTCATTACGCGCCGATGAAATGGCTGCGACGTGGTTACGCCGGCTACAATCAGTTCGTCGAGGGCTCGTGACATCCTTGCAAGCGCACGTTCCCGAGTCTCGCCCCACACTACTAGCTTGCCAAGCAGCGAGTCGTAGAACAGGCCCACCGCCATCCCTGCCTCAATGCCTCCATCCCACCGGATACCTGGCCCGGCTGGAGCGCGAAAGTACGCCACCCGTCCCGTGGCCGGTAAGAAACCGCCAAAAACGTCCTCTGCCGTAATTCGACACTCGATGGCATGACCCCGAGGCTCGAGCTGTTGGCTGGGCAACGAGATCGGGTCACCAGCCGCGATTCGTATCTGCTCCCCGACCAGGTCAACCCCGTAGGTGAGTTCCGTGATGGGGTGCTCAACTTGCAGCCTGGTGTTCATTTCGAGAAAGTAGAATTGCCCGTCAGGAGCCAGCAGAAACTCCACAGTGCCGGCGCTTCGATAATCCACCGACTCGGCTGCCTGCACTGCCGCCTCGCCCATCACCGACCGGAGTTCCTCGCCAACTACTGGCGATGGTGTCTCCTCGATCAACTTCTGATGCCTGCGCTGGACCGAGCACTCCCGCTCTCCCAAATGGAGCGTGCGCCCGTGATCGTCGGCCAAGACCTGAATCTCAATGTGCCGCGGACGTTCGATGAGTCTTTCGACGTAGATCGAACCGTCACCGAATGCCGAGTGAGCTTCCGACGAGGCCTGAGAGAAGTACGTCGCTACCTCCGCGGCGCTGTTGGCGCGCCGCATACCCTTGCCACCACCCCCCGCTGCTGCCTTGAGTAGAACCGGGTATCCGATCTCATTGGCGGCCACTACCGCATCTTCCACCGCCTCCACAGTAGCTGTCGTTCCAGGAATAACCGGAATGCCTGCTGCCGCCATGCGGCGGCGCGCTTCGGTCTTGTCACCCATGGCCCGAATGGCGCTGGCCGGTGGCCCAACGAAGACCAACCCGGTCTGCGTCACCGCCTCGGCAAACTCGGACCTTTCGGCTAGGAAACCGTAGCCGGGGTGAACTGCGTCAGCCCCGGTCTTCACAGCAGCTTCGAGAAGACGGCTGACGTTGAGGTAGGACTCGCCCGCCGGCGCCGCACCGATTTCCACTGCAACATCCGCCGCGCGAACGTGGGGGCTGGACCGGTCCGCTTCCGAGTACACCGCCACCGCCTCGACGCCCGCTTCATGACAGCCGCGGATGATGCGGAGGGCGATCTCCCCCCGGTTGGCGATGAGAATGCGCCTCAGCGCCACGTCCGTCGTCCGTTCGACGAACGGGTGCAGCAGCGTAGAGTCGAGCCGTACCTAAGCCAACCTTCGGCTCCTCCCGCCCGGCCACTCTCCGGCCGAACCGCAGGTCTACAGCGGAATGTTCCCATGCTTCTTCGGCGGATTTTTGTCTCGCTTAGCCAACAGGGTCTGCAACGCCGATATCAGACGCGGTCTCGTGTCCCTCGGATCAATCACGTCGTCAAGGAATCCGCGCGATGCTGCATGATACGGATCTGCGAACTTGTTGCGGTACTCTGTAACCAACTGCTCCAGCTTAACCGCCGGGTCCTCGGCCTGCGCGATGTCACGCTTGAACAGGATCTCGGCCGCACCCTTGGGACCCATGACCGCGATCTCGGCCATCGGCCAGCCGACGTTGAAATCGCCCCGCACGTGTTTGGAGTTCATCACGTCGTATGCACCACCATAGGCCTTGCGTGTGATGACGGTCAGCTTCGGCACCGTCGCCTCCGCATATGCATACAGCAGTTTCGCTCCGTTCTTGATGATGCCGCCGTGTTCCTGATCAATCCCAGGCAGGAATCCCGGGACGTCCTCGAAGGTTATCAAAGGCACGTTGAATGCATCACAGAACCTGATGAACCGCGCACCCTTCACAGAGGCCTTGATGTCCAACACACCAGCCAGCACTGCAGGCTGGTTTGCGATGACACCGACCGGTTGCCCCCCTAAACGAGCGAAACCAACAATGATGTTGGCGGCGAAGTCCTTATGCACCTCTAGGAAATCGCCCTTGTCGACGACACGGCGGATGACCTCTCTCATGTCGTAGGGCTTGTTAGGATTGTCCGGTACCAGATCGAGCAGCTCTTCATCCCGACGGTCAACCGGGTCATCCGACTCGATTGTGGGCGGGCTGTCGAGATTGTTGCTCGGGATGTATCCGATGAGCCGCCTCACCTCCTGTAGACACTCCACCTCTGAGTCGTGGGCGAACTGGGCTACACCTGAGATTGACGCGTGAACGTCGGCTCCACCGAGTTCCTCAGTCGTCACGTCCTCGTGAGTCACAGTCTTCACGACGTTCGGACCGGTGACGAACATATACGAGATGCCGCGGACCATGAACACGAAGTCGGTAATGGCAGGGCTGTAGACTGCCCCCCCGGCACATGGTCCCAGGATAGCACTGATCTGAGGCACTACCCCCGACGCAAGGGTATTGCGGAGGAAGATGTCGGCATAACCGCCCAAAGAAACCACGCCTTCCTGAATCCGAGCGCCGCCGGAGTCGTTGAGTCCGACGATGGGCGCCCCATTACGCACTGCTAGGTCCATCACCTTGCAGATCTTCTCGGCATGCGCTTCCGCGAGCGAACCACCGAAAACGGTGAAGTCCTGCGAAAATACGTAGATCAAGCGCCCCTCAACCCGCCCGTAGCCCGTCACGACACCATCACCCAAGGGCTTGTTGTCAGCCAAGCCGAAATCGCTCGACCGGTGTGTTACAAAGCGATCCAACTCAACAAACGAGCCTGGATCAAGCAGGAGGTCCAAGCGTTCCCTGGCAGTAAGTTTGCCCTTCTTGTGCTGTTGGTCTATGCGGTCGGGACCACCGCCCAACTCGGATTGTGAGCGCAGGCGGTGGAATCTTTCGAGCTTGTCTCGGATAGTCACTTGGCCAATCGGTCAGGGAGAACCGAGGCCGCAGAAAAAGAACGGTGGCTGCCGCCTCACTCCGGTCTGGTGTCTTGGGGTTTTTCCTGGTCGGGCTCAGCCGACTCAGGCTCAGCCACTGCTGGGGCTGCGTCGGACTCACCGGCTTGTTCCACCACGCCGCCCTCGGCGGCCGCCTCCATCTCGATAGGTGCTTCGGAGGCAGCCTCCGCAACAAGCTGATCATCAGGAGCTTCAGCATCTTCCGCGTCTTGCTGCCCCTCCTCGGATTCGATCGATTCCGGTGGCGGGGTATCCTCACGTGGCGGGACTTCACCCAACTCTGTTACCGCGAGCAGAATCCGGTGATGGATCGGATCTACTTCCATGACTTTCAAGGAGGCCTCCTGGCCGGCCTTGACCACCTGCTCTGCAGACTTGCCGTCCGGTATCGGAAGCTGCGACTCAGGCACGAACCCCTCGAGATCATTGCCCAGATCGACGACGACACTGCCGTCTTGGAACCGCACTACGTGCCCGTCGAGCTCCATACCCACCGGGTAATCCTCTCCAATCTTGAGCCAGGGGTCTTCCTGAGCCTGCTTCAGTCCCAGCGAGATCCGCTTGTTGTCGGCATCGATGTTGAGGATCACCACATCAACGGAATCCCCCTTCTTGACCACTTCAGAAGGATGCTGAACGCGCTTGGTCCAAGACATGTCCGAGATATGGATGAGCCCATCGATACCCGGCTCCAGTTCGACAAAAGCGCCGAATGAAGTCAGGTTGCGGACTTTACCGGAGATGCGGGTGCCGAGTGGGTACTTCATAGGCAGGACCAGCCAGGGGTCCTGCTCGGTCTGTTTCATTCCCAAGGAGATCTTCTCTTCTTCCGGATCTACCTTGAGTACAACGGCCTCAATCGTCTCACCAATCGACACGATCTTCGAGGGATGACGTACGTTTCTCGTCCAGCTCATTTCGCTGATGTGTACCAATCCCTCGATACCCGGTTCGAGTTCGACAAATGCACCATAGTTGGTGATGCTGACGACTTTGCCCTGCACTCGTGTACCGATAGGATACCTTTCAGCTACGTTCTGCCACGGATAATCCTGCAGTTGCTTCAGGCCGAGCGAGATCCGCTCTCTCTCCCAATCGATGTCCAGAATCTTGACATCGAGTTCCATCCCCATCTCCACGATCTCAGACGGATGAGAGACACGTCCGTAACTCATGTCCGTGATGTGGAGGAGTCCGTCGACACCTCCCAGATCGATGAAGGCGCCGAAGTCCGTGATGTTCTTGACGATTCCCTTCCTCAGCTGATTCACTTCAAGCTCTTTGATCAAGAACTCGCGCTTGGTGGCCCGCTCGGCCTCGAGGATCACGCGCCGCGATACCACGATGTTGCGACGCCGCTTGTTGAGCTTGATGATCTTGAACTCTAGCTCCAGGCCCAGCAGTTCATCGATGTTGGGAACCCGGCGCAGTGCGATCTGACTGCCGGGCAGGAAGGCATCCACCCCCATTAGGTCCACCACCACACCACCCTTGATCTTCTTCTGCAAAGTACCGACTACGGGCTGGTCGTTCTCGTAGGCCTCCCTAATCCGCTCCCACACCCGCATGAAGTCAGCCTTCTTCTTGGATAGAACGACTGCTCCATCTTCGTCCTCAAGCCTCTCCAAGAAGACCTCAACCTCGTCTCCGGGTGAAATCGAACCGGGATCCTTGAACTGCTCGAGAGGTACGGCTCCCTCAGATTTAAAACCGACATCGAGAATGACATGCGTATCGGTTACCCTGAGCACCTTCGATCTGACGATCTCGCCCTCCGCAATGCTCTGGAGTGTACCTTCGTACAACTCCATCATCTGGACGTACTCTTCGTCGCTGTAGTGCTCGTCGTACAGATCCGGACGGACTCGCAGGGAAGACGACTCGGCGGACACCACTGAGGGGCCTACGCCGGCTGGGGTCGCGGTTTCTTGGGTTTCTTCGACCATTTAAAGGTTCAAGTGGATGAGTTGCTCCATTACAAGCCAGACGCCATAAGCGCGCGGGCTTGGCTAGCCCTTTAGCTTAGACCAGCCTTGCCCGCATGTCAAGCTACGAGAACACCTTCCGTGCCATCTCAACCACCTTGTCCACCTGCTGTTCGAAGGACAAATCCGTGTTATCCAGCAATACGGCGTCCTCGGCTTGACAGAGAGGCGCCACCTGCCGGTTTGAATCGTACCTGTCACGCCAGGCGATCTTGCCAGCTGCCTCCCTGACGTTGGCCTCGTCTGCGGAGCGCCCTTCCTGGAGCAACCGGCGGCGGGCTCGCTCCCCCTTCCCCGCTGTGAGAAACACCTTCAAAAGCGCATCGGGAAACACAACCGTGCCAATGTCCCTCCCATCAATCACGACACCCCTCGGGTGGAGCGCGGTCGCATCTCGTAGCGCCTTGTTGACCCACTCTCGCACCTCAGGTAACGCCGCGACCTCTGACACACGGTGCGTCACTCGATCCGAGCGGATTTCCTCCGACACATCGACACCGGCAATCTCTGGCCTGAAGCCCGCATCCGTGAGCCTCAGACGGACTGGCAGCGACTGAGCCAGCGCCACGATCTCTGGCGCAGCGATGTCGATTTCTGCATCCAGAGCGGCCAGAGTGGCCGCACGATATAGGGCCCCGCTGTCGAGATGGGCTAGCCCCAGTCGACGCGCCACCGCTTTGGCAGTAGTGGATTTGCCAGATCCGGCCGGCCCGTCGATCGCGATCACGCGACTAGTCACGCAACATGATCCTGTGTAGGTCTTGAAAGAATCCGGGGTAGCTTATGGCGGCAGAGTTCGATTCTGACAATTCGATATTCCGAGCGGCAGCGAAACCCGCTACGGCAAAAGCCATGGTGAGTCTGTGGTCGCGGGCGGTCTCGACCTTGCCGCAAAACGGCCGGTCGCTGCCCACCACAACCAGATCTTCCCCCTGTACCTCAGCCGAAGCACCCACAGCCCTGAGGTTCTGCGCGATGAGTGTCAGACGATCACTCTCCTTCACTCGGAGTTCGCCCACTGACCTGAAGATGGTCTCTCCCTCGGCTCGTGCCGCCAGCACAGCGAGCACAGGAACCTCGTCAATAAGTCCGGGAATCTCATCAGCACCAACTTCGGTTGCGTTCAGATTGCTCGGCCTGACAATAAGATCAGCTACCGGTTCTCCGCATACTCGCCGCTCGTTCTCCCGGGTCACCAATGCCCCCATCCGAGCCAGCACCTCAAGGAACCCGGTCCTGGTGGGGTTCACGCCAGTGTACTCGATCAGCAATTCGCCACCCGTCGCCATTAGGGCCGCTGCTACCAGAAACGCGGCTGATGAAGCATCCCCCGGGATCTCAAGCACGAAGTCATCGACGCGCGGCCAGTCGGCACCCGCACCCCGAAAGATCACCTCGTTCTCATCCTTCTGGACGTCGAATCCCAGAAACTGAAACATCCGCTCTGTGTGATCTCGCGACCGCACGGGCTCAACCACGGTCACAGGCACGTTGCCGGCAAGCCCGGCAAGCAGAATCGCGCTCTTGACCTGCGCACTCGGCACTGGGCTCTGGTATCGGATCGACGAGAGGTTACCGCCTCTGATTGATAACGGGAGACAGTCACCTGCTTCCTCTGTCACAACTGCTCCCATATCAACCAGGGGCCTCGTTACGCGCCGCATCGGACGACGGCGCAGGGACGCATCCCCTGACAGTCTGGTTTCGAACCGATGGCCCGCGAGTGCCCCAAGAGCCAGACGCGCGGTAGTCCCCGAATTACCGCAGTCCAGGGTTGCCACGGGACGACGCCAGGCTCGGCCCCTGACGTATACAGACCTGCCCCTCTGCATGGGACTCACGTCGACTCCGAGCTGTCGGAGTACGCGAGCCGCGCTCTTGGCGTCTGCAGCAGTCAGTATTCCCTTCACCTCAATCGTTGCCCTGGTCAGCGCCGCAACCATGAGGGCGCGATGGCTAATACTCTTGTCTCCGGGCGGCCGGATTCTCCCCTGCACTCTCACGACGTAAACCTGCTTCGCCAACTGCGTGCCTGCTCCAACCATTCCCCGATTGCCCTCTCGTCACCACGACTCACGGCCGTCCTAAGCGCCTCGAGCTCTGTCCCCACTCCCTGCAAGGTCTGCAACACTGCGTCTTTGTTGAGCACCAGTATCTGCGTCAATTCATCGGCACCATTCAACGCCGGCGCTGTCGCAGCCAGAGCCTTCTCTCCCAGCATCATCCCCTTGGGACCCTGTCTTGCAAGAGCTGTCACCAGAGTCACGGCGACAAGTCGCGGCAGGTGAGTCGTCCATGCCAGCACCCGGTCCAAGAACTCAGCGTCTAGCATTACTGGTTCGACACCAACGGCGCGCTTCCAAAAATCTGCCACTTCGCGGGCAGGAGTGTCGCCGCCGGGCAGGGCAGTCACATAGGCTATGGCGCCTTCGAGACGGTCGGGCCGCAACCCGCTTGATCGGGTATCATCGATATTCCCGTGCACATACGACCCGGCGAACCTGGCTGTGAGCCCAAGGGACGTTGCCTTCGCCACGATTGGGGCCTTGACGCTGGCAACATCAGTGCAGAACACCCCCCGCTCGGTGAGGATCGGGGCAAGTCGCTCGAGCAACTTCATGCTCCGCAGAGGCGGCGCGGAGACGACAACCAACTGAGCTGAACTCGCCGTCCGTCTGACATCGCTGACCAACTCGGTTACGGCACCTGTTTTGACGGCGGTGACGCCGTTCCTTGGATACAGAGCGTAGCCGATTACGCGCCGTACACCCCTGCGGGTGGCCCGCCCCGCCACCAACCTACCCAACGCATCCAATCCAACCACTCCTAGCGTCTCTGGCAGCACTGTTCAACTCGCGATCAACACGGCCGCAAGCGTTGCACCTGATTCGCGAGCGCCAACCACCCGCAACTTCGACTCACGATGTTGGGCCGCCACTGCCTCTGGGGTACATCCGAACCGCCTGGCCAACAGGTGAAGTGTAGGGTCGAATGGTGAGGATCCGACTCCCCAGGATTCAAGCAGGACTCTTCAGTTCCCCGCTCCGGCGCGGACGGTAGCCCCGCTTCTCGAGTCGAATATGTATCAAGCCTCGATCCGCTCTCGCCACTGTCTGGTGGATCGTTTCTCCCGGCTCTCGTACGGCCCAGCCCTGGGAGATGGGAACCGGGGCCCATTTCGCCGCGTGCTCCCCAAAGCGCCGGGCAACGTCCCTGGTAGCCTCTACGCTTTCACCCAGGAGGACTATCAGAAACTCATCGCCACCGATTCTTATCACGGCATCCTCCGCTCTTGCGTGGCGATTCAGAAACCGAACCACCTTGATCAGGATCTCGTCTCCGGCGGCATGTCCGTAGCGGTCGTTGTAGTGCTTGAAGTTGTCGATGTCCGTCACGATCGCACCCCAAGCCGCGTTGGCAAGATCAGGGCGGGCCGCTAGCCGGTCGAGGTACCGCCGGTTGTAGCATCCAGTCAACGGATCGCGAATAAGCAGACTCTGAAGCTTGAGCTCGAGCTGTTTCCGATGCGTGATGTCAATCAGTATCCCGTACAGACGGGTGTCAGCCGTTTCGGGATCATGGACCAAGTAGCACGTGTCCAGTACTGTGATGACCGATCCATCAGGGCGGCGCAGGTCCAGCTCAAAGTCCTTGACCATGCCGTCACGCTCCAGAGTATCGTGTTCTGTTGCGAGTTGGCCCTTGTCAATGCAAAGATCCCGGACATTGAGGGTTCGGATCTCGTCCACTGAACCCAGTCTCAACAGTTCGATCAGAGCCGGATTGGCATCCAGGATCTGTCCTTCCCGGTTTGTGATATAGATGCCCTCGGGGATGTTGAACACCAATTCGCGGAGGGTGTTCGGATCCTGGAGTGCGCGCGCGGCCTCGTTGCCCCAGGGAGTGGCTTCTTTCCCATCGGCTATCATCATTAAGATCCGTCAGTCAGGTTTGTTAGCCTTGATCTCTTTGATACCTCTCTTTGCCAACTCACGTACCTCCCTATCCTTGTCTTCCGTCAAGGATTTCAGAATCTCCACGGCCCCGTCGCTCCCTGCCAGGACCAGAGCCTCGACGGCTGCCTTGCGGGCCGGTATATTGCGCTGGCCAAACAGCCCGCCACGGGGCTGCGCAACTTGGGCCAGGGCATTGACCGCGTCGGGGGTGCCGATTCGGCCGAGAGCCCGGTAGTACTCCGCTTTCAGGCCAGCCCTGGCCTCCTCGTCAGCCGCGTTGATTAGAGTCATAGCCAACGCACCGACACCTGGACCACGCAGCTCCTTCGCGACAGCAAGCCGAACGTTGTGATCGGAGTCGAACAGAAAGGACCGAAGAAACCGGACGGCCGTCCTGGATCCGATCCGAGCAAGGGCTATCCCAACGGAGCGCCGCACCCTCGCGTCGCTATGTTCAGCAATCTCACCTAGCGCCGGCACCGCCTCTTCCATGCGCAACTCACCGATGAGATCAGCCACGTTGCGCACCACATACCACTGATGATGCCCCAGCATGGAGATCACGTTGTCGGTGCCTTCTCCCATCTTGCGCAGCGCCGAGAGAAAATCTTTCCGCTCAGCGAAAGTGGGTGCTGCTACGAGGAGATCCAGCAGGAGTTGAGTCCCTGTCGTTCCTGCCCGCTCCATCACCATCATGACGTCGCTGGCGTAGAGGGGATCACGCAACAACCCTGCGAGCGGGCGTAGCACCTCAAGGCCCAGCATCCGGCGTAAGGCGACTCCGTAGGTTCGCCGGGTCTCTTCGTCGGTGGCTGCCGCCTCCTGCCGGATTCCTATGGCAAGCGCCTCAGCAACGTCTTCCGTCTTGCCACTTCTACTTGCCCCAACTACGGCATCGGTTAGCTCACTGAGTCCCTGCGAAAGCGCAGTCCCAGCTTCCATTCCGGCCAAGGCCTTCATCGCATCGCCCAACTTCTGACTCCCCACTGGCATTCGCGGCGACAGCCTACCACGTGCGTCTGGAGCCTCTCCGGTAGCAATCAGCGAAAGTCTATCATCTCGCGACTCTGCGACCGGCTCCTTGGGCTTCACGAAGCCGGACGCCTCGAGTTGGTCGGTGACACGCATGTTTCGGACCTTACTCGCGACCCTCGCATCCTTGGCACTGAGGACCCAGATCCTCTGCACCCTGGCTTTCCTGAGTCGTTCCGGGACCTCGGCACCGGGCTCATCCTGTTCAGGGTCGTCCGACAAGGCTTTGGCCAACTGCATCACGTCCAACCCCGAAGCCCCAAAGCCTATGTGGATCTCGGCAACATTGTGCAGCCGCATCCGGCCCACCAGAATCGGCACGAGAGGGACTTCTGGCGGGATCTGCACACCTTCGACAGAGATCTGCAGTCCTTTCATGGCTAAGGACCAGCTTCTCCGGCCGGTGATCTCACCAACCGAATTCAAAGCGGCCTTGTGATCGTCACTTGCATCAGGACTGCGGCACAACAGATCCACCAGACGCGCCAGCATGAGCGCCAGCCTATGTTCGTCTTGCATCGATTTAACTTACCCCTGCATGCGAACGGCAGCAACGAACTCGTCTACCAAAACCACCCTATTCACGGTCCCACACCCCTCAAAGAGATCGTCATTTAGTTCGCAGGCCACGTCTGCTGCTTGGGGTGATCACGAGCGTACGCGGTGGGGCCCTCCGCGCTACTGGCGACGTCATCACCCTCGATCAGTTATACCACTACTGGTTGCGTACTCACGTGGCGCGCACCTTAATACTCTGAGCATCTTGGGATCGGGCTGGTCCCAGGAACGGACAGCCGCCAACGCATTCAGTCCATTTCACAGAGAGACGACCGGTGCTCAAGTCGACGACTTTCAAGAAGTACCTACTTCCGGGGTTCGTTTTTCAGTCCGTAGTGATCGCTGGGGGCTATGGCACGGGCCGCGAACTGGTCGAGTTCTTCCTGAGCTATGGTCCCCTGGGTGGACTCTTGGCAATGGTGCTGGTCTCGACTGTAATCTGGAGTGTCGTGTGCGCGAGTAGTTTCGAGTTCGCAAGACGGTTTCGGAGCTATGATTACAGAACGTTCTTCACCCAACTCCTCGGCCCAGGGTGGCTCCTCTTCGAGGTCGGTTACTTCTTGCTCCTCCTCATCATCCTCGCCGTGATCGCGGCGGCGGCCGGCACAGTGTTGCAGGAGACCTTCGGCCTGCCCTATGCCAGCGGTGTGCTCGGCATGATGGCTGCTGTGGGGTACCTCGTGTTCCGAGGGAGTGCGACAATCGAGCGCGTACTGGCAGGGTGGTCCTTTGTCCTATACTCAGTCTATGTGATCCTCTTCGTGTGGTCGCTCGCTCGATTCGGCGGAGCGACTCTCTCGGCTCTCACGGCCGGACAGCTCGCAACCGGATGGATGATAGGGGGAGTCAGGTATGCTGCCTACAATCTGGCGATCATCCCAGCCGTATTGTTTGCAGTACGGCATGCGGAGTCCCGCAAAGAAGCTGTTACCGCCGGATTGCTCACGGGCCCCATCGCTATCGTTCCAGGTCTGATGTTCTACCTGGTCATGTGCGGCCAATACCCTCAAATCCTCGGGCGAGCGGTCCCTGCCAACTTCATCTTGGAGTTGCTGGGATCTAGAACGTTCCAGATCGTCTTCCAGATCGTGTTGTTTGGCACGCTGATCGAAACTGGGGCGGGGCTCATCCACGCCGTGAATGAGCGAGTCGCCGGGGCCTTTTCCGAGAAGAACAAATCAATGCCGAAACATCTGCGCCCCTTGACCGCAATGATCCTGCTTGTTCTGGGCACCCTGCTCTCTGGTTTTGGCCTGATAGACTTGATTGCCAAGGGATACGGTACGCTCACATGGTTCTTCCTCGCCATCTTCGTGATTCCGATGTTGACATATGGCATCTGGAAGATCAGCTACGGCAAGGGTGACTGATTCAATGCAAGCTCACGGCCGGCCTCCGACAGGGACTCAACCAGCGCCTGAAGTGCGTCCTCTGGTCACCTCGGAGGACTACGCGCAGTGCGTCGAACTACAAAGGGATACTTGGGGTCGCGATTTTGCCGAGATCGTTCCACCGGCGTTACTCCAGGTAAGCCAAAAGGTCGGTGGGGTTGCAGCCGGCGCGTTCGACGAGGATGATCGACTGATCGGCTTCGTCTACGGGGTGAGTGGCATCAAGAGAGGTAGGCTGTCGCACTGGTCACACATGCTGGCGGTTCGCCCGGAATGGAGTGGGGTTGGGGTTGGTGCGAGCCTCAAGGTTCATCAGAGACAGACTCTCTTGGGCCTGGGCATCGGGGTCGCCTATTGGACCTTCGATCCGTTGGTAGCGCGCAACGCGCACCTGAACCTCAACCGCCTAGGTGTCGGGATCGTCGAGTACACACCGAACATGTACGGTGACACGGGAAGTGACCTACATAGCGGCCTGGGAACTGACCGGTTCTTGGTCGCATGGGAGCTGGATACGCCCCAGGTCGAACGTGCGCTTGCCGGCACGCTTCCCATCACCGCGCCGCTGACCTCGGAGATTCAGGTCATCCAGCTCGATGACGACGAGACTCCCACCATGCCCACGGATATCGAACTGCCCGAAACGGACCCGGTCCTGATAGCCGTACCGGCGGACATCCATGCGGTGAAGGCAGAATCACCGGAGTTGGCCTGGAGATGGCGTGAATTGACCAGGAGAGCTTTTCTCTGGTATCTCGCCCGTCAGTACAGAGTGCAAGGATTCATCCGCACCGCCGACAGTCGTGTGTGCCACTACCTTCTCTCCACGCGGCAGAGAGGCGAAGCCTAATGCCACTGACTGTCCAGCAGATCTCGTTGCGCGAGTTACGACTCCCCCTGCGCGAGCCGTTTCAGATCTCATCCGGCAGCGCTCACGTTCGACGCATCGTGCTGCTCGAGTTGCGTGATGTGGACGGTACGACAACCTGGTCTGAGTGCGTAGCAGGGGAATACCCCAACTACTCGCCCGAGACGGCTGATACTGCGTGGTTGGCGATCAGCGAGTGGGTAGCACCGCGGATTCTGGGGACCGGATTCACAACACCACGTGATGTACACGCAGTTTTGGAGCGTGGCTTCCGTGGACACAACATGGCCAAGGCGGCAGTGGAAATGGGCATCTGGGCCCTGGCGGCGCAACGTCAAGGCTCGAGCTTGGCCACGTTCTTGGGTGGCAGCCGCGAACAGATAGCCACCGGAATCTCCCTCGGTATCCAATCCGATCCCGAAGCACTGGTCGGGAAGGCTAGAGATGCTGCCGCTCAAGGTTACCGCAAGCTCAAGCTCAAGGTGAAGCCTGGAGCGGATCTGGAATACGTCGCGGCCGTCCGTCAGGCGCTGGGGGACGCCGTTCCCTTGATGGTCGACGCGAACAACGCGTATACGGGAGAGGACTTCGATCATCTGGCGCGGTTCGATGATTTCAATCTCATCATGATCGAACAGCCGCTCGCCTGGGACGATCTGCTGCGGCACGCAGCGCTTCAACGGCTTCTCGCAACGCCTATCTGCCTCGACGAGACCATCACCAGCGTCGACCGGGCAGAAGACATGGTTCGACTGGAAAGCGGACGGATTGTGAACATAAAACCCGCCCGCGTCGGCGGCTTCACCCAGTCCCTGGCGATTCATGACCTGTGCGCTCGGCACCGTATCCCCGTGTGGTGCGGAGGGATGCTGGAAAGCGGTATCGGCCGTGCCTACAATGTGGCTCTAGCATCCTTGCCCAACTTCACCCTTCCGGGAGACTTGAGCCCTAGCGCGCGCTACTGGGAACGAGACATCGTAACACCCGAATGGACGATGCAAGACGGAATGGTTGCCGTCCCCCGTGAAAAACCCGGCATCGGTGTAGCCGTCGACATGGATCGCGTTGACAACCTGACTGTCCGCACACAGGTTCTCTTGGCTGGCTAAGGCTCGAGCCCGACTTCGTAGCTGGTCATGAACTCCAAGAACTTGGAGATCTCGATGATGTTTTGGCCAACGTATCTGACCGAGTGCGAATCCGTACGCTCAACGATCGGCAGATATGCCAGGAGTTGCGAGGGCCGATAGCTCTTGAACTTCACGTCCAGCGTGACCGGCGTCGCTAGAACAAGCGGCTCGAACTGATCCAAACGGCGCAGGGCTGCTCTGACCTTCTCACCAATGAGGTCATAGGCCGCCGCTGGCGTCATGCTCTTGGCCGAGTGGAAACTGTAGCTCCACTTCACGACGGCCCCCTCGATATCGCCGATCACTGACTGGGCCTCCGCAATAGCGGCATCATCACCAGAAATCATGATCACGGGAACACCAAAATGCCCGGCTATAGCCGCGTTTATTCCCGCTTCGAGCATGGAGCGACCGTTGAGACGAACGTCGGCCAACCGGGCGCTGGAGATGGTGTGCGCCCTGACGCCGTTGGGATTGGTCGTTCCGGCGTGATACCCCAAGAAGATCGCCGCGTCGAACGTCGAGTCGATTCCCTCCATCATCATCAGAGGTCTAGGCCAGGAACGCACGATCATCACGTCCTTGGGCAACATTTCGATGAGAAGGTTCTCGCCGTTTCCGTGCGAATCGCTCACCAGGATCTCGGTGACTCCCTCCTGCTTAGCCGCTTCAATGGCCGCGACGACCTCCCGGGTCATGAACTCCCGGGCCTTCTGATACTCGAATCCGGCTGGACCCAAGTGATCTCCAGTGACCACACCCACAACGCCCTCCATATCGACCGAAATGTAGAGCTTGCGTCCCCTAACCTGCCCCCAGGCCGTCGCGGAACATGCATTCAACAACAAAACCGTCGCGAGCAGTCCCACTGTACGTCTCACTGTCATGGTATCTCCCCGTGGTGTAAGCCGACACTTGGTGTATAATTGCCACACAAGCTAATGGATGCTAGAACAAGACAATCGCTCCTTACCCTGTGACCCGTAAGAGACTCGAGACCATGAGCATATCCATCGACAGCTCTTATATCAGAGAGACCCTCAGCGATCTTGTCCGCATTAACTCCGTCAATCCCAGTCTGGTTGCGGGAGCACCAGGTGAGACGGAAGTCGCCAACTACGTGCAGCAAGAACTCGACAAGATGGGCTTGGATGTCTCACGTCACGAACCGGCTCCAGGAAGACCCAGCGTCGTGGGTCGGCTACCGGGGATGGGAGGAAGTCGGTCGCTGATGCTCAACGCACACTATGACACGGTGGGCATCGAAGGGATGGAGGATCCGTTTTCTGCCACAGTGCGCGACGGCAAGCTCTATGGTCGGGGCTCCTACGACATGAAGGGCAGCCTGGCTTCCTGCCTCGCCGCGATCAAGGCTCTCCAATACGCCGGTATCGGCTTGGCTGGGGATCTCTACCTGGCGGCGGTTGCTGACGAAGAACACGCGAGTTTAGGCACTTGCGACGTCCTGCAACACTACGACGTAACTGCGGCCATAGTGACTGAACCGACAGAGATGGACATCTGTTTGGCCCACAAGGGTTTCGCGTGGCTGGAACTGGAGGTTTTCGGAAGAGCTGCCCACGGGAGTCGGCCGGACCTAGGCGTGGACGCCAACATGCGAATGGGTAGGGTCCTGGCTCATCTCGAATGGCTGGCCGAGCAACTGTCGGAGAGAGTGCCGCACCGGCTCGTCGGTTCACCGTCGCTCCACGCTGGCTTGCTGCGAGGAGGTTCCGCTCCCAGCGTCTACGCGGCCAACTGCAAGTTGACCATCGAGCGTCGCACGGTACCGGGAGAAACGGAACCGCAGATCGTACGCGAGATCCAGGGTATCCTGGACGAGCTTTCGTCCGCGGATCCAGAATTCAAGGCCGAATTGCGGACTACCTTGGTACGCGATCCCTTTGAAGTCGCGGTCGATTCACCCGTAGTGAAGCACCTCGAGCGCGCCATCCAGAAAGTGACAGGAGAGGAGCCAATTCACGCCGGACAGACTCCGTGGATGGACGCTGCGCTGTATGCAGCCGCCGGCATCGACACGGTGGTCATCGGACCGGTGGGTGCTGGAGCTCACGCTGACGAAGAGTGGGTTGACCTCGCGACGTTGGACTCACTGGCCCAGATATTGGCTGAAACGGCTCTGGAATACTGCGGCTAGGTCGGGGTCGGCGTCTGCTCGGACCAACGACAGGTCGCTATCCGAGCCAGTAGCTGTGTAGCCTTGGGGCAGTCCGAAAGGAGTGGCAAAGAGGTTGTCCACGTGCGGTACGGAAATCCCACCCCTTGGCTCACTTGCGCTTCAAGTACACGCTCCCGCGACCGTGTCCAAACACAACATCCCCTTTTGGCGCGATGATCTTCCCGACCACGCGTCCACAGTCATCGAGTTCCACGACATCCAGCCGGCCCGAGCCGCTGTCCCCCGCCTGCTCTGCTGCACGCTGGGAGCTTTCCGGCTGGCGTTGTTTCGACGGCTGAGCCACAAGCATCGGAGGCATCCCAGTCCTTTCCAATCGGTATGGGATACTGGATCACGCATACAGTGTGCCGTCCTCCCGACACCAGTATGTTCTTATGATTCAACGATTTAACGGTGAACTCGGAGGAGCGTCAGCTTCGTCCGGCCGTCCTCATGCGGGACACATTGTGGGCGAATTTGGACAGGTGGACCGGGCTCTCAACGCCTAAGAGCGGCCGCAGGGCCGATTTAGGTCTCTTGTTCAGTTGGCCGGACCAAGAGTTCGTTCACATTCACGTGATCCGGTTGTGAGACGGCATAGTGAATAGCGCGGGCAATATCGGACGCGGCAAGCTTCTTCTTGCCCTCCCATCTTCTATCAAAGACCGCCCGCGCATCCAGGTCGGCGATGTGTTCTCCCAGCTCAGTATCGACCACGCCCGGCTCGATGTCGCTCACCCGGATATTGTCGCCGGGAGACAGCTCTGCACGCAGACCAGCCGAGATCGCTCGAACTGCGAACTTGGTGGCGCTGTAGACGGTTCCGGTGGGGAACGGGCGTCGGCCGGCAACCGATCCTACGTTGACTATGTGGCCGCTACCCCGCTCCAGCATTGGAGGTAGAGCAGCCGCAATGCAGTACAGCAAGCCCCTCAGATTCACGTCGATCATGCGATCCCACTCGTCAACTCGGAGTTCGCGAACCAACGAAAGCGGCATGATTCCGGCATTGTTCACCAAGATGTCGACGTGCCCGAACTCAGCCAGCGTCCGGTCGACCAGGTTTTCGGCCGCCGCACGGCTGGCAACGTCAGTCGGCACCGCAACCGCCCTCCGACCCGCCGTGACCAACTGTGCCGCCAGCATCTCAATGCGGTCAGCGCGCCGAGCGGCTAGGACGACCCCAGCTCCATGCAACGCGAGCAGCTCACCAGTGGCAGCACCGATCCCGCTCGAGGCACCGGTTACGATCGCCACCCTATGGGACAGCGAACCATCCGAAGTCATCTTCTGCAGGTTCGAGGCATTGTTTGG
>JBDHKN010000001.1:0-233891 GCA_039586365.1 Gemmatimonadota bacterium | reverse complement strand
ACTACTCTCAGGCATTCCTCCAGACTTACGTCGCGTGACATGTACAGCGTATACAACGAGTCAGCCAGCGTCTGCATACCATGCTTCTTACCAGCCTGCATCGCCGAATAGATCTGGTGGACCTTGTCGTCACGAATCAGGGCTCGAATCGCTGGGGTAGCTATCATGATCTCGCAAGCCATCACCCGGCCCTTGCCGGAAGCCCTTTGGAGCAGGGTCTGAGTCACCACACCCTCAAGAACGAACGCAAGTTGGGCTCTGACCTGTGACTGTTGGTGCGACGGAAAGACGTCAATGATCCGGTTGATGGTTTCGGCAGCTGAGTTGGTGTGGAGCGTTGCGAAAGCGAGGTGACCAGTCTCAGCTATGGTCAATGCAGCAGCGACAGTCTCCAGATCCCGCATCTCCCCCACGAGAACCACGTCAGGGTCTTGCCGCAACGCGTATTTCAGGGCGTTCGCAAACGATTTGGTATCCGTACCCACTTCACGTTGGTTGACGATACATCCCTGATGCCGATGGATGAACTCGATCGGGTCCTCGATAGTAATGATGTGAGCCCTCCGCTCTTTATTGATCTTGTCCACCATAGCAGCGAGCGTGGTGGATTTCCCTTGGCCGGTCGGACCCGTCACGAGCACAAGGCCACGGGGGCGGTCTGCCAGTTGGGCAAGAGCTGGCGGCAGGCCCAATTCATCAAAGGTCTTTACGGAGAACGGAATCTGTCGGATCACCATGGTCACACAGCCGCGCTGTTTGAAGCAGTTCCCCCGGAACCGTGCGAGGTTCTGGATGCCGAACGAGAAATCCAGCTCGTCCTCGTTTTCAAAGCGCTTCTTTTGGTTCTCCGTCAGGACCGAGTAGGCGAGCTGTAGTGTCTCCTTGGGCGACATCGTGTGCTCAACCTTCGAGTTCGTGATGCCGCCGTCAATGCGCAGCTTGGGACGCTCTCCGGCAGTAATATGCAGGTCTGACGCGTCACGCTCGATCATCTCCTCCAACAGCGCCCTAAGGTTCATCGAACCCGTACCGCCGTGTCGCGTTCCCGTATCTGTCATGCTTATTCCGCAGTCTCCTTGACTATTTCCTCCATTGTCGTGATGCCGCGCTTAACCTTCATCAGTCCATCCACGCGCAACGTCAGCATCCCCTCCTGAACCGCCTGTTCGGTCAGTTCAGCTGTCGACGCACCACGCAGAATCATGCGACGAATCTCAGGCGACATCGCCATCACCTCATAAAGACCCTGACGCCCCTTGTATCCCGTCCCGCCGCAGGTGTCACATCCCTCGCCCCTGTAGAAGGTTATCCCGGTCGCCTCCTCCAAGGAGAGCCCCATAGCGGCGAGTTCCTCCTCACTGTACTTGCACTCGGCCTTACAGTCCGCACAGATGCGCCGCACTAGGCGCTGCGCGACTATCAAGTTCACTGCACTCGCGACATTGAAGGGTTCGATGCCCATATCAATCATACGCGTAACGGTCGATGGAGCATCGTTGGTATGCAGCGTCGACAGCACCAAGTGACCCGTCAGCGCCGCTTTGATAGCAATACTCCCGGTTTCAATGTCCCGAATTTCGCCCACCATCACAATATTTGGGTCCTGCCGCAGGAATGCTCTGAGCGCTGCCGCAAAGCTCATCCCGATCTCCGTCCGCACCAAAACTTGATTGATCCCGTGGATGTTGTACTCGACGGGGTCCTCAGCTGTCATGATGTTCACTTCTATCGTGTTGATGCGCGACAGAGCTGAATATAGGGTAGTTGTCTTCCCAGAACCTGTGGGCCCCGTCACCAATACCATTCCATAGGGGTTGAGGATCGCCCTCATTAGGTCCTTCTCAGCCTGCGGCTCAAATCCGAACTTTGTCAGATCCAGGGTTAGGTTACCCTTGTCCAGGATCCGCAGCACGATCTTCTCACCGAAGATCACCGGTAGTGTCGAGACACGGAAATCAATGACTCGTCTTCCCATCTTGAGCTTGATTCGCCCATCTTGAGGAACACGTCGTTCCGCGATGTTCAGGTTCGACATGATCTTGACTCGGCTGGTAAGCGCGGCTCGCAGCTTGATGGGAGGTTTCATCACCTCCAAAAGTGCGCCGTCGATCCGGTATCGAACCCGGATTTCCTTCTCAAATGGTTCGATGTGAATGTCGCTCGCGCCGCGTTTCACCGCATCGGAGAGAATACCGTTTATCAACTTGACTACTGGAGCGTCATCGGCTACTTGGGTTGGCTGGTCTTCATCCTCGCGCTCCTCAATTACTTCGAGGTCTACTCCTTCCTCAATGTCCTTCAGCAGAGTTTGGAGCTGGGCATCGGTCTGCTCATAGTAACGCTCAATCGCCGTCCTGAGCGTGTACTCGCCCGCAATAACCGGGAAGATGTCATACCGAGTAATGAACTTGAGGTCGTCCACCACGGTCATGTTGGTGGGATCGGCCATTGCCACGGTCAGCGTCCGGCCCTCTCGCTTCAGCGGCAGAACCGTATGCTTGATCGCCACCTCGCCAGGCACGAGCTTCACGATGCGTTGATCTACCTCGAATCGGGCCAGATCCACGGCAGGCATTCTGTACTGACGAGCCAACATCTTGGTGATCTCGGTTTCCTCCACGAGACCGAGTTTCACCAGCGTGTAGCCCAAACGCATCCCCGAGTTCCGCTGTTCCTGAAGGGCCTGTTGAAGCTGCTCTCGGGTTATCAGGCCTTCGCGAACTAGGAGGTCGCCGAGCCGCTCAGTGCTAGCCGCAGCTGTTGCCATAGCAGCCTTGGTAGGAGAACGTGGCGGGTTTCGCTAACTCACTTGATCCCAAGGGCGTAAAGTAGGGATACCGGATTTACTGTCAAGGCGCCACCAAGCCCCGGATTCGCTCGACGGTTACTGGTCCGATACCGCGCACTCTGGTCAGGCCAGCCACGGTCTTGAACCTGCCCCTGCGCCGCCGGTCTTCGACAATCGCACGAGCCAGCGCCGGGCCGATCCCTGGTAGCTCCGCAAGCTCTTCGGACGTAGCCGTATTCAGTCTCACGCGGCCCGCTGGAGCTTTCGTAGCTGACCTCCGGGCAGGACCCGAGAATACTACATATCGCTTGATATCCTCGATGACGGCTGGTCCGATTCCAGGCACTTCGTCTAGCTCCTGTAGCGAGCCGAACCCCCCGCGGACCGTCCGCTCCGCCACTATCCTTCCCGCCAAGGCCGGTCCAATCCGAGGCAGCCTGGTCAACTCCTGAGCTGAGGCGCGGTCGACATCGATTGTCTCACCGGGGGACAGTGGCCGATTCAGCCGCAGAGCCTGATCCGTCAGCGAATCCCGTGATGTGCGTGGGTCTTGAGCGGCGCGGTAGAGTAGTGCTCCGGGTGGGGGTCCGCTACCCGAGATCAAGCGGACAACGAGACCAGCTACCGCCAGCCCAACGAGCAGCAGTGCTGCCCGCCGATCATCCTTGGTGGCCATGACCATATGGTAGGCAAACCCGCGCACGGTGCCCAACCACAATCTCGCGTGACGGATCAGGACATTGCAGATCCTGGCAGTGGTGTGAGCAACAGATAAAGGGGCGGAGGCCTGGCTCGGCACGCTGACTGACCGATCATGTGGCCGTCCTGACTCCGGTGATCATCTAACCAGGGCCACTGCCACGTCACCCACGATCTGGAGACTCTCTGAGCTGACCTTGTCGATGGTGTCCTCTAGCGTATGCCAGGATGCGAATTCCAGATCGATGACGTCGATGGCACGGATGCCTACGTCTTGCAGCGGTATGTGATCATCCGTGATGTATTGACCTTGCTCTCTCCGGAAGACCCGCTGGTAACCCAGCTCACGGGCTCTCTCCCAAACCCGCTGCACGACCTCTGGAGCGCCGGCGAGAGAGTTACCCTCCTGCAAGATCCTCAATTCCCGATCACCAATCATGTCCCACACAACGGCGAACAAGGGCCTTGGCGCGGTCGGATCGAGATTCTTGGCGTAGTACCGAGACCCGATCAACACGTCGTGCAGTTCCGGGTCAGAGAAACTGCCATAGTCCTCCCCATCCACGAACAGGAGGTCTACCCCATAACGGGGCGGCTGCTGGAGGAGTGCGTCAGCCACTCCCAGCAGCAACGCCACACCCGACGCCCCATCGTTGGCACCGGGAATTGGCAACATCTGATCTCCCACATTTCTACTCCTGTCGGCGACAGGTCGCGTATCCCAATGTGCGACGTAGAGTATTCTCTCCGCCGATTCGGGTCGGAATCGCCCGATCAGATTCCTCAGAAGAAGCGTGTCCCCGCTAGCCGTTACGTGAACAAATGCCTGTTCCTCCACTGACTCCGCTGTGGCGCGCAGGTGATCCAATATCCAGTCACCAGTTTTGCGGTGGCCATCTGTATTGGGGACACGGGGACCGAACGAGAGCTGGGTCTCGATGTACTGGAATGCGACCGTGCCATCGAACTCTTGTTCAGCGCGCGCGCCGTGAGCACAGCCAAGGACTGCAGCTAGAAGCACGCAAATGTCCATTCTCATCTAATCTCACCCGCAAAGAGTCTGAGGTCGAGAAAGATCCGAAACGTCATTTGGGACAGCTTATCTGACGTGTGCCGCAGGTCGTTCAAGACATAGCTGAAATTCGCGCCACCCCGCAGAATTTCAGATAGCCCAGTATCGAGCTGAATATCGAACTGGTGACGGCGGCTGTCTGAAACAGCCCTACATTCGATATCGCCAACCGGTACCAGACAGACCACGCGTTTCGAAGAGTTGATGGCCACAGTCGTCCTTATCTGGCTCCTCGTCCTCATCAGGCCAGCCGGCAAGCGGAACCCGAACCCCATAGACCCATTCCATTCGGTGCGGTCGGTGTTAGTAACATTGCCTGAGGTAATGCGCTCCGCACTCATTGCCGTGTAACTCGCCGACGTCGTGATCCCACCCGGCAGGATCAGTGTGACTGCCGGTGATACAACACTCGAGTTGTCTTCGGTCAGCAGATCCACCTGATCGGCATCACGATCTTCGATTGGATCCAGCTGCGGCTTGATACTGAATCGCCTGATCACCCGCCACCGAAGCTGAGCGCTAAAACTGGATAGCACTCTCCGCAACGCCGAAGTAGGTGTCAAGACCCAGGACGCTGAGAGAGAGGGCCACTCACGGTTCCGCTGCTCATTTCTCTGCTGGCCTTCCGGACGGCGAAACCACACAATATTGCGATTGTCCCGATAGCTCAGGCGGACCTGCGCACCCCACGGTAGACGCGCACCTCCGCTTGCAGCTAGGGCCGTGATCTCACCGGCTGACGTTGCGAGAACACCCTGTTGTTCCCGGAAGTCGGCAAGCCCTCCCAAAGCCAACTGATAGTCGATGCCAGGCGCGAAGGTCACATCATTGAAGTTGGAACGATGTTCTCGTACGAATGTAAGGTCCGCAGGCAGAACGGCCCTTGCCAGCACGGAGACCGCACTCGAATCTCCAAAAACACCCGAGATCAGTCGCGCCAGGTCGAACACCGTTCCCAATTCGCGCAACTGGGTGTTGGACACACTTTCTGGAGTCTTGATAGTCCCCGAATCGGGATCCGTCACCACCGGCCCACCCGCATTGGGATCACGGTTGAAGCTGTACACGCTGGTCAGAACGAATCGAGGCCTGAGCCAGGCGTTCACTACCGGTGACAGGTCCAATCCGGTGGTGACCCTTCTCGTTCGCTCGAAGCCGACATCCGTCCCGAACAGCCGGCCGCGCTCCTCCCCGAGGAATTGGCCGACGGATGTCGAGTCGCCGTAGTCCTGCAAATCCCGCGTGCTCACATAGGTCGCCCTGAATCCAAAGGTGGAGAACGGGCGGAGGTCCAGTTCTGCAGCGTTGCGCCACGTGTGCGTGATACTACGCAAGGGAGCGAGACTGCCATCGGTCGCAAGTTCAACGGGCACCCTATAGATCGAGCGTCTCGTCGAATTATCCGTGAGAGTCGACGAGAATCGCAGGCGTTGCGGGTTCCAGCGGATCCGGGCTGAGCGTACTGACTTGGCGAACTCACTATTGCGCACGAATCCCGGAAGCCAGTCAAGGAATCCCACAACGAACCCTGGCACTGCTTTGAATGTCCGGGGTCTTGGCACCGCGGCGTAGTCTGCCTGGAATTGTTGATTCTCTGTCCGGGCTTGGGTCAGCGATTGTACAGTCTCACCGACGTTGCGACGAGCCCGGAATGAAAGCGGGTCCAGCACCGTACGCTCGATGAAGGAGGTACCGCGTCGTACCCGCCGAACAGAGACCTCCAGATTCGTTACTGAACTCTTTGGACGGCGCAAGTTCTCCAAAGCCTCAGCCCTGACATCGCTACCAGCCACATAAAACTGATCAGCAGCGGTGCGGACATGCTCGATCCGAAACGGTACGTTCAGACCCCATGCCGCTGGTACTACCTTCTCCAGGTTTACGGTGCCGCCAAATCGCATGGTTCGATCAGTGACGTAGCTAGGCTCTTCTCCCAGCTGCCGGAACTGGTCGTTGACGCGGCTGTAATTGAACGCCAGTTCCGCGACGTCAGCCGCAGCAAGACGGACATCGATTGCGGCCGCGACACCTGCATCATCGATCACATCCGTCAACCTGATATCGTCAGTCCACAGCTCAGCTTGCTCGATCAGCACCGATTCAAATGGCCGGTATATTCCGACTGCCACCTCTGAAACGCGGGCGAGGTTGGGTGGCGACGTGCCCGGATTGCGTACCTGAACGAAGTACGATCCATCGCACGCTACATATGCAGTTGAATCTCCCCCGCACTCCAGTGCCCCTGACGGCGGTGCCCCACTAAGCCAAGCGTTCTCGAGAGTCTCACGTAGCTCGGTCCACCGTCCCAAGTCTACGACGATCTCAGGTTCCCAACTCACGCTCCTAATCGGAGCCTTGTACATGTAGAAGTTGTGTTCGTCGCGACCCACCTTGATGAAGAACTGCAGATCCCCTTCCTCCCAACCCAAACCTCTCCCTTTCGCCCATACCCTCAGATTGCGGTACTTGAGGAAGTTCTTATCAGCCGCCACCGTGAATCGCAGCAGGGCCTCAGCACGCTCACCGGCCCGCAGATCTCTGGCAAGTAGCCTCAGCGACTTCTCGTTGATCTGTTGGGTTCCGAATCCGAACTCCAGGTCCGCCCGCTGGGCTTGGTCGATTATACCTGGAGGTGGCTCGTATCCGAGGTCCGTGTTCTCAGTCGTCACCACAGATGCAACCACTTCCCCCCGGGGGATCCCCTGACCTCCACTCAACCCCGCTATCGGCGTCTCGGCTCTTTTGATCCACGGTGCACCAACAAACTGCATCCTTGCCAGTGCAATCGAGAACTCACTCTCCGCCCCACCTTGATCAGGCGCAACCAAGGTGATGCGCATGGCTTCTACCTGCCGTAGCTTCGGCTGTCCGATCTGGACTGTGTCCTCGCGGAAGGGTACCCTGTACAGCCGCCACGTATGCACCCGACCGCCGTCATCCACGTACCTACCACCTTCCCTCACGAAGTACTGCTCATCACCGATTGGCACGACGTGCCGCACCAGGTCCTCCTGCGCGGTGCCAACGGTAGCGTCTAACCGATTGTCCCCATCGAGATCCTCGGTATTGAGGAATCCATTTCCCCTCGAGCATCTGGCTAAGAGGTTTCCAAGCCGAAAGGCTGTGACGTCTGTGAGTCCGCGTAGATCACACATCGGGAAGCGTATGGCGGTTTCACCGGTTGCTTGATTCACAACGGAATCCAGTAGATCTCCGCGGATTCCGACGTCATCAAACTGAGCATTGAAGACGTTGGTGACAGGGTCCTTCTCGCTGTCGAGGCGGCCAATACCCACAAGCTGGAATCCTCCAAAAACGGTATCCGGGGCCGCGGGGGTGAAGGAATCGGGACCGAAATCCACGGCATCCTCGAACACGGTACCGAAGTCGAACATCAGATAAGCGCCCTGCTGCATCGCTGAACGGGCTTGATCTTCCAGCATCCAGAACTCAAAGAACTCGACGCGCGACAAATCGACACCTACTCCCGATCCTCCTCCCAGGGGCTGTGTCATGCTGCGCCAACGCGGTCCGACCGTGTGGGGTCGAAACCAGCGAGGGCTGCCAGTCTCGGGATCCGGTGCCCCACCTACAGTATCCGGTTTGAGAGTGAGCCACAGAGTCGTCTCAACGGCGATTCCGGTGCCCGTCAACACTATCGTCGAGTCGATATCGGTAGGGCTGAACTGCACCAAGCCGCTACTTGAAGGGATCAGATTCTGCCAGACCAGCGGCACTGCATCAGCAACCTCGAAGTCCCCGCTGGAGCCAAGATGAGATAGCGGTAGACCGGTCCCTGAAGATGGCCGGCTACCCAGCTGGAAACGTCGCTCGGCAAGTGAGATCTGCGTAGCAGGTTCTTGTTCGAAGTCTTCTACATAGGCCGTACCGGTCAGGTTGGAATTCGGGTTTGACGTTGCCAGCTCACCGGTAACTTCGAGGGTAGAGGGTACGGACGTACTGACCAAGGGGAGCGCATCCAAGAAGCGCGTCACCGCAGTCGGCCGGAAGTGGAGCTCCGTACTGAGCCCCCCGATGAACATCGCCTCAGGCTCTAGTCCCAGCAGTGGGCGGTTGCTTACGGTACGTTCTCGCTGAAAGATCCCGATGGCGTTGAGGTTACCAGTGGTGCCCAGGCTGTACGTCCCCGAGAAACCCACGATGCTTCTAGGAGCATCGTCAAATAGCTGGTTCTCCTCAAACTCGGCGCGGACCTCGGTGGAGCCGACAAAGAGCGAATCTGGATTCAGAAAGGCCACCTGCCCCAGTGCGTAGTCGACTTCGTAATCACGCCCGCGCACGAGCTGCCGCTCACCGATGTAGAGACGTTCACTCCCAAGCCTCACCTGGATCGCACCGAGGTTGAGACTGCTGCGATCACCAGCGCCGCTTCCTTCGTAATGAATCCGCAAGGAGAACCTCGGTGGAGGGCCTTGGCTGCGCCGCAGGTAGGTGGGCGTGCGATACAGTGAATCGTTGCGCTCTTCAGACCGGAGGCGGGTGGTATCTCCAAAGGGCGTCAGGTGTGGGAAGATGACGAATAGGTCTCTGATCGGGGTCCCGCCGTCAGGATCACGTTCCCGTGGGAAGATCCGATTGAATTCGTCTAGAGTTGAGGCATCTGTTGAAAGCGCCAGGCCCAGCCGAGACAGATAAGTACCTCCACCGTCCAGGGGTTCTTCCGAGTTATTGAGGAGTACCGCAAGAGATACTGTTGCGCGATCAATATCGTCGCCGCCAAGCCTGTAACCGTTTCGTATCTCGTACGCGAAGGTGGGAACTTCAGGCCCACGCCGCGGTTCATAGACCAACTCTAGTGTGTCAACCCCGCTGCTGATCGACGGGTAGGTCCCGACCGTGTCTCCAGCACTGGTCACGTATGAAACCGCCAAGAAATCCTCCGTGCCAACGCTGTTGCCAAGTGCAAACCACGCACCCGAGGGATCCAGGTAGTAGTCTTCACCCTCCACCAGCAACTCCCATGAAAACGGACCTACTCGTTGGGGGCTATCTGTGCGTAACGCGATCGCGTCGATGCCTCCGAGGTTGCGATTCTCTTCAACCTGGCCGCCCTGAGCCCGCAATCGATATACCCGCGCCTCCGCCACCTGAAGGGAAAGGGGGAGCGCTTCTCTGTTGATGCTCAGCACATCGACGTCGGGATAGCCAGACAACGCTGTGGGATTGACAATGAAGAAGAACCGACCGGATGCGAAGTCCAAGTCGCGCGCCTCGAAATCGACTGGCAGAGTCGTGGCGTCACCGACCGTGAAGTACCTAGTCCGTATAGCAGATCCCTTCTGCTGAGCAACGATTGAGCGGAGACTCAATGGACCCAACTGAGCCTCCGCCTGCACACCGAAGGAGTTGGATGGGATTCCGGATGTGATGAATCTCGATCCCGGAACCTGAAAGGTCACCGTGCCAACGTCCACTCGCTGCAGGATCTCGTCCTCTAGACCCTGGTAGTAGACGGTTATTGCATTGTTGGCGTTGAACTCCCGCTCTGTATCAAAATCGACATTTAGGTGAACACGGTCACCCACCACACCACCCGCGCGCACGTTGAACTGCTCTTCCACCGTAGGTGTAGGAAACCCGCCCACGCAACCTGATGCCAGGCTGAACGCATCAGCCGCCGTGCACCGTGCATTGCGCAGCCGATCGAGGGTCAGTTCGAGACGTGCGGTCATGTCGAGCCCGAGGTCCGCAAGCTCAGCCAGAGATTCCAGCGTGGCCGGTTCGCCGGCCCCGGCCGGCCCTTGTATCTGAGCCGCGATCTCCTCAGGTCGTGGAATGCCTTCACGCCTCCTGCGCGGTGCAGGTCCCAGTGATGCAAGCAGGTTCGTTTGCCACCGGGTGGCGCGTCTGCCCGCCACATACTCCTGCACCCGATCCATCCAGACGGCCACCACCATCTGCGGCGTAGTGCGCGGTGCCAGGCGGCCCCCAGGCGCGAGAGCAGCGGGCACCCTGACCCGAATCGAATCGGCAAGCAGACGCACCCTGACCCTGGGCAACGGCCCGCCACTCTCCTGGGCTTGCAGAGTGCCGCCGGGCAGCAGCAAAGCGGCGGCAATCACCGCTGTTGTCGTACGCGACACTTTCCTAGCGGGAGAGGTGTACGCCTTGTATGAGGTGAGCGTTGGCAATATAATCCCGCGAGCCAAGTCATTACAAACTAGAAAGTTACAGAGGCGAATGCGGATCCTTAGCCGATATCTGGTGAGATCACATATCGCGCCGTTCATTTTCTCCCTAGCGGCGACGACTGGTTTCATGCTGATCAACCAGATCGCACGTCGGTTGGAGCTCTTCGTGGGCAAGGATCTCCCGTGGACCGTCATAGTAGAGTTCTTCCTGCTCACGATCCCCTACCTCATCGTAATGACTATCTCCATGTCGGTGTTGGTGGCTGTGCTGCATACTTTCAGCCGGCTGGCACACGACAACGAGATCACTGCACTTCGTGCCACAGGAATTTCTCTCGCTCGGCTGGTGCGACCGGTCTTGATTGCCGGTAGTCTGGTCGCTGTTTTCGCGTTCCTGTTCGGCGACCAGGTACTTCCCCGCACCAATCATAGGCTGCGGACTCTCATGAGCGCCATCGGGCGAACGAAACCGACGTTCTCACTGAAGGAACACGTAGTCAATGAGGTCCAGCGAGGCCGAGTATTCCTACGAGCTGCGCAAATAGACCAGGCAAGCTACCTGATGCGAGACGTCACTATCTACCGACTCACCGATCGCCGCACCACTCAGATAGTGTACGCCGACAGCGGACGGATGTCGTTCGACTCCGCCCAAACAGACCTACACGTGAGCCTGTTTGATGGCACCGCGCACGAGTTCGACCGGCGTGATCCAGGGATGTTTGATCGGACCGAGTACGGAACCTACTTGGTCAAGCTGGAAGGCATCGGCAACGAATTCGTACGGCGTGAAGGGGACACATACCATGGCGACAGGGAACTCGGTGTCTGCGCGCTGGAAGATGTGTTCCGCCGGGAGTTCCGCGAGGAGACGATTGCCCGGCGTCGCGCCGAAACTGCGGAGAAGAACGGAATTCGGTCGTTGGTGGGACTTCCCCTTATCGAACCAGATACGGTTGTTGCCTTGCCTAGGCGCAGCCTCTATTGCACTGCGCTGGCCGCGTTACTCCCTGAGGAACTTGCCGCGCGGACCCCACCACAGGAAGACACGCTCAGTGCCGTACAACGCACTCAGCTGGAGGCGCCGGCACGTCGTGTAACCACGAGCGGTCTCAGCCCACGAACCCGTTCCAACGAGGCGCGCATCCAGCATGACCGGGCCCACAGCTCCAAGGTCCGTGTAGCCGTCTACAAGGTGGAGTTCCACAAGAAATACGCGATCCCGGCTGCGTGCATAGTGTTTGTGCTGGTGGGTGTACCGGTGGCCCTCCGCTTCCCGGGGGGAGGACTGGGCCTGGTGCTCGCAGTCGGATTGGTGATTTTCAGCGTCTACTATACGGGCCTAATCGCGGGAGAGTCACTGGCCAATCGCCTGACCGTTCCGCCTTTCTGGGCGATGTGGACGCCAAACGTCGTATTTGGGATGCTGGGTGTATTCCTGCTATGGCGCACCGGGCGAAAGGGAGTTGGACGGTCTCGCGGCAGAGCGAGGGATTCGATCGATAGTGGCGCGACATCCGCACGGTCGCCGGCCTGATGATAACGATCCTAGACCGATACCTGCTTCGCGAATGGCTGAAGATATTCGCGGCCACTGTCATAGGCTTCCCTCTGATACCCGTCCTGTTCGAGATCACTGACAAACTGGCCGAGTACCTCCAACGCGAGTTAGAGCCGACAACCATCGCCCTGGCCTACGTCTACAGCCTACCTGAAAAAGTCTACCTAGTCCTCCCAGCGGCAGTGCTATTCGCCACAGTATTCAGTCTCGTTTCCATGAACCGGCACTCGGAGCTGACAGCCGCAAAGGCCTCGGGCCGGAGTTTCCACCGTCTCGCCATCCCCGTGTTCGTGGCCGCACTATTCGTGTCTGCTGCCGGGCTTGGACTCGGAGAGCTAGCGCCCAGCGCGACTCGCAGGCAGCTCGAGCTACTCGGCGAATTGGAGATACGGGCCCAAAACACTCGCCAGAATTTCGTCTACCGCGCCGAAGCAGGATGGGTCTACACCATACGGTCGCTGAATGTCAGGCAGCGCCAGATGACCGACCTGGTACTGGAGCGCGAAGGCTCCGGCGCAGACTATCCGACCCTGGCGGTTCAGGCGCGATTGGGCCGGTACAACGATACCACCGCTACCTGGACGCTGCGCGACGGCCGATACCGTACGATCACTGCAGGTGCTGGGGAGTCAACGGTTCTCTTCGACTCACTACGGCTGCGCAGCCTGCAAGAAACCCCTGATGACCTCCTGAGTGAGCCCAAGAAACCGGAGCAGATGACTTACGCAGAACTCGGTCGTTACGTAGATGCGCTCGAGCGATCAGGCGGTGATGGCCGCAAGCTACGGGTGTACCGCGCCCTTAAGATCGCGGTGCCTGTTACCTGTATCGTTATTGCCCTGTTCGGTGCGCCGCTCGCGGTTACAGCACCCCGAGCGAGCGGTGCGTTCGGCGTTGCCGCAAGCCTAGCAACTACGATGCTGTTCCTACTTCTGGTCCAGTTGTCCCAGGCCGTTGGAGCCGGCGGCGCTCTGCCCCCCACGGTTGCGGCTTGGACACCGAATGCGCTGTTTGCAGTCGCTGCAGTAGTGTTGTTAAAGAGGGCGCCGACGTAGGAATCCGACAATCAGACTGACGCAAAGCCCATTATCCCCCGTTGTCTTGGCACCCACTATCGTGCACGTGCCTTAGGCAGTGTCGGCAACTGGTTGGTCAAAGCCCCGTGGCCACTGCCCGGAACTCAGTTGTCCGCCGAGTACAGGAGGGCCCCGTCGCCGGATGACGACGGGGCCCTTGGCTAACTCCGCCGCACAATCCTTGGGGCTAGAAGTTCAACTGTAGCCCCACGTTGAAGCGCCGCTGCAGGCCGAAGAAGACTTCGGCGTCGTCCGCGTCGTGGTCACCGTCGAACCCGTTGTAAGGCGAGTTGTCGAGGGCATCCATGACGTACTCTGCATCCAACAGATTGAACACGTGCCCGAATACCATCAAGCGCTGCCCGAGCCGCAAGCTCTCGGGAAGCGTGTACGAGAAGTGCCCATCGAACACCGTGTACCCCGGCATCCGCCAACTCTGGGCCCGATCGGTCTCGTCCGTCCGGTCGATCGGGTCGAACGCGGCCCAGAAGCGGCTGAATCTCTTACCAATCGCCTGAATAGACAGGCCATCGATCGGAAACAGCGACACAGCGGCCGACACCTGTGTCTGTGGTGCGTTGCCTACCTTGAGGTCCTTTACGTAGAAGTTGTACGTCTCGGTGGCTTGGTCTCTGGCGTCCGGGCGGTAAGTACCGGTCACGTCGTCGGTATGGACCCAGTTCGACAATGAGGCACCCACATCGAAGCGGACCAGGTAAGACGGTTGCAGCGCCACCTCAGCCTCGACGCCGGTGTGAAGCGCGTCAAGACCCAGCAGACTGATGAGTGCGTCCTCTCCTGTCTCGGTGACGAAGCCTCTGGTCACAGTGCGGTCATCCCAGCGAGTGTAATACCCGTTCAAGTTGATCGCCACGGATCGGTCGAGGGTTCGATAGTTGAGGCCACCCTCAAAGGCCAGGAACTTCTCGTTCTGCGGGTCCGGGTTGATCGCACCTGCGTAGTCGTCTATCACACCGTCGAAGATCGGTACTCTGGACACGTACCCGCCGTTCGCGTAGACGCCGAGTTCCGGAGTCAAGTTGTAGAGACCACCGCCCTTGAACTGGAAGCCGTAGATGTAGTCGGTCTCGGCGTACAGCGGGTTCCCGGTACCGTCATCCAGGAAATGGTTCCTATAGGTGTACTTGATTGTCGACAGACCACCCATTCCGTAGACAGTAAATTGGGGAGTGACATACTCGCCCTGCAGATAGCCGCCCAACCAATCCACCGTGTTGGTGAAGTCGTAACCGATCTTGTCACCGAGGCCACGTCGCTGTTCTGCGGCGGACCAGAAATCGCTGCTCGTGTCGAGGATGTAGTCAGCCCCAAGCAGGTCCCGCACTTCCCGGTAGTGATCGATCTCAGCGGTCCGCCAGTCCCCGCCGATCTCCATGGTGAAAGCCGGCGAGAATTGCTTCGCAAGCTTGGAGATGGCACCGAATGACCACTGGTCGTTACGACTGTTCCGAAGGATGCCCCGGGCCTCGCCGGCGACCTTGGGATCGCCCCTCCGGTCCTCGGTCCCCAGGTTTATAGCAATGTTGCCGTCCCAGTCCGCGATGCGAGTCGGCTGGCTATCGTAATCCCACAAGAAGTCACCGTACGTGCCCGTACCACCACCAGATCCACCGGAGTAATAGCCCACCGTGGTGAGCGTTACGGTCTCTGACAGCGACGAGTACCAGTTGAGGTTGACCTGGGGTTTGTGGAAGAAGTTCTCCCTCTCGTTTAGAAAGCCCTTCTCGTGACGATCGAGACGCTTGGACCCTTCCGCTTGTTGCCCTGTGTAGGACTCGGAGATGCTGTTCCAGTTCTGGTTGAAGCGGAGACCGTCTGGGGAGACATCGTAGACGATCATTGCGGCGGGATCGTAGTCATCGAGGCGCAGTGCGTATGCTGCGCTAAACGCTCCAATGTTCTGGGCGTAACTTCGCTGCCCGTGGCGCTGGGGCGCGCCCAGTGCGTACAGGTCGAGCCGGTTGCTGTTACTGATCTTGTAGCTCGCGCCGAAATAGTAGGCCCAGGCGTCGGTCCAGATACCCTCTGCGAGCCCGTTCCCAGTCTTCCGCACGCCCTGGGCCATAAAGGCGAACTTATCGGCGAGCAGGCCCGAGGCCAGCATGGCCGTCGTTTTGAGGAACCCGTCGGAGCCGTATTCCTGCTTGAGCATCCCACCTGCCGACTGTGCCGTCGGGTCGGTGATGATGTTCATGGTTCCACCGATCGAGGGGGTTGCCAGGTTAACGGCCGATAGCCCCCGCTGGAGCTGGATCGAGGACGTAGCGTCGCCCACACCGTCCCAGTTCGACCAGTATACCCACCCATTCTCCATGTCGTTCACCGGCACGCCGTTGATCATGACTGACACGTTGCGCTGGTCGAAACCGCGCACGTTGATCCGGGCATCACCCGCCGCACCACCCTGCTCGGTTGAATACACACTCGGCTTCGTATTCAGAACCAAAGGAATGTCCTGCGATCCGAGTTGCTGCTCCATCGTTGGCTTGTCTACGTCCGTGTACGCCACTGGTGTCACACGCTCGATGGCCCGGGTCGCGAACACCTCGATGGCGTCCAGGGAGATGACCCGCACGCCCAGAGTAAAATTGATCTCTCTGGACTCCCCCGCTCCGAGCCGAACACCGTCCTCAGTGCCAGGATCGTAACCGATGGTCCGCGCCACGATCCGGTAGAGGCCGGGTCGCAGTCCTGCGACACTGTAACGCCCATCATCCGTGGTGAGGGCACCGAACTGGCGTGCGGTGCCTGGTTGACTAACCACCACCTGAACACCGGCAAGGGCTCGACCGTCCTCTGCGGTCACTCGTCCCGTCACCGTAGCCGGTGCGCCAGCCTGTGCCACAAGCTGACCCGCACCGGAGATGACCAAAGCCACGGCTGTGAGGACACCCCTGAGTCCACACGTGATTTGCATACATAGCCTCCTTCCATACAAAGGCTGATCCAACAATAGTTGGTCTGATCTTGGAGAGAGTCCGACTAACAACTGAAGATTCCTGAGCAATGACTAACTGCGTTGACAAGGGCAGAGTAAAGTCTGAGTCGCGTTTCGGACTCCGTCAAGTAAGGGCTTGGTGACTTGATCTGCGGTGCCCATGGACGTCTCCTCGGCTGGTTTGCCAAATCCACGTTCTAGGCTCTGGAGCGAGTATTGGGAACTCTCGCTGCCCCAGCAACGCCACCAACCTGAACGGATGTTCGCACGAGGATTTCACACCTAACTGCGCCGCACCACGGAGCGCCTGGAGACGTGAAGCCCCCCTCAGCGCTAATTGGCAGCTGCCTCCCCTACCGTTACCTTCGGTCGGTCCGCCGAGGGCAGCCCCAGGCTCGGCGCGGTGTCAGAAACCCGCACTCACAGGGGAACAGGTGCACTCTATGGAGACGTTCGGCTGGCTTTCCATCCTACCGCCTGTCGTCGCCATCGCTCTCGCGATCAAGACCAAACAGGTCTACCTCTCCTTGGGTCTCTTTGTGTGGTTGGGCTGGACCATCATGAGTTCGTGGAATCCGGTGACTGGCCTGATTCAGTCGGTGGAGGCCTTTGTGGAGCAGGTCACAAACCCCGACAACGCCAGAGTCCTGATGTTCAGCTCCCTGATCGGAGCCATGATCACGCTAACACAGGCGTCTGGTGGCACCGACGGGTTCGTCGGTTGGATCGATAACCGCGGACTGGCGAAGTCACAGCGCTCGGTCGGCCTGCTGACAATTCTCGTGAGCTTTGGGGTCTTCTTAGAGTCTACATTCAGCCTCCTCGTGTCAGGATCCGTCGCACGCCCGCTGTTCGACAGATGCCGGATTTCCCGCGAGAAGCTCGCGTATATCATCGACGCCACTTGTGCACCCAAACTGATCCTCATCCCACTCAACGCATGGGGCGCCTATATCGCGGGCCTCTTGCTCGCGCAAGGTGTCACCAACGTCAATGCCCTGCTGGCAGGGGCTCTGGTACTCAATTTCTACGCGATTCTCGCCATCCTGCTTGCCATCACGGTGGTCATAACCGGCTGGGACATCGGTCCGATGAAAGAGGCCGAAAGAAGGGTTGCTGAAGAGGGTAAGCTGCTGCGCGACGGTGCCGAACCAATGGTCTCGGCCGACGTCACTATGACCCAGCCGAAGCAAGGCACCCCACTCAGGGCGAGCAACATGGTGCTACCGATATCGGTCATGGTGGTGACGGTCCCCATCGTCTTGTGGTTTACCGGCGACGGCAACATCCGCAGTGGCAGCGGGTCCCAAGCTGTGCTGTGGGGGGTGATCGTCGGCCTGCTGGTCGCCGTCGTCGGGTACCGGGTGCAGGGGATAATGACGATCAAGGAGTCCACAGACCATGTGCTCAAGGGAATTCAAGGACTGATACCGGTGGTCATCGTTCTTTCATTAGCGTTCGCAATCGGAGCTACGACAAGGGCGCTCGGGACCGGGGAGTTTGTAGCTGATTTGGCACGGAGGTCTCTCAACCCCGGGTTCGTCCCTGCATTGGTGTTCTTGCTGGCATGCTTCATCGCCTTCTCGACCGGGACCTCCTGGGGCACTTTCGCCATCATGATCCCTATAGTGATGCCGATGATCGAGGTCGTGGGCCTCCACCCAGCTCTCACGGTCGCTGCAGCGTTAGGCGGCGGGATATTTGGGGACCACTGCTCACCCATTTCAGACACGACTATAGTGGCGTCGATGGCCTCGGCCACGGACCATATTGATCACGTGCGAACACAGCTGCCGTACGCGCTGATCGCCGCTGGGGGAGCCACAGTACTGTTCCTAACATTCGGGTTTCTACTGTGAGGTAGCGAGCCGTCAGCGGTTAGCAGTATCGGACTGACAGACCTGCTCCCTGCTTACGGCTCGCGGCCCCCCGCAGTACTTTCTTGCTCATGAAGACACTGAAGACCCTATCGTTCACCGCAGTGGTATGTGCCTATGGCTTGATTGTCCTCGGCGCGGTCGTACGAATCACCGACGCCGGCTTGGGTTGCGGCGACAACTGGCCACTGTGCAATGGCCGTTTGATTCCCCCGCTGGACGATGCAAAAGCAGTCCTCGAGTGGACTCACAGGCTGGTTGCACTGGCATTGAGTGCTTTGACCGTCTTGGTCGCCGTAGTGGCCGTGCGGAACCGCCGATTGCCGGGCGGCTCGGGACCTGATGGCACAATCGGGCCCGCGCTCGCTGCAGCAGTGCTGCTCCTCGTGCAGGTACTCCTCGGCGCAGTCACCGTCTGGCTCGAGCTGCCGCCTGTCAGCGTGGTTCTCCACCTCGGCATAGCGATGGCACTGCTCGCCGCTTTACTGGTGACAGGGCTTCGCACTGGCTGCGCGCGCCAGGCCACGTCTCTCGCGCGCGGCTCGATCACCTCAGCAGCCGGATTGGCCCTAGCTGTGATACTCCTCGGTGGCCTCACTGCCAACCTTGGGGCAGGCCCCTCCTGTCAAGGATTCCCGCTCTGCAACGGGCAGATCTGGCCCGCATCGGGAGGAAGCGGGCTGCCGCATGTCCATTGGATGCATCGGCTCTTGGCCTATGCGCTGTTCCTGCACCTGATCGGAGTGAGCATCGGGCTCCGCAAGAGAACCGTCCCGGATCGGCTTCGAACAGCCGTGTGGTCTGCTTTGGGAATCACGATCGCCCAGGTGATAGTGGCTGCAGCGATGGTTCTCAGCTACCTGCCACCCGTCTGGCGCGGGGTGCACGTGGCAGTTGGAACAGCGGTGTGGGTCGCTCTGGTCTACGCGGTCTGGCTTGTGTCAGCCAAGGGAGAACGAGTAGTAGCTTGAGACCCGCACCTGACGCTCGGCCTCACAGTGTCTCGCCGACCGAGTTGCGGTCGTGAGGGTGGCTGATTGGGAGGCCGGGGCCTCAGCTGCCCCCTAACTACGCAACGATCAGAGTCTGCTGCGGAGTGCGCGGTGTAACTTCGGGCCCGCCAGTCCCGAGTATGACGTTAATCTCGCTCCGCACCCCGAACCTACCTTTGAGGTAGACACCGGGTTCGACCGAGAACACCACACCTGGAATGAGCTGTCTGATATCGTTCGTCTCGAAGTTGTCCAGGTGCGGACCCGATCCGTGTATGTCACCGTCGATAGAGTGCCCGGTTCTGTGCGTGAACGATTCTGCGTATCCGCGCTCACGAAGCAGGCCTCGCGCCGCTTCATCCAACAGGGCACCGGTTACCTGTTCTCCGGTGACGTGCGCTTGGCGCAGGCGTTGAACTGCGGCGTCCCGTGCATCGCGAACCGCTTCCCATACAGCGACCACCTCGTCCGGTGGAGCACCACCTGAAAAACCCATCCAAGTCTGGTCAGCCCACACCGTAGAGGGAGTCTGGCCCCAGAGGTCAAGTAGTACGACTTCGTCAGGTCCCAGCACTCGTTCGTCAGTTTCCTTGGGATCGTGGTGCGGATTGGCAGCGTTGGCTCCGAAAGCCACAATGGGCGGATCCTCAATCGCCAGCCCCTCCGCAGACATCGCTGCGATGACCCGTCGCTGAACCTGGTACTCAGTGACCGCGCCAACTTGGCCGACGACGGTTTGCAGCGTCTCTTGGGCAATTCGAGCCAATGCTTCCGCCGCTCGGCGATGGTCTTCCATTTCGGTCAGAGACCAGCGGGAGGCAAACCGCGTGACCAGCTGGTCGGATGGGGTCACGGCAACACCAAACTTGTACAACAACTCGATGACACCAGCCGGAACCCGGTCCAAATAGGGCACCGCGTCTTCAGGCGATATCTCCATTGCTGCGCGCTTGCCACCCACCGTCTTCTCGAGGAGCTGGTGCAGCTCTGACCATCTAGTGTAAAGCAAGATCTCGCCCGGCAGGTCACCCACGGCAGGGGCGTCGATGGTATGCACGATTGACTTGGGCGATCCTGTTGCCGGCAGCCATATGAAGAGTCGTCGCGTCACCATACCCTCGTAGCCGACCAGCCGCCCTGCAACAGGGTTGACCCCATGAAAATCGAAGATCAGCCAGCCATCAACACCAAGCTCACCGAGGACCGCACGCAGTTCAGCGAAGTCGATTCGATCCAACGCTGTCATTTGTCACCACCGTAAGTTCTTACCAGTATGCCACCTGCAGGTGCCGTCCCCCCGGGTACGACAGGCAGCGTGAACCATGGCCCCGTCGAAGTCTGTCAGCATGCGCAGGAGCTCGGCAAGTGCCGCAGCAAAGAAGCCGCAGCCTGTGCCGTCCGGGGACCCGTGGGCAGAGGGAAGATCCGCGTCAGCCACAATACCGTCGTGTTCGTCGATTACCATGTTGATTCCGAACACGCGGACGGCAATCCGCATGGCGCTGGCGAGCCCCAGCCTCCGGCGCAGGAACGGCGGCGCAACACGAAGCGCACAACGCGTGGCCACCGATAGCCCCTCAGCAGCTTCGTGTGCCGCCCGTCTACCGGCGTCGCTAAAAGCCAGGCCTGCATCTGGACGGCGTGCTATCAGACGGAACAGCTGGACGACTTCCTCGGCGGCCACGTCTGCGCCGCCACGCACCAGCTTGCGGTACCTTTCGATCTCAGCTGCCACCGTCGTGCTGTTCCCTAGCCGACGGTATTCGTCGAGACCTTCGGGTACTCGCTGATCCAAATGGCGCACCGTCTGGAGAATTGCCAGAGGTACGATAGCACTGACGCGTTTCGTATCCACCGAATTGGCACTGACGGTTCGAGTCGGCGCGCAAGTTAGTCACGCCCAAACAGATAGGCCAGGGCTGTTGCGCGAGGCCGCCCAGCTAGCCATTCTATCGTATCAACAATCTCGGAGCTTATCGGTTTCTCCTTCGCCAGGGAAGCTAACTGTTGTCCACCGTATCTAGTGATTCCCGACGCGCCTTCGATACCGAGGCGCTGCCGCACCTCGACACCGTATACCGGGTCGCACTCCGACTTGCTGGTGATCAGAGCGAAGCGGAGGAACTCACCCAGGAGACTATGCTAAAGGCGTACCGGTCCTGGCACCAATACAAGAGTGGCACCAACGTCAAAGCATGGCTACTCACGATCTTGCGGCACACGTTCATAAACCGGTATCGCAAAGCCAAGCGGATTGGACCGACGGTGGATGTGGACCAGATCGAGAGCTACACCGTCTTTCATCAAGTCCAGGAGGTCGACCCGGAGGGGCACTTCTTCGAGCAAATAGTGGACGAAGAAGTGCTGCGAGCGATCGACGCGCTTCCAGAGGAGTTCCGTGAGACTCTCGTGCTGAGCGACATAGAACAACTCTCCTATGCCGAGATCTCGGAGATCACGGCTGTACCAATTGGCACCGTCAAATCACGTCTCTTCCGGGCCCGTCAAGCCTTACAAAAGGTTCTGTACGACTATGCAATCGAGATGGGCTACATCAAGAGGGCAGAGCGATGAAGCCCCCCCAGACCATTGACTGCCATGCAGCAGCGACTCGGCTGTACGAGTACTTGGACGGCGAGCTCACAGCCGAAGTAGAGGCAGCCGTCCGCGCCCATCTCGCTGATTGCGCGGTGTGCTTCAAGCTGTGCGAGTTCGAGGAAGCCTACCTGGCGTTCCTGCGGGCCCGCACCCAAGCCAAAGCAGCGCCAGAGCACCTCAGACGCCGAGTTTTCGAAAGAGTACTCTACGACAAGGACCGGACCGAATCTGAGTGAGCCCAGCCAGCGCGGCGGTAGTTGCAGCAGGGTTTGCACTCGCTGGGTGGGGGCTGGGCTGGCTCACAACTTCGGGCACCCTTGCTGCAGTACTGGTTGGAACTGGAGTGCTCGTCGGTCGAGGCTTCAGCGGAGCAGCCCTTTTGGGGCTGTTCTTCGTTTCGGGGAGTCTCCTTACGAGACTGTCCCGGCGGGTCTCTTCCGGACGCTACGGATTTCAGACATCTGGGCGAAACGCACGCCAGGTAATTGCCAACAGTGCATGGGCGGCGGTGGCCGCGTTTATACCAGCGGCGGCTGGCGGCTGGCCACTCTTTGCGGGGGCCCTATCCGCCGCCCAAGCCGACACCTGGGCGACCGAAATCGGCGCCTGGTCACGCACACGGCCTCGGCTGATGAGCACCGGAGAACCGGTACCCCACGGTACATCCGGAGGAATATCGGTCACCGGCACACTCGGTGGAGTCAGCGGTGCCGCCACGACAGCGGCTCTGGCGTTATGCCTTGGGGCGTCTGCAAACGCGAGTGTTGCCGCCCTAGTTGGAGGAATCCTGGGGATGTTCACCGACTCATGGTTCGGTGCCTCGATCCAAGCGGCGTATTACTGTGACGCATGCCGTGCCAAGACAGAACAGCGACGTCATGTTTGTGGAAGATACGCACGTGCTACCCGAGGACTCGCCTGGTTTGACAACGATGCCGTAAACCTGGTCGCGACCGGGGTGGGAGCTATGACAGCCCTGGCGGCTTGGCATTTGTTGTGATTTCTCTTGGCAGGCTTGGTTGACAGATCGCACCTAAAGGCAAGGCCACAGCGACCATGCAGTCCGTTACACCGCGAGGCTTCCGCACGCTCTTGGGTCACGTAGCATCTGGAGTGACGGTGATCACCGCCGTTGACCACAGGAGACAGGTGGGGGCGATGACGGCGAGCGCAGTATCCGCAGTGTCGCTCGAACCGCCTCTGCTGTTGGTATGCGTGAACCACAATGATCCATTGCACGAGCTGATGCGCCGCGCAGTTGTGTTCGTGGTGAATGCGCTGGCCAAGGGCCAGGAGAACTTATCGCGGCAATTCAGCGGCGCCCCCGAGAATCGGTTCTACAATGTCAATCAGCGTGAGGGGCCTGACGGGGTACCGCTGATCGATGGGGTTGTGGCACAGATCGTGTGTGAACCGTGGCAGGCTGTACCGGCAGGCGATCACACGATCTTCTTGGGCCGGGTCACCGGAGGCACGCATTCCGACAGATCACCCCTGCTGCACTATCGCGGTCAATACGCCACTACTTCTGATCTGCCATGAGCGGAACTCACTCACACATCCAGACTGTGACTAGCGCTCCTTCTTAATTCTGACTGCTAGTGAAATTCCGTAGAGCAACACCACCACTGCCACAATGATGTATGCGGCGACCATGTAGGCACCGTTATCAGGGTATTGCACTTGCGGCCTCCTCCTCCCGGACGTCTCGCAACACCGCCAGAGCATAGCGTTGCATCAGAAACCCCACATAAAGCAGCGTAAATACTCCAATCGATATGAGCAACGTGATGAGCATTACCCCCGGGAGTGCGGGCCGACCGGGTTTCATCAGAACGGGGTCGGGATGAAGCGTACGGAACAAGTAGACCGTCATGTGAATGAACGGCACCAATACCAGTGCCATGATCCCGATTACGGCCGAATAGCGAGCCCGCATTTCCGGATCTACAATGGCACCCCGCAAGACCTTGTAGCCCACGAAGAGGAGGAAGATGAATAGAGTCGATGTCAGTCGTGCATCCCAACTCCACCAAGTACCCCAGATGGGCTTGCCCCAAATGGGCCCGGTCGTGAGCATTACGATCGAAAACGCCAGCCCGACCTCCGCTGAGGATTCCGCAATGGTGTCCAGCTTGCGCTCCCTCAGCCACAGATAGATCAAGCTGAGAATTCCCGCCACCGCAAAGGCCAGCAGGGCAGCCCATGCCGCTGGAGCGTGGACGTAGAAGATCTTCTGTGCTGGGCCCTGTGTCCGCTCGATTGGTGTGAACACCAGCGCTCGCACGTACACGCCTACGAGCCCAAGTAGGGCGATCGCCATGATCGCCTGGCCTCGGCGAGCCAGAGACACAGCACCTTCGCGTCGGGTCATTCCTCTAAGGTCGCCTCGAACAAGAAGAAACAAAGTGCGACGAATATGATGTCGAACGAAGCGAGCAACTTAAGCCACCCGACGAGGTCGCTCAAGGGCCGCTCCGCTAGGACTCGCGACGTGAGCTGCACGGCACCCACCACCGGAGGGATCAGGAACGGCAGCAAGAGAATGGGCAGCATCAGTTCGGCAAACCGCGTACGGACCACCATTGAGCTGAGGAGAGTACCTACGGAGACAAAGGCAACGGTTGCCATCGCCATAACGCCAATCAGCGTCGGGAGCTGACGCCAAATTGCCAGGTCGTAGAACAGCACGAATAGCGGCAGTGATACGAACTCCACCACCGCCACGAACGCCAGGTTGCCCACGAGCTTGCCCAGGAAGACCGCAGACCTGGGCACGGGCGCCAACAGGATCCCATCCAGCGCCCGATTTTCTTTTTCGAGCAGGAACGCACGATTCAGACCGAGCATCGCCGCGAACGTGAACGTCACCCACAGGGCCCCCGGTGCAATGTCCAGCGCCGCCACCGCAGTTGGGTCACGCGCAAAGTAGAACACGGCCAAGACCAACACAGCAAACACGATCGACGACGCGAATGCCGTCTTCGTGCGCCATTCGATCTTCAGATCCTTAGCTGCGACTGCCCAGGCCACTGTCCAGAAGCTACTAGGCATTTGCGGCAAGCTCCCGATAACGTACCATGACTGCTGTGGCATCGCGGCCTTCAATCGGTTCGACGGCCACCAGCCTTCCTCCTACCAGGAACCCTACCGCGGAAGCCAAATCTACCAACTCCACTAGTTGGTGGGTCGCAACGATCACAGCGCAATCTTGGGCCCTGAGATCGGCCAACACATCCCGCACCGTCCCGGAGGCAGCATCGTCCAGCCCCGTCAATGGCTCATCCAAGAGCAACAAGTTGGGATCGGGAAGAAGGGCTCGCGCTATGGCTAGCCGTTGCACCATGCCTCTGCTGAACGTGGCGACCCGCCGGTCCCCGTGGGGCGTGAGTCCCATGCGCTCCAGTAGCTCGTCGCTCCGCTGCACCGCAGCCCTGCCATACAGGCTCCCGTAGAATGACAGGTTTTCTCTGGCGGTGAGGGCATCATAGAGCATGGAATTGTGAGCGACCATCCCAAGGACTCCGCGGTAGGTAACACTGCCCTTGGTGGGCTTCAGTAAGCCCGCCAGCAGTCGGATTAGCGTGGTCTTCCCTGCGCCGTTGTGACCCACCAGGAGTAGCGTGTCTCCCCCCCCTACCTCCAGGGATACATCCCTAACCACCACTCGATGCCCGAACCTGCGTGACACACCACGCGCGACCAGAGCCGGCCTAGCCTCCGGACTCATCTCTCGCAGGTGGCGCGGTCACCGCGTCCGTGCTTTTGCGCAGTCCGTCCTTGGGAAGACGTGAACGACAGGGAGTTATAGGCAAGTCTCATGGGGCGTGCGCATCCGGCTAGAAGCAGGCTCAACGAACGGCCGCAATATAGCACTGCGGCCGATAGAATGGCGCCGTGTTAGTTTTGGATCGACTCTAGCTGGAAGAGATCTTCGAGTTTGGTCAAGGTGAGCAAGAATCGCACGTCTTCGTTGACTCCCCGCAATCGCACGGGAATCCGACTCGCCGCCGCCCGTCTCTGGATCAACACGAGCGTACCCAAACCAGCACTGTCCACGGACTTGGTTGTAGTCATGTCCAGAACCAGTTGACCCGCGCCGGCACTCATCACGTCCAACGCCCGAACCGCCTGACGCCGGAATTCGGTACGGGTGTCAAGATCGAGCACCACGGGTGCGACTATAACGCGCTGGACTGTGCTGGGGGCTGTCAACTGCCTGAACTCCCGCAGGTTCGCTAGTCAAGCCGAAGAATGCAAAGTTCGTGCAACGCTGGACCCGGGCTGGACAGGGCTGCAGGCACCACCACACTGGACCGTAAGATTATGTGTTACAACGAGTTACATATAGAGAGCCAGACGGCTGGGCTGGCCGACGCAAGGTTCTCACCCCGGGTAGACTTCACCCGTTGGCACCACCCACCGAAGCAGGTGCTACAGATGGCGCTTTGTCAGAACACTCTGACTGTCAGCACGTTGGCAAGGCAATCGATGCCGGATCCGGTGATGGGCATCGCTCGCCGAGTGGGGAGCGACGGGGAGGACGCAAGAACTTCGAGCTAGACTTCGAACGTCAGGCACGACGGGCTACGCAATGCCAAGACGGAGATAAGGAAGATCAAGACAATCAGCACCGCACACGTGACACACCACTGGCACCAAGCGTGGATCTTGAAGGCCTCCAAGTAGGTTAGATACCCAGCGAACGCTACTCCGCCCGATGAAAGAAGGAACAGTAGGACCGTTGGCTCTCTCCGTTCAACCCAACGGTCTTGCAACGCCGTGATACTCACCAGAAACAGACCTGCAAAACCAAGCACACCATATAACGCAACCGGTATTCCCAGCATGACGGCGTATTGGCTTAGCTGCACAGTCTCGCAACCGCCTGAGACGCACACCATGGGACCCATCAAACCCAGCTTCCAGAGCCACAGGTAGAGAGATATGAAGAACCCAATCAGCGATAGGGCCGCTGTCGCCATCCTACACTTCATCTTGACGTGTCAACAGCGAGCCTTACGTATTTTGCGATAGTGTCGAACGGCTGGGCACCGACCAATCGCACATCGCCAATGTCGAAGGTCGGCGTCGCACTCACCGATCCGGCAATCTCGTCTCGTGTGGCTAGGATCTGGCTCGCGTAGCGACCCTCTCGCATACACTCATCGTAGTCATCCAGATTGACGCCGCCGGCTTGGGCGTATTCGCGGAACTTGCCCAATTGTCGGCGGGACGTAATCCACTCTCTCTGCTGCTGCATCAGGAGGTCGTGCATCTCCCAGAACAGCCCCTGTTCCCCCGCGCAGCGGGCCGCGTGATGTGGAAGCAGCGACTGTTGGTGCAGCGGATAGCCACGGAACCGCCATCGAACCAATCCGGTCGCCACCAGCCGTTGCTTGATGTCGGGGCCGGCCAGGATCGTGAAAGCGGCACAGGCTGGGCATTCGAAGTCAGCATACTCCACGATCTCTACAGGAGCCGAATCGCTGCCGATCACAAATCCCGGGAAGGTGGATGTGCCAACAGGAACCGGCGCTTCCAGTATCTGCACCGCTGCACGCCGCGCCCCAGAGCTGGCCATCCATATGGCACCGGCACCAATCAACGCGATAACTGCCAACCCTGCGTAGAACAACCTGAGATTCACACGCCCTGCCATTCCGAATTCTCCTCCGAGTCCCCGAAGTCCGGGGCCTCCATCTGGTTACGCGCTTGTTCTACGATCCGCCGGCTGTTCGCGATCTCCGGAGTATCATATGTGCAGCGCACTTCATAATGAAACAACTCGCCGCGAGCGTCTCCCATCATCTTAATCAACTCGGGCCCGGCACGAAGCAGGTCCTCGTCACTCTGGAGTTCCCGTATTCTAGCAGCGAGTGCACGAAGCAACAGCACCAGCCGATCTCTGCGATCGTTGTCGTAAACCTGTTCAGACATTCCTCACGCTCCCGATACCGTGGACATACGCGGCACGTGCTAACATGTTCCCAGCTGCGGGGTTTGCGCCATGCCCTTGCCAGATGGTACATTAGGTGATTGTAGGAATCGCCGCTGTAATTAGGAGTTCTACATGGGAAAAAAGAAAGCGAAACCGCGCAAAGAGGACAACTCCAGCCCCTACGACAAGGCTCGCGACGAACTTTTCAGCCACATCCTTCACTGCGGCGTTCTACAGGCGGAGCTGGCGCAGCAAAAGGATTGGTTTGACGATACAATGGAGTATATGGCGGAGCGCTATACGGCTCTCAGCGAGGACGAATTGGCTTCGATCCGCAGCCTCGGTGAGCAGTATTGCCGGCCGGTCAAGAACCACGATTCAGAAGTCGGGGCCACCAACTAGGGTTGCTGCTATTCGGGGGATTCGAATGGACCCTGCCGATAACGGCGGGGTTGCTTTCTAGCGGCGACCTGCCCGTCTCCGCAACTGATGCCCGAGCGCCAATCGCACACCACCCCCGATCCCAGCTTCCACGAACCAACCACTGCCAGTCGCCGGACGCCACTCAATCCCTATTACCCCAACGATGTATTCACGACTTGCGTCTCTAATCAACAGCACTGCAATACCACCGCCGGCGTACGGTGACACTCCACTGCGCCTGTAAGGATTGAGGTGAAATGAGAGAATGCCCTCAGGCCGAACCGCCACTTCGCCCTCAAAAGCCCCCACACTGGTGTAGACGCCCGCTCTCATACGCCCTTGACTCCTCAGAGCAATCCCTAGGCCGCCACCCCAAAACTGGTCATCCCCAAACGTGCCCAAACCGTGCACCTGGAACTCCGTTGCCCGCTGTGCCCACGCAGCCGGCGCCCCGATGTAGGCTAGATAGCCCGCTGCAAAAAGTGCCCTAGGTAAGCTTGATCTCATGCTCAATTCTGATGTCTCGGGCAAGGGAATGCACCACGGAGCAGTACTTCTTGAGCGACAGGCCCACAGCACGTTCTGCCTTGGCCCGGTCGAGCCCGTCACCAGACAAGTGGAACACGAATTTCAAGGACGCATACCTCTTGGGATGTCCCTCCCGCCGGATGCCGGACACATCCACCGCACAAGCGTCCAACCTAACCTTCAGCTTCGAGAGTATCGCCACCACATCAGCACCGGAGCAACCGGCTGCGGCCAAGAGGAGGACGAGCATGGGGCTCGGACCGGTTGCACCGTCTCCATCGAGTTCCACCGCAGGAGTCTCTGGGTCAGTACCACCGCCACGAAATCGGAGGCCCACCCCCATCCAGTCCAGCCGCACTGCGCGTACATTCTCCATCTACCGCACCCGTCTCGTAGTGAGTCCGAAAAGCAGCCGATGACGGCGGAAGGCATCTTCGGAGTGGTATTCCAGCAACCAGCTTATGGGCTCGCGGATCTTTATCTCAAAACCGAGGGCAAATTGGAGCCATAGCCCCGGGCAACCGGGCGCAGAGTCACAGTTTTCCTGGGAGAACAGAGCGACTCCGACCCCTACGTACGGCACGGCAAGTATGGTATCCGCAACGAACCGGTATACCAACTCCCCGTTGATGACATAGTTGTCACCGTCCCCACCGCGTCCCAACTCGCCGGTCGCCCGCATACGCAAGCGATCGGTGTATAGGTCACCCAAATCGACTGCTGTGCCCAGCACCAGCTGATCATCACCCGTGAAATCAATGCCACCATGCACCCCAAACCCGAACAGACCCAACCGAAACCTAGGGGTGACAGCCTGGCCTCTGGGCGGCTGGAACTCCTGCTGTGACAACAAGGGAGTCGCTGCTACGCAGCTCAACAGCACGGCGACGTAAACGCGCATGTGAAATCACTCTCCTAGTGTGAACGAGTCCCGCTGCGAGTCCAAGCTACATTGACGTAGTCTGCAATCGCATAGATCGAGATGCCAGCCGTGGCCCACGCCAGCGGTCGTAGCAGGTCGGATTCCATTAGGAAGGCTGCCAACGTCAAGGCCTGACAAACGGTTACTGCCTTGCCCCCTGCCCGAGCTGGAAGTGTGGTCGGCCTGCGCAACAGCAAGACACCCACGAAGCTCAATCCAGCCACGATATCGCGCAGTAAGACACCTACAATCTCGAGCACTGCCAAGAGACCGCTGCGGAACACGACGAAGAACGCTGCCGCCATGAACAGCTTGTCCACAATTGGATCGAGCGCGGCCCCCAAACGCGACCCCCCGATGCGGCGAGCCCAGATCCCGTCCGAGATGTCGGTCACAGCCACAGCCGCCAAGATCGCCACGCGTATGTAAGCATCTTCAACGAGCAGAAACGCTAGAGCCAGCGGAAGCCGCAGCACCGTCAGCAGGTCGGGTGGACCGACTAGCCGCTTTACTTGTGGCGCCGAAGTGGGATCTGTAGCTTCCACGTGCACCGCCGCTCCCGAAGTGGAGACGTCATCAAATGGACACCAGCCTTCTCAAGAACGCCAGGATCTTCGCAGGTCTGGACGACAAGGAGCTCGAACGGGTAAAGGAGATCTGCAAAGAGCAAGATTTCAAGTCGGCCCAGACAATCTTCAGGGAAAATGACCCCGGCAATCGTCTTTATATCATTGCCGCGGGCGAGGTACGCATCTCGCGAGAAGTTCCCGGTTCCGGAGAAGAGGCCCTCGCCATCCTCAAACCTGGCGCCTGCTTCGGTGAAATGTCCGTGTTCGATCGATCGACCCGCTCAACGGATGCCATTGCCAATACCGATTGCGCACTGATCACGATCAACCGCCCTGACTTCGAGATGCTGCTTGACTTCGATCACGAACTTGCCTTCAAGGTCCTCTGGTCAGTAGTAAGACTCCTGTCGGAACGTCTGAGGGCAACCAACGAAAACCTGCGCTCCTTTCTGGCGATGTCGATGTTCTGACGGCGCCAACCCAGTTCCGCGTGGGGTGTTACCCTTCACCACACCCCAAATCCAGCTTCCCGCGTCCCAGCCCAGCGACCCTGGCTAAACGTGCATGGAGTCGCCGAACTGACCCACCCAGCTGCCAGTTTCACACCCTGCGCGCTCCTACCGCCCCTTCCCGCTGCCGCGAACCACGTACTCCGCCCGTCTCTCCGGATCGAACACCCTAGCTGACACCCTGGCCACGTCCTGCGCGCTTACCGAGCGGAGCCGCTCGGGCACGGTCGCGAGCTCGTCAAGCACGCCGTACGTCCACGCAGCGAGAATCTCACTTGCTACTGCGGCCCCGCTCTGTTGCCGGATTTCCGCCAATCCCGCTGCGTAGTTGCGCGCCCGGGCGAGTTCCGATTCAGTGACCGGCTGCGTTGCGATCCGGCACAACTCGGCCAATATCACCTCCCGGGCTTCATCCTCTCGCTCGGGGGAGGTTGCGATATAGCTCAGTACAGCACCCGCGCGACCGCGCAGCCACGGCATGGCCGATACCGAGTAAGCGAGGGATCGTCTCTCCCGCAGTTCGTCGAAAAGCCGCCCTGCCAGACCACTCAGGAGAGCTCCAGTCACAACTAGTGCGTGTCGATCTTCGCACCGGTAGGGAAAGGCGGGGAAGGCCATGGCCAACGCGCTCTGCGCCTTGTCACGTAGCTCGAAGCCCATCTCCGGTGAGAAAACCGGGGCGCTTCCTTCTGAAAATGCGGGTCCGGATTCGGCCGGCCAGGACGCGAGGGGCTGCAGCCGATCCAACAGCGCATCGGGCTCCATGTCGCCCACCGCGACCACGACAGCTCTGTGGGAACTGATCAGGTCTTGCCAAGACCTCACCTGCTCGTCGCTCACCGCTTCGATGGTCTCGGGGTCGCCTAGAGCCGGAAGGCCGTAGGGATCCCCGGCATATGCTGTGCGGAGAACCATCCGGATCGGATATGCATACATGTCGTCCCGCACGCGCCGCGCGTCGCTGGCCTGAAGTGTACGTTCGACGGCGATGTCGTCGCTGGCGAGTGTGGGTTCCAGAGCCACGAGCCGTAGCAACTCGGCAGCCTCAGATAAGGCTGCAGCCCGAACCGTCATTGCCCACCCCAACCCATCCACCGAGCTGCTCGGTGCGATTCCTCCACCCAGTAGCTCGGTGGCCAGCGCCAGTTCCTCGTGCTTCATCCCCCCAGCCCCCCGGACACAAGAACGACCTAGCAGACTAGAGATTCCGGCGATCTCTTCGGTTTCCCGACCGGGAACTCCCGCTAGGTGAAGCGCAACCGTGATCAATCCCGCGCCCCGTTTTGATCTAACCAGCATGTCGACACCCGCCAGCGAGCAACGCCTGATGCCACCGTCATAGTCAACTACTTTCTCTCCACCCAAGCCATTCTCGCATGACCCACGGCCAGCATATTCGGCAATCGAGTGATGGGACTGTCTCACGTCGGTGAGTGTCAGGGGCCACTCTTGGTCTGTCAGTCTGCTGCTCCCGCCTTCAGGCAGGAAGAGCACCGCACATGCGCATTCAGGTGTCAAATACTTGGCGGTAACGGATCGTACGTCGTCCGCGGTCACCTGCATTGTCCGCTCATAGTACTCGTCTGCCAGCGCATACCCGCCCAGCGCTTCGGCCTCACCGAGTGCTGCGGCTCGCCCATCCATCGATTCGAATTGGCGGGCCCACTGAGACTCGGCCAACGAGCGCACGCGGTTGAGTTCTGCCACTTCCGGTCCGTGCCTAGCCAACTCCACAACCAGTTCGCCACTGCGCATCACAGCATCATCCAGCCGCGCTTCGTCACTCTCGAGTGAGAGGTCGAAGACACCCACTTCAGTCGGCGTGTAGTGTGACGCACGCGCACTGCTTGCGAGGCCCGGTGTTCGCACCGCTCGGTACAGCCGTGATCCCCGACCAGCGCCGAGCACAGATGCAGTCACGTCGAGCGCGGGAGCGTCAGGATGCAGAGTGGGGACAGTACGCCATCCCACCACGGCCAGTGGCCGCGCTACGTCGCCGTTGATCACGCGAATCGCTGGTGGTGCGCCACTAGGCTCCGCCGGAGAACTCTCGATAGCGGCCGCCGGTCGATGCCAGCCACCATACCGCTGTTCCGCCAGCTCAAAGGCCCTGCCTACCTCGAGATCACCGACGATGCTCACGATAACTCGTGCGGGAGTGTATCGTGTCTTGGAGTATGACAGCAGGTCATTCTTACTCAGTTGTTTCAGCCCCTCCTCCGTCCCGATTCGCCAGCGTCTCATCCGGTGTCGGGTGAAAAGCAGCTCGTAGAGAGTCTCCACTGTCACGGCCGCGGGAGTGTCGAGCTTCCGGTTAGCCTCCTGAATGATCACTTGCAGCTCCCGCTCGAGTTCCGCGGGATCTAGCGCGGTGTGCATGAGGGCGTCCGCCTGCACATCCAACGCCTGTGCCAACCCATCACCGGTGGAAGGTAAGACGGTGTAGTAGACCGTCTTGTCGTAGCTAGTAGCCGCGTTGAGATAGCCGCCGAGCAGCTGGGTGTCACGAGCTATCTCACCCGGTCCCCTACGGGCTGTACCCTTGAAGAACATGTGCTCCAGCACGTGAGAGATCCCCACCCAGTGGTCGGGCTCATCGAAATAACCGGCTTTGACGTGGGTCACCACCGCCACCACCGGTGCGGAACTGTCGCGCTGCACCAGAACGGTCAAGCCATTGGAAAGGACTCGCCTACGTACGCCAGTGGTCCATCTCATGTGGGGAAAGGTAATCGGGGCGAGGAGGATACTTCACTAGAAGTGGAGTGACCGACGCGCTCACTACAGTCACTTGACAGCCCTGTGGCTGCCGGCTGACCCTAGGTCACCCGAGAATCTTCAGTAGCCCTGCAGCCGCTGCGCCACGCACAAAACTCTCAGCGTCTGTAACCGGGATCGCAAGCCCCGTTTCCACGCGGCTGCGACGGGCGACACGGGCCATGTACAGCTCGAGGGACGATTCAGACAGCTCTCGATCATCCATCTTCATTTGCAGGATGATCATCTCCCACGATCCCGTGTATGTCACGCCCGTGGTGGTCTTCACTCGGTGAGTCTCGTTGGGGGGACGTCGTTGCATCCCCTGAAGCTCGACCAGCAAGGTGCCGAAGAGCTCGAGCTGGTGCGGGTCCCGGAGAGTACCGTCCGGCTGTGTGGCTTCCACTTCCGACAGAAGTTGCTCTGTCGGATCAGCCTCGTCGGCAAGCTCCGCTAGCCGCCCCGACCATGGCTGGAGTTCCACGTCATCATCCGGGAGCCGGTAGATGGACTTCTTGAGCTCGATGAGCCGCCATACGGCTAACTCATCAAAGTGATCACCCGGATCGGTCCGCTCAAAGTGGAACAGAGCCGCCTCGTATTCACCTCGATCATACAACAGGTTGCCAAGGTAGATACGTGCTTCGGCGTGGCTCGCTTCGAGATCGAGGGACCGGCGCAGCCAGTAGAGCGCTGCGTCCTCGTCGCCCACCCTATGCGCGGCATAGCCCAGGCAGGACGCCGCCTCAGAAGAATCCGGATGGGCATGCACCGCGATCTCAAAGAATCCGCGGGCGTGATCCACCATCCCCTCGCGGAAAAGCGCGCGCCCAATCTGGAGCATCAAATCGTGGTCGTCGCGGAATCCCAGCGAAAGAACTCTGTCAAAGCATTGCAGAGCGGCCCCTCGCTCACCGAGTTTCAACAGCGTCTCGCCCATTCCGGCCAGTGACTCTTCGTGGTCGGGATCCAAAGAGACCGCTCGTTCGAAACTGTGCCGTGCCCAGGCGTACTCTTCACGAGCCAGCCGGGCGTAGGCCATACCTACTTGCAGATCTATGGAGAAAGGGTACACCTCGAGACCGTCGCGCAAGACCTCGAGTGCTTCATCGTACCGTCCTGAGTTGTAGAGACTATGAGCCCGCTCGCTATAATCGTCTGAATTTAGGAAGGGGTCCGACACCAGCCGGGCCTCCAGTGGGAAGTTGCAACACAATAAATGGTAAGCACCTGTCGCACAAGCGGTTGACGCTAACGAAACAGCACGAACAGCAGTTTACCTCTGGTTTGGGGAGACAAAGGAGGGTCATAACCCTCCCGTTTGCGCCCAGAGGGAGCAGCTAGACCGCCGATTACGCGCTGACCGCTAGTTGATCGGCGGCGGCCGTTGGGACATGTGCGACAGGTGAATCTTCCACTCGTCATCAGTGGGATCCTTCACCCAGATTAACGTCGCATGTCCAGCCATCGGAGCATCACGCTCGCCACCTTGTCTGATAATATCAGTGGAGTGGCGCAGTGTCGTGATCGCGAACCGGGGACTCAAGATCTCAATCGACGGGCGCTGCATAGCCAAGTTCATGCGGTCAATGCTCGCAAAGAACTCCCGGTAGGCCGTCTCTTCCTCCTCCCATCCCTGCGCCTCCTGACCGTTAGCCCAGATGACTGTCAACTCCGACACACGATGGTGCATCAACAGCAGGGTATCCAACTCACCGTTGTTGAGCGCACGGACCCAAGTGTCCAGTCGGCTATTGACGGCTTGCTCCGCTTCGGTGACTTGCCGCAGTGACATTTCCGTCGAGCAGCCCATCACCACTACGCACCCGAGCACCAAAGGCAGTCTTGAACACCTCATATGACACATCCTCACTTTTGGTCATCATGCGTTCTGGGTTGACTGATATCTAAGGTACGGCTCGGCTGACTTGCGTCAATGTGCCAGGCCGCGTAGCGTACCACCGCAGTCTCGCAACGGCGGACCATTGCGTCAGGCACTGTGATAACGACTGTGTCACCACTGCCAACCGGGGCCAGCAACGTGTCCCAAGCCCCCGTCTCGCCGTATTCATCCCTCTCTTCGGAGCCATAGATGAAACTGGTTGCGATCTTGCTCTGTCTGGCCACACCAGCTCCCGTACTGGCCCAAACCGCATCTCGCGAGGATCCACGGCTACACGCGATCGTAGACTCAGTGGCTGCAAGTCGGATCGCGGCTGATGTCACCACACTGGTGAGCTTCGGAACCCGCAACACGTTGTCCGACACCCTATCGGAGACGCGCGGTATCGGTGCGGCTCGACGCTGGATCAAGGCCGAGTTCGACCGAATCTCGAGCAACTGCGGGGGCTGTCTGGAAGTCTTCTACATATCCGAGATCTATCCACCCACGCGACGTATTTCTGACTCTACCGATGTCGTGAACGTAGTTGCGATTCAACGCGGGATCTCCGATCCCAACCGCATGGTCATCATGAGCGGAGACATCGACAGCCGCATCAGCAGTGGCTCCAACGCAGTCGACTCAGCTCCGGGGGCCAACGACAATGCCAGTGGCATGGCCGGGACGATTGAAGCCGCCCGCGTGCTGTCCACGTACAGGTTCAACGGCTCGATCGTGTATTTGGGCCTTTCGGGAGAGGAACAAGGACTGCTGGGTGGCCAGACGGTGGCACGCTACGCGCAGGAGCATGGCTGGAACATCCAAGGCCTACTCAACAACGACATGATCGGCAACGTCGAGGGCATCAGCGGTGTCAGCGACAACACACAGGTCCGGGTGTTCTCGGACGGCACCCCCCCTACTGAGACCGAGGAGCAGCGTAGGGCGCGGAGGTCCACCGGTGGCGAAGTCGACGGAATCTCCCGCCAACTGGCACGCTACGTGGACCGCATGGCGGACCGATACATCAACAACCTGGACGTGATGATGGTGTACCGCCTCGATCGTTTCGGGCGCGGGGGCCACCACCGTCCATTCGCGGATTTGGGGTACCCGGCTGTTCGTGTCATGGAGGCCCATGAGAACTACAACCGCCAGCACCAGGACATCAGAGTGGAGAACGGCATCGCTTATGGTGACGTGTTGGAGGCAGTTGACTTCAGTTACGCGGCCAAGATAACCGCGTTGAACGCGGTGACGTTGGCATCGCTAGCCTGGGCGCCTGGTCCACCAGGAGTGGTACGGATCGGGGGTTCCAATCGACCGTCGGCGCGACTGACCTGGGAACCGGCTGCCGATACGGCAAACGTCGTCGGATATCGGGTATACTGGAGGGTCACCGACTCACCGACGTGGGATTTCTCGCGCTGGGTCGGCGACGCGCTTGAGCACACGTTCGAGGGGATCATAATCGACAACTACTTTTTCGGCGTGGCAGCTGTGAGCGCCGTCGGACATGAGAGTGTAGTCGTATTCCCGTCCACAGGGCGCTAGTGGGCAAGTTCACCAGTTACCAGAAGCGACTCTTCGTCTTCCTGAGCGTCGCGACCTTCTTCGAGGGTTACGACTTCACTGCACTCAGTCAGATCCTGCCCAACCTCCGCGCGGAGATGGCGCTCACCGAGGGTGAGGGCGGCCTGATCGTGAGCGTGATCAGCGTGGGCACGGTGGTTTCATACTTCCTGGTGCGGCTGGGTGACAAGTGGGGTAGGCGCAGGGTCCTAGCCATTACGATTCTGGGCTACGCTTTCTTCACGTTCCTCACCGGCCTCTCTCGCTCCGCCTATGACTTCACTCTGTACCAGTTCACCGGACGCGTCTTTCTCATCGCCGAGTGGGCGTTGGGCATGGTCATCGCGGCGGAGGAGTTTCCGGCGGAACAACGCGGATTCGCATTGGGGGTTCTGCAGGCATTCAATTCGTTGGGATCGATAACCTGCGCCGCAGTCGTGCCTCTCCTCATCTCGAACCCCTACGGTTGGCGCACCGTCTACTTCGTGGGGATCATCCCGTTGCTGCTGCTGGCCTACGCGCGGCGCGGCCTGCGCGAGACGAAGCGCTTTGCCGACTACGCTGCCAAGCGCACCGACACCAGGCGACCGTTGATCGCGATTCTGCGAAGTCCCTATCGCAAGCGTGTGCTCCAGATGGCGCTCATCTGGGGGCTCACCTACATGTGCACCAACGTTGTCGTGGTGTTCTGGAAGGAGTACGCGGTTGCAGAGGCCGGCTTCAGCGACGGCCAGGTGGCGACGGCACTGACAGTCGCCTCTATCATCGCAATGCCGTTCATCTTCAGTATCGGCAAGCTACTCGACCTATGGGGCAGGCGTCGCAGTGCAGTCTTGATCTACAGTGTTTCCGCCGTGTTCGTGGTCCTAGCCTACCAACTCACGAGCTTCTGGATTCTAACGACGTGCCTCGCGTTTGCGATCTTCGCAGCCATCGCACTGCTGGCGCTTCTCAACGCGTTCACAACCGAGCTCTTCCCCACCGACTTGCGGTCTGACGCATTCGCGTGGTCCAACAACTTGCTTGGTCGCATAGGTTACGTCATCGCACCAGTCATCGTAGGCAAGGCGGCCGAGTCGGTTGGTTGGGGTACTTCTGTGTCTGTTACGACGGTGTCTGTTGTGATCGCTCTCGTACTAATCTTGATCTGGCTCCCCGAGACCGGGAAGAAGGAGTTGGAGGCGTCGGCGGCTATTTAGAGTTGGTGAAGGATGGTGAGAGACGGTGGAGGACGGGAGAGATTACCAATAACCTGCACCGTCTTCCACCATCCTCATGCTCTGGCATACCCGCCCCTTCGACCGTATCCTAGTGACATCCCCCGCCTCCGGAGGCCACCCTGCCCATCTCTCTCGAGACCGTTCAGTCAGCGTTGTGGGACAAGTACGATATCCAGCGCCGGCTTGGCCGGGGGGCCATGGCAACGGTCTTCTTGGCGGTGTGTCTTGCGGACGGCAAGCGAGTTGCGGTCAAGGTATTGAATCCCTCATTCAGGGTGCCTAGGGGCGCCGCCCGATTCCACCGTGAGATCAAGTTCCTCCAAACCCTGCAACACCCCAACATTCTACCGCTGTTGGCGTCCGATGAAGCCGGCCGGCTGCTGTACTACGTGATGCCCTTCGCAGACGGCGGATCACTGATTCCGCGGATCAGCAACACGGGCTATCTGTCGCTCACGGAGACTGTTGACATCGTGCGCCAGGTGGCAGCCGCCTTGGATTACTCGCATGCCAACAACATCGTGCACCGCGACATGAAGCCGGGCAACGTCCTGTTTCACGAAGGGCGGGCACGGCTGTGCGACTTCGGCATTGCGCGGGCGATAATCCACTCGGGTGGCGAGTCGCTTTCCTCCACCGGAATCATCATCGGAACGCCACCCTACATGAGTCCGGAACAGGCACGAGGAGATAGCGACCTGGACGGCAGCAGCGACATCTACTCGCTGGCCTGTGTCGTCTACGAGATGCTGATCGGGGAGCCACCGTTCACCGGCCGCTCAGCGCAGGCGATCATGTCAAAGCAGATTGGGCTGCCACCGCCCTCTTTGCGCGTAGTGCGGCCGGACCTGCCGCAGCACGTCGAGGCTGCAGTGCACTGGGCACTGGCGAAGGAGCGAGGTGACAGGCCGCAGTCGGCAAGCGAGCTGGCCGCGGCTCTGGTCTAGGGGTGTTCACTGCGGCCAGGTTTAAGCTCACTGCCATCGCGCGGAGGGCATGTCCACTACCGGAGAATCGACGAGATCCTCCCTCCCCACCTTCCTCAACCTCTCACGTAACTGTTCCGCCAATCTTCGATTTCCCACTCCTTCCGCCGCCCTCAACCGCAGCTCCAGGCTCGCCGGCAGAAACACCGGATAGATCACACTCGCTGCGCACGGTGAATCGAGCGTCGCCGCAATCCGATATGCCGCCTCATAGTCACTGCGGACGTACAGCAATCGCGCGAGCGCAATGCGCTCGAAGCCCAGCGACTCCCATGGATTCTGGTAGCTGGAGCGTTGCCCGGTGGGTTCGAGGTTTCCCAGGAGGTCGAGCGCACGGGCGGTGTCACCTCGTGCTAGATCGACATGGGCGGTAAGGGCATCCGCCATCAGCGCCGCACGCTGGCTGCCCCGGCCCGCCAATGATCTGAGCGAGTCGCGCACCACGACCGCTTCGTCAACACGGCCACGATGCGAATCCCACACGGCAAGGTACCAGAGCCTTGGCTCACTCAGACTGTCTAGATTGTGCCTCAGTGAATCAGCCACCGCCTGCGCCTGCGCCTCCACATCCGCTCCGACCAACGCATCTACGATGTAGCTGAGCAGGCCCGCCTGTCCGGTCCGAGAACCAGATGCGGCCGCCGAGTCCAACAACACTCGCAGCCTGTCGCTGCTGCCGGTGGCGACCAGCATGCTCTGCAGCCCCATCAACGAGCCGAACAGGTAGTTCTCGCTCGTGGTGGTGTCGTAATCCAACACCGCCTGCCACCCGGCCATGGCACACTCGGGATGCGCCCCGCCAACACCCAAGAGCTTCGCGGCCTGATAAACGCGGTTCGCATCCTCCAGCACGTGGTGCCGCCAGTCGATCGCGCCCGGCGAGCGCAACACGCACGCCAATGCCAACTCGAGGTTCGCCAGCACGTCCTCCTCGGGATCGGCCGCTCGATATTCGAGCAGCAGGCTGTCGGCCCCATCGAGATCTCCCTCCCGCATGGCGAACTCCGCCAGGTGGTAGAGCGCTGGTACGTAGCCCGGCTTGCGTCGATAAACCTCCTCGAAGCCCGCTCGCGCGAGCGAGTCCTGCGGTGTCTTCCGCGGCAGCAGGTGTTGGTACGTCTCGGCGAGGCCCATCCAACCCTCGGCCCAGGTTTCGCTATGTGCGATCGCCTGCTCGAAGTGATACACCGCGTTGTCTGCCCGGGCTTGAAGATGCGCGTCAAACCCGCGTGCAAAGTGTGCCCACCGTGGCGCGAGCTGCTCCACATTGGCCACTGTAATCTCGATCAAGTTGATCGCTTCTTCTTGCTTGTGCTTCCAGCTCGCCGCCTGCGCTCCCCTTGCCCCAGCAAGGGCGAACGTCGAATCCTCCTGCACCGCCGCACTGTACAGCTCCAGCGCCCTCTCGAATCGCCCGGAGTGGAACTCCCGCTCGGCCTGCACCAATATCTGGACCGCCTGTGGACTAACGCCATCTACGTCCGCAGGCTCAACGGTCTCATCGCTCGGCAGCAGAGCCAACAACAGCTCTCCAGCAGCCTGCACTCTAAGTTGGATGACTGATCCTGCCGGGCCTACTGTCCCGCAGAACCGTCAAGCGAACGCCAGCCCCGGGCGTTTGTACCCTAGCATCTTCCCCCCAACCCCGTAACATTGGGTCCCCAGCAGGCCCGTGGCACGACTCAACCGCCCCACGGTTCGACGACGACAGGCCCCACGGATCCACGGAGTGCCTATGCCGCTTCCATTTCTTCTAGTGATGTTCGCCCTCCCGGTTGCCATCATTGCGACTGCGATCGTGCTGGCACGCGTCACGGACGAACGGGAGGATTAAGTGCAAGATGGCGCGACTATCCAGGTCTCGGCGGATCCCTTCGCTGTCGTAGCTTTCATCGCGTACTTGGCCGTGATCGTGTTGATCGGCGTCTTGTCAGTCCGCTTCTCGTCGACTGGCGTGAGCGAGTTCTTCGTAGGCGGACGCAAGATGCACCGCTATGTGGTGGCACTCTCTGCTGTCGTCTCGGGACGGAGTGCTTGGCTGCTATTGGGTGTGACCGGAATGGCTTACACGATGGGAGTGGGCGCGGTGTGGGCAGTGACGGGATATATCACCGCTGAGGTGTTTCTATTCATCTTCTACGCCAAGCGGATCAGGCGGTTTTCAGAAGCCTACGACTGCGTCACGGTGCCGGACTTCTATGCCGCGCGGTTCGGTGACAAGAGCGGTCTCCTCCGTACGATTCTCATTGTGATCATCCTGGTGTTCATGATTGGGTACGTCTCGTCGCAGTTCGTCGGTGGCGGGAAGGCGTTTGCTGCGAGCTTCGGTCTGAGCGGTGGCGTCGGCATTATGCTCACCGCCCTGATAGTGCTCGCCTACACTGCTCTAGGCGGATTCCTGGCGGTGAGTCTCTCCGACACGCTTCAGGCCTGTATCATGATCCTGGCCTTGGTTGCCGTACCACTCATTGCGGTCGCTGACTTCGGCGGGCTCCAGCCTGTGGTTGCGCAACTTCGCAGCCTGGATCCAACATTGATCGATCCGGTGGCACTGGGCGCCGGAGCCATGATCGGCTTCCTCGGCATTGGGCTAGGCTCACCCGGGAACCCCCACATCATCGTGCGCTACATGTCGATTGCCAACCCGGATCAGCTACGTGCCTCGGCGGTGGTTGGGACCATTTGGAACGTGGTCATGGCGTGGGGAGCACTGTTCATCGGCCTCGCCGGCCGGGTCTATTTCCCGGACGCGGCAATGCTGCCCGATGCTGACCCGGAACAGCTCTATCCGCTTCTTGCATCACAGCACCTGCATCCGGTGTTCTTCGGCGTCGTAGTCGCGTCGATCTTCGCGGCCATCATCTCGACCGCTGACTCCCAGCTACTGGTGTCAACGTCGAGCGTGGTGCGAGACTTTTACGAGAAGATTCTGCACTCTGGCGCTACGATTCCACAGCAGCGACTGGTGCGGTATAGCCGGATTGTGGTGGTAGCGTTAGTTGCAGCAGCGGTGGGCTTCGGTCTCATCGCCGAGAAGATCGGCGTGTTCTGGCTAGTGCTGCTGGCTTGGGCCGGCTTGGGTGCGTCTTTCGGCCCGACCTCCATCCTGGCCCTGTACTGGCGACGTACTACCCGAACGGGCGTGATAGCCGGGCTGGTGACCGGAGCCCTCATCACGATCGTGTGGGACCGAATCCCCGCGCTCAATTCACGGCTCTATGAGCTGATCCCCGCTTTCATGGCAGGACTGCTGGTTACGGTGGTGGTGAGCTACTTCACTAGGCCACCGGAGGGCGTCGCTCGCATGTTCGAGAGCATGAGAGCAAGACGGTGAGCGGTGAGACGCAAGGGCGATCATTCGTTTCATACCTACGCTCCGCCAGTCGCAAGCTGCGGCTGTATTATCGCCTTGGTCACGCGCAGGCCCCCCACATCCTCTAACGCCTGTCCCGCCTGCTCCAGTCCGTAGCGCCCTCCAATCACCTGCGCGAACGGCAACCGGTCGACGTGTCGCGACAACAGCTTCAGAGCCCGAACCACATGACGGAAATCGGTACCCCACTGACCCCGGATGTCGGCGTGCTTGCGGTTGATGGCTACATGCGGGTTGATCGCGATGCTACCTGCATCCGTGTAATGCCCCGCTATAACGTAGGTTCCACCATCGCGGAGCAGATCAAAGCCTTGAGGTATAGCCTCTGGATTCCCACTTGCCTCGACGACTACGTCCGCGCCACGACCACCGGTCAGCGTGCGCACGGCCTCACTACGATCTTCCGCAGCCATTGTCTCCAATGACAGCACCACGTCGGCACCGAGTCGCTGCGCCAGCTGCAGACGGTCTTCGGGAGCTCCAACCACGATTACACAGTCGGCTCCACCTACGGAGGCAAACGCTGCAGCGGCGAGGCCGACTGGGCCAGCCCCCTGCACAACCACCGTGTCACCCAGCCTCAGGCGACTTCGGTCGGCCGCGGCAAACCCCGTGAACAGGCCACACCCGCCTCCAATTACATCGTCCGCCGTGAGCGACTCGGGCAGCTTGAGTACCCGCACACCCGGCTTCAAGTAGATCCGTTCGGCCCAGCCCCCCAATAGCCCATCAGTGGCTGAATAAGTGATTCCATATACCCGACGGCTGGGACAGCGATTCGGTTGCTGCGCGACGGTGCAGTACCAGCACGTATTGCAGGTTTCGGTTACGTCGTAAAAGGTGACTAGATCACCTGTGGCGAGTGGCTCACCCAAACCGTCCCGCACAACATCCCGCAGCTCAGCCACTCGCCCCACGCTCACATGACCCGGAATGATGGGATAGGGGACTCCGGCGAGTCGACCATGGTGTAGGTGAACGTCGGTACCGCAGACTTCACTGGCCACGGTCTCCAACAGAATGGAGCCCGGTTCCATTTGGGGGTCGTCGAGGTTCCACAGCTCTATCGGTTCATTGGGAGCGGTCATCACCGCAGCGCGAATTGTCATAGTGATTCTCTAGGGGCTAGTGGTCCGATGGAATTGCAGACAGTCGACCAGTCAGTGGGGGTTGCACAGACAATCCAACTTGAGACGGCACCTGTTCCGCTGGACGGCGCGATATCCCCTGATTGCATCAGAACAGAGACACCAGGTACACCGCTCCAATCCCTCCCAACAATGCCAGACCAACCCGCGACAACACTTGCATTGGCTTGGAGGGTCGGTGTTCCGGGGCTACATCCGGAGATGTCACGGCTCTGAGGTTGAGATAACCGAGTATCGGCGCCGTCAGGAAGGAAACGATAGTGGCGAAATCGACCATCGTGGTCAGATTGCCAACGAAGAAGATCAGTACGACTACTGTGAGGACCCCGAGTGCCGTGAGAGAACCCCAGTAGAGGTTCCCAGCGGAAGGCACCGCTGCCTGGGGAGGCTTGCTCGTTCGGACATAGTAAAGCGATCGCTCTATCGCCCGCGGGAACCCGTCGACGACTGTAAGCGTGGTCGACACCATCGTCGTGGTTACTGCTACCAAGACGATCGGCCGGGTCCACGCGCCCAGTGTCTGGCTATAGAGGTCCACCAACTGCGTCGAGAAAACCGTCCCTTGCGGGCTGAACGAAGCACCAGACCCAAACATCACACCGGCGCCCAGCGTCGCAAAGGCGAATGCGAGAACACCCGTTCCAACATACCCAACCAAGAAATCCAGTCGGGCGTGGCGTACTGAGGATCTCGTGCCTTCACTCTCGTCTTTCGCCAGGGTCCACAGCGAATTCCAGACTGAGATATCGAAGGCGGAGGGCATCCAGCCCATTAGCGCCAGAATGAAAGCGAACGGCACCGCCGTACCGACTTCGCCCGGCCACAAAGCGAACGTCGAGAGATCCGCCCGCGGCAGCGTCACGAAGGCAGCGACCAGGGTAGAAACGGCCAGCACAGCTAGTATCACCTTGACAGTAACGTCAAGAGCCCGGTAGCGACCGATCCAGAGCAAGGCTGCGCACAGTGTGATGAGAACAGCTGCGGTAATAGGTAAAGACCAATCCAGTCCCAAGACGAACTTCACCAGGAAGGCAGTGAAGAGTACGACTGCGGCTTGAATGACCACTGAAGTCAGTATTGTTACCGCGAGGTAGAGCCACAGTGCCCACCTACCAATCCGCAGGTAACCTTCTACCAGACTCCAGCCAGTGGCTGCAGCGTAGCGAGGACCATACTCGAAAAACGGGTATTTGAGTATCAGCGCCAACAGTATCACTCCACTCAGTCCGAATCCGGCAACAGCTCCCGCGCGCGTCGACTGCACCAAGTGGGAAACACCTACGGCAGCAGCTGCCCACAGGAGACCGGGACCAAGGCTGGTCCGAAAGCGTGACCTGGATGCACAGGCAGTCTTCCGCATCTCTGCTCCCTGACCAGCCACCTAGCTACCTAGGGGATCGCTTCCAGTACGTGGAACACGCCGAAGAATGTCCTGCGGGCCGCCGCAACTCGCAAGCCGGCTGCCTCACAGCATTCGTGAGGTTCCCGGTTCCATATGCAGCCGACCGCCTTTGCGTGAGAACCTGCCAGCCGATCCTGCAGTCGCCCCAGCCATCCATGCCGACTCCGACCATGTTCCAGTAGCAGGATCCGGCCGTCCGCGCGGCAGACCCTTGCCATCTCTGCGAGAGCGGCCACCGGCTCCATGTAAGTACAAAGACAGAGCGCCTCGACCACTTTGTCGAAGGTGTTGTCGGCAAAGGCGAGATAGTGCGTATCCACCTGGGCGCAGCGCCAGGCTAATTGGCGCTGCGACATCCCGTGCCGCGCCCGCCTGAGCATCTCCCTGCTCAGATCCGCTCCCGTTATCTCACAGCCCGGCGGATAAGACGTTAGGTTCTTGCCGGTCCCGAAACCTACCTCCAGCACCTTGCCGCGTGCCTGTCGCAGCATCGCTCGTCGCAGTCGTCGCATACCAAGGGCGTCAAGTGCCCCCACAGTCACATCATACGAGGGGGCAAACGCGTCGTATTTTTGGCGGACTTCAGCCGTATCCACTGATTGGCCTCAGCTCGCAGTGTTGCGTATTTCGGCGAGCTTCTCGCGCAACAAGCCCCATACCTGTTCCACGTGATGTGGTCTCGTCCGCAAGTGCGAGACAACTAGCCTCAGGACGAACCGGTCACCCAGCTTAGTATGAGTCAGAAAGGCCTTCCTCGTAGCATTTACCGCTTTCATCAGCCGGTCATTGAGTTCGTTCAGTTCGCACTCGTCAGTAACCTCAAGCGGATGTGCTCGGAAGCATACTGTGGTTAGCGGCACAGGCGCCATCAGTTCGAAGCACGAGTCGGCATTCACCCAGTCCTGGAACTGGCTCGCCAAACGAAAATGTTCCCGCAACCGCGTGGCCAATCCGTCGGCACCGAAGTACCGCAACACGAACCAGAGTTTGAGCGCTCGAAATCTTCGGCCCAGGGCGACCCCATAGTCCATGTAGTTCTCCACCTTCTGGTCGTGGTCAGTCCGCAGGTACTCGGGGACGAGGCTGAATGCCCGTTTCAGAACCGCCGGCTTCCGCGTGTAGAACGCGCTCAGGTCTAACGGCACGAACATCCACTTGTGCGGGTTCACTACGATCGAGTCAGCACCATCACACCCGTCCAGCACCGCGCGCTTCTCCGGCACTAGGCCGGCGATCCCTCCATGTGCTGCATCGACATGCAGCCACATGTCTTCCCGACGGCAGACAGCAGCCAGAGATGGGATCGGGTCGATCGCAGTAGTGGAGGTAGTGCCCACCGTGCCGACTGCACAAAACGGCAACCAGCCATCACGACGGTCTTCGGCAATGGCCGCTTCCAGCAGATCCACACGCATGCGAAACGCATCGTCCACGGGAATCTTTCGAACACCGGCCATTCCAATCCCTAGCGTGACTGCTGCTTTCTCGACCGATGAGTGGACCTGCTCGGACGTATAGATGCGTAGCCGTGGCACATCGGCCCGACCAGCCAGTCCCTCCTCTCGAACGCGCAGACCCGCGATCTGTTCCCTAGCAGCGGCAACAGCGTGCATGCTGGCACTCGAAGCTGTGTCGTAGATGATTCCCCATAGGTCACTCGGCAAGCCCAACAAGTCTCGCAACCAGTCCAACGTTACCTGCTCCAACTCGGTGCCCGCGGGGCATGACTGCCAGAGCATGCAGTTCACGTTGAATGCCGCGCTCAGCATTTCAGCCAGCACGCCAGGGCTCGATCCGCTCGAGTTGAAATAGCCGAAGAACGACGGATGATTCCAATGAGTCATGGAGGGCATGATGAGGCGGTCAATGTCAGCTAGAATGGTTGCCATACTCTCACCGGCTGCCGGCGCCTCATTCGGTAGCTGCGCTACCAGATCTCCGGGTTGAATAGCTGCTGTAACTGGGATCTCATCGATTCCGTCAAAGAAATCCGCAATCCAGTCCACCAGCCGATGACCATACCTACGAAACTCCTCTGGTGGCATATCGCCTACGGATGGATGCGTCTCGGTCTGGAGTGGTGAACTCATGATTCGTCTGCCTGCAAGTGGCTTATGGCAGTAGGAGCATTGGGGCAAGTAAGAAGCCCCGCGCTACAAATGTAACGCAGGGCTGGTCACGACCACGTGACCCCGGGCGCGTCGCCCCCAGTTCGTGCTCAGGCCTACGTCACCTCCGTCTCCTCAGCAACTGAATATCTCCGTCGAACGTCTCGATCTGCAAGTCGGCGCTTCCGCCACCCAACGTGAACTCCGCCCGCCTACCTCGAGGCCACGAGGGAAACGTGATGGAGAAATCCGACGAGAAGTCGCCGTCGTATACAGCTACTCTCACCCGAGCGTCGGAGTCTTCGGATACATAGACCGTTATGTCCCCGTCGTGTGTCTCCAGAGAATACTCGCCCCGCAGAGCGAGCTCACCATCAAACCAAATATCGCCGTCGACCGTGGTAGCTCGGACCGTTGTGGCCAGAACATCTCGTAGCTCAATTGTACCGTCGGTGGTCTCAACCTCGATATCACCCGACGCATGCTCGACGATTATGTCCCCGTCCATCGAGAACAGCCGAACCATGCCTTCTGCATCTTCCACGGTTACGGCACCGTCGTTGGTCCGAACCGAGACCCGCCCCGAACCTCCCCGGATGGACACGTCACCTTCACTCAGATCCACATTGATTTCACCTCTGGATCCATCCACCGTCACGTCGGATTCCGAGCCACTCAACTCGAGTGGCATCGAAGCCGGTACGGTGAGCCACAAGTCAATATCGTCGTCGTCCCGCGGCCAAGCTGTCGTGCCAATGCGCACAGCACTGGATGTGCGCTCGATCACGATCGGGCTTCGCCGCGAACGATCCGTTTCCACCCTCACCTCGTTGCGGTCCCAAGTCCGAATGGTGATGTCGCCGCTACGGTTTCTCACTTCGAGACGCAACCCAGGATCGACCGCAAAGGTCGTGTCCGCCTGCAGTACGGGCGTCGCCAATGCGATCACCCCAAGTGCAATTCCCACTAGCATCGTCTGTCTCCTTCCAGTCATCGAGCCGGCAATCCAAGCCGACTCACGTCACCCACAGCTTCTCATGCCGACCGGCTAGCTACGCACTGCAGCTTCACGTGCGGCGGATCGCAGTACCGTGAGCTTCTGCTTCATCATTCCAGTGTAGTGATCGGCGAGATAGTCGCTGTACGGATCCCTCGCCAACGCCTCCTGAGCTTCGTGTAATGCCCGGTCAATGATTGCCAGCTTTTCGCGCAGGACGCGGACCGTCGTGCTATCCAGTCTTCCCGGTTCTTCGAGCAGCACCCTTTCTAGCTCCGCGATTGCCGGCCTGTATTTCTGAGCCGCGTGGATAGTCAGCACAATCGTGGAACTCGCTTCCGGCGTCGGAGCATCCATCACCGCCGCCATGCGATCCTGGGGAGCAGTCGCTCGGGCCAGCCACCAGCTACCGGTGCCGACCAAAGCCAGCACAATCCCGGCTGCCAGGATCTGCGGTAGGCGGTACCGCATGCCTTGAAGCTTACGAGAACGACTTGGCAGGTTCACCACACCAGGATGAGTCCCCCTGATATTGGCGGCAATCCGGTGCCAGACGTCACGGTCAGTGCTTCTACCTGGATAGTCCTGGGCCCAGTAAACGACGCGCCTGAGCTGCGCGATAGCAGCCTGGCATTCATCACAGATCTCCACATGCCCCTCGAGCTCCGTACGCTCAATCTGTGTCAGCTCGTCATCGAGATAGGCAGAAAGCCTGCTGGTCCACTGATCCGACATTGCTTGTCTCCTCTAGGCCTCGAAGAAGCTGCGCAGCGCCATGCGGGCGTGATGCAGTTGCGATCGGGAAGTACCCACCGAGACGCCCAGCACTTTGCCTATCTCCTCGTGCCTGTATCCCTCCATGTCGTGGAGCACAAAAACCTGCCGTGCGCGTTCTGGGAGCCGATCCACTGCGGTCTCGATATCGGTTGTCAGATCCGGTGTCACCGGAGCCGAGCGTGCATTCTCCACCTCCACCAGCAAGCCGGAGTGCCGATTCTCGTCCCTGCGGTACCTCTCCCGCTCTCTCAGGATCACGTTCGTGGCTAGCCGATGCAGCCAGGTGCTGAAAGCCGCATCCCCACGGAAGGAGCTGAGCTTCTCCCAAGCCCGGATGAAAACCTCCTGCAACGCGTCATCCACGTCCTCGCGACCCATGAGCCAACGCGCCACACTGTGTATGCGAGGCACGTGGCGCCTATAGAGACGCTCGAAGGCCACTGTGTCCCCGTTTACCGCAAATTCGACATCGATCATGTCGGCTTCAGCTGGCGTTAGCTCGAACTCGTTCGTCAGGGTGCGCTCCACTCCACGCCTCAGATCCTCTGGCATGGAATTAGATACGGGGAAGGTGGGAAACGCTTAATTGGCGGGACGAGGGAGCAAAGAGCGGGGAGCAGAGAGCCGGCCCCGCGGGGTCGGGCCAGACACGGCTCGAACGCCGCGGTCCACCATGTTGGCGAAGGACGCTTGTACCGCCCTGACCTCTCCCAGCTCCCGGCTCCCCGCTCCTTCATTACCACTCCAACTGCGTGGTCTACCTCGCGACCACCGACGCCTTCATCAGGTCCCGGTTCAAGCGGGCAATGAAGTCGATACTGATCTGCTTCGGACAAGCAGATTCACACTCGCCATGGTTAGTGCATCCGCCGAACCCCAGTTCGTCCATCGTGGCGATCATTCTGAGCACCCGCTCGATGCGCTCGGGCTGCCCCTGTGGCAGCAGCCCCAAATGGGAGACCTTGGCGGCCGTGAACAGCATCGCCGATGCGTTGGGGCACGCCGCCACACAGGCGCCGCAGCCGATGCATGCCGCCGCGTCCATTGCCAGGTCCGCCTTTTCCTTCTCGATCGGAATCGCATTGGCGTCCTGAGCTGCACCGGTGCGAATTGAGATGAAACCACCGGCCTCTACGATCCGGTCCAAAGGGCTGCGGTCAACCATCAGGTCCTTGAGCACCGGAAACGGCCTCGCGCGCCACGGCTCGATCCACAACTCATTGCCGTCTTCGAAAGTGCGCATGTGGAGCTGACAGGTTGCTGCCCCGTGTTGCGGCCCGTGCGCGATCCCGTTTATCACGACGCCACAGCAGCCGCAGATTCCCTCACGGCAGTCATGCTCAAAGGCAATCGGATCCTCGCCCCGCTCCGTCAGTTTCTCATTCAACGTATCGAGCATCTCGAGGAACGACATGTGCTCGTTCACGTCGTCGGCTACATAACGAACGAAACCGCCCTTGGCGGAGGCGTTCTTCTGACGCCAAACGTGCAGGATGATCTTCATTATTTGTAGCTCCTCTGCGACAAGGGAACGTTCTCGAATGTGAGCGGCTCCTTGTGCAGCGCCGGCGTCGATCCAACACCGGTGAACTCCCAAGCAGCAACGTGTGCAAACTCGTCGTCGTTGCGCTGAGCTTCACCCTCTTCCGTCTGGTACTCCTCACGGAAGTGTCCACCACACGACTCCGCGCGATAGAGTGCGTCGTGGCACATGAGCTCACCGAACTCCAGAAAATCTGCTACGCGGCCGGCTCTCTCCAGCGTCTGATTCAGCTCCTCGTTCACTCCTGTGACGCGGACATCCTGCCAAAACTCGTCTCTGAGCATCGGGATCGTCTCCAGTGCCTTCTCGAGTCCGGCCTTGTTACGCCCCATGCCACACTTCTCCCAGAGGAGCTTGCCTAACTCGCGATGGAAGGAATCGACCGTACGCTTGCCGTTTATGCCAAGCAGCTTCTTGGCGCGGTCTTGCACTTCACCCGCAACGGCACTGAAAGCCGACGTGTCCGAGCTCACCTTGACGGGTCCCAGACGTGCCAGGTAGTCACCGATCGTGTAGGGAAGCACGAAATAGCCGTCGGCCAGACCTTGCATTAGGGCGCTTGCGCCTAGACGGTTGGCACCATGATCGGAGAAGTTCGCCTCACCGATCACGAACAGGCCCGGTACAGTGCTCTCGAGGTTGTAGTCGACCCAGAGTCCACCCATCGTATAGTGCGGAGCCGGATAGATCCGCATCGGAACCTCATACGGATCGTCGCCAGTGATGCGCTCGTACATCTCGAACAAGTTGCCGTACCGCTCGGTGATTACCCTCTTGCCGAGCCGCTGGATGGCGTGGCTGAAGTCGAGATAGACGCCGTTGTTCATTTCACCAACGCCGTGGCCGATGTCCACCATCTCCTTTGCGCGGCGAGACGCGATGTCCCGTGGCGTGAGGTTCCCGAAGCTGGGATAGAGGCGCTCCAAGTAGTAGTCGCGCTCTCCTTCCGGAATCTGTCCGGGTGCCCGGTCGTCGCCCTCCTTTTTCGGAACCCAGATGCGCCCGTCATTTCGGAGCGATTCACTCATCAGGGTGAGCTTCGACTGGTAGTCGCCACTGGCCGGAATACAGGTGGGATGGATCTGAGTGAAGCAGGGATTCGCGAACAGGGCGCCGCGCTTGTGGGCCCGGTACGCTGCGGTCACGTTGCAGCCCTTCGCGTTGGTGGACAAGAAGAACGCGTTGCTGTAACCACCGGTGGCAAGCACCACGGCGTGGGCCGCGTGTGAGGAGACCATACCCGTCACCATGTCGCGCACCACTATTCCCTGTGCCCGCCCGTCTGCCACCACCAAGTCCAGCATCTCGCTGCGCGGAAACATCTTGACCTGACCGATGCCGACTTGCCGCGCCAGCGCGTGGTAGGCACCGATCAACAATTGCTGTCCGGTCTGACCGCGCGCGTAGAAAGTGCGGGACACCTGAGCGCCACCGAACGACCGGTTGTCCAACAAGCCTCCGTACTCACGGGCAAACGGAACTCCTTGAGCGACGCATTGGTCGATGATGTTGTTGCTCACCTGGGCCAGGCGGTAGACGTTTGCCTCGCGCGCCCGATAATCGCCGCCCTTTACCGTGTCGTAGAACAGACGCCAGATACTGTCACCGTCGTTGGGATAGTTCTTTGCGGCGTTGATACCGCCCTGTGCTGCTATGCTATGGGCCCTCCGCGCGCTATCCTGATAACAGAAACACTTGACGTTGTAGCCCAACTCGGCGAGCGAGGCCGCCGCCGAGCCGCCGGCAAGTCCCGACCCGACCACGATCACGTCGTATTTCCGCTTGTTGGCAGCGTTCACCAGCTTCAGTTCGAAGCGATGCTTGTCCCACTTATCCTGGATCGGACCGGAGGGGATCTTCGAATCAAGTTGCATTTGACATTCCCTGCGTGGTCTATGCGAGTGTCAGGATTCCGGTAAGGACCGCTACCGGAGTCGTTACGAAACCAACGAAGACCACGCCAGCGACCATCAGCGCGATCGGCCGGCGGTAGCGGTTGAACCGTGGATGATTGATACCTAGGGTCTGCATTGCACTCCACACCCCGTGGTACAGGTGGAAACACAGCCCGGCCATCACGACGATGTACGCGGCGGGAACTGGCCACCACTGGAAGCCGACTACGAGATTGTTGTAGGCGTCACCCGGCACGAAGTCCGGATGGATCGTTCCAACCGTAAGGTGGAGCAGGTGGAGAATCACAAAGGCGAGCAAGAGCAGACCGCCCCACCGCATGGTGCGCGAAGCGACGGTCGATTCTTCGGCCGTGAGGCCGCGCTGGTACTTCACCGGCCGCGCATAGTACCCAGTCCACCACAGCTGTAACGCCGGCACAACGTGCAACGCTAACGCCAACAACAATCCGAATCGCAGAACCCAGAGGAGTTGCCCGTGCATCAGCAGCGGCGAGCCCATCTCCCTCAGGAATTCTGCGTAGTGATTGAACGTCTCGGGCCCATAGAACGCCTTGAGGTTGCCGTACATGTGCCCGAGCACGAAGACAACAAACAGAGCGCCCGTCACGGCCATGAACACTTTCTTGCCGACTGACGAGCGATAGAGATTCGTTACTCGACGCATCGTGTCTCCATTGGAGGGAGCTTAAAGGCAATGGATGATACATATCGAACTGGCGGGTGGGCAAGATGATCTGTGAAAACCATCACGGAGCTGTGGCAGCGACATCACGACGGGGGGAGCGTCCGCCATTTCACGTTCGAACGTTTGCTCGAAGATCCTAGCCAGCGTCCCTAGTCACACCGCGGAGTCAGCCGAGCAAGATAGCCACCACAGTCGTTGTGAGAGACGACGACGCAATCCCACCCGTGGTGCTCGGCATACTCCGCCAATGCGTCGGAATCGACGTAGAGACGAGGGAACGGTGCACCCCTCTCACCATCAAACTCCAGTTGCATTACTACTTCGCCTACGTAGCGCCCGTCTCCACGAAACATTCTACCGGGCCCACTGCCATATGCTGCGCGGAGATCGGTCGAGTCAGCAAGGATCTGACCGTCTGCCTTCACAAGTCTATGGATTGAGCTCAGGAACTGTTCCAACCCTACCAGCGTGCCGGCCAACTCCAGTCCGTTCATGAGCATCAATATAGTGTCGAACTGATGATCTGCCTCGAAATCGTTGATGTCACAGCAATACACCTTGGACACTCCGCGGGCCTGCATTATGGCGACCAATTCAGGTGAGATCTCGAGCGCTGTCACCGCAATACCCCGCTGTTCGAGCGCGAGGCTGTGGCAGCCAGCTCCTGCCCCAACATCCAGTACGCGACCCCGACACAACTCGAGCGCCGTTTGCTCCAACGGCGGAAACTCCGCTGGCTCCCTGTAGAAGTACGCCATCGAGTATTCATCACGCTCACCAAAGTCGTTATGGACCACGATCTTGGCACTGGTATCACCAGCGAAATACCGCCGCATCGCGGCAGCGAATGGCTTCCAGGAATCGGGGGTAGTCTTCATGTCGGGACCGTCTCGTCTCGCTCCAATTGGCCGGCAGCTGAGACAACAACCTACACCGTCGGAGCAGCGATCAGCCTGAAAGTTGCGGCCGCAACCCCGGCGAGCAACTTTCACGCAGTCGCATACCCATTATCAACCGGCACCGAATGGGAGGCCTGATGAATTTCATACTAATCGTCGCATCTTTGGCTGCAACTCAGGTGCAGGCGGACACCTCTTTTCTCTACAGAGCTCACTTCGTGCGGGCTGCACCGGGCAGCCTCCTCGAACTGATCGACATCGTCAACGATCGGCGGACGCTGCATGAGGCGGCCGGACAGACGCCTCCTTTCATAATGCGGCACAGTCAGGGAGACCAGTGGGACCTGATGCTGCTATATCCTATGGGGACCTTCCAGGATTACTACGCGCCCGATCGAACGTCTCGTCGCGAGCAGGCGGCAGCACAGTCAGGTGTGAGCGCAGCCGAGTTTGAGAGCCAGCTCAGACAGCACGCTTCCTGGCAAGAGGACCTTTTCGTACTCGGTCCGTCACTCGATGTGGTTTCCACCACCATGAACGGTGGCGAGTACTACCACCTCGAGATATTCTTGGCGCTCCCAGGAAAGCACGCTGATCTGTTTCGGCAACGAGAGATGGAAAACGACTACTTGGCGCGGGTGGGTCGACCCCAGAACCTGATCTTCACTCGAGCCGCCGGGTCGTCCTGGGACGCATTCACTCTCGGTGTCTACCGCGATCTACAACATTGGGCCGCGAGCGCCGATATAGCCCCAGAGCGGGCGCAGGCCGCAGCGATTGCTGCCGGCTTCGAAGGTGCTGACCGGATCGGCAGCTACATGAGGACTCTCATCCAGTACCACCACGACACCATCGGTCCGGCAATACGGTAGCTGACTTCGTCTGCGGCGACTCCGGGCGGTCAGCTACACCGCCCGGAGGGAACCGCAGGGCCGACATTCCTGCACCCGACCGCACCCATAGCCCCCTGAACTCCAGCGCGCAGCGGTATGCGGTCGGACTGTCAACTAGTTCACCTTGTACACCTGGTCATGCTGGCGCGCTCGGTCGACCACCTGGATGGCGATTTCGTCACCGGCTTTCGCCCGCTCGACCTTTTGGTGATTCACCTCCAGTGAATTGACGGTCTCGGCAAAATCCGTCGTGTGCCCAACGAAGTGGATTTTGTCTCCCAGGGCGATCTCCCCCTCGGTCACCCGCACGACAGCAACGCTGGGTCCCTTGAAGAAGTGCGTGACCGTGCCTACCAACTCCTCTGCCATGGTTCACCTCCAGAGGAAAGCCACTAACTACTAGTCAGGGCGCGGCCTGACTGCCCGCCCCTATTGCTCGTCAGGGCTCCCGATGTCCAGTACCACCTGCCAGCGGCCATCCGAATCCCGGCGCCAGATGGTCACGTACCTTCCTGTCCCGACGAGCGACACGCCATCGGGGCCGACGCGGCGCGATTCGTAGCGACCAACGGTGTATCCGAGGTCAGCGGTGCTCGAAACTTCCGCATACTCGGGTTCCCACGAAAGCATGTACGAACTGTCGGAAAACGCTGGGGCCATCAACTCCTCAATCGCAGCGTGCCCACGCACAATCGCACCGGCTTGGAACATCACACCGTCCTCTGCGAAGTTCGCAACCCACCCCTCCACCCCTCGTGCTGCGGTGGCCCGAGCGAAGCCGCGGTCGGCTGCCCTGAGATTCTCGAGTTCCGCTGCTAGATCGGGACTGGACGAGCAACCGACCGTCCCCACCACGACAACCCAAAGCAAGCCCACTACAAGTCTCTTCATCGTTCCCCTCCATTCTCTTGCACTCCCTGCCAAGATACGGTTTGCAACCGCACGCGGCGAGTTCATCCAGGGTCGGGCATGAGGGTCATAGCCATTTGCTTATTTCCCGAGGTGCAGTACGATTCCGACCATGGGTGATCCACACCGACCAGTGGGAGTACGGCTGGATCGCTGGCTGTGGGCGGCAAGGTTCTTCAAGACCAGATCTCTCGCTGTCGAGGCCATCGGCGGCGGGAAGGTTCAAGTCAACGGTCACCGCGCCAAACGGGCCAAGCTGGTACATGTCGGCGACGAGCTGCTGATCCGCAAAGGCCCCTTCGAGCACCGCGTGACAGTGCGCGCTATCGCGGAACGACGTGGCCCTGTGCGGGAAGCTCAAGCGCTGTATCAGGAAACCGCCGAGTCGATACTTCGCAGAGAGGCACTCAGCGACCAGCTCAAGTCCCTCCCAACACCCGTCTTCCGAACCAAGGGCAGGCCGACCAAGAGAGAGCGGCGTGACATCGACCGTTTCAGGCGCAGCGGTGGTGCCTGACCACGAACCTGTTCCGGTGATTGTTCAACCGGGGCGGGTGGCGGCGCACTACTAGGGTTGGGTGGCTTGGCTGAGCGCGCCCCCCGGATAGAGAGGAGTGGCAGAGCCATGCACGCGATGGTCATGGCAGCTGTCGGTGGTCCGCTCGAAGAGAGGGAGGTCCCCACCCCAGAACCCGGGCCAGGACAGCTACTAGTCAAGGTCAGCGCCTGCGCCGTGTGTCGCACTGATCTGCATGTGCTGGATGGGGATCTCACCGAACCCAAGCTCCCCCTCATACTCGGCCATGAGATAGTCGGGTCGGTGGTGCGTGCGGGTTCCGGCGCCGCGCGTTTCGGGGAGGGAGATCGTGTAGGTGTACCGTGGCTCGGCTGGACCTGCGGAGCGTGTCGCTACTGCCGTTCGGGTCGCGAGAATCTCTGTCAAAGCGCTCGCTTCACTGGTTACGGGATCGATGGAGGGTACGCTGAGTACACGGTTGCCGACGAGAGATTCTGTTTCTCAATCCCAAGTGGTTTCGACGACTTGCAGGCAGCACCATTACTGTGCGCCGGGCTGATCGGATACCGTTCCTTGATCGCGGCAGGTGATTCCGAGCGGCTCGGCCTCTACGGCTTTGGGGCCGCCGCCCATATCATCGCCCAGGTGGCCCTGTACCAAGGTAGACGTCTGTTCGCGTTCACTCGCGCAGACGATTCGACGGCTCAAGGATTCGCCAGAGAAATGGGGGTCGAGTGGGCCGGATCTTCTGATGACGCGCCGCCAGAGGAGCTGGATGCCGCAATCATCTTCGCGCCGGTCGGCAGGCTCGTGCCCGCCGCTCTCAGGGCTGTTGCACCGGGAGGGACGGTAGTCTGCGCCGGTATCCACATGAGTGATATACCAGCATTTGCCTACGAGATTCTGTGGCAGGAAAGAACCATCTGTTCTGTGGCGAATCTCACCAGGCGTGACGGGGAGGAGTTCATGGCATTGGCACCCACGGTACCCGTGACTACGCACGTCGAGAAATACGCACTCGATCATGCCAACGAAGCGTTGGAGAACCTGCGGGAAGGCCGATTGCGTGGGGCTGCGGTCTTGATCACCGAAGCTAGCTGATCGCTGGCGTGAAGATACCGCCACCACCACATTCGTGGTCTGTCACCCCGGCTGAAGCCATCGCCATCCAACGGCGACTGGCAACGCAGGTATTGACTACGGCGCCGAACACACGAACCCGGTTTGTGGCCGGGGTAGACGCCGCTCTGAGCTTGGATCGCACTCACTGCATCGCCGGCACAGTTCTTTGGGACTTGGACCAACGAGCGGTAGTCGAACAACGAACGGCAGTGCGCAAGCTGACCTTCCCCTACGTGCCAGGGCTGCTGTCGTTCCGTGAGGCACCGGCTGTTCTAGCTGCGTTGGGCAAGCTTGGCAACCGGCCTGACACGATCATGTGTGATGCACACGGCCTGGCCCACCCGAGACGTTTCGGTTTGGCTTGCCATGTCGGAGTGATTTGCGGCGTGCCCACGATCGGCTGTGCCAAGAGCCGGCTCATAGGAACACACTGCGAACCGGGACCCGACCGTGGCTCTAGGAGCCCGCTCAGACATGAAGGGGAAGTGATTGCTGCCATTCTCAGAACCAGAACGGCCGTGAAGCCGGTCTTCGTCAGTGTCGGACACCTGTGCGATCTCGAGACGGCGATTTCTCTCGTACTCGCCTGTGCAGTGCACTTCAGACTACCCGAGCCCACCCGGCTCGCGGACCGCTTGGTGGCGCGAACGAAGCATCTTTGCTAGGCTGGTACGATTATTTGTGAGCAGAGATGGGATCCGCCGGTACGCCATATCTCAGGAGGTGGGAATGTCGAGACTATTGATAGCCTCGCTGTTCATTGCTGCATTCTCCGCAGTCGGCTGCGCATCCAAGCGAGTGCTCGTTCCTCCATTTCTTGACGTCACACCTTACGGCCGAGTCGGGTTGGTGACGTTCACTGCGGAAAACGCAAAAGGTGAGTTGAATACCCTGGCAACGGAGTACTTCGCTGAACAAGTACTGGCTGCGCAGGCCATTGAGCTGCTGGAGTTGGGTGAGCAAGACCAACTCCTCGCCGGGCTAGGGATGAACCGGATGGACGTGGAGGCTCTCCGGGCTATTGGAGAGGCCTACAACGTGCCCGCCGTCTTCCTGGGAGACCTGAACGTTTCCGGTGTGGAGCCCCGGGCTTCCCTGTCAGCGCTGCGCTTCGAAGCTACCATAACCGTTCAGGGGGCAGTCCGTTTGGTGTCAACTGAATCCGGCGGATCGATCTGGCGTGAGTCGGCGCGGATATCAGACAGGGTCGGGCATCTGACCCTGACCGGAGGCATCCCAGACTTCTCGGCTGAGGATCCCCGCAAGGCGTACGGACCGTTGGTTGAGGCACTTGCCTACGAACTCACCATGGATGTACGACCGACGTGGCGGTAGCCAACCCGGGGACGGCTACTCAGGACGACAGGAGGAAGCGTGGATCAGTTCCGGCTTGATGAGGCTGTAGAGTTGCTTCGCAATACGCCCGCCGCGTTGCACGCCATGCTATACGGGCTTTCCGACACCTGGGCAGACTGCGATGAGGGAACGGACACGTGGAGCCCACGGGATGTTATCGGTCATTTGATTCACGGAGAGGAAGACGACTGGATCCCGCGCGCGAGAATTATTCTCGAGCGGGGCCAGACACGGACCTTCGATCCGTTTGACCGGTTCGCATTCAAACAGAGGATTGCGCACAAGACGCTTGGAGAGCTGGTTGATGACTTCGCTGGACTGCGCCAGCGCAATCTGGAGATTCTAGCGGAAATCAACCTGGCCCCGGAGCAGCTATCCCTACAGGGTACTCACCCTGAGTTTGGCCCGGTGACACTGTCTCAGCTCATTGCGACTTGGGTTGCGCACGACCTCTCCCACATCTGCCAGTTAGCACGTACGATGGCGAAGCGGTACGACAGGGCCGTGGGCCCTTGGAAGGCCTATCTCTCGATCTTGAACAGGTAGTCCTTGATCGAGCCCCGGAAGAGAGCCGCTGCGGCCGAACGTCAAGAGGGACCTGCGCTGGCGGGCCTCACATTCTTGCACTTGGCAACGCAGTCCGCTACCGACCAACCACTGCCAATCTGCGATCCAAGCGCCCGGACTCTCCGCGCTTTGGCTGTGCTGCCTCCATTTCCCTCAGCCCCGCTTCGTAGAAGAACTCTCTCTCGCCGAACGCCGGCTCCAGGTCGTCGAGCCACTTGGCGTGGGGATTGAACCTCGCAAAGAACGGTCTTGCCACCCAGTCGGGATCTCTTGCTTGTAGGAACCGGAGCGCGAACACTTCTTCACCATTGATGCTCGTCACTCCCGAGATGAGGACCTTGCCCGGCGTGGCCGACATTGAAGGCCCTCGTACGGTCCGTTCCAACCCTGAGACTTGTGTATATGCGGTACGGAAGATCTCATACGCTCGCGCGAGCGGCACTCCGAAGTAGTCCTTTGGTCCCGTATCCCGTTCGACGAACATGTAGTAGGGTATGACTCCAAGACGAACCTGTTCTCGCCACATAGCTGACCAGAGGTCAGCTGAATCATTCACCCGCCTGATGAGAGGAGCCTGAGAACGGATAGTTGCTCCGCTGCTGAGGATTCGCCGTATTGCCTCTTGGGCGATTTCAGTCTGCAGTTCCCGCGGGTGGCTGTAATGCGCCATGACAGCGACGTGCCTCCCAGACGCTCGGATCTGCTCGAACAGTCTGAGAACATCGGTGGCATCCGGGTCGGTGACGAACCGGTAGGGCCAATAGGCGGGTGACTTGGTGCCGATTCGAATGCTCGCAACGTGCTCCAGAGAGGGATCCAGAATCGGCTCTATATACCGGCGGAGGTTGGAGGCCTTCATGACCATCGGGTCACCACCAGTAAAGAGCACGCTTCGCACACCCGTGTGGTGGCGAAGGTACGCGGCTAGAAGGTCTGCTTCCCGCCCGGAGAACTTCAACTCCTCGATGCCGACGAATTGCGGCCACCGGAAGCAGTACGTGCAATAGGCGTGGCAGGTCTGTCCGGCAGCCGGGAAGAACAAGACGGTCTCGCGGTACTTGTGCTGCAAGCCGTGAATCGGCTCGCCGCTCACGCGCGGCACGTTCAGCGCCAGCTGGCCCGCGGGATGCGGATTGAGTGTGTACTGTATCTGACGAGCTGCGGCTTTGATCTCTCCCACACTGGCGCATCTGCGGACCAAACCGTACATCCGTGAAAAGTGCTGCTGGCTCAACATTTCCGGCTGCGGAAAAGTGAGCTGATACAGTGGATCACCGGGGATGTCCGACCAATCGATGAGATCTTCTACTACGTAGTTGTTGACCCGGAAGGGCAAGACGAACGAGACCGCCTTCATCGCCATACGCTCGGCCTCGGATAGCTGCCGGAGTTGCGGGATCCGGTCAATGTCCTTCCGCGTGTACACCTGAAACTTCCGTGTCGCGTGCGCGATAGGATGCCTCCTTTCTCCGGCGTTTCGCCGCCCGTAGAGAACAGCGCGGATACTATCCGTTATGGATTCCTCGGCAAAACGCCTGCAAAGATCCTGTGGATCAACTTCTCGACAGTCCCCTGGGGGGACTTCCCTGACGGCCGGATGGGGTGGCGAGTTAGGTGCCGCTGCGCCCGGGATGCTGCACGTGGATTGATGCTACGCGGACCGTCGTGCCCTGCTCAATACTCCCGTGAAAATATACCCGCCACGCGGATGACGGAAAGGCACCACCGCAGCGCGAAATGCTAACTGCTTGACATGAGTCGAGTTACATTTCCCTGCGCGTACGTGCCCGCTTTTTCGGCACGGCCTAGCATCAATTGCGCCGACATCATTCCGTTACCAGGACGTGGCAAGTTTCACGCCGCAACCACTGTGTCTTCCTTGGCGGCAACGGGTCGGGGCTTCTGCCGCTGCTCCTTGGATGGCTTCAGCAACTTCAAGGACCGATGCAGACGCGGGCGAAATTCTCTTCTGTTACAGTTACAGTACCTAATCGCAGCCGGCCAGCATCTTGAGCGCAGTGGGCGCTTCGAATGGCACGTTGCGCGACAGAACGCTGCAACGACGTAACAGCAGGGCCGCTGGCGATCGCGGTGCGGCGGTAGCTCGACTCGAGTCGATGTCGGTCCGAGGGTAGATGGCTTCGCCGAGGGTTCGGCGCACTGCCGACGCTTGAGCGCACCCAGAAGTACGGCCCTGTGGGTGCACCGGAGAGCGGTTGGCCCGTCTGTCGATATTGGGTCCCCACGATGGGTGGCAACATGCTGTTGGAGTGGTATAATACTGTCTTCTGGCAAGCGTTGGTGTTGCCACTTCCGTACTTTGCCCTGGCATATGCTGAATCCGGCCGTCTGGTCGAGGATTGGCGTCTGGGAGGGCCCGACCGGGGTTGCCCGATGCATTAGAAAGGAGATGGTAGGTGAGATCCCTTAAGAGAAAGATCCTGCCGTTCGCACTCATGCTACTCGTCGCAGGTTGTGCGAGCGAAGCGGGTGATGGTGGCGAGACCGAGGCCGAACAACAGGCGCCTGCGGGGCCAGACCCGAAGCCCATTGCAGTGTTGGAGACGAATTGGGGCACCATCGCGATGGAACTCGATCGGGAGAATGCCCCGAAGTCTGTCGCCAACTTCGAAGTGCATGTCCGCAGTGGCTTCTACGACGGCCTCATCTTTCATCGGGTCATGAAGGGCATCTTGATCCAGGCTGGTCGCCTGACTGCTGAGTACGCGCCGCGTACGAGCACGGCAGCGTTTCTCGATAACGAAGGGGATAACGGCCTCCTGAATATCCGTGGCGCCGTTGGCATGGCTCGTGGTACAGACCCGAACAGCGCAAAGTCGGAGTTCTTCATCAACTTGAGGGACAACAATGTACTCGACACCACTGAGGAGAAGTGGGGTTACGCGGTGTTCGGGCAGGTGATCAGTGGAATGGACGTTGTCGAGAGGATCGGTGAGGTCGAAACGCGGCAACGTGGAACGCGTGAGGACGTGCCGATCGACCCGCCGATTGTGATAGACCGTGCCTACCTCACGACGCGGGCCGAGTGGGAGGCAGCAAACCCCGCTGAGGGTACGGCCGGTTGATCAGCCGCTGCGGTCGCCTGTAGCAATCAGCCGCAGGCGACCGTAGCAGAGTCAGCAACCCACTCGCCGCTGCTTACCGGTAATGGAAAACTGAGCTGCCACCGGCGGTCGCTCAAGGCCCAGGCCTGGAAGTGCAAGACTCTAGGGCCCCATTGGGCAGCCTGAACAGTCCGCATACCATGGCGTTGCCGGTGAGGGGAGTCACTGCATCATGTTCGAGTACAAAGCTCTGTCTGAGGAGGGAATCGCAGCAGCACTCGAGAAGGCAGAACACTATCGTCTGCTCAACGAGCCATGGGAAGCTGACAGCATCTGCCGCGATATTCTCGCCATCGATCCCCATAATCAGCGAGCGCTAGTCACACTAATACTGGCCTTGACAGAGCGCCTTGGCGAAGAGGGTGGCGTGGACGTGAGCGAGCCGCGGGGTCTACTGCGTCGCCTCCGGAGTGATTACGAGAGGGCTTACTACGCCGGAATAATCTGTGAGAGACATGCTAAGGAGAGGCTCTCACATGGCACGTTGGGCAGCGGCCCCGCCGTTTTCGAACTCCTGCGAGAGGCGATGGACCAATATGAGCAGGCGGAGCGGCTGAGCCCACCAGAGAACGACGACGCGCTACTGCGCTGGAACACGTGCGCACGCATGATATTTCGTAACCAACTGCGGCCGCCGCCGGGACCTCCAGGAGATACGGCGTGACCTGCCCCGAGCCTTAACCGGAGCGACAGGAGAGGTCGCTAGAGGAGAGAGTGATGCGATCATTGATTGATAAGATGGCCATTGTTTCGATGCACGGATGCCTGGTCCTACTGGCCGCGTGTAGTCAACCCGAAACCACAACGGACCACATGCAGGAACACTTCACGCAGGTCGAGGCCACGCGAGCAGCGGTTATCAGTGGTGACCTCGATGCTGCTCGGGAACCCGCGCGCTGGCTAGCCCGCCATGAAGCCACGCAGGGAGTCCCCGAGGGTTGGGGCCAACACGTTGTGCAGATGCAGCTTGCTGCGCAGCGCATAGTCGATGCTAACGAGATCGCTCCTGCTGCCGCGGCTACGGCAGAGATGGGAGCCATTTGCGGGGGCTGCCATCAGGGTATGGACGAGGGGGCACAATTCACGTTCGTTGCACCCCCGCCGCAAGAGGCTGGGGTCGTTGCCCACATGCTGCGTCACCAGTGGGCCGCGCAGCGGCTGTGGGAGGGATTGGTGGGGCCATCCGAGGAAGCCTGGTCTCGCGGTGTGGCTGCCCTAGCTGAGGCGCCGCTGCAACCGACGGAATCACCCGAAGAGGTGGGAGAACTGGCGAGCCGAGTCCACGAACTTGGGACCCAGGCGGGTGAGGCAACAGGGTTCATAGACAGGGCGAAGGTCTACGGAGATCTCTTGGCGACCTGTGCACAGTGCCATCGCCAGATGGACGCTGGGCCTGGGACCCGCGTTCGTGCGGCCCGGACTGGCGGAGGGTAGGCTGGGCCGCGCCGGGTCGGCTGGTTGTGCTGCCTGACGGCAGCGGGAAGCCTGATGCGCTGCGAAGGCCATGTGCACACTGTGGACCCTCGCGGGGTTAGTGTGTGCGTTCCGAAGAACAAGGATACAGCGCACACTGACCGTTACACGTCTGAGGCGTCGCCACTGGCGCCGAAGAGCAAAAGCACCTAGCCTTCTCTGCAATGACCCTCTGGGTGAGACGTTTGATCATAGCGAACGTGGCGGTCTTCTTCGCCACGGACGTCCTCCGCGTACTCCCGACATTCAATCTCTGGCTAGTGCCCATATTGGTTCCGAGGCAACCCTGGACTCTAGTCACCTACATGTTCTTGCACGCCGGGTGGATGCATCTGCTGTTCAACATGCTGGGGCTGTACTTCTTCGGCCCGCGGCTCGAAGGGCGACTGGGTGGTCGACAGTTTCTAATACTCTATTTCGTAAGCGGGATCTTTGGCGGACTGCTGTCCTTTCCGTTTACACCGAGGGTGGCGATAGTGGGGGCATCGGGCGCAGTATTCGGGGTATTGTTGGGGTTTGCACGTTACTGGCCGCGCGAGAGGATCTACATTTGGGGTGTTCTACCGGTTGAAGCGCGCAGCCTTGTGGTCGCCATGACGGTCCTTTCGCTAGCGGGTGGGTTCGGTGGTGGTGGTCAAGGCATAGCACATTTCGCACACCTTGGTGGGTTTCTGGGAGGTTTCCTCTTCCTCAAGTGGTGGGAACACAGGTCTCCCGCTGCTCTGTTCCGTGCCAAGGCAGCGCCGGTGCCAAAACGGAGCATGGGCAATGAGTCGGCCAACCTGGCACGATGGAACGAGATCAGGCGGGACGAATTGCACCCTGTGAATAGGGAGGAGTTGGATCGCATTCTCGACAAGGTGGGTCAAGCTGGGGTTGCGAGCCTCACAGGAGAAGAGAGAGCGTTCCTGGAACGATTCAGCGGTCGGGCAAATCGCCACTGATTGCATGTGCTTTTCCGCGGGAAACCGTTTTGACAGAGTGTGCGTGCGCCGCTATTTTGGGACTGCGACAGGTAACTTCTTAGTGGGGCCTGGCTTACGCGAGGTCCCGCTTTTTTGGATGCGTCACGTAGCTTCTTCTTGGCTTCCGGGCCCACGGCAAGGCGGCGGATGCATCATGTTTGGCGGCGGAGAGCAGGCGTGTTGGGGTTGGACGGTAGTCGGTAGGCACGGCAGATTTGTTAGGACAAAGAGACACTAGGAGATTGCAGTAAATGCGCATCAGTGGAACAGTGAAGTGGTTCAACGACTCAAAGGGGTTCGGTTTCATTTCTCCAGAGAACGGCGAACGAGATTGTTTCGTCCATCATTCTGCGATACAAGCGGAAGGATTCAGGTCATTGAAAGAGGGCGAAAGAGTTGAGTTCGATCTAGTGGAAGGTGACAAAGGGCCGGCCGCTGAAAACGTTGTGAAGCTCGGCGAGTGATAGGTTCTGCTTCTCACGGTGAGTTACAGTAGGGGCCGCATTCCGCAGTAAACGCGGGACGGCCCCTGTGGTTTTCCCAGATCCGCCTGGCTGACCAAAGTGGGGAGCTTGGGCAGCACGAACAGAATAGTGGTCAAACAGGACCCAATCGGAGAAGATGGCAAAGAACGAGGCGATTGAACTGCAGGGTAAGGTAACTGAGGTGTTGCCGAACGCCACCTTCCGCGTCTTGTTGGAGAACGGGCACACCGTGCTATGTACGATTGCCGGCAAGATGCGGCGTTATCGAATCCGAGTGCTCGCCGGGGACAGAGTCACTGTAGAGTTGTCACCCTACGACCTGAGCCGCGGCCGCATTACTTTCAGACACAAGGGATAGCCTGGTTCGAGCCGCCGCTACTACGTGGAGTGCGGTGTCGGGGCCACGGTCGCGTTGTCGTGTGCGCCTATACCTCGCCCTCCTATCGTTCCGTAGTCGCCGAAGTCCACAGTTAGTCGACCGCCAGGTTCGCAAGGGCCCGAACCCCGATTACGAGTGCCCTCTCATCTGCACAGAGGTGCGGCGAGTGGTTGGACAGCTACTGTATCGGGATCTGCGTTTGAGGGGGTAACACCCAGAGTGAAGTACAGCCCGGGTATTAGATCAGCAAAGAAGGCGAAATCCTCCGAACCAGTGACCAAGCCACAACCTCTGCGTTCCGGACGGCAGCAGAGACAAGAACTCACCACTACCAACCGCATGCCACCGACTGAAATATCACGCTCGAATCAGAGTCTCGGGAAGAACGGCACTCCAAAAGCCGCCCAGATGCCTCAGCCCTGCGATCCACTGTTCCCGCTCCGCAGCCGGTGTTGCTTCGTCCGTGTAGCTCCCTAACGTGAGGATTGCGGCGCTGCTACCAAGTTTCTCTGCCGCCAGCAACGGTTGCAGCAAGAAGGTTGTGAGCCGAAAAGAGAAGGCGTCCCCAGTTGCCTCTCCCACTATCGGTCGGTCTGGGCGTGGAGCCTGCTCATTCAGGCGCCTCTCAGTGGCTGCAAACAATTCATACATGGGCCAAGCAAGGAACGGGATCAAAACTTCACGCAGCGCCCGGCTCCCGGTGCTTTCCCCCCCCGGTCCCGGCGGCACCGGCCCGACCCGACCGAGTATTGCGATGGCATCGGAAGCCCCTCCTTCTGTCAGCCACCCGAGGTCAACACCGTACGGTGACTTCAGGGCGTCCAATGTCCTGAGACTGGGCCCTATCACCTTACCAACGTAGAGATCTCGCAGCGCTGGATAGGAGATTCCGGTCAGCCGGCTGGCATCGCTGAGGTTTCCGCCATGGGCCCTATCGATGAGAAGCCGAACCCGTTTCGTGAGCGCATGTCTTGGCTCGGGAAGCGGTTGTCGTGGGCGACCCGGCCGGTGCTGTCTACGCAAGCTGGGGGAGCCTTTAGTTTATTTTATTTATGACCAATTATAATAAATAAATTAATAACTCGATTGCACTTTGGCACGGTTCTCCACCCCATGGCCCCACTTTCCACGTCCTCTCCCAGATGTTCCTATTGCACATGCACCATGAATCAGCGACTGCTATGACGTTGATTTGGAAGGAGTTACCGGGCTCGGCTGCAGGTCGCACAGCATTTCTTGCGGATTGAACGGCAGTGCGGCTTCGGAGAACTGGATCGCTCCACCGCGGGATCAAGGGAAGAACAACTGGTCCCGTCGTATTGTTTGGATTGACATATCAAAAGTCATTGATATATTGCTGGTGTGCGTTCCCTGAGATCTGAGCAATGTGGCTTTCTCGCGAGCCGTCTCCGAGCCTTATCGGACGAGACCCGCCTCCGGATACTGGTGCTGCTCGGTGATGGCGAGCGTTGTCAATGCGAGATCAAAGACGCGCTGGGAGCTGGTCAACCGCTTCTGTCGTTCCACCTCAAGACCTTGAGAAACGCTGGCCTCATCCACGCTCGCCGGAAGGGCCGTTGGGTGTTCTACAGGGCCTGCTGCAACGTGCTTGAACAAGTGAGCAATTTCCTGCAGCCAACCCCGTCGGCAGAACAGTTTGCCGACTGCTGCATCGAGGCAGCACCAACCCATACACCTTGCTATTAGTGACATGAGAAGAGAACAAGAGGTCAGGGACTTCGTTAGAGAGAAGTACGGACACGCCGCAGCGCGCATCGAGCGCGGTCAATCCAACTCGTGCTGTGGTTCAGCTACAGGCAGTCACTGCTGTGATCCGATCACAACGGATCTTTATAGCGCAGAGGAAGCCGACGGCCTCCCGAAGCCCGCCGTTGTTGCGTCACTTGGGTGCGGCAATCCCACGGCGCTGGCTCAGTTGTCCCCCGGTGAAGCAGTGCTTGACCTTGGATCGGGCGGCGGGATCGATGTGCTACTCTCCGCACGCCGCGTTGGCCCCCAGGGCAAGGCCTACGGTCTGGACATGACCGACGAGATGCTCGAGCTCGCCCGAAGAAACGCTGCCGCGGCAGGCATCCGAAATGTAGAGTTTCTCAAGGGTGAGATCGAGGCAATCCCACTGCCCGACAACTCAGTCGACGTCGTGATCTCCAACTGCGTGATTAACCTCTCCGCCGACAAGCAGCGGGCGTTGCGCGAGGCCTACAGGGTGCTTAGGCCGGGCGGCAGGTTCGCCGTATCGGACGTAGTCGTTCGAGGTGAGGTGCCGCAAGACATTAGGCAGAGTGTGGAACTGTGGACGGGCTGCATAGCCGGCGCTCTTGAGGAGTCCGAATTCGAGCGGCTTCTGCAAGAGGTAGGCTTCCAAGACGCCGCCATTGAACCCACACGCATCTACAGCGTGGACGACGCCAGGACTTTCCTCTCAGGGGCCGGTCTGGATGTAGAGTCAGTAGCATCTCAGATAGACGGTCGGTTCATGAGCGCCTTCATCAGAGCCAGGAAACCAGCGAGCTAGCTCCCAGGGTCAGCAACCCATCGATTTCTTTTTCTTCTTCGGACCGAGAGTGCTCACCACCGGCGGAGCACTCACCGCCGCTGGGCGTACCGCCGCCCCGGAGAAGAAGCCCGCAATCTGGTTCTGCCGAGCCACAAATTCCCGTTCTGCTAGTGCCGAGCTGATGGCTTGGATCGGAGTCAACACCTCAGCTCGCCAGCCCTCAATACCGCCGGCCACGATCCGGTAGTCGAGCTTCTGCGGCCACTCGGTCGGCACGGTGGCCATGGTCCCAGTTTCGTCGCAGAGCACCACAACCGTCTCAGGCGCAGCTCCTTGCAGATACTGTACGGCTGTATGGTCGGGGCCGATCGGTATTGCACCAGGTATCACCAAGCCCGGCGAATCGGTCTGACTGCGGAGGTCCAGAATCAGCAGCCCGGGGTTCTTGGCAATGATCGCCTCAGCCAGCTCGAGCGGTGCGATCTCCACCGCCCGGACCTGCGGTTGCTCGACGCGCGGTGCTGACGCTCCCGAGGCCACCAATGCCACCAATGCTAGGCTACCGGCCAGACCGAATTTGTACCGCCGCGCACGGCGAGTGGGTTCAGGTGTCAGTTCTACTGGCCGCTGCTCCCGCTGGAAGATCTGCTCGACCCTCTCAGCACCAACGAACGCTGCGCCTGCAAGAAGCACGACTCCCAGGATGAACCATGGGACAGATAGTCCCAGGAGTTGTGGCAGCATTGACACACCGAGGGAACCACCTTCGTACAGCCGCACCAGGATCGGGAACCAATCGCTGAACAATGCGAAGGCGAACGAACCGACGAACATCCCAGCGAACGTCACCAGTCCATCCCATCGTCCGGAGGCGGCCGATACTACAGACGTGCCCGGACACAGGCCACTCATGATGAACCCGATCCCCAACATGAATCCGCCGATCAACTGGGCCCAAACAAAGGTCGGGTTGACCCACATGCGCGACATATCCAAGAACCCGAAGGCGGACAACGAATAGAGTCCAACCGTCGCCACCAACACGGCAGTGAACATCACCTTGAAAACCGTCATGTCGTGCAGATAGAATTGACCGACGAGCTTGCGCGCGTTGCCAAAACCGGCTCGTTCGAGGGCAAACCCAAACAGGAATCCCAGTAAGATTGCCGTAAGGAGACGTGCTTCCTCTGAAGCAAAGACGATTGGGAAGACCGCGTCACTCATAGCCATTGCCTCCTAACCACGTACGCGAACGCATAGGCCCCGGCAAAGAACATCATCATGAAGATCCAACTACCGGTCGCCAGTAGGGCACCGCCGCTGAGAGCCTGCCCGGAAGTGCAGCCCCGGGCCAGCGCCGCTGCAAACCCCATGATGATCCCACCACCCAAGGCATAGCCTAGCCTTCCCCTCACCGAGATGTTGGGACCCTTCTCAACGGTGGCCTTGAGCCGTCCGGCGCTGAGGGCGCCGATTAACCCACCCAACACCACACCAATCACCTCAACTACGAGCCAGTTTCGCAGCGGGTTGGAGTCATCTTCCACGTATTGGCCAAGCGATGGATTCCGCGCCGTCCACTGCGGCGCTACCTCGCTACCTGCCACGGCCAGTACCCTCTTGGGAAACGCACTGGCGCCTAGCCCTTGTCCGGCAATCAGGAATGCGCCCAGCAGGGCCAGTCCCAATAGCGCGCCGGCGAGATACGGATTCCAGTATGGTCTTGCAGTCATGAGATTCTCTTCCTCTTATCGCAATGCGACTTCGCCAACCCACCGTGCATGCTGGCCGGCAAAGACCACGATCCAACGCAGTGCGAAGCCACCGACCAGAACCAGTATGGCGATGGCGCGGCCTGGGACGACGCGATTGCGATGCTCGATCCACTCTCCGATCAATGGTGTGACGAGTCCCAGAGCCACTACCAGCGTCCAAAACGCCGCCGTGTACGACCCTCCGAAGAAGATGGAAACGGCCGCTCTGGCAGCGATGCCACCACTTGCAAGGCCGATCAGCCAGAGCGCGAGCAAGCACAATTCAGCAACAATCAACCCCATATCGACCCTGCCCAGCAGAATGCGCTCCTGATCGCCAAGGCGATACAGGAGAAGAAAGGCCGCCCCCGTGGAGAGACCGGACACGAGGAACAGTGGGCCGAGGATCGCAGAATTCCACAGTGGGCGCGCGGCCATCGTCCCCAGGAGAACACCTGTGTAGAGGCCGAGGGCAGCGCCGGTCAGCACGTTGATTAGCGCAAGCTGTCGGACGTGTTGAACCGCCCAGCGACCAAGCCGTGCAACCGGCGGAAGCAACGCTAAGCGCTGTTCCCAGCGCTGGCGGAAGTCCGGCGGAGAACCCGTTCAAGCTAGCAGAACCGAAGCGGGGTAGATGGCAATCAGAATCCAGGCGCCCCAAGACATGGGAGAGCTCGCTCGAAAGGCCAGGTAGAAGCGGTAGGCATTCCACGGATGTTCCAAGTCTAGCCAGAGAAAGAACATGCCCACCGAAAGGAGTGCCGGACTGGCCCACGGCAAGAATGACAGGGCGCGGGAGCGTTCAGGAATAGGCCTGCGGAGCAGCCACATCCCGGAGAGCACCATTATCCCCGCCACTACGCCGCCGAGAAACAAATACAGCGCGACCTCGCCATGCCACACGTGAAGCACTGGGTCAATCAAAGGATTGTGTCGCGTCGTCGTGATCTCATTCATGGTAGCCTACTCACCTCACGTAGAAGTGCTTGGGCTTCGTCCCAGCGTCAGGCAGCAACGTATAGTGGTCGCGCGTGGCCAAGAGCCGGGAGACTTGGCTGTTCGTGTCACTCAGATCACCGAAGTAGATGCTCTGTGTCGGACAGATCTCCTGACACGAAGTGGTCGGGATACCGTCCTCGATCCTGTGGACGCAGAACGTGCACTTATCAACGGCTCCCAGTTGGGGATCGATGAAGCGGGCACCGTACGGGCATGCAGCAATGCACGCCTTGCAACCCGAACACTTGGCCTGGTTCACTTGGACGGTACGACCTGGGCCGTAGTGTGAGGCGCCGGTCGGGCAAACAGTCACGCACGGCGCGTCTTCACAATGGTTGCACCGCTCAGACCTGACGTTCATCTGTAGGAACGGGTAGGTACCCGCAGTCTCAGTGACCACCCAGTCCCGCGCGTAGCCCTGCGCCACACTGTTCTCGGTCTTGCAGCCGATCACACACGCACCACAACCCACACAGGTGCGAGTGTCTACCACCATCGCATACTGCTTCTCAACCATTCTCCACCTCTGTCTCAGCAGCCGGCGCGGCGAGTTCCGCATCCACTTCACTCGCCCGCAAGAACGTCACAAAGTTCACGTTCATTCCGGTCCCACCCATGACTGGATCTGTCTTGTAGCGTGTGATCAGCTCGTTGTCGTCGATACCCTTGCCGTAAACGAAGCGTAGTTTTCTCGCCTTGCGGCCGTAGCCGTGCACCAGGTAAACGGCGTCGGGACGAATCCGCTCAGTTACTTTCACGGGGCCTGAGAAGGATGAGCGCACTCCGTCCTGGTTTTGGAGATAGACTCGGTCACCGTCCTGCAGGCCCCACTTCCCAGCGACGGCACCGTTTACCCAAACGGTGTTTTCTGAGTAGACCTCTGACAACAACCGGTTGTTGGTCGTACGACCGAACGTATGGCTCGGGGCCCGACCGAAGAGCAGTCGGTAGTATCCTGTCGGTGGTTCCTCAACTTCAGCTTCGTGATACGTCGGCATGGGATCGAAGCCGTAGCTCGCAAGCCGTGCGGAGTACAGTTCGATCTTCCCAGAGTCGGTGTAGAACTCCGGTGCAGCTCCCTCCTCAAAGTAGAGCGGTTGCGGCGGCCCAAGTATGACGCCATCACGCTGGAGTTCCTCACAGTCGTACCCAGCTTCGTGCAGCCGCGTCTGGGCATACTCGATCGAATCTGTCCACGGAAAAAACTCGGGAAGCCCTATCCGCTTCCCAAGTTCGCGCCCTATCCACCAACCGGGCTTGCTGTCGTACATCGGTGGAACTACCTCCTGACGTACCGCGATGTAGGGCTGCCGATAGCTTGGGGCTAACAGTTCGTCACACCGCTCCAAGTAGGTTGCTTCGGGAAGGACCACGTCCGACCAGCCAGCGATCTCCGCCGGCAACACGTCCACTGTCACCAAGAACTCAAGTTCTTGGATTGCCTGGTACGTCTGCTTGGGATTGGGCAGGGTTGTCGGCAGGTTTGAGCCGTACACCATCCAGCCCTTGATGCCGGATTCCTCTCGCACGCCCGGGATTGTCGCTTCGCAAACACCCTGCGCTAGCACCTCATCACCCAGGGGGTAGTCGCTCGGTTGGGGGCGATCCGCTGCCTCGCCCTCCGGCGCCCGATAGCCCGGATACCTGTAAGGGGGTAGCTCCACCTGAGACGGAATGTAGAACCCACCTTTGCGACCCCACGACCCGAGGAGTGCGTTCAAGATTGCGATCGCTCGAGACCGTTGGGTGTCATTGCCGTACCAGGTTACGTGTCTGCCTGGGTGGATCAAGGTGGCTGGCTTCGCAGCGGCCATCACGCGCGCTGTCCGCCGAATCAACTCCGGCTCGAGTCCTGTCCTAGGGTAGGCCCACTCTGGTGTGTACGGTTCGACGTGTGCCTTCAGTTGCTCGAACCCTACTGTGTACCCCTCGACGTACTCTCTGTCGTATAAGCCCTCCCCCACCATCACATTCATCCAAGCGAGCAGCAATGCGATGTCCGTTCCAGGTTTGACGGGTAGCCAATAGTTGGCTTTGGATGCGGCGACAGAAAACCGCGGATCGACAGCGATAATGTCCGCACGATTGCGAATCGCCTGGGCGAAGTCCTGAACCTGAGTGTTATGCATGTTCTCGCCCAGGTGGCTGCCGATGAGCACGACGCACCGGCTGTTGGCCATGTCAGTGACCTCCGGAGACCCAACTCCCGATCCGAAAGTCAAATCGAAGCCGACTTCCCTGGGGCCGCGGCACTGCGCATATGACGGGGCGGCGATGTTGGGTGAGCCATAGGCTTTGAATAGGTGCTTCATCCAGTTGCCGCCGTAACCGTGCGAGAACAGCGCCAAGGCAGACGCACCATACAGCCCCTTGATGCGCTCGAAATTCTCGGCCACCTCGTTGAGCGCCGCATCCCACGTGACTTCCTCGAACTCCTGGCCACCGCGTTTACTCACCCTGATCAGTGGTTTCTTCAGACGATCCGGATCGTACAGCAGCCCTGTTCCTCCGGCTCCGCGCGGGCAGAGATGACCGTGCGAGAGTGGATCTTTGGGATTGCCTTTGATCTTGGTGACACGTCCGTTCTTGACGTGAGCCAATATCCCGCACTTCCAAAAGCAGAGTTCGCAGAAGGACGGGATTATGCGATCACCGTCAGTACCTGGATCGGGAAGGGGATTGCCGTACAGGTTGAACCAATCGCTTGCTAGGCCTCCCATGAGCATCGCTCCAGCGGCTCCGGAGCCGATACGTATGAACTCTCTTCGCCGCATCACACTTGCCCGGTTGGAGCCATTTTGAAACTCCCGGCGAAACGTTCGCCGGTTTCAGGATGCACCCACACGCACACTGCCTCCAGCAGTTGGCGAGTGACAGGACTGCCCAGCTCCAACTGCACCTCCTGCCCTTTTCGCGTGGCTTTGATCAGCCCGCGGTCGCGCAGCGCGGACAGGTGGCGGGCCATCGTGGATTGGGGCCAGCCCAGTTCCTCGATCAGTTCCTTCTGGGTCGTACAGCGACCGTCCGAAAGCTGACAGGCGATTCTGAGCCGATGTGGGTGGGACAACACCTTGAAGATCCCGGCGGCACGGCGGATATCACTCGGTTCTGCCTTCATCGGTACTCCCGTCGATATATCCGGTGATCAGGATACCCGGAAAAGTAAATATCGCAAGCAAACTAGCTGTTGGCCGATTAAGGAATCATGAAGCACAGATGAGCGGAACTGCGGTTTCCTTGCCTGAACGACCAGCCGAGGCTACTGCTGACCGATACAACCTAAGATTTTCGGTAGCAATAACTTACGACCGGGTTCGCGGGACCTCCATTCCCCTGCCCACCACACAGCAGCGGGCACCCGTCCCCGGGGGCGGCCGGCCATCTTCTAGCCTGCGGGCGGCTGGAGATCAGTCGAAGCGGTCAGACTGCTCCAACTGCGCAACCGATCAAACGGTCCGTGGAGAGTACTCGCCTGTCGCTCCCTTGCCCCACAGTCTACGCGATGCAGCGCTCTCGGCTCGGTTCAGTCATCGGTCTGCTGATCGTCCTCATCGTCACGACGTCCCGGGAACCCCGCGGCGTCACGCTTGAAGAAAGCAGCCTCCTTGGGATAGTGTGCGGTTAGTCCCGCTATGCGAGCCAACTCCTGCTCAGATGGTGGCTGGAAGTTTGCTGCTATTGAGACGTTCTCCTCCAGCTGTTCCACAGTGTCACAGCCCACTATTACCGTGCTTATCGGGTGCGCCATCACCCAGGTCATCGCGTCCCTCATAGATGTGATTCCCCCCTCACGGAACAGCTGGCCGCGTGCCGGTATCTTCATTGCTATGATCCCCAGTCCCTTCCGGTTTGCGAGCGGTAGCAGTTCCTCAGTGAAGGGGAGATAGTGAGGATCGGCGGGATTCAGGGCCAGCAACACCGTGTCGAAGTCGAAACCGTTCAGTCCCCGAACGAGCACGGCGGGATCGAAATGTCCGGTGATGCCTAGAAACCGGACGATCTTCTCTTCCTTCGCCTCCTGCAGCGCATGAACTGCGCCGTCTTTTGCAAAGATCGTGTCGAGTTGCTCATTTCGCTGGACGTTATGTAGCTGCCACAGATCCAGGTGGTCAGTCTGCAGCAGATTCAAGCTCTGCTCCAGCAGCTCCAGGGACCCATCCCGCGTCCGATTGTGTGTCTTGGTAGCGAGGAACACCTCGTCGCGCCGGGTAGCCATCACCTCACCGATGTAGGTCTGGCTGATCCCACGACCGTAGGCAGCCGCGGTGTCAATGTAGTTGACTCCCAGATCTATCGCTCGATTTATGATCTCTATAGACTGATCCCGGGTGCCTTGCATCTCCAGTGTAGCCTGCCCACCCAGGCTGAATAGCTTCACGCGGTGGCCGGTGCGGCCGAGCGGTCGGTCGGGCATGGCGACGCGGGGCGCCTCGGCACTGGCAGCATTCGTATTCAAGATGACCGAGGCCGCTCCGACCGCCCCTACCTTCACGAAATCGCGTCGCGTAAGTTCGCTGTCAGTCATGCCGACCTCCTCATCGATGGTTGAAGACCTGGTCCATGCCCAGGCTAACATGCAGAAATGGTTGCCGATCCGGCGACGGAACTGCAACTTGCCGACGCCCCACAATTTAGTGCTGAAACAACGGACCAGCTACGAACAATACATCCGAATGCGGCCGTCACCGCTCCTTGCTGCGAGCTGACCGTGGTGGGCGACCCGGCGCGCCTTAGGTCTAGGGATCAGTTGACACCAGTCCACCCACCACGAAACGTTCATGACAAGAACCTGTCTCCTCCAACGGAATGTGCAAGATGAAGACACTGTTGCTGGCACGTCATGCAAAATCGAGCTGGAAGGACCAAACATTGGCAGACAGTGACCGGCCGTTGAACAATCGAGGCAAGAGAGACGCACCCCGGATGGGGAAACGATTGGCAAACCGTCAAATGCAGCCCGATCTGGTGGTGTCGAGTCCTGCCTTGCGGGCGATGGCCACTGCGAAGGCGATCAGCGCCGAGATCGGCTATCCGGCCAAGGACATTGTGGTCGACGAACGCGTATATCACGGAGGCATTGCAGGCATACTCAGAGCGATCCACGAGCTTGACGATGCTGCCAGTTGTGCGCTGCTGTTCGGTCACAACCCCGAATTGACTGACCTCGTCAACCAACTTGCGCGTTGCAGTATCGACAACGTTCCGACCTGTGGCATCGCACAAATCCAGTTCACAGCTACTTCATGGCGGGAGATCGGAGATGCCGGAGGTCAGTTGGTAGACTTTGACTATCCCAAGAAGTTCGATGACTGATCGTGCAGCATACTGACAGCAAATCCTGCAACAGGAGAGGTACGCTCGTGGTGCATAGCCGATTTCTCAGGCTCCTCGTCATCGTGGTGCTGCCCAGCTTCACGAAAGGCTGTGGCTCTGGAACGGCAGATCGACCGCGAGCCAAGCCGACACTGACGCGACAAGCCAGCGGCACTGCAAGCAGGCTCCAGGCTATAAGCCCTGTCGACGATAGAGTGGCCTGGGTTAGCGGGCTGGGAGGTACCTACGCCCTGACCGTTGATGGCGGTCAGACATGGCGCACGGGCACCGTTCCCGGAGCCGATTCTCTACAGTTCAGAGATGTACACGCGGTTGACTCAAGCAAGGCCTACCTCTTGAGTGCCGGTATAGGAGACGGCTCACGCATCTACAAGACCTCGGATGGAGGCAGGCATTGGGTGCTGCAGTTCGTCAACCACGAACCGGAGGCGTTTTTCGACTGCATGGGGTTCTGGGATGAGTCGAATGGCATCGCGTTTAGTGACGCTGTTGACAGCAGGTTCCCCATCATCGTCACCACAGATGGTGAACATTGGAACCCGATTCCGCAGGCGGCGATTCCTGCCGCGCTACCTGGAGAGGGAGGCTTTGCTGCGAGCGGCGATTGCCTGGTGACTTTCGGTGACAGCACAGCGTGGTTCGGAACGGGTTCGAGCGACCGGGCCCGGATCTTGGTCACGGCTGACAGGGGCTACAGTTGGTCTGTGCACGACACTCCAGTGGTGAGCGGAACGGGACGAGGAATCACTGCGCTGGCGTTCGAGGATGCCTCACGGGGTCTCGCGGTCGGAGGTGACATCAACAGTCCCGATACCTACGCGGACAATATTGCCCGGACTGGGGACGGAGGTTCCACTTGGACGTTGGCGGGGAGGCCGGCCTTTTCCGGAGCGATCTACGGAGTCGCATCAATACCCGGATCACCGCATAGCTTTGTCGCCGTCGGTCCCAAGGGAGCCGCCTACACGCTGGACAACGGCATCAACTGGACCCTGCTGGACACGCTTGCCTATTGGAGTGTAGCGTTCTCCTCCCGTGAAGTCGGTTGGGCTGTCGGACCGGATGGGAGAATCGCGTTGGTCAGGATCTTCTGAGGTTCGACACTGGGAAAGCAACCGTCCGGAACCGCGACCACCCGGGCAACACTTGCCGACCATCGGCCCCAATGTTATCTGAGAGCATGGAGAACGCCAACCGGGAGAGACCAATGAGTTCAGGCCTGGAATATCAGCACATGATCGTAGAGGCATTGAACCACTTTGAGGACGCAGTCGTGCGCCGAGAGAAGAAGCTAATTGGGAGCAAGGTGCCTCTGCAGCAAGATGTCGATACTGCTCGAGACAAGCTCATGAAGGTGATAGTGGACATAGTGATGAAAGAGAGAGGCAGCAAATAGGGGACGCTTCTCTATCTGACTGCTCACCGCTCCAGACCTGACTTTATGTTAGGGAAAGGGGCCGTCACACGCCGAAGGCAGCATTGCCATACCGGGGGCTTGTGCTGCTGGAGTAGACGTTTCTATGCCGGGGAGCCAACCCGAGCCTGCCGGGAGACGATGAGAGCCACGGTACTTACGACTACCGCTGCGGCAAGAACCACTATAGGGTTCATCGGTTCGGCTGCTAGCTGCCAACCCAGTACAACAGCAACCAAGGGATTCACGTACGCATAGGTGGGTGCAGGTGCAGGGGTCGTAGCACCCATCAACCAGAGGTACGCACTGAACGCCACCGATGCCCCAGAGATGACTGGGCACCCCTGACTGCAATCAAGAGACAGAAGCTCCCAGAGGGAGACCACGCCGATCAATGCCTCGCTATCAGTCCTTGCTCCCGCGCGAGCACGGTGCGTACGCGGAACTCCTGTTTCCGCTTGCCACAGGATTGTCGCTTGGCCGCGCCACAGTACCCTCGTACTGCTTCGCTTTCGCCGCTGTGGTGTTCTTCTTCCTGCACGAACCTGTTGCGATCATCAACGGCGTGAGGGGAGAGCGGTTGCGGGAGTTGTGGACCAGAAGAGCAACCATGCGGATTGTCTTGCTGGCATCTGCAGGGACGGCGGCCGGATTGATAGCTATGGTAGCAGCTTCCCCCGAGGGCAGACTTGCAGTCCTGGCACCACTGGCCTGTAGCGGTGTCTTGGTTCCAGCCTTCGCGACTGGGAGATTGAAGGGTCTTGTGCCGGAGACTCTGGTGATAGCGGCGATGTCGAGCATTGTAATGCCCGTTGCAGTGTCTGGGGGCGTGGAGTGGGCCTTGGCATGGCTCGCGTGTGGAGTGTGGTTTGTGAGCTTCCTGCTCGGCACGATTGCGGTTCACGCCATAAAGGCCAAGCACAAACCAGCCACTCGCTCATCCTGGTCCATTGTTGCCGCACCCCTGCTGGGATTGCTCACCATCGCTGCCGGCGTTGTGATAACCACCGTCGGTCCGCTCCCTCCCAAGGCAGCGCTGGCGTTGGTACCGGCAGGCGTGACCGCTCTCATTATCACTGCGGTACACGTTCATCCGCGGCAACTCAAAACGGTGGGATGGTCACTGGTAGCATCGAACCTGGCGACATGGCTCGTGTTGATTGCGACTTGACACCCTGCTTACGATCTCTCCTCTTGGCCCACCCTGACAGCAGCACGTGCTTGCTCGCCGAGCTGGCACACCTATCTCGAGCAAACGGGAGTGCCCTATCCACCGCTGGCCGAATCAACCACCGAGCCGGAGACAGACCTGGGCCGATAGAGTAGGATTCAAAATTGTTTTGGTCGCCGCCGTTCCCGACCCCTGGGGGGGCGGCGAGCGGCATCATGTCTCCTGCCGGATAGACTTCACAGGTGCCATATTCATTGGCATCCGCCACTCTCCCCAACCAACAGGAGCGTCATTATGCAGAAATGCCGTCTTTCGGTGCTTGCTGCCTCTCTCTGCAGCCTTCTTTTGACACCGCTCGCCGTTCAAGGACAGTCAGTCGATCAAGTCCGTGAAGAGGTGCGCCAGGAAGTTGCTTCCATGGGGAAGCTCACCCAGGAGATAGTGGACAAGGTATTCAGCCACGGTGAACTGGGTTTCCAGGAAATCTGGACCGCTGAATATCTGACCGGCATTCTCCGCCAGGAGGGCTTCGACGTGCAGATGGGTGGCGCCGGGATGCCCACCAACTATGTCGCTACCTGGGGCAGCGGAAGCCCGGTGGTTGGATTCATGGGTGACATCGACGGCCTGCCTGAAACATCCCAGCGGCCCGGCGTACCATATCACGATCCTTTGATTCCGGGAGGACCGGGGCACGGCGAGGGCCACAACACCACACCGGCAGTTGACATCACTGCTGTGATAGCCGTGAAGCGCGTGATGGAGCGACACGGTCTGCAGGGAACGCTCAAGGTGATCCCGGGTGTGGCCGAGGAACTCGTGGCCTCGCGCACCTACATGGTGAACGCCGGGTTGTTCGAGGGCATGGATATCATGCTCTCGACCCACGTGAGCAACCGGATGACTACCGGATGGGGCATCTCGGGGTCCGGACTCGTGTCGACGATCTTCACTTTCAGCGGCACGTCAGCACATGGAGCGGGAGCGCCGTGGGCCGGCCGCAGTGCGTTGGATGCAGTGGAGTTGATGAACACTGGGTGGAACTTCCGCCGTGAGCACCTGAGGCTCCAGCAGCGATCCCACTACGTGATTCCCAACGGCGGCAATCAACCGAACGTTGTCCCATCTGAGGCGTCCGTCTGGTACTACTTCCGAGAACTCGACTATCCCCGCATCAAGGAGCTGCACGAACTGGGTCAGACGATGGCCAAGGCCGCCTCGATGATGACGTCGACCACCGTCGAGGAGCGCGTGCTGGGCTCGGCATGGCCTTCCACCATGAGCAAGCCCCTCGCCGAACGGATGCAGGCCAACATCGACCGGGTCGGCATGCCCGAGTGGGACGAGGCTGATCAGGTCCTAGCAAAGGCAGTACAGAAGATGCTGGATCGGGAGGAAACCGGACTACGGACAGAAGTGGACACGCTGAGCGAGTCCGACCAGGGGATGGGGGGCGGCAGTGACGACATCGCCGAGGTGTCCTGGAACGTGCCCACCATCCGGCTCCGGTACCCGGCGAACATACCTGGAACCATCGGCCACCACTGGTCGGCTGGGATCGCGGCGGCGACTCCCATTGCACACAAGGGCTCCAACTACGGTGCCCGGGTAATCGCCATGACCGCTATAGACGTTCTGATGGACCCCGAGTTAGTGGACGAGGCCTGGCGCTACCACCGGGAAGTGCAAACCAAGGAGTACCAGTGGGTCTCACTCATCCCCGAAGGAACCGACCCGCCGATCCACCTCAACGAGGAAAAGATGAAGTTGTACCGTCCGGAGCTGGAGAAGCTCATTTACGATCCGACCAAGTACGACACGTACCTGGCACAGCTGGGTGTTCCTTATCCGCCTCCTGCGCCACCGCCGACCGGCGCTGGGAGTGGATCAGGACGGTAGGACAGCGCGCTGATTCACCGCACCGTTGTCGCCGCCCTCGCTCTGGGGGCGGCGCTGTTCCACCTGTACGGCGCGGGCGTCGAGCCGTTCACCGCATTCGTCCAGCGTCCCGTCCACCTGGCCTTCATGGCCGTCATGGGATTCCTCGGGGTGGGCGTCGTTCGCTGGAAGCGTGGACGACAGGACACGGACGACGAGCCCGACAACGAACCGGCCGGCAGGCGCAGGAAGCAGCTCAACTGTACGATCGACGCCCTGCTGATCGGCGCAACCCTGATCTCCTGCTGCTACATCGCGGTGATCCATCAAGAGCTGGTGCGGCGCGCAGGAGCAGCGACGGTGCTCGACCTCACAGCTGGGGCGATGGCCATCGTCGTTACACTGGAGTTAGCAAGACGCACCTCCGGCTGGGGTCTGGTGACCGTCGCTCTGTTGGCAATCGCATACGTATTGTTGGGCCCGTACTTGCCTGGTCTTCTCGCGCACCGTGGCTACGGCGTTCAACGTTTGATCGAGCACTTATACCTGACAACCGAAGGGATCTGGGGCGTTCCGCTGGGGGTGTCGGCCGATTTCATCTACCTATTCGTCTTGTTTGGGACAGTGCTGGATGTAGCGGGAGGGGGAAGGTTGCTGACCGGGCTGTCGGCCAAGATAGCTGGATCCACGCGGGGCGGTCCCGCCAAGACCGCGGCTGTCGCCAGCGCGTTGATGGGCTCAATCTCCGGCAGCGCCGTGGCCAACGTCGTCACAACCGGCTCGCTCACAATACCTGTGATGAAGCGGTCTGGTTTCCGACCTCACTTCGCGGGTGCCATCGAAGCGGCCGCGAGCACGGGCGGGCAGCTAATGCCTCCGATCATGGGAGCTGGGGCCTTCATCCTAGCCACTTGGACGAACATCCCCTATGTCGAAGTGGCCTTGGCTGCGGCCATCCCGGCTCTCCTCTACTACGTTGCCCTCCTCATGGCGATCCACTTCCAGGCACACAAGATGAGACTGCCACCGGGCACTACCCACCTCGACAGCGAGACTCTGTCGCGGTTGCACCTGTTGCTTCCCATTGGTGTCATCGTGGTACTCCTCGTGCTCGGCCGTTCACCTATGAGGGCCGCGTTCTGGGGAGTCATCGTGGCAGCGGTTGTGACCTTGGGGCCCAAACAGACGCGCCTCACGTCGGGGCAGGTCGGCAACACTCTCGTCGGTGCTGCAAAGGGCACTGTTCAGGTCGCGGCTGCATGCGCCGCCGCCGGAATCGTCGTCGGTGTGGTGTCTTTGACTGGCATCGGCCTGCGGATGTCGGAGTTCATCATCACGTTGTCGGGCGGTCACCTCCCAGTCGCCCTCGTTCTCACTGCCCTCGGATCGATCCTACTGGGAATGGGACTACCACCGGCTGCGGCGTATGTGGTGTTAGCGGCCCTGGGGGCGCCTGCGCTCACGGATTTGGGTGTGCCTCTACTCGCCGCGCATTTGTTCATCTTCTACTTCGGTTGCCTATCGAACGTCACCCCACCAGTGGCCCTCGCGGCGTACGCGGCATCCGGCATCGCCGGGGCACCACCACTGAGAACCGCATTTACCGCGCTCACGCTGGCCAGCGCCGGCTTTCTGATTCCGTTCATGTTCGTATACGGACCGGCACTGCTACTCCAGGCCTCACCTCTGGCCGTGATTGGTGCAGTAGTCACCGCGTGTGTGGGCGTAATGACGTTGGCAGGAGCCGTAGTTGGGTACGTCCGTCGACCCGTCGTGGCTTGGCAGCGAGTTCTCCTCCTGCTGGCAGCGGTGGCCCTTGTAAGACCCGGACTCTTGACTGACGCAGTGGGCTTCGGGATCGTTGCCGTCACACTTCTGAGCCAACTCAAGGAGGTCGCTGGTGGTGACCATGACCAGCTCTATGACCCAGGGACGTAGTCTCAAGAGGGCTACGCTAGTCGCTGCGCTCCTTGCAGTCTCTGCCACGATCTCCACGTCGTGCGGATCCGGGCAAACGGATGGCGCACGCCGCTTCCTCAGCCTGGGCACTGCAGGCACCGGTGGGATCTACTATCCTCTGGGCGGCGCAATTGCCAGCCGACTGTCGGTCGCGGATCCTAGCCATCAATACACAGCCGAGGTTACCGGTGGATCAGTGGAGAATGTAAACCGGGTGGTGAATGGAGAGATGGACTTCGGCTTCTCGATGGCCACAACCGTGTACGAGGCGTATTCTGGCGGCAGCGATTATCCGGAGCCTCTAGAAACGCTGCGAATCATCGCACCTCTCTATCCGAACGTGACTCACGTCCTCGTTTCCAGGGGTTCGGATGCTAACTCGATAGTGGACTTGGCTGGCCAGCGGGTCTCGGTCGGTTCGCCCGGAAGCGGTACGGAGCAACTCGCCCGCCAAGTGCTGGAGGCCTACGACATCGGCTACGAAGATATCGAGACCCGTTACCTCTCGTTCAGTGAATCGGCCAATGCGCTACGAGACGGGGCTATCGATGCAGCCCTCATCTCCGTAGGCTATCCTGCTGCTGCGGTACTCGAAGCGACGACTACAGGAAAGGCGCGCATACTGCAGATCGACAGCGCCACTCAGCAGCTTCTTGCTGAGAGGTATCCGTACTATGCGCCTGGGACGATTCCCGCTCACGCATATCCTGGCGTTGAGACAGACATCCCCACCGTTGCTGTGATGAATTGGATTGTCGCAACTGAGGCGCTGGACGGCAGCGTCGTACGGCTCCTCCTGGACATACTGCGAGATCAACGTGACCAGCTGATCCAAGTCAACGCAATCGCGAATCAGATTCACGTAGAAGCACTGCTCACGGCACCCATACCCCTACACCCTGCTGCTGCAGCCTGGCTGGAAGAGCAAGGTACGCGCAGAGAGCATTGAACAGACAGCCCACTGGCGGCATTGCCCCGGCTCCCCAGCGTCACGGATAAGCGGGAACAGTTACGCACCGCAAACCGAGGTTTCTGCCCTCCGTACCCAGCTTGAGCCAAGCTAAAATCTGTTGCGGAGACTGTCGCCGCCAATTCGGCAGACAGGACCTGCTAACGGCCAGTGTAGGGAGTTCTGCAAGCCCTTCAAAGCCAGACGCTCGATGACTTCCCGCAAATCTAGGTTACCACTGATCACGTGGCTCACGCCCAGACCGTCCATCCAGATGATGTTGGTCGGTTTCCCACGTCGAAAAGCCTCCAGGCCACCGTCCGTATAGCCTGACCAGCTTACGAAAGAGACCGCCGGACCACGTGGACTCTCCATCACCTCCGAGGTGCTTGAATGACCCGGATAGAGTTCGGCGGCTTCTTGAGCGGGCTAGGCTCCGGCAGCGCGTCCGATCCCTACATCTGACTCTCAGAGCTTGGCAGCGGCAGATCTGAATTGAAGATGTCGAGCGTTACCTTCCAGGATCCGTCGGCCTGCCGCTTCCAGACCTCGATATACTTGCCGGAGTCCTGCTCCGGCTCCCCGCCCTCCGGCGTCATGACCATGGAGTACGTGCCGTACACGTAAGCGACGTCGCGGGCCCCACCGACGTCGATCTGTTCGAATCGCATATCGCTGATCGGTGGGAAAGTCCCGAAGAACGAAGCAATCTGCTCTCTACCCCTGATTGCCTCAGCGTTTGGAGGAAGGATGATGGCGTCTTCGGCGTAATAGAGGTCGGTGTACGCCGTCCATTCTGTCGCCTCGTTGGCCATCTGGACGGCGGCCTCGGTCACGTCACCGATGGCATCTCGGTCAGCCTCTGTGAGCACCGCTGGAGCCGTGGTTCCGCACGCTGTGAGCGCCGCCGCGACGACAGTGATCACGACCGGTACCGTTCTGGATGAACGCATGATGGATCTCCTTATTCCTGCTTCGCGAACGAGCACCGCGAAGCGGCCGACCTGCCAGTCGCTGTCGGCTCACGTTGCATGGCTTCCGTGGGGACCACGGGTGTGATTGCTCATCTGGCGGAAACATGCCGTCGGGAGCGAGGATGTCCAGGCCCAGAGCTGCCGGATCGTCGACAATGCCCAACCGCTCTGTGCGTAGCTGAGCCCTTGGGCGGGACCTGTGTCGACGGGTCGCAGCAGTACAGTTTCCTGGCGGCGCGCATGACACAGATCAAAGGAGACACGGATCGCGTTTTTGGGCGAATCGAGAACTTGTAGGGGTGTGTGTTGTAGATCCTACTGGTCGCCACGCAACGCACGGCCTATTCTACGTGGGCCCCCGTGCGGGCCGAGGAGGTCATCATGTTCATCACGCTCCTAGTCGTGACTACCATCGTTTCCATCGTGGTCGCGTACGTTGTGGCCAAGGTCTTCGACAAGCCGCTCCGCCGGATCTTCGATCGGATCATCGCTGACGAGATCAGCGTGGCGTGGGTGCGGTACATCAAATTCGCGATCTACGTCGTGGGGATAACGGGCGGTGTCCGGATCTGGCAGCTGGACCGGTACATCACGCCGTCTGATCCTGAAGCGCAGGTCGTCAGCCTCACGAACGAACTCTGGTCCTGGGAGATCTTCCGCACGCTGCTCGGCGCGCTCCAGGGTATCACCTGGGTGCTGCTTGTCGTGTTCTTGTTCGCATTGGTAGCGTACGTGATCGTTCGGGGGCTCGAGCTGCGGCGCCCGGGCACCTAGTGATGCGGCAGCCAGCGCCCGCTGCTCAGCTGAGAGCGTTCGCGCTCGATGACGCACATGGCCACAGCAGCGGCGACCGGCTCCGGTCTTCCGGATCAACTTCGGTCAGATGTCGGGGCAGCAGCCCCTCAGAATGGCAAAGCGAGCCCACCTAACAGGTTGACCGGCCCTTAGTTGCCCCGCCAGGGCTCGGCCCAGAATGCGTCGAACGGAGTGAGACGCGAAGGCACGACCGGCTCGGCTCCAATGCGTCGAACACAGTGAGACGCGACGGCGAGACCGGCGGTGGCAAAAAAGAACGCGGCCCTCAATGGGCCGCCCTCTCAATTGCCCCGCCAGGGCTCGAACCTGGACTCTTCTGATCCAGAGTCAGACGTGTTGCCAGTTACACCACGGGGCAGCGATGATGGAGCTGAGGGGGCTCGAACCCCTGACCTCCTGGGTGCGATCCAGGCGCTCTCCCAGCTGAGCTACAGCCCCAGACGTCAGCCCGTCCCGGTCACTGCAGACGGGGTAGGCAACGTAGAAATATCGTCAAGTCCAGTCAAGGCACAATTCAACAGCACACAACCCTTTCCACGCAGCAACACGGCAGCCTGCCCTCACTCCTCACCCGAGTACGGCACCTCGAGTGCCAGACCATCTTTGGCCACCGCGGTCTCAGCGAACACCGACCGTGCTTCATCCAGTAGCTGCTGCGCACTGACCGAGTAGCGTGCTGACAAATGGGTCAGAACCAGTCGCTTCACCCTGGCAGCCAGCGCTACTTGCGCAGCCTCCAAAGCGGTGGAGTGAGCAGTGTCCCAAGCACGTTGCTTCTCATCCTCCCCAAACGTGGCGTCGTGTACCAACAGGTCAGCTCCGTGAGAGGCTTCAACCACCCCCCCGCACGGCCTCGTGTCGCCGCTAAGGACAACCAAACGCCCTGGACGGGCAGGTCCGACCAGGTCGTTAGGGCTCACAACGCGCCCATCTTCGAGTTCCACGGCCTCACCGCGATGGATCCGGCCCCAGGTCGGACCCTCTGGAACGCCCAACCTGCGCGCTTTGTCCGGGTCGAACTTCCCTAGACGTTCATGCTCGCGCAACGCGTAACCCACGGCATTGCGGCCGTGCTCCACGCCGATGACCTCAAGGTCGTATCCCGGCCGCTTCAGTCGCTCGCCGACGGTCAGTTCCTCGATCTCGATTGGGAAGGTGGGGCGCTCCAGTCCCAGGTCGACCGCCGCACGAAGTATCTGTTTGGCCCCCTTGGGACCGTAGAGACACATGGACTCGGTACGTCCCTGCAGCGCCAGAGTCCGTATGAGTCCGACAACGCCCAAATAGTGATCAGCATGAAAGTGAGTAAAGAAGATCTCGGACAGAGCAAAGCCCACGCCGTAGCGCATCATCTGGCGCTGGGTCCCCTCGCCGCAGTCGAACAGCAGGGTCTCGCCTTCTCGCGAAACTGCAACAGACGAGACTGATCTCTCGACTGTGGGACGAGCGGCAGACGTACCGAGAAACGTCAGCGAGAGCATGGGGCGAAAGTAAGGCAGCAGCGTACAAGGGCGAAAGGGCAGACTGTGGAGTGCCGCTACCCCCCTTCGACCCACTCACCCCTAGAATACCGATACGAAGGTATATCGACCCGGCCGCTCCCTAACATCGTCCAACAGCTTGGTCAGCGAGCCGAGCAGTTCGTGGAGGTCGGTGTGAATGGTCTGGTCTGTGAGCAACTTGCCGATTGTGCCGGATGTATCGCTCACCTGCTGGAGCATGGCACTGAGTGCCATGGTGGCACCGGCGAGCCCTTCGGCCATCTCGGTCACGTTCTCAGTCAGTTCGTCCAGTTGGCTGAGAGACTCGTCTATCGCCGGATTGGCCAACGTAGAGTCCAGCCTCACCGCGACCTGCTGGAGCGCAAGCAATGAAGCCTGGGCGTTGTCGGCTAGTTGGCTTTCTCCCACCTGGGCTACGGCGTTCAACGCCCGCTGCGCCGCTGCTAGGGTCTGCTGCACTTCGTCCGCCATTTGCTCCGTCAGGAGTCTCTGGGCACCGATGAGCACGTCGGCAGCTTCGTCGGTCAGTCCCGCCGCGGCGTCGGCAATATCGCCGGTGGTGGTCCCCACTATCGTCTGGCCGTCCTCCAGATAAGTCGAGGAGCTACCCGGACTGTAGTCAATGTACTTCGCACCCAGAAAATCGAGCGACTTGATGGAGACCTTAGCGTCCACCTTGGGTCGGAAGCGCTCCATTACTTCCAGCGTCACGAGCACTCTCCCCGCATCCTCCAGCATCGTGCCGGCTACCCGTCCGATCCGAACTCCGGATATCCGGACGGGGTCCCCAACCGTCAGAGTCCCTACATCAAGGAATTGCGCGGACATTTCCACATTGCTTGCCCCGAACGACCGACCAGTGAGCCACATTAACCCGGCGAAGAACGCCGCCACGGCTACCATGACCAGGAGCCCAACAGATACTTCCTGCTTGTAGTATAGATCCATGAAATCCGACCTCTCAGGTCACGAAGGCCCCACCTAGATCGCGCTCAAGAAACTCCCGTACCGCCCCATCAGTACTCGCGAGCAACTCCTCCGGAGTCCCCATGGCGTGTATCGTGCCACCCGAAAGCAGCGCCACCCTGTCTGCCACACCGAACGATCCCCGCACGTCATGAGTCACCATGACACTGGTGACCCCCAATTCATCCTGCAACTTCTCAACGAGCTTGTCGATGATGTCTGCGTTTACCGGGTCAAGCCCTGTGGTAGGTTCGTCATACAACAAGTATGACGGGTTTCCCGCGATGGCCCGCGCCAGGCCAACTCTCTTCTTCATTCCACCAGAGAGTTCATCTGGGAACTTGGAAACGGTATCTCGAGGCAGATTCACCAGGTCGAGACATTCGAGGACCCTCATTCGACAGTAGTCCCTGTCTGTTGCACAAGCGTCGTCCGTTATCCCCAGTCTTATGTTCTCGAACACCGTCATCGAATCAAACAGGGCACCGAACTGGAAGACATAACCGATGCGGCTTCTCAGCTTCGCAAGGTCCCTGCGTTTTAGATTCGGCACGTCCAAGCCGTCGACGGTCACGGTACCACTATCGGGACGAAGGAGACCATTCATGTGCTTCAGCAGCACGCTCTTTCCCGTGCCCGATGGACCCAGCAATGCCACGGTCTCGCCCCGCCGCACCTCGAAATCCACCCCATCCAGCACGATGAGGTCGCCGAAACGCTTGTGGACATTCTTGAGCTGGATCATGGTGACCGCCACCTTTTGCCCACGTGGGGCGGCGCGGCACCGCGGCAGGCCCTCCTAGGCTGTGCAGCTCTCATTGTAGCAGTATCTTCGCCAGAGCCACATCTAGGAAGAGCACGAGCACCGAAGCACTCACGACGGCGGCGGTTGTGGATCGACCGACCCCCTCAGCGCCCTGTTTCGTACTGAAGCCTACGTAGCACGGGATGATGGTAATGGCCAGACCGAAGGCAAAAGACTTGATCATCGAGTACCAGAGATCAAACGGCTTGAAGAAGTATCGAGCTCCGTAGATGAAGTCAGCGTTGCTGATTCCAAGCGACCCTTTCGCAGCGATCCATCCCACCCCGATACCCACTGCATCGGCAAATACCACCAACACCGGCAGCATGATTGTACCAGCGACGACCCGCGGGATCACTAGGTGAGAGATCGACGACCTGCCCAGACTCTCCAGAGCATCGATCTGCTCGGTCACCCTCATCGTTCCGAGCTCTGCGGCATACCGGGCACCGATTCGGCCAGCGAGGATGAGCGCGGTTAGCACTGGACCCAATTCGAGGATTATCGACTCGACAATTACACCTGCAGCGAAATAGACTGGGATCCCACCCGTGAACTGGTAGCCGGCCTGCAGAGCGGTGACCCCACCGGCAAACCCCGCCGTGAGGATTATGATGAACAACGACCCGTATCCCACGTGTACGCCTTGCTCTGCCGCTCGGGATACCCACACGCGCCACTCAGTCAATCCGCGAGCGAACTCCCACATTAGATATGTGACGCGACCCACGTGGCTGGCCATCCGCAAAGTGAAACGACCGACGACCCGTCTCAGGTCGAGGAGCGCACCACTCCGCTCAACAGCATATGAAGTAGTCAGACGCCAGCTAGTCATGCCCAAACTGTCACAATCGTCAACCACATTAATGAAAGGACCACCGCCGCAGGGTTGCAGAAAACGTCCGAATGTTGGTGGACGGAGGGCCCGGAGTCCAGTCCCCCCCAAATTACATAACTCCGGTGGCTCAAGAAATCATCAAGAACCAGGCGATGGCGAACGAACCATGGCAAGCAGAAATGGGCGTTGCCTGGCAGGGTTAGAGTACTACTCCTGTGAACAGCGACAGAATCGCAAGGACGGTTGCCACCGAGGACACCAAGACCTGACGGCGCCGCAGATAATCGAAGGCCGGAAGCACTTGACCGTCGTCAGTCGCTACCGCAAGGCCTCCCACCTTCACCGCCGTTGGCACGGCCACAAACAGAACTAACACCGCACCCAACAGTCCTAGGCCCTGCATGAGCCACAAGCCAATTGAGTGTGTGCCGGATTCACCACCGTCTTGCACGAGCCACATACTCCAGACAATACCCGTCCCGACTGTAAGAAGAGCACCAAGTCCTATCACCAGAGTCTGAACCTGCGTGAGCAGCCTGAATAGGCCTACGCGCACTTCCACTGACTCCCTTCTGGCACCGAATGCTAGGACCAGCGCCGTCACAGCCCCACCAATCCAGAGGGCCGACCCCATGAAATGAACGAACCGCACTATGAGTATCATTCGGCTTTCCCCTCTACTAGCTCGGGGACCAGCTCTTTTCGGCCGGCGAACCCCGCGTCCAGTTCGTGCCAGTACCCGACCTGGGCCTCTCCCAACTTCCAGCACAGGTAAACGTCACGCCCTTCCAGCTTTGAGAGGAAGTCGACCAGCCCGTCGTCGAAGCCCTTGAAGACACATCCCACGGCCGACAGTTCATCGAGATACCGTTGTATCCGCTGCGCTACCCCATCGACCTCGACTCGTAGTGACTGTTGCTGCATCAACTCACCGGCGCCTCCGCCGCATCGGGCAGTTAGCAACTCAAGTTCCCGCATGCCTTTGCGCCACTTCTGGTGGGCCCGAACGATGTCTTGGACGATAGGTCCTACATACGGCAGCGTTCGATTCGCCTCCTCAAGTGTGAAGTGCTGGATCATCCGCTCGTCCGCCATCTAAGCTCCCATCTTCCGATCTCCTTCAACCAGCAGCCCCACCCCGTGCGTTCGGATCGAGACGCAAGCTGCGCAGCCGCCGATGCCGCTGCATTGGCCTGCGCGGCAAACTGGATGCGTTGGTCGGTCAAAATGAACAACGCGGTCAACACAGAATACTAACCACGCCTGGCACCTACGACGATCGGAGCAAACCGCAGGATGAGCAACCATCGCCATGATGTTCGCCCTACCTCCATGATGTGTCCTGGTAGCTGTCTGGAGGGAGATGATTGTCACAAAATCGTGGACCAGCCAGGCTCGGGTATAATCTCATTCCTGCGGGATTTCTGGGGCCTGTGATTCGTGGCCCTCGCTGAACCACTCGTCGAGAGCGCGGTGAGTTGCCCGATACCCTTCCTCCACAAAGCGCACGATTGCGTCGACGGCAAATGTCGCGTCCTGTTCCCTCAGTGGCCGGACCAGCACCAGCGGAATACGCTTGCGTCTACACCGGGCAATGGCCTCCTCTATTTGAGTGGCCATGAGAATCCGAATGGCCCGCCCATAGGCTCGCAGCATGGCCGGGACCGGGAACTGCTTGTCCGATGGTTCGGCATAGAGAGACGGCCCGACTTCCACCGCGAAGAGAATGTCGGGATCGAACCTCTCGCCAACCTCAAGCGGCAGAACAGCACGCATGCCACCATCCACGAGAGTCTGCCCGCCAATACGGGCTGGCGGGTAGTACAGAGGCAGTGCACAGGACGCGTACAGCGCGTCAGCGAGGGCCACATCCTGGCGGCCTCCGGCGCCGAAGATCACCAACTCTCCAGTATCAGCGTCCACGCTCGTAACCGAAAGCGGCACCTCTAGCTCGTCAAAAGTCTCAACCGGGACGATGCGGCCTATCGTCTTCTTCAGTGGTTCCGACTTGAACAGGTGTGCAGCTAACGGACCCAGAATTGCGCTAGGTGAGAACACCGCCACGTCCCGGCGCGATATGCCAGCGACCCGTTTGAGGACCTCCCGGTATGTCAGACCACTCGCAAAACATGCCGCCATCACGGCACCCATGGAAGTGCCGACGTAGTGCGCCGGATGAATGCCCCGCTCGGCCAACGCCTCGATCGAGCCCAGATGGGCCGTGGCCTTAGCGCCACCTCCGCTCAAAACACACACCACCCGTGAGTGTATCAAAGCTGCCAACCTACCCCTCGCGCCTCTTCTCGCCCACGACGCCTAAGCTTGGCACCTTCGTGCCATCGGCGTTCTTCAGCAGTCTCGACAACGATGGGGGGTACCGGTGTAGGATTACCCTCCTCATCGATAGCCACAAAGGTGAGGTAGCAACTATTCGTGTGACGCCGTTCCCCGGTGACTATGTTCTCTGCCTCAACCCGAACACCAACTTCCATTGATGTACGCCCAACGAAGTTCACGCTTGCCTGCGCCGTCACGAGTTCCCCAACATGAATTGGCAACCGGAAATCGACTCGATCAACTGACACCGTCACACAGGGCCCGCGCGCGTGGCGGATTGCTGCTACCGCGGCTACGCGGTCTATGAGCGATAGCACTACGCCACCGAACACGTTGCCCAATGTGTTGGCCATGTTTGGCATCATAAGTTCAGTCATAGTGGCGCGTGACTCACGAGCGGCCCGCGGGGTTAGACCGCTTTCGGGCATTCGACTTCCCCTACTTCCTTAGAACTCTCAGGGTTTGCCACACCACCCGAGATGACAGGGGTGAGCGCAGATTGAAAAGGTGATTGCACACAAGGAATCAGTAATCCACTGGTCTCAAATACGACTGCCCGATCGCGGTCCCGCTCACCATTGCGACTGTCGGTAGCCGGCGTTTCCAGTGGGTGCCTCGCAATAGGCTACTAACCAGATCGATTTCCTCGGAAGCGCACCCCAGAGCTGCAATTTGCTCTCGACGCAGTCCTTTGAGTAGCCAGTAGAGGATCAGGTCAGCCCTTGCGTACGATATCCCTAGGTCCCCTTCGTCAGTCTGGCCAGCTACTAGGTCTGCCGTGGCCGGTTTGGACAGAATCTCCTTCGGCACGCCCACGTGCCGTGCAAGTTCCCAAACCTGTGTCTTGAACAAGTCACCCAGGGGGTTGACCGGTGGAGAGTCGTCTGCGTGCCAAGTGAAGTAACCCAACAGTCGCTCTGTCTTGTTGCCGGTACCGATTGGCAGTGCTTGGTATTTCGCTGATAGATCAAACAAGGTTACCATGCGGAGGCGTGCCATCACGTTGCCGCGGCGCGCTGGAGTAGTGTCGTCACCTACAGCTTTGAGGTAACCGTCTACCGCAGCGGAGATGTCCACGGTTACCATGCGAATACCGAGTTGTTTTGCCAGCAACTCGGCATGATCCAGGCTCTCGGCACTGGAACTACGGTATGGCATCCTCACCCCGATCACCTGCTCCGACCCAAGAGCGCGTGATGCAAGGAGCGTTGTGAGTGAACTATCGACGCCACCCGACATCCCAACGAGGCCCCGACTGAATCCCCGCCGGCGGACAACCTCATCCTTGAGAAAGGCCGTGAGCCACTGAGCTGTCAGCTCGCAGTCCATAGCCATGGGGTCATCGCGCTCATCGCGAACGACTATCGGTATCTCGGCGGCTGCCACCCTTTCCACAGAACGGCTGTCGGTTTTCCCGTCATCGTATTGAGCTGTGGTCGCGGCGGTGCCATCATGCAACCGGAGGAGGTTCAGGAGCTGCACCTCTAAGTCGGCGAGATGAGGTTGTTCCACCCGGGCCCTGGTGATCGCCTCCGGATCTAGTTCGGCCTGGATGAGAGCCTCCTCGAAGACAGGCCCAGCGACCACTGTATTCCCATCTGGCCCCACAACCAATGACCCACCCTGGAATCCCTTGCCACCCTCGAATCCAACTAGCTGAGTCAAGATCACGTAGACGCCATGCTCCTCCGCCAAACGCTGTATCAATCGCTCCCAGCGGGACACGCTGGTGGGGCGTGACGGCAGCTCGCGATCCCTTCCCGCCTCCGGTTCGATTCCTCTGGCCGGCGCAGCACTCGGCACTATCAACACCTGCGCGCCATCTAATGCGGCAAGGGTACTCGTAAGTGAGTGCCACGAGTCTTCACATATGAGAATCGCTGCCCGACCCCATGCAGTATCGAAAGCTCTGATCGAGTCACCAGACCGAACGAAGCGCCCTTCGTCGAAGACCCCGTACGTTGGCAAGAAGACCTTGCGGTGAATATGCCGGATCTGAGAGCCAGGGCCACCCAGCGTAGCGTACAGCGCGGAATTGTAATAACGGCTGCGAAACTCCTCGTAGAACCCAACCACGACGTCGAGTGGTGGTGCATGGGAGGCGGAGTGTTGCGCCTGGAGGTCTTTGAACAGCGCCCCAGCCGGGACCGCCGCTTCGCGCACCCCGCCCTCGAGAAAGTAGCCCGACATTACACTCTCCGGAAACACGACCAGGTCCGGGCTGGGTTCCCATGATCTCACGGTGGAAAGCACGCCACCGACACGCCGCAGATTCTCGGCGTAGTCAGCCTTAGCAGGATGGATCTGTGCAAGTGCCACCCGGATCATGGTCACAGGAGAAGATAGCCGTGCGGCATGCGTTTGGAGAGGTCTGGCGGTAGTGCTGCGACCCAGCTTCCGGCCGATAGTAACGTGATGTACCAAAGCGCAGATGGCGTTGACCTCAGTGTGCCTGACTAGGTGTTGCTCTGTTGTGTTACATGACTAGCGTGAATCCGGCGATTGATCCCGCTGCCGATTTCTGAGCGTGTCGGCAGAATCCAACGGTACTGGAATGGGGTTCCGCAGCCGATCCGTCCCCCCGCTATCTCCGAATACCCTGCCAACTCCCGCCGACACCAGCACGAGAAGCGGCAGAAGCGCCAACCTGGTGAGACATCGCTTCGCTGACGGATTGAGCTGGCGCTTGAGAGCCACATTGTCGCGGCGCAGCAAGCTCTTCTCGCTCGCCTTTTCGATTGCCGCACTCAGTTGGCCGAGATCGACCGGCTTGACCAGGAAATTCTCCGCACCCAACCTAATGGCCTCAACCGCGGTCTCGATCTCACCCTGTCCCGTGAGCACGATTACCGTCGCTTGCCGGCGGCCCAGGATCTCCAACACTTCCATGCCGGACATAGTAGGCATGACAAGATCCAGCACCGCTACGTCCGGCCGCACCTTCTCGTGGATGGCAAGTCCCTACTCGCCTGTTACCGCACGGAAGACGGCATGGCCCAGTCTTTCGAGGTGGCTGCCAAGCGACCGCAAGATGCCGGAGTCGTCGTCGATGAACAAAATCTTGTAGCTGGCCACTGGTGGACCCTCCTCTGCCCGACTTCTCTACCTAATCGGTATCGGCACAGTGTCTCCAGTTCTGGATTTCTCCGCCCGCGCCGTATGTCGAACGGTAGAAATCCTTAACGTCGTGTGGGGCGTTTCCACTGAACCGATTGCCAAAGTACCCGTATATGGTCCCTACCAATGCACCTACCCGTCGCAGAATCTCAGTCCAGCTAGACCAAACCTCGTCGTGATTCACCACATTTTCTGCCCGTGCCATGGAACCCCGCGGTGGGTCACTCCAGCGCACATAGGCGAAGTCTGCCGTGGGTGCACGAGCCAATTCCAACATACGGGATCGACGAATCCAGCGTCCCTCCACAAGCGCGGTCGCCACGCGGCGTGCAGACAACGCCTCCACCATGTCACTCTTGAGCCAGTCGGCATGACGGAACTCAACTGCCCATTTGAAGCTCTCCGGAAGTGACGAAACGAAGCTGATGACAGCTGCTCGAGCCTCGTCGGTGGCAGTGAAGCCGGGGCTGATCGTGAGCAACAACGGGCCCAGACAATCACCGAGTATGGCTACGCGATCCAGGAACCGCCGCAGGATCTCATCAGCACCCACGAAGCGCCGCTCGTGGGTAACCTGTCGAGGCACCTTTAAAGCAAAGACGAAGCCCCCTGGTACCGCGTCTCGCCACTCACGGACCAGTGGCTCAGGTGGGATTCCTCTAAACGTATCACTCACCTCGACCGTGTTGAATCCGGCCGCATACCAGCGCAGCATGTCAGGGTCTCTCATATCACTCGGATAGAACGAGCCAACCCATTCTGAGTGCCTCCAATCCTGGCATCCCAGCAGAATCTCGGTCATTGTAAACGGATCGCCTATCGCGTAGTGCGGTGCCAGTACAGACGCATCTCGGCTATCTTCCCGTCGCGGGTTTCGCAGAAAAGCGCGCCGCGTATGTCGACCATCTCGCCTTTCCGGCGGCGGCGGAAGGTACACCTAATCTCCGTGGCGAACCATGGGCCAGCCAGGTAGATCTCGCCAAACCGAAACGATATTTCCGCTTGCTCTAGGGATATGTCCTTCCAGTATTCGCGGATCGCCTCTCTACCGCGGAGGGGGGGATCGAAGGGTCCGGGCACGAAGACACCGTCCTCCACAAAGAGGTCTGCTATCTCCTCTCCCTCACCACACTCCCAGCTCTCGCCGAATCGCTGGATGAGCGAGCCGTACCCTTCGACCAGCTCCTTCGATTCTGTGGACCAGTTGGCGGTCACGGCAACAAAGTCACTCCGTTGATCTCGCATCCAAGCTTAGGTCCTCATGGGGCAACACGCCAGTATCAGGACACCGTTGGAGTCAGCCGATCGGACCGAGATAGTCGACCAGCATGGTGCAGACCGAGCAGCTGTTGTTGGTGGTCTCGGAGCCAGATAAGGAGTCTCAGTGTATCAGGAAGTGGTTGTCAGCTCTGATCCCGAGCGCCATCCCATAGTGATCGACACGGATCCCGGCATCGACGATGTGGTCGCTCTCGCGCTCGCAGCTCGCTCAGCCAAGCTCGACGTCCTAGCTGTAACAACGTCATACGGCAACGCTCCGCTACACATGACCAGCCGGAATGCCGTGGAGGTGTTGAGGCTGGCCGGCCGCAGCGACGTCACTGTCCTACCTGGCTCGGCTAGTCCTCTTAAAAGGCCCCTGGTTACTGCACCGGAGACTCACGGGGAGACGGGCGTTGGACACGCACTTGTCCCCGATAGCACGCCCAACGATGTACAGCAGAACTCTCTGGTCTTGATAGACGTTCTCTCTGCGGTAAGCTGTCCCCTCACTCTCGTGACGCTGGGCCCCCTGACAAACCTGGCCCACGCGCTCGAAACCGACACCCCACTGGTGAAAGCACGGGTCGTGCAACACATTGGTACGTTCGGCACTGTAGGAGAGCGGGGCAACGCGAACCGCTGGGCTGACTTCAACGCTTGGTGCGATCCTGAGGCGACCGATCTCGTATTGCGCGCCGGGCTCAATACATTGATGGTCGGACTCGATGTGACTCGGCGAATGACCCTGTCAGCTGCCGAGGTTTGGGGGCTCACGACGAGTCAGAACACACTGATCAACTGGCTCGGCAAGGCTCTGCAGTTCTATGTGGAAGTCTATCGATGTCGGGCGCGATTGGACGGTTGTGTGCTGAACGACATACTACCGGTTGGTGAGCTGATCGCTCCGGGACTGCTCACATGGGATACGCTGTTGATGTCGGTCGACCTTGACGAGGGAGAGCACCGGGGGCATACGAGGGCACAGCCGACTGGCACCTCAACTCGAGTTGCCAGCGACGTGGATGTGAATCTGCTGAGAGGTACACTCGACGCTCTGTTCGGAGATGGTTGGTCCGCTCAGAAGAGATAGGAGGAGCTGAATGTCCGGGGGACAGGTGCGGGTCGCCGTCGTAGGTATGGGTGAGATCGGTCGTGGGTGGGCGGCCCTGTGCGCGGCTAGTGGCTGGCCCGTAGCGATTTACGACACTGAAGCACAGGCACTCCGTGAGGCACCCGACGAGATCGCGACCCGTGCGCGCTCACTGGTTGCACTCGCTCAGGCGACAGCCGAGGAAGTGGACGAGGGTCTCGCCTCCGTCAAGGTCGGTCGCAGCCTGTTACAGGCGTGTGGCGATGCGGACTGGATAATCGAGGCCGTGCGAGAAGATCTGTTGACCAAACAGAAGACGTTCGAAGGGATAGAGTCGGTAGCCGGCAAAGCTCGAATCGTTACCAGCTCCTCCAGTGGTTACGCTGCCAAGGACATAGCTGGCCGTTGTGTACGCCAGGATCGCTGCCTCGTGGCACATCCACTGACTCCCGTTGAGCTCGTGCCTGTGGTTGAGTTGGCACCGAGCCCTCACACTGACAAAGCGCTGGTAGAGCTTCTCAAGGCTTGGTTGCGGGCACTCGGTAGGATCCCGGTGACACTCAACAAGCAGGTTCCTGGGAATGTGGCAGGCCGTATCGCGGCTGCCGTATGGCGAGAGGCCATCGACCTGGTGCTCAACGACGTTATTGGTGTCGAGGACCTCGACCGAGCGGTGTCCCTGGGTCCGGCCTTGGGTTGGGCGGCCGCCGGACCCCACCTCTCATACCACCTCGCCGCTGGACAGAGAGGCGTTGACGGATTCCTCCAGAACCTGATCCACATGTTTGAGAACACATGGGCCGATCTCGCGACTTGGTCCAGCCTGGAACCGGAGCAACGCACCAAGCTGATACACGCGATAGAGAGGAGCTACAAGGACAACCTCGAGAAGATTCGCCCCCTCCGAGACCGGAGGCTCGCGGCGATATTGCGAGGTCTTGAACAGACCAGACGCACGATGGCGACCCGCCGTCAGAGTCTGGGCGAGGCAGCAGAGACGTAGCGGCTTGCTCAGCCCACGACCCGCTCCACAACCGAGCACCGCAACGAGCCGGCCAACTCGTGCCCGATCACTTGCTCCTTGGAAGACGGCCCGACAATCCGAATCGTTGTGGGTCCGCGGAACGGTTGCCGCGCAAGCACCTCAAACATTACTCCCGGCTTGAGCCCCAGGGATGCGACGAAACGGAGCCGCTCCGGATCCTTGTCGCTCACCAGCCGCAGTTCTGCTACATCGCCAACGGCTACGTCCGATAGCTGCACATATTGAAGCGTTTCCACAGCCCCGTCCCTTGTGGGTATCGGAGCCCCATGCGGATCGAATCGCGGATTCCCCAGCGCCATGGCCATTCGCTCTATTAACTCGTCCGAAACCGCATGTTCCAGCCGCTCAGCTTCTTCGTGCACCGAGTCCCAATCGTAGCCCAGCTTGGAGGTGAGATAGGTCTCTACGATTCGGTGACGGCGGATCATGTTGAGCGCAGCATTCCGTCCGTCCCTAGTCAACTGCACTCCTCTGTACGGGGCGTGCTGCAGCAAACCAGCCTCCGATAGGCGTCTCACCATGCCACTCACCGAAGGCGGCGCCACGTCAAGTGCCGTGGCAATTGCGTTGGTCTGAGCTGGCATTCCATCTTGCTCAAGCTCGTAGATCGCCTTGAGATAGTCCTCTATCGACCTGGTCAGGTCTTTCTTGCGCACAGCCACGGCACACTCCAGCCAAGATTTAAGCTTGCCTAAACATCAGGCCAGCCGCGCCCAAGGGCAAGACACCAGCTCGGGATCAGGCAGCTAAGTCTATGATTGGCTTTAGAATACGCTCAGTAATTCCCCAGATAACATGGCTACCGACCACATAGGATGGGACCTCCAACCAATGGCCCCTTATCTCTACTCGAGAGGTGGTCGCCCCGGCTCTGAGAGATTCAAGAGATGTCCAGAGGTGCAGCGTAGCTTCCTCATTCGTCCGCACAGCTGGTCGCTCAGTCAGACCGAACACGAATGGTCGGACCACTATCGGCGGAAGGACAGGCGTTCTCGGGTGGAGGTCGTCTAGCTCACCAAGCAGCGTTTTTTCCGGCAAGACAACGCCAGTCTCCTCATATGTCTCACGGCATGAAGTCTGCAGAAGGTTTATGTCATCGGGCGCTCGACGTCCGCCTGGAAGTGCCATTTGTCCAGACCACGGATCGCGCTCGTTCTCAGCGCGCCTGATCAACAGCACAGCCGTGCCGCCAGTCTTACCGGCGGCGAGGACTATGGCGACGGCGGCCTCAACGGTATTGGATTCCACTATCCGCCGTGGCTGCCGACTTCGCAGATGATTGCGGATGTGATTGAATGTTGGGCTCGTCAAAGTCGAGCGCATCTCCCTTGTGGAGACAACGAGGTGCACAACCGTACTTATAGATACACACACGATACCACAACGTGACATGCCACTTGCGGCCATCACTATATTGAGATGGGACTGACGGGGTGGTTGCAGCGACGGTTCACCACAACTGGGAGGCGATTATTCGAAGCTTCGGTGTCGGACTTCTCGCGCTCGCTACGTTCGCTGCGGCGGGTTTCCTTCTGCACCGCCGTCGACAACCCTCTGCGCAAGGCAGATCTGCGCGGGAGCGACGTAGGCTAGACCGGCTATACGCGGCCGGGCTCTAGTTGGCCCCTGGGGGCTCCTCTCGGAGCCCCCGTTTGTTTTGTGAGTCACAGAAGGTTGTCGGAGAACCAGCCGACGGTGGCCTCAAATGCCGCATCGAGTTCCGTCGTACAGCCGGTCCATGGATGGCGTGCTCCGAATGTATGACCTGCTCCGGGGATCACTGTCAGCTGTGAAACTGTGGGCTGCGCCGCGGCGTGAAGCTTCATGGCATCGCCATATGGGACTGCCTCGTCTTCAGCACCATGTACGATCAACCACTTGCCTCTGACCCGCGCGGCAGCTCGCGCAATATCAAGTTCGTGGCCCCTCGCAGAAAGGTCGTCCAAGAAGTCGGTGTAAAGCGGCAACACGTCTCCGGTGCGCTGATTGACTACGTCAATTCTCCCTTCGCTCCGCCAGCGAGTAACCGTTGCGTCATCCCACCGCAGCGGGGTCGCGATCGCAGCCCACGTTACCATGGCTTTTACGGAATCCGTGCTGGCTGCGTGTATGATGGTGGTTCCACCACCCCGGCTGTGACCGAACAGCCCGTAGCCGTCTTGCTTCGCCAGACCATCACTGAGCGCACCCTCTTGCAACGCAGCCACCACGAGCTGCAGGTCGCTCAGGTCGTTGGACAGCGTAGCATGGCCGAACCGCTCGGGCTCCGAGAATCTCTCGCCATCCGGGCCCACGCCACTACCACTGAAATTGAACGAAATCACCGTCAGGCCAGCCCTGGCCAGACGATCCGCTAAGTGGGGGAAGAAACCCCACTCTTTGAAGCCCTTGAAACCGTGACAGATGATGACGGCAGGCCGATCACTCCCACTACCCGCGGTTCGCACTTCTCCGCGCAGCGGTCCCCCATCGGCTCCGCGGAGTTCAAAAGGCTGCTTCGCTACAGTGGACATGGAGCCTTTTGACGTGCAGGAGCCGCCCGAGTAAATTGTGCACCTAATTCACCTCGCAGGGAACGCAGGATGGGTCTCACAGCGCGTCCCTCCAGCCCGGCCCTAGCCGCGGTTGGCCGCTCTCTGGTTTCCAGCCGAGACAGATTGATTCGCCAGTGGGGAGACTGGATATTCGGTCGCGGCAACCATGCTCCGCTCCTCGATCGATCTACGATTGATCGCCAGCTTGCACTACTCGTAGATATCATGATCGAGATGGCTAGCCCTCTGCGGCGCCACGTGGCCGAACTGTGGTTCAACGCTTGCGATGCGTACGGTCGGGCTGCGGCAGCTCGGGGATTGGCGGCCGGAGAGGTGGTGGAAGAGATCCAACACCTCAGAGAACTGCTGATACGTGATATCTCTGAGATCATCGCAGCTCTTCCTGCCAGACAATCCCTGGCCACCGTGCTACGGTTGAACCGTTTGCTAGATCGCGGGATATCATACTCAGTTGTCGGGTACACCGACGTGCTTGTCGAGACGCTACTCAACAAGCGCGGAATCGTCCTGGACGCCTCGGAACCAGGTGAGAATATGGTGGTCGCGCGGTTGTCACAGCTAGAAGAAGAACTGGCGGCGCTGAGAGACAAGCGGGACTGATCGTGCGCACTACCCCATCACGTCCTCACCTCCATCGACGTTGATCACGTTTCCAGTGATCCAATCGGTGCCCGGCTTTGACAAGGCCATCACCGCCCGAGCCACATCATCTGGAGTTGTGAGCCGCTTGTGAGGATTCCGTCGCACCGCTTCAACGAAGAGCTGATCGCTTTCAGGAATCTTCTCGGCAGCTGGTGTTCTCGTCACACCACCGCGCAGTGCATTGACGGTGATCTCACGCGACGCCAGCTCCACCGCCAACTGACGGGTGTGTGATTCAAGAGCACACTTAGCTGCTGAAACCGCACCGTATGAGTGAATCACCCGATTCGAGCCCGAAGAAGTCATTGAGAAAATGCGTCCGCCCTTGCCCATGAGTCCCCTCTCAACCAAGCCTTGCGCCCAATAGACCAGCGAGTGCGCCATCACGTCAAGCGTCATGTCCATGTTTCTCTTGCTCAGGGCATCGGGTGAGATGAAAGGCTTGAGAGTGCCAAAAGCAAGCGAGTGCATGAGGACCGCAACTGTACCGCCATTCTCGTCGATGTCGGCTGCTAGAGACTCAAGTACCTCAATCCGGTTACCTTCGTGAGCCGCATTGACGTTGAAGAACATCGCCCGATGTCCTGTCGCCTCGATTTCGGCGATGACATCCTCCACATGCGGCATAGTCGAGCTGCGATCGAGGTGAACGCCTGCAATGTGATAGCCGGCCCTGGCCAAGTGTTTGGCAGTGGCCTCTCCGAAACCGCTCGACGCACCCAATATGAGCGCCCAGCGTGGTGTAACGGTCTGCGCGTGTCTCAATACTACCTCCGGTCAGCAAGGGCCCGAAAATAGTAGAAAAGTGCGGTTTTGCCAACGGAGTCCGGTAAGGAACGAAGGAATGTCCGTTCGCCTGAAAGGGGCAGCCGGAACCGATGCAACGCGTTATGTTGCGGAGCCGGTGAACACCTTTGACCGCGTGTACGTTTTCAACCCGACCGGGGATGCCATGGTATGGACTACCAGTTGACTGACGAACAACGGATGATCAAGGAACTCTGCCATCAGATCGCAGAGGAGAAGATCAAGCCTGTAGCGGCGCACCACGATGAGAGCGGCGAGTTCCCGTGGGACATTGTCAAGATACTGGCAGAAGCAGACATCTTCGGGGTCTTCGTGCCAGAAGAATACGGCGGCATGGGTGGCGGTGTGCTCGAGATGGCCCTGGTTACAGAAGAGTTGTCTTGGGGTTGTGGCGGAATATCGCTGGCCTTCGGAGCGACTGGACTGGGCGCTTTCCCCATCCTGCTCTTTGGCAGCGACGATCAGAAGGCTCGCACCCTACCCGATATCGCCGCGGGCAAAAGCTTGGCTGCTTTTGCGATCACCGAGTCCGATGCTGGCTCGGATGCCGGAGGAATCAAGACCACCGCCACCAAGGAGGGCGACCACTACATCCTGAACGGCACCAAGCAGTGGATTACCAACGGCGGTGAAGCCGCAATCTACACGGTGGTTGCCCTCACCGATAAGTCCAAGGGAGCCCGTGGTGCTAGCGCATTCATTGTGGACAAGGACACTCCCGGCCTCAAGTTCGGCAAGAAGGAGAACAAGATGGGGATCAGGGGATCGGCCACCCGGGAAGTGATCTTCGAGGACGCGCGTGTCCATAGGGATAACCTACTCGGTAGGGAAGGCATGGGGTTCATCATAGCTCTCAAGACGTTTGATCAAGCACGCCCTGGTGTCGCCGCTCAAGCGGTCGGTATCGCACAGCGCGCACTCGACGAGGCTGTGCATTATGCCCGCATCAGAAAACAGTTCGGCCACCCGATTTCATCGTTCCAGGGTTTGCAGTTCATGCTGGCCGACATGGCCATACAGGTGGAAGCTGCTAGGGCACTCATCTACGCGGCCGCACGCACGATCGATTCGGGTGTGAAGAACATTTCCAAAGACTCGGCAATCTGTAAGACGTTCGCCTCTGACACCGCGATGAAGGTCACCACCGACGCTGTTCAGGTGTTCGGCGGTTACGGTTACATGAAGGAGTACCCGGTCGAGAAGCTGATGCGCGACGCAAAGATCACACAGATCTACGAGGGGTCGAACGAGATCCAGCGCAATGTCATTGCCAGCGCCTTGATCAAGGAGAGCATCGCTAGGTACGGAGACTAACCCCTGGAGCCATCCGTGGTACGATTGTTCAGATACTTTCCCCTTGAGGTGAGGAGGCGAACGTGCCGCTGAGACTCCATTTCGCGATTGCGCTGGGCCTGATTGGAGGCCTCGCCTTGGGGCTCGCGGCCGCGATAACGAATTCACCGGTTCTAATGTGGATCGCGGTAGGTGTCGAGCCAATCGGTGATGCGTTCGTCAATCTGCTGAAGATGGTCGTCCTCCCACTCATTGCATCTGTGGTGTTCGTAGGTGTATCCTCTCTCGGTGACCTCCGGCGCCTGGGCCGAATGGGGGCTATCACGATGGGCTTCTTTGCTACTGCGGCCATCGTCGGCGTGCTCATGGGCATGGGGATCATGCGCGTAATGCTCCCCTGGGCCAGCGAAGCTGCGACTCAAGCCGTCACAGCTGCCTCGGTAGAGGCATCTACCTCCCTCCAACCGATCCAATTCCTCTTGGACCTAATCCCCAGCAACCCGTTCCAGGTGGCGGCGGAAGGCGCACTGCTACCGTTGATTGTCTTCACGGTCTTGGTCGCTGCGGCAGCAGGGGCTCTTCCAGATGCGGAACGGGACCGGCTCTTCAACTTGGCGCAGGCCGTGGCAGCTGCACTCATCAAGCTCGTTCACTGGATTCTGTGGATAGCACCGGTAGGGGTATTCGCCCTCGCCGCGCCGGTGACAGCCCGCGCAGGCTGGGCCGTGCTGCAGAGTCTGATCACGTTCGTGCTTGCCGTGCTCCTGGCCCTTACTCTGTACATCGGAGTCCTCTATTTGCCCACCGTGAGGTTCCTCGCTAGGCGGGGAGTGGGATCCTTCATGCGCGCGTGTGTTAGCCCCCAGGCCATCGCCGCGGCGGCGACGTCATCACCGGCCACAGTGCCGGCGATGTTGGAGGCCGCAGGCGAACTGAAGGTATCCAAGGCGGTTGCTGGTTTCGTAATCCCGCTGGGAGCTGGGATCGGACGTGGTGGTAGCGCCGTGTTCCAGGGAGCCGGTATCGTGTTCCTGGCGTGGCTCTACGGAGTGCCGTTGGCTGCAGCGGGCGTAGGAGGTGCCATACTGGCCACGTTCATCGTTTCCTTTGCCGTGGCCAGCGTACCTGGCGGGAGTGTGCTGAGCATGGCTCCCGCCATCAGCACAATCGGCATTCCGCTCGATGGACTGGCAGTTCTGTTGAGCATCGATCGGATTCCGGACATGGCGCGAACGGCCACCAACGTGACAGGAACCATGACCGCTACTGTGCTCGTTAACAGATTCGAGGGAGACACGACGCAGCGATGAAACTTTACGTCGCGGTCGCCATCGGTCTGATTGGCGGCCTCTTACTGGGGTTGGTCGCTGCGCTTTCTGGCTCGTCGCTCCTCCTGGACATTGCCGTGGGCATTGAGCCCATCGGTACCGCGTTCGTGAATCTGCTCAAGATGGTGGTCATTCCTCTGGTGGCCGCTGTGATCTTCGTGGGGGTGGGCGCGCTCGGCGATCTGAAACGACTGGGACAGATCGGTGTGGCCACACTGGCCTTCTTCGCGGCTACCAGCGCGCTTGGAGTACTCATCGGTATGGGTATCATGCAGCTGATGCTCCCGCTCGCCAGTGAGGTTGCTGCCCAAGCCGTTGCTGTTGTTGAACCGGAGGCACCCGTGCTTCCGGCACCCATCGAGTTCCTGCTCTCGCTCATTCCCAGTAACCCCTTCCAGGTAGCCGCCAAAGGAGACCTGCTACCACTCATCGTGTTCACCGTCCTGTTTGCCGCAGCCACCGGTGCCCTTCCCGACAAAGAGCGCGATCAGTTGCTCTCTTTGGGGAGTTCGGTCACCGCGGCATTAATTAGACTGGTCCATTGGATTCTCTGGCTCGCACCGGTCGGTGTGTTCGCGCTTGCCGCCCCGGTTACCGCCCGCGCGGGGTGGGCGATGCTGCAGAGCCTTGGTGCCTTCATCCTCGCGGTTCTCTTGGGGCTCTTGGTGTTGGTCGGGGTGGTCTTCCTACCGGCAGTCAGGTTCCTGGGCGGTATGCCGGTCCGGGTCTTCCTGAAGGCCGTCATAAACCCGTTGTTGATTGCAGCCAGCACGTCGAGCACGGCTGCGACGGTGCCTGCCATGCTGGAGGCCGCCACCGAGCAACTGCGGCTATCGCGCCCTGTCACGAGTTTCGTGATTCCGCTGGGCGCCGGTATCGGCCGTATGGGCACCGCTCTCTTCCAGGGTGCCGGCATCGTGTTCCTAGCCTGGCTATTTGGGATACCGCTACCAGCGGCCAGCATCGGTGGCGCGGTACTGGCGACATTCATCGTGTCCTTCACTGTCGCCGGTATCCCAGCTGGAGGGGTCGTCAGCCTCGCTCCAGCTCTGGGCACGGTAGGCGTTCCGCTGGACGGCCTCGGAGTACTCCTAGGCGTTGACCGTATTCCAGACATGGCCCGAACGACCACAAACGTTGCGGGCATTCTCGTTGCAGCTGTGGTGATGGACAGGATCGTAGGTGGGACAGATGCTGTACAGGTTAGCGGCTGACGCACTCGTCGTCATACACCTTGGATTCATCTTATTCGTTGCGTTGGGCGCACTCCTGGTGTGGCGCTGGCCGCGGCTGGCATGGATACACTTGCCAGCAGCTGTGTGGGGCATACTGATCGAGTTTGTAGGCTGGACATGCCCGCTTACGCCCCTGGAGAACCAATGGCGTCGACTAGCGGGCCAAGCCGGTTACGAAGGTGGCTTCGTTGCACATTACGTCATTCCAATCGTCTATCCGCCGGGCCTCACTCCTGCCGTCCAGGCGGGACTAGGAATTGTCGTCCTATTTTTCAACGCATTCGTGTACACGATATACTTCAGACGCAGAAGAACCTGACGTGCTGGTATAGGAAATCCGAGCCTGAGTGACCGAAAGAGTGACAATGATCCATGACTGACACGAAGATCTTCGAAGCACCCCTCATCCCGCGGGAAACGCTGTTCGGCAATCCCGAGAAGGCCACACCGCAGATCTCGCCGGATGGAGACAGGATGGCGTATCTGGCACCCAGGGACGGCGTCCTGAACGTATGGGTCGGCCACGTAGGCCGAGACGACTACCGACCGGTCACGCATGATACCGAGCGCGGCGTGCGCGTCTTCTCATGGGCCCATGATGCACGGCACATCCTATACCTCCAAGATGTGGGTGGCGACGAAAACTGGAGACTCTTCAGTGTGGATCTGGATACGGGCAAGGAGGCTGACCTCACACCGTTCGAGAACGTACAAGTCCACATCGTTCACCATGACAAGCGACATCCCAACGAACTCCTGATCGCGATGAATAAGGATGACGAACGGTTACACGACGTTTACTGGCTGGACTTGAAGTCCGGCAAGCTCAAGCTGGTGGCGAAGAATCCGGGGAATGTGGCAAGCTGGGTAATCGATGCCGCAATGACTGTACGGGGTGCTGTCGCTTCGACAGCCGAGGGAGGTTTTGATCTCCTTATCCGCGACAGTCAGGGAACCGACTGGCGTACGCTGTTGTCATGGGATGCCGAGGATGCTCTCAACAGTGGGCCGGTCGGCTTCACCTTGGATGGTGAATCGATCTGCATACTGGATTCGCATGGAGTCAACGCTGCTGCACTGGTGAAACTTGAGATCGCAACCGGTAATAAGGAGATCATAGCTCAGGACCCACATTACGACGTTAGCGACGTGACAATCCATCCGGACACATACGAAGTCCAGATGGTCTCCTTTGTGAAGGCGCGGATCCAACACCAAGTCGTGGACCCAACCATCGAGGAGGACATTGCAGCTATCAGCAGGCTGAACGTAGGTGACTTTGGTATATACAACCGCACCCACGACGACAACATTTGGCTGGTGGGATTCACTCAAGACCAGCAACCGTTTTCGTACTACGTCTATGATCGCCGCTTACAGGAAGGCACCTTCCTCTTCTATAACCGACCTGAATTGGCCAACTACACCCTCACAGCCATGGAACCCATCTCGTTCCAGGCACGTGACGGGCTGACTATTCAGGGATACCTCCATACCCCGTATGGGGCGGAGCGAAACAGCCTGCCGATGGTGCTGAACGTCCACGGCGGGCCGTGGCACCGAGACACCTGGGGTTACGATCCTGAGTCGCAGTGGTTTGCGAACCGTGGGTACGCGGTACTGCAGGTCAACTTCCGTGGTTCGACGGGGTTCGGCAAGGACTTCTTGAATGCTGGGGACAGGGAGTGGGGTGGCCGGATGCACGACGACCTAGTCGATGGGGTGCAGTGGGCCATCGAGACCGGCATAGCCGATCCAAAACGAATCGCCATATATGGCGGTTCGTACGGCGGATACGCAGCCCTCGTTGGGGCGACGTTCACTCCGGATCTATTCTCGTGCGCGGTGGACATAGTTGGCCCGAGTAACCTGCTCACCTTCATTGAGACTATTCCTCCCTACTGGTCCACGTATCTCGCCATGATACATCGCAGAGTTGGGAATCCAGCAACGGAGCCGGATTTCCTCAAGTCGCGCTCACCGCTGTTTCATGTCGACCGCATCAAGATTCCAATGTTGATCGCGCAGGGTGCCAACGACCCACGCGTGAAGCAGTCCGAGTCGGAGCAGATCGTAGCTGCCATGACAGACAAGGGAATCGACCACGAGTACATGCTCTTCCCTGACGAGGGCCACGGATTTGCCAAGCCAGAGAATCGGCTGCGGTTTTATGAAGCAGCTGAGAAGTTCTTGGCCAAGCACCTGGGTGGCCGGGTCGAGGTGTGACCCTCGAATCCTGAGACTGGCGGGAATCATCGGATCTGTTATACGTTAGGCTAGGCATGCCATACTGTCCTGAATGCTCCATAGCTGTACCTGACGACGTCACATGCTGCCCCACATGTGGAGCGTCCCTACAGTCCACCCCCACCACTGAGCCTGACGGGTTGGAACAGCCCAGGTGGGACCTTGATCGCCTGCAAGCAACTCTAAGCACTTCTCTGGCACCGAACTACGAAGTCTTGAGACCACTCGGCCAGGGTGGCATGGGGGCGATCTATCTTGCACGGGAACCCGCTCTCAAGCGACTGGTGGCGGTGAAGGTCCTGGCTCCAAGCTTTGCGGCAGACAACCGGGCCCGCGTCAGATTCGAGAGGGAGGCACGAGCTGCTGCTGCAATCTCTCACCCCAATGTTGTCCAGGTCTACGCCGTCGGTGAGACCAAGCGATCCAGGCTGCCTTACATAGTCATGCAGTATGTCGACGGTCCGAACCTCGAAGAATGGCGGTTGAGACGGGGTAGAGTGAGCGAACGTGAGGCGCGGCGCGTGATCGGTGAGATAGCAGCGGCACTGGCGGCTGCGCACGAAAGGGACTTCGTGCACCGAGACGTGAAACCGAGCAACGTTCTGATAGAGAAGGATTCGGGACGCGCTTTTGTGGCCGACTTCGGTGTGAGCGCGGCACTCTCCTCTGCTACACACGACAACGAGACGAAGCTTACGAGTACCGGCGTGGTCGTCGGGACGCCGACATACATGAGCCCAGAACAGGGTACCAGCGATCCTGTCACCCCGAAGAGTGACGTGTACAGCCTTGGGGTCGTGGCATACCAGCTCCTAACGGGTCAATTGCCGTTTAGCGCGGAGTCTGCGATGGGATGGGCAGCCGCTCATCTGCGGGACAGACCCAGCGCAACTAGCGAGCGTCGTCCCGAAATCTCACCGGCCATCGGCAGAATGGTCGACCGTTGCCTCGCTAAGGCGCCGAAAGACCGGCCGGAGGCCGACGAGATCGCTCGCGGAATGCTCCCCTCGTTGGAAACGGAGATCGAGTGGCCTCCGCCGGGGCTGCTCTGGCTGCGCGGACGCTCGCGTGGACTGATTCGCATGGCACTGACTGCTGTGGCAGGCGCTACCCTTGCTGCTGCAGCTCTGAGCTTCTACCCCGACATAGTAGCTATGAGTAAGGGTCTGCTCGCACGATTTGACTTTGCTTCAGATCTGGCTGCCACGGTGCAACGTGGCCGTGAACGCATCGCGGGTGGACCACTCATGTTGATGTACCTGTGGCAGACAGCGGTGATCGTGGGACTCGTAACCTACTGCGTCGCTGGGGTTTCGTTTCTCTTCTCGGCGGCGCGCTTCTTGGACCGGGCCGTGCGCCAACGCATGAGAGGATGGAACACTGATACCTTGCTGGACGTAGCGGCAGATCACGATGGCCGGACGGGCATGATCGTCGCGGGTAGTGGCGACTTCGCATCCTTTCGTGAGTCGACGCGCCGTAAGATCCTGTTGTCACGTCGGGGGCGCAGCGCGACAGTGCTTGCGGGTTCTGCTTGGATCGTAGTAGCTCTGGGCGCTCACTTCTTGTGTCTCGCTCTCGGATTCGCACAGCCCGAGACCACTGCCACACTTCTCAGCGCGACAGACGTCACTCTGGTGCTCGCACCAGGTGGAGCGTGCCTGCTAGGCGCCTTGGCCTGCATCATGTGGGAAAGACTGTTGCTGGGAAGACTGAGCCGGGCACACTCCTTTGACGCGGAACCTGAGGACATCGCGAGATGGTACGAAGGCCATCCCGCCGAAGGCGCCTGTCCGGCGTCGGCCTTGACATACAAGCAAGATCGCCTCGCCGTTTGGAGTTCGCGGCTCAACATCGCCGCCCTTCTCATGCTCGCACCAGTAACGCTCATAGGACTCGTGGTCGCCAGTCTAGCCACGTTCACGGCTACGCGGTTTCCCGAGTTGCATGGACCCGGTGCCGCGAGCCTCATCTCCAGTCTGGAGCACGTCGCGCGACATGACCCGATTGAGTATGCCCGCTCATCCTGGATGCGGTATCTGCCGCAGCGTGACTCGACGCCGGTAGAAGTTGCTACCGAGCTCCTGCGTGTTTTGAACCTTAGCCCTCTGACACCTGGCGGCCTGCCCGCGTACGGGATAGAGATTCCGTCGCTCTTCGAATGGGATGCCGTCGAGGGGCGTACCGGTACGGACATCGCGTTTGAACGCGCATTCAGACAACAGATTCCTGCAGACACACTCGAAATGCTGTCGCAACTGGCCAACCATCCACGAACCGGTCTGCTACGCCGGTTAGCTGCCACACCTCGGATTGATGTCTGGAATGCGCTCGTTGCAGATGCTGCCAGCAGAGACTCGGCAGTATCACCCCAGTGGTTATCCCTCCGGCCGATTGTAATGGAGGCAGTGCGAGCGAATGTATTAGCAGCGGTGCTCGATGCTGCCCAGGGAAATCCCCTTGGTGCGGTTGCCAGGCTTGGGGAGAACGCCGGCTTCAGCGAGCATCTGTTGCAGGCACCGCTGAATGCCATAAACCGTGAAGGAATGTACTTGCTCAGCAATCACGCGCTTCTTCCCCTCGCTTCCGTCGAGCGGGCGCGTGGAGAGATCGACCGCGCAGTTTTACTTGCCAGAGCAGCGGAGCAGCTAGGCTTGGTGCGGAATCTGGGCGACGCTGTCGGCCTCGCGACAGATCCGTCCGAATTCGGCGAGTTCACTAAAGCGGTTACCGAGGAGAAGCTACCGAGCGGTTACCGTATTCTGTGGCTCCAACAAGGCTGGGCTGGACTCTGTGCCTACCCCCGCGAGATTCTGATCGGTCCGAGTCGGGAGCGCATCACAGCAATGCAGGCTGTAGCCGACTCCGTGGGCCACCTACCGTTCGCCCAAGAAGGCTTCAGGTCGTCAGAGGCGAGGTGGCGCTGGCCGTTCACCTCCGCCAGGGCAGCACCGAATGAAACGCCCAAACTGATGCGCGTACTGGATCGCCTGTTTCTTGGCTCCATGCTTCGAATTCTCGCGTGTGTAGATCCTAGCGCATCTCCATAGCGAGACCCAGGTTGCTCCTGTCACGACAGATCCACTTTGAGTACCATCGACCGGGCAAGGAGACGGTCGTCTACAGGGAAGCCCTCGTACTCGATCGGCCGGACGTGAAGGTTCTGTTGCAGGAACACTTCTCGGGCGACAACGTTCTGGTTGCAGATACTCTCACCCTCGAGCGCGGCGCCCCCATTGTCTGGTTCATCATCACAGATTCCTGGCACGACATCGGGCGGTTCCACCTTGCTGACGGTACGTTCACTGGCTGGTACACCAACCTTTCGAAGCCCGTCGAGTTCAAGGGTGATCACTGGATCGGGAACGACCTGTTCTTGGATCTCTGGCAGCCGGCAAACGGTGATCCCGTCTGGCTGGACGAACACGAGTTCGATACGGCCATAAGAACAGGTTTGATCGATGCCGCAACCCGGCAGCGTGTCTCAAACGAGCGTACTCTGATTGATCTGCAGTTGAGGCAAGAAGCTTGGCCGCCACCTATCGCTCGAGACATGGATCTTGGACAAGTGCGAGATCTCCTAGCGACTTAGATTCCCGCGTCAGTACGATTAGATCCGCAATCATATGATGCTGTGAGCTCCCCAATCCCGTACTACGATGGACCGTCCTCCGACAAGAACGGTCCATGGTCAAGCAGGTACTCAAGGGCATTGCTACAACCGCAGAAGTCAGCCGGCTGTTTGTGGCACTGGGATACAAGCCCGACCACATCGGAGTATACGGTGAAGCACTTGTAGTGGCCCACTGGCAGGGTTTCAAGGTGGTGGCCGCGGCAGGCGATGACCCGTTACAAGCAGTACGTCAGCTCGCAGCCAAGCTTGCACGGAACTCACAGCGTGGGTTGGCAGTGGTTCTTGCAAGAGCAGGCACCCTGACGCTTGCCGCTCCGCGCATTGGTCGACCAGGCACCACGCGCGCACTCACAGTCCAGCTCAACAATCCCTCTCGGTTCACCCTTGAACAACTGGAAAGACTCAGACCGAAGAAATCGTCCAATGCGCTCTCGCATGCCCTGTGGGTTGCTGAGGTGCTGAGCAGCGAAAAGGTAACTGAGCGGTTCTTCTGTGCATTCAGGCAGATCTATGAGCGCATGGCTACAACCCCCGGTGGTGCGGCAACCGGTAGAGAACGCAGGATGCTGGCCCTGTTGAGCCTCACGCGAGTCATGTTTCTCTACTTCGTACAACAGAAAGGCTGGCTCAACCGAGATTCCTGCTATCTGCGGTCTCTTTTCGACAGAGCGCTCCAAACCCGTAGCGACTTCCACCGCACGAAGCTCAATCCATTGTTCTTCGGCACGCTGAACCGCCCACTGCGGCAAAGAAATCGGCAAATCAAGCTCGGGACCATTCCCTATTTGAACGGCGGTCTCTTTGAGCCTCATCCGATCGAGCGACGGGTGGGACGGATCCACTATCCCAACGAGCTGTGGCGTGACGCATTTGATGGTCTGTTCGAGAGATTCAGATTCTGTGTGCGGGAGGATGATGAGGTCGATGCCATAGCTCCAGACATGTTGGGGAGGGTGTTCGAGAGGCTCATGGAGGGAACGGAACGCCATGAGAGCGGCACCTTCTACACTCCGGAAGCGGTCGTCAAACAGTTGGTCGAGGCCACCATCGAATCTGCCTTGACACGTCAAATGCCGCACCGGCTGGCCCATGCCGTAGCGAGCGGCGCACACCTGACAGAGGACGAAAAGCGGACTGCGGGCATTGCACTGCAGCGACTCCGCATTCTCGATCCTGCGGTCGGTTCCGGTGCCTTCCTACTTGGAGTTCTTGAGACTCTCACCCGGATACGCAGCGCTCTCCTCGGACCGCGACACCAGGATAGGTCCCGGATCAGGAGAGACATAATGCGTGACAACCTCATGGGAATCGACATAAACCCAGTGGCAGTACATCTCGCTGAACTCAGGCTGTGGCTCGCAGTTGTAGCGGACGATCCCACGACAGAGATCCCGCAGGTAGCGCCTCTACCCAATCTCGATGGTGTCGTCCGACAGGGCGACACACTCCTCGATCCAGTCGGAGCAGCTCGACGTTTACTTCACGGCATAGGCAACGCGTGGAACGACGCTACTCGTTCAGTGAGTGCAGCCCGGCGCACCCTATTCGATTCTGGAGGCGGAGCCCAGCAACAGGATCTCCGTCGACTACGACAGACTGAGATCAAGGTTGCACGATGTGTCCTTCGGCAAGCAATCACCAGCATCCAGTACGCGATCGGAGACCTCACAGCAATCCTATCCGGTCGCGATCTGTTCGGTGACCCTTCCGGCCTCACGCGTGCACAGGCAGAGCGTCTCCGGGTGCTCAGGTCGACGAAAAGGGACCTGGTGCGCGCACAGAAGCAGGTATCTGAAGGACGGATCCCCTTCTTCTCATTCGAGATACAGGCACCCGATGTCATCGCAGACGGAGGCTTCTGTGCAGTAGTCGGTAACCCTCCATGGGTGCGAGCGGAACGCCTATCACCACCCCTGCGACGCACCCTGCAGGAGCGTTTCAGTTGGTGGCGCAGCAGTGGAGCACGTGGCTACGCACACCTCCCCGACCTCTCGGTAGCGTTTCTTCAACGCGCCCTGGAATTGGTCGCTCCGGGAGGTACAGTCGGACTCCTACTTCCCAGCAAGGTGACATCCGCTACCTACGGTGAGGCTGCGCGGAGGGGGCTGGTACGGGAAACGTCTATCACTTTCGTACACCGTGTTTCCGAACGAGACGCGGAGCGTTTCGGGGCCACGACATACCCCTTGGGCCTCGTGGTTAGGAAGGAACCACCGAAGCCGACGCACACTGTCCAACTCGGCTTCACACCAAACTGCTCGTTGTCACAGGCAGCACTAAATGGCTCAGGACCCTGGATCCTCCTCCCCAATAACGTCCGAGACGCTCTTGAGGAGCTTCGGTCCGCAGGTCAGCCACTAGCTGAGGTCGCGACTCCCGCATTGGGAGTAAAGACCGGAGCAGACAGGATCTTCATTGGCCACACGGCCGGAGCGAATGGAGACTTCGGCCACGTGGAGTTTGCTGATCGGAGCGTCGCAATCGAGTCAGCGATGTTGCGCCCTGCACTCAGAGGTCGGGACGTTACACCGTTTCAGGCTCATCCAGAACACGTCATAGTGTGGACTCATGCCGAATCCGGCGCCCCACTCGACACGATTCCGCGCAAAGCAGCGAGCTACTTGAGACGGTACTCGATGAAGCTCACGAAACGCGCCGACTATCGGGGCGGTCCGTTCTGGAGTTTGTTCCGAGTGAAACCCGCACTGTCGGAAAACCGGGTAGTCTGGGCAGACATAGCCACACATCCACGCGCAGTGGCATTGGACGAAACCGACGCAAACAGAGCCATCCCCCTGAACACTTGTTACTTGGCGTCCGCGCCTAATAGGGACACTGCACTCACGATCACGGGAGTGCTGAACTCCTGCTGGGCTCGAGCGCTGACGTATGCTATTGCAGACGAGGCCCGGGGTGGTTACCGCCGCATCAACGCCCGGGTCGCCGGACAGATACCTGTGCCGAAGCCCGGACCCCAGCGCTCAGCCCTGCGTGAACTGAGCGCGCAAGCTCACAAAGGCGACCATGTCAGTAACACTGACCTGGACGAGGCCGTCGCCGACGCACTCGGGCTATCAGCCAAGGCGCGCCGCTTCCTTCGTTCAGTGGCCACGCATCACGGCTGAGCAGCTGCACGCCGTCTGCGAGCCATTGCTTTGGAACATCGATCTTGGGTACCAAGTCGCGCCACATAAACTTGAGGCAGCGCTCCGGGCCGCGGCACTCGGTCCCATCGATACCGAGTGGCAGCCCCCTCGTTGGCTGATGCTCCACCAGGGACAGGCGGCCCGGAGAGCCCGCGCCAGCCTGCTAGCTCTACGCGGTGCGCTCGTCGCTGACGCTGTCGGGTTGGGGAAGACCTATGTGGCCCTCGCCATCGCTACGACCTACAGAACAGCAACGGCACTCGTACCTGCCGCGATCCTACCACAATGGCGTCGCGCATGCGAAGGAGTCGGCAGCAGCACTGTGTCTTTGTTATCACATGAGGCACTGAGCCACGGATGCTACATACCACCATCAGAGCTCCTCATAGTTGATGAGGCGCACCGATTCCGGAACCCATTGACGCGCCGCTATGACACGCTAGCCCGGGCTGTCAAGTTGGCGCATGTCCTACTCCTCACCGCTACGCCCGTGGTCAACCGAGCGGCAGATTTGGTGAACTTGCTGCGGCTCTTTGCAGCTGATCACGCGTTCGCCTTGTTTGGAGTCCGTTCATTGGAGGCTGCAACTGGAGCGCGCGTTTATCGAGAGCTCGGGAGAGCGACGGCGCCGGCTATTGTTGCTCGCTCACGCAGCACGCTGGACACCGCCTCTCACCTGCCTCCCGCAGTGAGGGATGGAGCGATCATGCGACCACCGCCCGTTACGCCGGGAAAACTAACCAGCTTGCTCCGGATGACAGATGCACTAGAGTTCCCGCCAACAAGCGAAAAGCAAGCAGCTGCTTTATTGAGACTACACTTGCTATTCCGGCTCGCCTCCTCCGCGACTGCCTTTCGCCAGACCGTACGAAAACATCTCGTCTACATTGAGCGGGCCTTGCAGGAAGCCCGATCTGGCAACCAGCTATCACGAGCCCGGGCGCGCCGGATCTTCGGTTCCGAGTACGAACTGCAGCTGCAACTCTGTGATCTAGCCGAGCGACATTCACTCACGGACGTAGATCTGGAATCGCTGGACCGAGAGCGGAGTAGACTGAGCAATCTGTTGAAGGAGCTGCCGAGCAAGAGTGGTGCTGATCCCAAGGCTACCGTCCTCGCTCGGCTGATCAAGCGGAGGCGAGATCACAAGACGATTGTGTTCACGGCTGCTGTGGCTACGGCGCTAGACCTAGCACATAGCCTGAGTTGGCACCGCGTCGCGGTGGTAGGAGCGGGCAAGGGCTGGATTGCATCCGGCCGAATACCAGTAGAAGAGGCACTAGCTCTCTTTGCGCCGAAGGCACGTCGAATGCCCGAGCCTCACACGGCTACGCGAGTGACCACCCTCATTGCCACAGATTTCGCCAGCGAGGGCCTCGACCTACAGGACGCGGATGGCGTCGTGCACTACGACCTTCCGTGGACACCTCTCACTCTCGAGCAGCGTATTGGCCGTGTGGTGCGGTTGGGTTCAAAACATGGAGTGGCGGACGTCTGCTGGTTCGCCCCGCCACACGCAATTGACAGACGTCTGCAAATCGAGGCCCGCCTGGCTGAAAAGGCCCGCTGTCAACTTGGGGTGGGTGTACCAGCGACGACATTGGTGGGAAAGGGTCACCTGATAAACGTGATGTTGGAGGACAGAGAGCGGTTGGGACGCGGGGCAGTTCGAGCAGAGAGCGGGACGCGTCCAGCATTCGCGGTTGTGCAGGGTCCTTTGGCCGCTGCGCTCGCAATCCGCTGGGCAGTCGACGGCAGTGACATTCCTGAGCTAATCGTGCTCCGCAACCAGCCGCTCCAACTGGAGACCGACTACGCACTGGCCGACACAATTCTGCGACGACTGCTGTCAGCCGAGCTATCTCCGGCTGCACCGCCTAACGAGCTGGTGGCGGGATTCCTGAACCTCGTGCGTCGCAGACTGGCCGATTTCGAGGTTGGTCCAGTCAATCCGGCTGCGCGCCGTCTGGGCCGAAACATCATGGGCGAGGCATACATAGCAAGTGGACTGCGGGATTATCGACGGCTCTACATCCTGGATCGATTGCTTGACCGGGTACATGCGGGTCTTACCGTAGGCGGAGAGCGAGAACTCGCTGGCCTACTTGCGGCTCAGTCGGGCCACAAAACGCTCACCCAGTGCCTCGACGAGCTACCGCCCGCTAGGAGGAGTAGGCCGACCCCTCAGGTCTTGGCTGCCCTGTTTGGTGACGGTACTGAGAGGACAGCGAACTAAGCCTGAGTACGGTACTCAGGTGGGACAGCGTCCTCATCATAGTAATCCAGCTTGTGGAGTGGCATCACGACACTAGAGAGGACATTGAGGACATGACCACCGATTCGCTTGTAGAACCGGGTCCCCAAGGCAAGCGCGGTTGTCGGACCAGCAAGATGGTCGCTGCGAGCAATTCTCACAACCAGCATATCACACCTTCGGGCAAGATCCTGACCCTGGCGTATCAGTTCGACCGCTCGCTCGGTATCGGACTGCTGGAAGACTTCCGCCACTACCTGGAACGCCGCCTCAACACCTGAACGGATCTCCCGAAGTTCTGCAACGATCTCATCGTCAGGCAGAGGGCCAGAGTGGGCATCTACAATCTCCGACAGGTTCTTGGCGTAGTCTCCCAGCCGCTCCACGTCCTTGACCAGGCTCATGATGAGCAAGCAGTACGGCAGGTCAAGGGCGTTGCCCGCCAGGGAAAGATGAGCGATTACCTGCTTGCGGATCTTCCGCTGCAGCTTGTTGACCTTCACGTCCTGTTTGTAGATCCAGGTTCGTTCCTCCGGTGTCGCTGGCTTACCAAAATAGATATCGCCAGCTCTCACGGTGGTCTCAAAAGTGATCTTGAGCATCTGAGCGAAATTCGTACCCATCTTCCCGAGCGGTTCCTCGGCGCGGAAGATCTTGATCAACTCACGCAGCATACTTGCCCCCAAGACTACTTGAACAGCCTGTTAGCAATGGCAAAAAGCGCCGGAAGTGCGTAAAACAACACGACAACATAGATCAGGGCCCAACGACGAGATCTCACCGCCAGACCTGCCAGTCGCTTGGCCGCTGTTATCGGGATGCTCCGAATCCTCTCCACAGGATAAATCAATAGAGTCCCACTGATATTGAACAAGAGGTGCACCAGTGCAATCGTTACACCTGCCCGGGCGTTCACTCCGGCTGCGGCCAACGCGGCGAGAAGTGCCGTAACAGTCGTCCCTATGTTAGCCCCGATGGTGATCGGGAATGCACGCTCAACCGTGAGGAGCCCAGCGCCTGCTAGCGGCACCAAGAGCGACGTGGTGATAGAACTCGATTGAACCAGCGCCGTCACTACCAGTCCCACACTCATCAACACCATGGCGTTACGTTCCAGAGCCCCGGCGACGATCGACTCAACACGTGTCTCCATAATAGAACGTAGGACCTTAACAAGGGACATCAGGGCTCCAAAGATCAAAAGAGCACAGACAACTATCAAAATGACGGCCTCCAGCTTCGGCGGCTCAAAAACCGTGGCTATCAGCTGTTTGATAGGCGTCAGTGCAGCTTTTAGAGCCCCTTTGATCGGACTGTCGTACTCCATTCCACCAAGCCCAGTGAGGAACGACGAAAGGATAGTAGCTGCGTGCCGCAGATACCCCGTCAGCATCTCCAGCGGTAAGAGTACGGCCACGGCAAAGAAGTTGAAGAAGTCGTGGCAGGTGGCTACCGAGAAAGCACGGCGAAACTCATCCGGCCGTCTCATGTGGGCGAGGGAGACTATCGTATTCGTCACCGTAGTGCCGATGTTGGCACCCATCACCATTGGTACGGCGTTGGCTATTGGGAGGGGATTCTCCGGTGCCGCTACAAACGCGACGATCATTGACGTCGTGACCGAAGAACTCTGCACCAAGGTGGTGGCAAGAATACCCACCATCAGCGCCACGAACGGATTTTCGGTTGCGGCGAAGAACGAATCCAGTATGTCGCTGCCAAGCGACTTGAACCCATCGCTCAGGCCATTGACTCCCACCAGAAACACGAAAAGCAGTACCAGAACCGCTACCGCACGCACCAGTGGGTGGCTGGCAAAAGATGCGGCGGTTTTCGATGGTGGCAGTAGACGCCCTGTCATTGGCTCAATCGTGGTGGAGTTATTACGGCTTTCCCAGATATCCGACGCACTTACTGTCAAGGGGGCGGAATCTCGTCAGGCAACAGCATGAACGCAACAACAGTGCGTAAGTTCATTTAAAATAACCACATAAGGCGCATCTTGCGCCAAGGTATATTCGGTATATATTCGGTATATGACCGAAGTTTACCCGAACACACAAACGAAGTCACCTAGCCCATCTTCGCCTGTCTCCAACACCAAAGAGGTTGACCAACCTCCTGGCTGGAACCCTGCACATCTGTGTCCGGACTGTGGCAGTACTGTGTATCCGGCCTCCGGATGTTTCGTCTGCCCCGCGTGTGGATGGGGGAAATGTGGGTAACAGGGGACGCCCAGCATACGACCAACGCCACTGCAGTGTCACCTTCCTCGAACACGAGGTCAAGTCGGTCGTTAACTCCCCCGCAAGCACTGGCATGGGCTTTTGGTCGATCAATCCTTACATAGGCTGCGAGTTCGGCTGTACCTATTGCTACGCCCGCGTTACACACCGGTATGCGGTGGAACGCGCACATTACGCTGGAAAGGCCTCCACAGAAGCGGTCGCTCAGTTTCGAGCTTCAGGAAATTGGGAGATGTTCGAAAGACACATCTTCGTCAAACGACGCCAAGCTGTTCTGACTGCACTCGAGCGCGATCTCGTCCGGATCCACTTGAAGAACACTCTTGACGATCCTCACCCTATCATCATCGGAACTGCGACTGATCCCTATCAGCCAGCCGAGCGACGGTTTCAAATCACGCGAGCAATCGTCGAGAGGTTTTTAGATGCCCGTGGCCTGGCCATCGGAATCATTACTAAGAGTCCCCTCATCTGCCGCGACACCGACCTACTAGGCGAATTGGGACGCAGACACCGCGTGACGGTCTATATCTCTCTAATCAGTACGGACATACGGACTATCAAGCTGTTCGAGCCCCGCGCATCCATGCCCCACGCAAGGCTTCGTACCCTCCAGAAGCTGAACAAGGCGGGTATCAGAGCAGGGATCAACGCCGCGCCAATCCTACCAGGCGTCACGGACTCCGTTTTTCAGATCGATGCTCTCATGCTTGCGGCACGTGCAGCAGATACTGCTTTCGTACACCCCTCGGTGTTGCGCTTCTATCCGGCAGCGCGAGACCACTTCTTATCAATCATCGCACAGCATTTCCCGAATCTCATCCCACGATACCGTGTGGCATACCGAGGTAACTGGGACGCACCATCCAGCTACGTCACTGCAGTCCAGCGCCGGTTTCAGCGAATTGCACGGAAGCATGGGATTGATCCAGACGACCCGTTGCAGGTGAGAGAACATCGAGTGGTAAAACAGAAAATGCAATTGAGCCTGCTGTGAACGAGACGGTAATGGTGGGTAAGAGGACGGCAAGAGACGGCAAGGGACCACCCATCACCTACCGTCCCTTCCCGCCTGCTATCCCCCCCCACCTGGGGAGGGACAGTGGCAAGGTTGGCACGGCAGGGTTGTCCAGTGAACACGCGGTCTGCCTCTGGATCCCCCTGTTCGCTATCCGCTGTGAGGTACAGCGCCAGCCGGAACTGTATGGCCAGGCGGTAGCTCTTCTTTCCAACGATGACGCCCGCCGGATATGGGAGACCTCACCCCAAGCCCGTCGCGCTGGCATTAGGCCCGGCATGACCGTGAGCCAAGCAGTAGGGCTTTGCCCTCAAATCAAACTCCGCGAACCCGATCCCGTTTATTACGACGAGCAGTTTTCCAACCTGATCTTGGCACTCGGTGATGTGAGCCCTGTAATCGAGCCGGCGGAGTTGGGACGGGTGTTCATCGGGGTGGATGGTCTCGAGGGGCTAAACGGGTCACCTCAGGAGCAGGTTAATGCCATAGCAAGGGCGGTAAAGGGCGGTCACATGACGGTAGCTGGCAATAGGTGCCCTTATCACTCCTTGCCGTCATTTTCCACCACTGACCGTCCTGTGTGGTCGCGTTGGGAGGGGATCCGCCTGGGTTGGGCCCGGGGGAAGTTCGTCGCCGGGGTGGCCGCAACCAAAGCTAAGCAAGGAGAGGCAACCATTGTCCCTGACACAGAACGGGCTGGTTTCCTGGCGTCACAGCCGGTCGAGGTTCTACCCATCGACCCGGATACGTGTAGACGGTTACGACAACTCGGCATCACAACACTCGGAGCTTTGGTCCGGTTGCCTGCTGTCGCCCTCATCTCTCAATTCGGGAGAGAGGGCCATCACCTCTGGTTGCTGGCGAGTGGTGAAATAGCTGACCCAGTCGTAGGCCACGAGACACTAGAACCCATAGTAGCAGAGATCGATTTTCCCACACCGGTCACGGATCGAGCAATGCTCCTGCATGCCCTGGACCGGCTAATCGAACGTGCACTGCGCCACCCAAAGCGTACCGGCTGGCGCGTACTTCAGGTAGGCGTGCACGCGCGGCAAGAACACGCCACTTCGTGGAAGGTACATGTCAATCTGAAGTGTCCTTCTGCCGATCGAAATCACATAGCCGCACCGCTCAAAACGCGTTTAGAGCAGGCACCCCCAACTACTGCCGTGGAAACTCTTGCAGTGGAATTCACAGCCTTCGTTCGTGGAACCGACGAATTGCAGCTCTTTGCGCGCGATGCTGCTAGCTCTGCACGTGCGGGACGCAGACGGGCGCTTCGTGCAGCGGTTCGTGAGATAAAGAACAGGTTCAGACATTCCTCACTCTACCAAGTTGTCAAAGTACACCCGCAGTCACGCCTTCCCGAGCGACGATATGCGTTGATTGATTATGACCCCTAAACCTCCAAAACCTGGACCGGCTGACCGTCTGCGGCCTTTGAACCTTCCGCAGCCAGCAAAGGTCGAACTGAACAGTCAGGGACATCCGACGGCAGTGTTCGCCATACAGCAACCGAACAGTGGAACAGTGGAACAGCGAGAGAAAGGATACAGACAAGAAGTAGGAAGAGCAGTGGAGTCCATATTGGAGATTTGGAGAGTCGACGACGAGTGGTGGCGGCAACCGATCTCACGATGGTATGCAGAAGTGGTTTTGGATGGAGGAATGCATGTGGTTCTATACGAAGATTTGATGACTGGCGACTGGTATATACAAAAGCCGTGAGCCAATACATCGAACTTCATTCCCATTCTGCCTTCTCCTTCTTAGATGGCAGCTCGCTTCCCGAGCACCTCGTCCTAGAAGCTCATGCGCTTGGCTATCCCGCCCTCGCACTCACAGACCATAACGGTGTGTATGGCTCGATGATTTTCGCACAGGCAGCCAAGCAGATGGATATCCAGCCGATCACTGGCGCTGAAATCACTCTACGCGACGGCTCACACATCACTCTCTTAGCAGAAACGCCGCAAGGATACGCGAACCTCTGTCGCCTTATCACCGAAGCACACTTGGAGACAGCAGATCGCCGTGATCCGCGCCTCAGTTTCACTTCACTGGAACAACGGCATGCGGGCCTAATCATACTATCAGGTTGCCGCAACGGCATTATCCCTCGCGTACTTCAGCAAGAAGGTCTCAAGGCTGCTTGTCAGCTTGCGGACCGTTGTCGCGCGGTATTTGGACGAGACAGTTTCTTTGTCGAGCTGCAGCGCAATCTTGTACGAGGCGACCAGACGCTCACCCGCACCTTGTCCAATATCGCTGACACTGCCGGACTGCACGTGGTCGCGACAGGTAACGTTCACTACCACCGCCGCGAGCGATACCGCTTACACGATGCCTTGATAGCAATCCGTAATCGTACGACACTCGACACCTCACACGATATCCGCCGTCCTAACTGCCAGTTTTATCTTCGGACACCTACAGCTGTAGCGGCAGCATTCCATGACCGACCTGACGCTATCGCCAATACCCTCGTGATTGCACAACGCTGTGCTTCTTTCGATCTAACCAAGGACCTTGGGTACACTTTCCCTGACTTTCGCGGTTCCACCCAGCAGACTGCCGCTCGGGCACTAGCCGACTTGTCACGAACCAAACTCGAAGAGCTCTTTTCTCCCGAGTCGCCCCATCGCGCCGAGGCCGAGAGCAGAATGGAGCAGGAACTAAAGCTCATCGAACATCATGGACTATGTGGCTTCTTTCTCGTCTACCACGATCTACTGGAGCTGGCACGCGAGGTGGCAGCAGATGTGCGACGTGGATCGCAACGGGCTAGAGGCAATCTGCTACCGGGCCGCGGACGCGGCTCGTCGGTTTCATCCGTAGTCTGCTATTTCCTTGGGCTATCGCACATCGATCCAATCAGCAACAGGCTCTTCCTCGGCCGATTTCTCAACGAATCGCTCGCATCTGTACCCGACATCGACTTGGACTTCCCCCGCGACATTCGGGAGGAATTGATCCGACGTGTTTACCAGCGATACGGATCCGAACACGTTGGCTTGGTTTGTACTTTTCCCACTTACCGCATTCGATCTGCTGTGCGTGAACTCGGGAAGGTTCTCGACCTACCCCGCGGAGAAATCGAACAGATTGCACGACTTGTCGGACACAGCCCAGCAACCGAACTGCGCAACGAGCTGCAGAAGTTGCCTGCCTTTGCAGGCCGAGTGGATGCTCCTCTTTGGCGGGATCTGTGTCGTCTGGCAGCGGAAATCGCGGACCTGCCACGGCATATCTCACAACATGTAGGCGGCATGATCATCTCCAGTCGTCCTTTGCTCGAGTTGGTCCCCTTGGAACGCTCTGCCATGCCTGACCGGGTCGTGTGTCAATGGGACAAGGACTCCTGTGACGATGCACGGTTCATCAAGATCGATTTCCTGGCACTGGGCATGCTCTCTCTGGTTGAGGAGTCCGTTGAATTGATCGCTGAACGTGAGGGTACACCACCGGACCTGAGTCGGATCGACTTCACTGACGAAGCTGTATACGATCAGATTTGCACTGGCGACACAGTAGGGACCTTCCAGATAGAGAGTCGCGCGCAGATACAGATGATCCGACGCACTCGACCGCGCAACCTGGAGGATCTTTGCGTAGAAGTCGCTATTGTACGCCCTGGTCCGATAGTCGGTGGAGCAGTGAACCCCTTCGTGCGCCGGCGCGAGGCACAGCGCGCAGCCTGCTCTCGCAACATTTCTTATGAGCCCCCGTTAGATCATCCATTGCTCAAGGAGCCACTGGCCGAGACATTGGGAGTGATTATCTATCAGGATCAAGTGCTGCAAGTTTGCCAAGCCCTGGCAGGGTTTAGCGCCGGGCAGGGAGAAGCACTACGGCGCGCAATGAGCCGCCGACGCTCTCGTGAATTGATGGAAGGGTTCTGGGAGGAGTTCCGTGATGGTGCCGCCACAAGAGGTGTGAGCGAAGCAATTGCGCAACGAGTCTTTGAGCAGGTAATAGCCTTCTCAGAATTCGGTTTTCCCAAGTCTCATGCAGCTGCGTTCGGTCTGCTTGCGTATCAGTCCGCTTGGCTACGTCACTACTACCCCATCGAGTACTACACCGCGCTCTTCAACAATCAGCCAATGGGTTTTTACTCACTCGACGCCCTCGGTCGAGACGCGGCGCGCCATGATGTAGAGGTGAAGCTCCCCGACATCAATTGTAGCAGTGTCTATTGCACAGTCGAGGGAGATGCGATACGCATCGGCTTTTCGTTCATACGCGACTGGGGGCTCGATGTTGCCGACGCGACCGTTGTAGAACGTGAACGTAATGGCCCCTACCTCAGCCTCGGTGACTTTGTACGTCGCGCCCCACCCCGGTTGTTGCGGGATGCCATCGAAAACCTGGTGTGGGTTGGGGGCTGCGATTCGTTTGGACTCACTCGACGTGACCTACTATGGCAAGTGGGATTGTGGCTACCCCCAAAAGCTGATCGAGCTAACAAGAACCGTGTGAGGCGGCAGTTAGAACTGCCATTGGATCATCCTCACGAGAATCTGCCATTTGGTGATGTACCAAGTGAAGAGCGACTCTTGGCTGAGTACCAGGTTCTTGGGTTTGCTGCGAGCGGTCATCCGTTCAGCCTCCTAGCCGATGCGTTACCATCTGAAGTTGTCCGCAGTGATCAGTTGGCAGATAGCGAACACAATATCCCAGTGCACGTCGCTGGTCTCGTGGTGGCACGACAAAGACCCGGCACGGCAAAAGGTTTCACATTCATTCTACTTGAGGACGAAGCTGGTATGATAAACGCTATCGTCCACCCGGATCTCTACGACCAGTGCCGTGTCACTATCCGAGAAGAACCGTTCATATGGATTGTAGGAAGACTGGCGAAGGACGATGGCACGGTGAACGTGATAGCGGAGGAGGTGCGGCCTCTCCGACTACGACATCCGCGCTTGGCACCTCTAACCACTCCAGACACGTCCACAACACCCTCCCCTTACTCGTTCCTCAGAAGCCTTCGTCGCTCAGCTCCTGGATCTAGGGACTGGGGCTAGATCGGGATTACTAAGCCCTTCGTGCGTAACACTCGCTCGATGGCCTCCCCAATCTTGTTGTTCGGGGTCGACGCGCCAGCCGTGATTCCCACCATTCGCACCGATTCATCGATCCAGTTCTCCTGCTGTACTTCGTCGACTTGGAGCACGGGCTTGTACCGGATCGCCCCACTCTCAGGATCGATACACGACGCGTCGGCGATATGGTACGTGCGTCGCTTGGCTGAACAGATCTTGGCGAGGTGATTTGTGTTGCTCGAGTTGTAACCACCAATCACGATCATCACATCGATTGGCTCCTCTATCAACTCGAGCACTGCATCCTGGCGTTCCTGCGTTGCCGAGCAGATCGTATCAAATGACCGAAAGTGTTCATCAAGCATGTCGGCACCGTACTTCTTGCCAAGAGCCTGGCCCACACGCTCCGCGATCGCGAGCGATTCCGCCGCTAGCATTGTTGTCTGATTCGCGATCCCTACCTTCACTAGGTCTCGATCGAAACAGAAACCGTCTGACACCTTGCCACGGAAGCGCCTCTCCAGTTCAGTAGCATCACCACTTCCCTCAATGAAGCTGCAGACTACTTCTGTCTCCTTCATATCTCGCACGACGATGTACTTGCCATCCGAATACTTCGCAACCTGACTAGTCGTGGCCTTTGTCTCTTCGTGAAACTCCTTTCCGTGCACGAGGGCCGTGAAACCGTCCTTCGCGTATCGCTCCACTCGCTTCCACACGTTCAGGACAGAGCCACAGGTCGTATCGACCAAAGGGCAACCCAGCTTGTGTAGATACTCGAAGTCACTGAGTGGCACGCCAAACGCCGGGATGATCACGACATCGTCGCGCGCAACTGGAGAGTAGTCAAACTGCCCATTCGCCTGTGGCTGCAGGATCGTAATCCCCATGGCCTCAAGACGTTTGTTGACGTGCGGATTGTGTATGATCTCGCCGATCAAGAAGATGCTTTTAGACGGGAACTTGGTTCTCGTCTCGTATGCGTACTCTACCGCCCGGTCGACACCGTAGCAGAATCCGAACTCTTTGGCCAGTCGAATCGTCAATCCACCGACGGTCAATGCATAGCCACTATTGCGGATGCTGTCGACCAGCGCGCTGTGATAGTCATGGGAGAGGGAGCCAGCAATCTCTCCCCTCAGGCCAAAGCCCTTACGAAAGTAGGTCTGCTCCATCCTATCTACTGACGCCCCCCGTCAGGTTCAGCAGCCGCAGTGTCCTCTGCGGTCCCTGGCACAGCCAGGGTGTCAGCACGAAGAGAAAGACAATAATCAACCGTCAGTCGCTCGACCGGGAGCTTCGTAAAGACGCCGACGTATCTCGTCAGAATCTCGTTCTGCGTTTCACGGATCGTAGTGGCGAAACGGCCACTAAGGTGATCGCCAAAATCAGACACCACCAGCTGACCGTCGATCGCTCGAAATCCGAACGCTTGACGGTCACGATATAGCTGAACACCTATGTGCGCCACACGTTCTTGCCCGACTGCAGAGTCTGGTGAGAGAACTGCATAGGTACCCTCTACTCGATGCTCCGCAAAATGGAGCACAACAGCCGTGCCCCGGCGCAGGTCGTCCGTATACAGTTCGAGCGGGCCGGCTGGTTCACAAACGCCGACCTGGGCCGGCCAGCTCCCCTCCATGGTGAAATCACCAGCACTCACCGCAACCAGATGCCCTTGCTCCGCAACAGGATATTCAGGCATCGCGGGCAGTTGCTCCACGGTCAAACGATTCCTTCTATCCGGTATGACTATTTCCTCGTCCTCTGACACAGTCTCTGCACCGCACGCAGAGAGCAGAGCAGCTGCAAGCACGGGCATCACTAGTTTCATCGTATCTCGCCAGCCATCCCGGATAGCAATGCTCGAACCTCGGCTTCGTCGCACTGATAGGGCATGAGGAGTTCCAGGAGGTCTGCTGGCACCGGTCGCGATTGCGTCACGTTCCGATCAGTACAGACTAAGATTTCGTGGCCCAAGGCTGCGAACTTACCAGTTCCGAGATGTATAACGTCAAAGTTGATTCCCAGCGACGTTGTGCCGAATCGTGTGAAGTAGGCTGCCACTCTGAGCTGATCATCGAGGCGGGCGGGGTATTTGAAGTCACAACGCAAATGAACTCGCGGCAGGTCTATGTCGAACTTGTCGAGCACCTCACTATAGGAACCGCCAGCCTCGCGCAAGAGCTCCATCTCGGCGATCTCGAAAAAACGAACGTACGCACCGTAGAAGATAATCCCTGCGCGGTCTACGTCCGACCAGCGGACGTACTCATCGATTGTGAACGGCCCACGTACCATGGTCGCGGAAGCTAGACAGCAGTCAGGATATGCGAAAGAGCGAACTACTGAAGCACCACTGAGAAGCGCCGAGTCGATCGCGTGAAGCTGCTGAATTGCTCAGCGCAGCGAGCCTACCACAAGGTCGAACCTAACGTCACTGGACGGCCGCAATCCCTTTGACAAATCGAATCGAAACAGCCCGTTGAGCAGCGATATTCCCACACCCGTACTGAGGAGTGGATTCGAATCGAACGTATCGCCCACATCTACAAACAACACCGGTGTGAACCCTATGGAATTCCGGAGCGCGTAGTCAAGCTGGGCAGACCAGAACTCGCGACCCCGGCGGCGACCATACTCATACCCTCTCACTGTCTGCTGACCACCTACACTGAAGTTGAGCTGCGGCAACTCATCGCCTCGCACGATCCCTGCGCGGACTGTGAAGGCGCTACCTCGCCCAAGCACTCTGAACCGAGTCGACGCTGATGCCCAAAGCCGTGCTCCCAAGCTATCCCCGCCCGCGACGAGATCCGCTCCCTGGCGCACTTCCATGAAACCCACAGGCCCCACGTGCCTCACGCTGACGCGCGCAAAGCCCCCTTCCACCACTGGCGGATTTGGTCTGAAAGTAGCCTCGGAAAACAGACCGGGTACGAGCGGCCGAACTTCGGTTGTCTTGGATTCATGGCGCTCTATGTAGGCTCCGAACTCGACATCGGTTAAGGGACCACGGTACCACCGATAGGTGAAGCCACCCCCCAAAACCAGATAGTAGTCTGCGTCATCGTGACCTGCGAACATTGCGTTCAGCGAGTTCCCCATACCCAGGCCCCGTGTCCACGGCTCCACCTCCTTGACGTCAGCGTATGCGGCCAAATCGAGACGCCCACCAGGACTGTCCCGTCGCCACACTACCGATGCAGTGGGTCTCAAGTCGCCAAAAGCGAATCGACCCATGGCCAGCACACTGGTGAACACCGGTCCCGGACGAAGCTGTACACCCACTCCAGCTGACCCTCCCTGAACTCGATTGTACTGAGCCACGTCCGCAAAGTCTTCCCATGCGAGATGGAAGGACCGTCGTCCGATCCACTCAGGAGGCAGTGCTTCGGAGATGTTGGCCAACGAAACCAGAGACTCTCGCAATCTCTTGTGCTCTTCCTCGTCCTTTGAGACGTCGAACTCTCGGTCCCACGGGTATGCCAGCAGCGAATGAAGGTCGACACGGCGCGGGCCGGCAGCGAGGCATTGATGAACCAGGGAATGTCAACAGTGATGGCGAGCAACTGCCGGTGTGGCAGCCAATATCTGCCTTCGATCAGGGCGTACTCGACTTCGGCTTCTACGTCAATGAAGCGATTCGCCCATTGGTTGTCTCTGCTGGCCACCGCACTGTCGCGCGGCAAGTCTCCCCTTTCAGCCGACCAGAGCCGCTCCCCTATAAAGACAACCACCAAGCGAACCACATCCGCCGATTCGCCATCGATCCACATCTCGCCAGCAACCAGCGAAGCTCCAGGTGACTTGGGCCGAACGTCCATCCTGATAGCCCTGACTGTCCGGCCCGGAACGACAAGCGTGAGGGAGTCGACGATCGCGTACCGGTAGAACTCCGATGCGCCTGAAGCTAATGGATGCACCGCGGCGTGTTCGGGCACGCCCATGAGCGTGATACTGTCACCGAACGCTCGCGGAATGAACCATGGTCGGTCGAGTAGAACTTCCTGCCGGAAATCCTCCCTCAGCTCCCGGTCAGCTCCCGCGCCCATGTCCGCGACAATGCCGAATACCGGGGCCGCGGACCGGGCCCCCAGCGCTTCCACTTTGAGATCGTTGGGAGCACGCCAGGTGACGAGCGCTACCGTCTCATGTACGAGAAGGGCTGTCTGACGTGAGAAGCGACTGCGGCCCGCAGTAACGTCCATCCGTGTCCGCACAGTGGCCCTGTAATCACGCACCAGAGAGTTCTGTCTCACGTGCCGCACCCGCGCCCTGGCGTACAGTTCGGCCGTTGCGCCGTCTCTAAAAGTGGAGGAGTCTCCCTGTTGGGGAGATGTGATAAGGAGAAGACCTGTTAGAACACCTGCGACCATCCGCCGCCACCGTCCTGCTGCAGACCGTACTCTTTGAGGCGGCGCCACAGTGTTGTCCTCGAGATGCCCAGCCTGCGCGCGCTCTCAGCCAACCTCCACCCCGTCTGCTCCAGAGTCTCCAAGATTGCGCTTCGCTCTCTGTCCGCCAGAGTGCTGGCCCTCGTTTCGCTCGCCGGTATGAATATCGCCTCCCCCACCTGCAGTTCACCCACTTTGAGCGGTGCGATCCGGGCCCCCAACCGTGCTAACTGCGGCCACAGCACCTTCTCCTCTCGCCCGGCCTCGCCGTCCAACGTCCTCAGTGCCGCCTCGGCATGACAGTTTGCGTAGACGATGGCGCCCTGGTGATCGAAGACGATCACTCCCTCTGTAAAAGAGTCGATTACCGCACGGACAAGCGGAGAGAAGACAGAAGACACGGTCATCGCACTCCCTATGGTTGTGCAACAGTCTGTACGCTGCCAAGAGACCACAGGTTTCAGAATTAACCGTCCGCAAGGTCCGGCCACCCGGGGACGCCAACTCACCAAACGTGACCGCCTAGTCAAGTATTGCCGACGGACGCCCACTCGTCCCATATTGTCTGGTCAGCCAGTTAGGAGGTAAGCCATGGTGGCACGAAGAGGGCAGGCGAGGGAAGGTATCTTGGAAAAGGCCGAGGAACTAGTGAAGCGGAAAGGGTCTGAACCGGTCACGGTTGAAGACGTGGCCCGATCGACCGGCGTGGCAAAGGGTCTGATCCACTACCATTTCAAGACTAAGCAGGGACTCATGAAGGCGGTGGCCTATCGGATAGCAGCGGCGAGAGCTAGAAGTTGGTCGGCGGCGTTCGATGCCGAGACACCCACGGCCGCGCTGGAACGCACCTGGACGTTACTGACCGAAGAGTCAGAATCCGGCACTATACGAGCCTGGAACTCACTGCTCAGTCGCGAAGATCTATTGACTGACCAGACGGCCAAAACTATGTATAGCGAGTTCAGCCACTCGCTTGGGGATGCACTAGTACGAATGCTGCGGGACAGAATGGACTTGGCGCTAACTGTACCCGCCAACGAGATTGGTTGGCTGCTGGGAGCGGTGCTGAACGGGATGGGGCTACAACTGTTGAGCGGAGCGAACAGGACAGAACTGGAAGGTGCCTACGCTGCGGCATGGTTAGGTATTCTCAATCTGACTACTGGGCGTGGCTAGTGGCCGCGGCTACGTCTCCGCGGGCGGTGGTCGGGCAGCTCGCGTACGAGCTGCTGCAGTTCTTCTAGGGACGAAGCTCGAACGACCTCCCGCTTGCCCCGGTACACACTGAACCTCACAGGCCTGTCCAGGCCAGGGAGGTCGCGTGCTCTGAGCCTTCTGGCTTGGCCCTCTCTCAACCTGATCCGAACGATCGGTTGTCCGGCTTCAAAGTCGTAGCAGAGCGGGACCCGATCGCCCAGCAACCGAACTGACGTTGGCAATGCGTCCAGGTCGCTCTTGCGAGACAACGGAACTGAGCCCTCGAGATCAAGCCCTATCGCCGTATTGAGGAACTCATTCCAACTCCCGACCTTTTGCACCTGCTCCCTGAGGAGCCGCTCCGCCCGCTCGGGCCGAACCTCCTCCAGGGTCCCTCCTGACCGACGCCAGTATTCGTTTATTCGACTGAGCGTCCTCGAGAGCCGCTGCTGGTCGGTGTGCGACGTTGCGCCCGCCAGCAATCCTGTAACCAGCGCATCACGAGACCGTTCCGCCAGTTGGCTTGGGAACTCGCCCGTCAACGGCCTATGTTCAAGGCTCAGTTCGAAGCCGAAGTACTCCTTGGTCTGCGTGACGAATAGTCCCGGCCGCTTGGAACCGCTGCGGAACTCCACAGTGGGTGTACTCAGACTCGCATATTTCTGGATGAGACTAAACGGGATGTCGGTTCCTTCTATGGCTGCTCGCGGGATACCGAACCGATCCGCAAAATAGGTCACGGTACCTGCAACTGCCGAGTTCCCACTGCATACCGATGACCGGGAGAGCCGGACACGTTCCCCGCTCACCGTCTCGTTTTCGATTGCCAGTTCAAACGGCATGATGCGAGCGACCAGGTCGCGAAAACGCAATACACCTTCCCGAGTGACGTGCGGGAGTTTTCGCCTCAAAGGCCTCTCAAGCGTTCGCATCACAGACGCCAGCCCGAGGGCTGTATCTTCCAGCACCTTGACCAACACGCCACGCCTTTCAGCCCAGTCATCCACTTCCTCCACGAAGAGGTGTCGCGCCAGGCCGTACACCTGCCCCAGAAAGCCACACTTCTCCACTGCTTCGGCGAAAACGGTGTAGCCGGTCAAATGATCGCTACCCGGAACGATCAACCCACCCAGGTCAGGCTCGTCACGGGTCATCCGATGTAGCGAATCGATGTTGGCGCAGACCGCCACGTAATGAATAAGGTCGTCGTCAGCGTGTACCAGCAGCTCTGCCCAGGGACGGTCCACCGGCATAGTCTCCACGTCGTGTCCATAGCTCGTCAGACGCCCATTCTTGACCAGACCCCTGGCGGTAAGTCGTTTCAGTGACTCGCGGTAGGCCTTGCGGTCGAGCGGCACAGGGAGGTCCAGCTCAGCCAGATCGATGTTCAGCGCCGCGGCCGTGAGGGCAACTCTCTCGCTGTCACCAGCGAGCTGAAATGCCGGCGGTGTTGGAATCAGGGATGGGAAATCGACCTCGCGATCGGTGAGAATATAGACCTCACCGTTCGGTACTCTTCCGTGGACCCGGCCTGCCATCTGAAGGATCTCATTGGCCCCCAGGTACTGGCGAGTGAGTACTCTGCGGCCCTTATCAACAACGGTGTTATAGCAGGCATCGTATATGATTACCGTGTCGAGACCATGGATGTTCAGCGCTGACTGTCCCGCTTGGGTCATCGCTAGAACGAAGGGTTTCTCAGCCGTTCCTTCCAAGAAGGGCCTAATCGCGCGTATGGGCTCGCCACCGTGGTAGAAGGCAGCGTTGAGACGGTCCCAACGCCAACCCAACTCTGCAGCCACCTGCTCTACTTCAGCGCGTGTCGGTAAGAAGACGGCAGCGCCTCGCCCTCCCTTCACCAGCCTCCTAACGAACTTGGTGTCGAGGAACTCAAGTGGCTCTGTGGCTCTTACCACGACCCGGGCGGCCCGTTCCGGATCGAAGGCCGTGGTCTCCAGTACTGAAGATGAATTCAGGTACTCTGCATAGAAGGATGGATCCACCGTCGCGGAGAGCCAGATGAATCGACACCCAACGCGCCTCCCGAGTGCGAGGCATAGTTCCAGTTCCGCGGAGGTTTGATGGATCTCATCAACCACCAACGTGTCCTGAGGGACTATCAGGTTGTCCTGGAACCAGCGTCGGGCTATGCCCGTCGTGACTATCACGACATTCCAGGTCGGTGTTTCAGGAGTAGCCTCACGTTCCCGATTGACTACTCCCACGCGGAGCTCCGTCTGGAGGATCTCCGCGGCGATTGGTCTAATACTCAGAGTCTTGCCCGTTCCGGTGCCGGCCATGATACCGAACCCTTCTCCCCGACGCGCCAGCTGTCGGATTTCCGACCCGTGCTCGCGCTCAAGCACGGTCTCGATACTCAGCTGCATGGCCAGTTCAATGGTCTCACATGCAGCTCGCGTTGGTGCGATAACGATGACTCGACCAGTGGCTGGCTCCGCCCGGAGGTATTCCTCCGGATTCGGCGGGAGATAATGGTCTCGGATCTTGGATTGCACCGACATATGGACAACAATACTAGCTTTAACGCCTTTCCACCTGATGATCTCGGTCTATACTCCGACCGGACCTGATTTGCAGCCTAAGTCCCCACGACCGTTCCGCGGTGATAGATTGCATCCCATTCAGCTAACGAGGAATCTCTTGTGGACAGCGACAACAGATCCCAATCCAGGAGCATGCTCGGTAAGATCCGGGGCATGAAGCTGCATACGAAGATCTTGATCGGCCTGATACTCGGAGCGGTTATGGGTCCGGCGCTTCGCGACGTCCCGCTGCTGGGCAACGTGGCGGTTGGGATCAAGCCGATCGGCGATGCCTTCATCAATATGCTGATAATGATTGTCGTACCACTCGTGATGGCTTCACTGATAGTGGGTACGGCAAGCCTGGGTGATTTGCGCAAGCTGGGCAGGATCGGCATGAAGACGGTCGGATATTACTTGGTTGCGACTGCACTGGCTGTTGCATTCGGACTCGCAGCTGGGAAGACATTCAACCCAGGCGCCGGCATGGACGAAGACGTGAAGGCGCGGATGCTGACCGACTACGCCGGCGTCACTGCAGAGCAACTCGAGCGGGTAACCGAGAAGCCTTCGATCACCGATCTCCTTGTGCGGATCATCCCTAGGAATCCGTTTCGAGCGATGGCGGATACCAACTTCCTGCAGATCATATTCTTTGCACTCCTGTTCGGGGTCTCGCTGACCATATTGCCTGAAGATCGCCGAAAACCGATCATGGATGTCCTGAACGCGGTGAACGACGCCATGATCGTGCTGGTGAAGATGGTGATGAAGATCGCACCCTACGGTGTGTTCGCACTGATCGCTGCAGTATCTGCTCAGTTTGGATATGGCGTCCTACTCACGCTGCTCAAGTACGTGTTGGTCACCATCGGTACTATGGCTCTGTTTGCGATCACTTTCTATCCGACGTCGATCAAGCTCTCAGGAATGTCACCCCTGTTCTTCTTCAGGAAATTCTATGAGGTTATGGTGTTCGCGTTCTCCACGTCGTCGAGCAATGCGACGCTGCCAATCAACCTTCAGGTGACCGAAGAAGAACTTGGCGTCTCCAATGACGTTGCGGCTTTTGTGCTGCCGCTTGGTGCTACCGTGAACATGAACGGCACGGCGATATACCAGGGCGTAAGCACCATCTTCATAGCACAGGTGTTCGGGATCTCCCTGGGGTTCACTGATCTACTGACCGTGGTGCTGACAGCTACCCTGGCTTCCATTGGTGCGGCCGGTGTTCCTGGAATCGGCATGGTCACCTTGACCATCGTTCTGACACAACTGGGAATCCCGCTCGAAGGAATTGCGCTCGTGGTCGGCGTGGAACGAATACTCGACATGGCCAGGACGATGCTGAACGTGACCGGTGACACCACTTGTGCCGTGTGGGTGGCCAAGACGGAGGGTGAACTCGAGATACCAGCAGAGGCTACGGCCGCAGCTGCCTAGCTCAACACAACGATGTAGTGAGGCCAGGGGCTGGAGATGAGAGGGCGTGCGGAACAAATTGCGCCCTCCCACCCTCTCAATCTCCCAGACAGATGCCCAGGTCCCTTGCCGTCCTTATCTGATCGCAATCCAGGGGAACTAGCTTAGGCGCCGCCAGGGCTTCCTGAAGCGGAACCGTGGTGACGTCGGGGGGATGAAAAGCCACCATGTGGCCGACGCGTCCCTCTTCAACAGCCCTCACCGCTGCAGCGCCAAAGCGCAACGCAAGAAGTCGGTCAAAAGTGGTCGGCCTGCCACCTCGTTGGAGGTGACCAAGAGTGACAGTACGGGCCTCCTTGTTGGTGCGCTTCTGAACATACTCAGCGACAAGATTTGCTATGCCGCCCAGTCTCTCCACGCCGCCGGATATCGCCTCTGCCTTGAGGACTGCCGCTCCACCCGCCGGGACCGCGCCCTCGGCGACCGCCACCACGCTGAAGTGACGTCCCAGAGCCTCCCTTTGACGTATCTTGTCGCAGACCTTCTCGAGATCAAAGGGGATCTCCGGAATCAGAATGACATGAACGCTCCCGGCAAGGCCTGCATGCAACGTTATCCACCCAGCATAACGGCCCATCAACTCGACAACCATGACTCGTTCATGACTCTCTGCAGTGGACTCTATCTTGTCAAAGGCATCCGTCGCTGTGTTCACCGCCGTGTCGAATCCGAACGTCATCCAGGTACCTGCGACATCGTTATCGATAGTCTTCGGCACCCCAACCACAGGGAGACCCTTCTCGGCTAGATCACTGGCAATCCTCAAGGTCCCGTCGCCGCCCACTGCAATGAGCGCGTTGATACCAAGCAGCCTGGCTGTCTCGACGACCTCGTCGGATCGGTCAACCTCCACCCAGGTGCCATCCGGTTGTCTGCTGGGCCACCGGAAAGGATTGCCCCTATTCGTGGTGCCGAGAATGGTCCCCCCTTCATTGGTCAAGCCTCGGACATCTTCCCGGTCCAAGGACCACACCTGGGTCTCCCCGAGCAGGCCGCCAAAGCCTCGCTTTACGCCCATGACTTCCCAACCGCGATTCAGGCCCGCATGAACCACAGCCCGAATAACGGCATTCAAACCTGGCGCATCGCCACCGCCTGTTGAGACTGCGATTCGCTTCGAGCCAGAGAACACGCCGTATGCCCCCGTCATAGTCCGAATCTCCCTCTGAACTAGTTGATCTGTCCTCGGATCAGCCCAACCACTTCGCCTGGCTCAGCATGGCGTCCGATCTGTAGTTTGGAGAAGACCAAAGCCCCGTGCACCGTTACCTCGAAGGCACCACCCGAGCTACCAATCAGTTCAACCTCCGTCCCGGGGAACGCCTGCTCTATCTCGGCCGCCAGACTGACGGCCCGCGGTTCATAATTTCAGACAACGCAATACTGAATGCTGACCTTCATGCTTGCCTCCATCTCCATATTCAAAGAGTAAAGTAATGGTTTCAACTGCCGCACGGCCATCTGGCTCGCATGACTCCAACGACGCTTGCACTTTTCCCTCAGTGGCACAAGATTCCCGCCGCTTACCCCGAATCTCTGAGTGCGAGACGACTAGGTGACTGTGCCAACCATGACCCCACGGACTCGCTGGCTCCGGCTTGTAGTAGAACTCGGCGGCTCGAGCCTCTTCGCACTAGCTGTTGTAGGTATCCTAGTGAACCCAGAGCTACGAACCGGCGGATTCGCACTTCAATTCCTGATCTTTGGCACAGCCACGGCAGGCAGCCGTCTCTTCAGCATCCCTCTCCCTGGTCGTGGAGTCGCATCCTTCGTCACCGGCGTTGCGGTGGCTAGCCTGCTACTTCGCGGCTGGGAGTTCGCGGTCGTGGTCGTGAGCGTTGGAATGATCGTTGGCGAGATGGGATTGCGGCGCATTCCCGCTTGGGAAGCTTTGGGAAACACTGGACACCTAGCCCTGGCCACAGGCCTAATCGGCCTGCTGTATGTCAACATAGGTGGAGCAACAGGATCCGCGGCAGTGGACATACAGAACCTACTGCCCCTTGCCGCAGCTATCGTATTGCTCCCGTTCGTCGTGAACGCGACCTTCTACCTCGAACTGTCGCAGTCGACGAGATCGGCTTGGATAGATGCGCAGGTGACACTGAGGTGGGAGGCGGTCACATCCCTCGCCGGAAGCGCGCTCGCAATTGCGTGGGTTGGCTTGCTCACCGCCGGGATTCCTATTGGACCGACCGCCACTATCTCCGTCGTCTTCCTCTGTATCGGCTGGCTTGCCTATTGGGTAATCCGTTCGGCAGTTCGCGCTGACGAACTCCGCCTTGTCCAAGGATTGGCCGACACAGTTGCGGCCGAAGTCCACATCCAGAGCAGTCTTCCCCGCATCCAGGAACTGACTGCCCGCTTGGTACCGTGGGAGAACATGGGGTTCTCGCGGTACGACGCCGCGGCTGGCGAACTTCTCGTTATAGCAGATACAGAACTGCTTGCTGGAACCCGGCTCGACGCAACCAGCGGGACGGTAGCGGAAGCCGTTCGGCGGGGTCGGCCAGTCGTCGCGAGCGTCTTGAACCGGAACGATTTCATCCCATCAGCCGGAGACGCGCTGGGTTCCGAGATCGTAGTCCCACTGCTACAGGGGGCGCGCTTGGCGGGAACTTGGAGTGTGCGCCATTCAGATCCCGCCGTCTACCGCAGTGCAGACGGCGAGCTCCTTAGCTTGCTGGCACCGCAGTTCGCACTGTCCTTGAACCTTCTTTCAGCCCTCGAGCCTGCGTTGCGGTCTTCCGACAGGACGGTCCAATACGCGACGCAGCTCACGGCTGCGTGCGAAGCTATCAGGGAGAAGGCCGGAGTAGTGGCCAGTAGCGCTGATAAAGCGGAAACAGATGCCAAGCGCGCAATGGACCAAGCACAGCAGGCTGCAGAGATACTCGAGAGATTGATCGGGGGTCTTGAGAACACGATTCAAGCCGCGACCCGAACTGCAGCAACGACTTCCTCCGTCTCACAAATAGCTCTCGATGTTCACCAAACGAGTTCGCGTGCGGTTGCAGAGTTGTCACGCCTCGGCTCAACCATCGAGATGGGAGTGGCAGAGGTAAGCCACTTGCGAGACGCCGCGAAGGACGTTGAGGAATTCTCGGATACAATTGCCGTAATTGCCAACCAGACCAACCTCCTGGCACTCAACGCGACGATTGAGGCTTCCAGAACCGGAAGTCATGGCAAGGGTTTCGCTGTGGTTGCGGACGAAGTCAGGAAGCTCGCGGAACAAAGCGCTGAAGCGGCGCAAAGCATCGGCCGCAGCGCAAGGGACGCTCGCCAGGCCATTGATCGTGCGGCCCAGGTACTGGAAGATCTGGGCAGCCAGCTCAGCCAGTTGGCAGATACCTCCGCCAAATGGAGCGGCGACCTAGCCCAAGTCGTCGACTCCGCCGAGGCCACCCGTGAAGCTGGGAGTCACCTGGCCACGCTGCCCAAGGACAACATCGATTTGGCACGTGAGACTAGCCGAATGCTGATCGAGGCACTGACGGCTGCCGATCGGTCCGCCAACGAGGCCGCACTCGTCTCCACCGCCTCTGCAGGACAAGCCCAGGCGGTACAACAGCTTATCACCGGGAGCCGAGAGATCGCAAGGCTGGCGAAAGAGTTGGCAAGCGCCACGGGAAAGCTGGATGGTCGCGACCCGGAAGCGGACAGATCGCCTCCTGAAGCAGACGCCAACTTGTGATCTCTGCCGCAGAAATGTCGGCCTCCAATTATGTTAATTCCGATTCGTAAGGAAGTAACTGATTGGACCAAACAGCGTGGCAGCGAAACCTAGAAACCTTAGATTGTGTGACATGCCGAGACACCTGCGTTTCCCCGGTCGCGTGACCGCTCTCGCTCTCCTGTTCAGCTACTTGGCTGCGGTTGCCCCGTGCACGGCGCAAGTTGGCACTGCCGGACAAGTGGAGTTGGGGGCCCTCGGAGCGCTCACAGCGTTTGACGAAAGCATCGGCTTCGACAACGAGTTCGGCACTGGTGGTAGGCTAGGCTTCTTCCTGCACCGTCTGTTCTCGCTCGAAGGCAACGGTGACTATACGCGGACCCGCTTCGTTGGCACCGAAAACACGGTCAACGTTGCGCGGATCGGCGGGACCCTGTTGGCACACGCTAATTTGGCACCGTGGAATGCAGTCTACGGCGGAGCCGGGTACGAGAAGATCTTTTTCCGCGGTGCCCGGCGCGACGAAGACAGCGGTCCGCACGTCGTTTTGGGTGACCGGCTTTCAGTCGGCGGCCGCGCCGCGCTTCGCGTGGAGGCACGTGGGTCGTATCTCGTCGCAGGCTCGGAAAAGGAGCTCAATTTCAGCGCCGTTGTGGGGTTGTCAGTCTACGCTTTCGGAGGTCGCCTGCGCGACGCCGACGGTGATCTCGTTGGTGACAAGAATGACTGGTGCCCTGACACGCCGCATGGTGCTACCGTAGATGACGGTGGCTGCCCGCTAGATACCGATAGGGATCTCGTGTTTGACGGGCTAGACGCCTGTCCTGACACGCAGGCCGGCGCAACGGTGGACGCCCAAGGCTGCCCCAGCGACACCGACGAGGACGGAGTCTTGGACGGAATCGACAGCTGCCCGGACACGCCTGCCGAAGCTGTCGTAGATCCCCGAGGATGTCCACTAGACGGAGACACGGACGGGGTGTTTGACGGATTGGACCAGTGTCCCGATACCCCTGCAGGTGCTGAGGTGAACGTTAGGGGATGTCCCGTGGACAGTGACGGAGACGGAGTGTTCGATGGATTGGACGTATGCCCCGGCACTCCGTTTGGAGTTCCGGTTAGCGAGACTGGCTGCCCCGAGGACAGTGACGCTGACGGAGTGTTGGACGCGATTGACCAATGCCCAGGCACACCACCAGGGACGGAGGTGGATGATCGCGGGTGCGAACCTGGTCTGGACAGCGACGGAGATGGCGTACCTGATCACAACGATCGCTGCCCGAACACCGCACCAGGCCATCCCGTCGATTCTGGCGGATGCCCCGTCCTGTTTGTGATCGAGCAAGGCCAATTCGTCACAGGGCAAGGGGAAAGGGGCCCGTTGGTTCTTCAGGGGGTCAATTTCGAGACCAGTAGATCCAGATTGACTCAGGATTCGTACTCGATCCTGGACGCCGTGGCTGCGTCGCTGCTCGAATACCCTGACGTTAGAATCGAAGTCGCGGGACACACAGACGCGACCGGCACAGACGCAATCAACAATCCGCTTTCACTCTCACGTGCCAGGGCCGTGATGGCCTACCTCGCTCGCAAGGGAATCCCACCCGAGCGGATGGAGGCCCATGGCTATGGTTCAAACCAACCGATCGCCACCAACACTACGCGAGATGGGCGCGCCCTGAATCGCAGGGTGGAGTTGCGCGTAATCGAGGGAGGCCCTTAGGCCTTGGCATGGCAGCGTTCGGACGCCTTGTCGGGCCCCGCCCTCTGACCGCGATGCTCGGGCTGGCCGCCCCGACTCTGCATACGCACCTTGTTGCTGTGGCCCTAGCCGCCGCCCAGGAACCGTCACCGCAGTTCTCCTGGACCAAGCTACATCACGAGAGTCTTCGCCCAGACTACCTGGCCGAAATCATCCCCGAGGATCTCACTGCCATTCGGCTACCGCCACCACCGCCCGGCGAGACCCCTGCTGTGGTGCGCGGAGTGTACATGAACGGCTGGACCTTCGGCTCCAGCCGGTTCCACAGCCTGATTGCGCTGGCCGACACGACTGAGATCAACGCATTCGTTATCGACGTCAAAGATGGCACCGGACACCTGACATACCGCTCGAGTGTGCCAACGGCAGTGGCAATCGGAGCAAACCAACGCGTGCGTGCTGCTGATGTGCGCGAGCGACTCTCCCTGCTACGGGAGCATGGTATCCACGCCATAGCACGGATCGTCGTTGCGAAAGACCCTCTTCTCGCCAAGCACAAACCGCAGTGGGCGGTACAGGACGTCGACGGCGGGTTGTGGTTAGATCGGTTCAGCACCGCATGGGTCGATGCCTTCCGGGACTCCGTGTGGCTCTACGCGGCCGACATCGCCGCCGAAGCTGTGCTTCTCGGTTTTCGTGAAGTCCAATTCGACTACGTGCGTTTCCCGGATGAACCGGCGGAATCCCTCGCCCGCGCATCTTACCCGGCGCGGAGGGGGAGGGAATCCAAGCGCACCGGAATTCGGCGCAACCTGGAGTTGTTGAAGACTCGTATCAACGCACTTGGAGTGCCCTATACCCTCGACGTATTTGGGCTCACAACGAGTTCCACGAACGATCTGGGTATTGGGCAGTATTGGGAAGACGTGGTTCGGGTTGCCGACGTCGTGCTGCCAATGGTGTATCCCAGCCACTATTACCGTGGCGCATATGGCTTGGAATGGCCGAATGCAGAACCGTACGAGGTTGTGCGGCGTGCATTGGTGGATGGGATCAGACGGGCTGCTGCAGTAGAGGGCGGGGCGAGGATTAGACCGTTCCTGCAGTCGTTCTCGATACGGCGAGTCAGATACACGGCTGTCGAAGTCCGAGCCGAAATAGATGCCGTTGAAGACCTTGGACTAACCGACTGGATCCTCTGGAACGCAAGCGCACGATACCCGCCCGGAGCCTTCAAGCGGAGTCACAGTCCAAACCTGCCGGAGAGTCCTTCCAGGCAACCGAATCCGGACGGAGGTCAACGACCCTGAGTATCCCGGGGTCGTCGCGCGCACGCCATCCGCGGGCAGAGGCTGTGCCCCTCCTCGGTCTCAGTGCGGCAGCCGTCTACTCGTCGCAGGTTCGGGCCGGGTGCCAAGCAACGATGTGGCCCGCTATGGCACTCGCAGCGGTGGTGTATGGACTAGCCAAATAGAGCTGACCGGGACCTGAGCGACCTGGGAAGTTGCGGTTGATGGCGCTGATCGTCACCGATGCGCTGTCGTAGGAGACACCCGGGCCAGCATTGATACAGGCCCCACACGACGGCTCGATGAACTGGGCGCCCACCGCACGGAACAGATCCAGATACCCGGCCGCCTGGCAGTAGCGCTTCACTTCCTGCGAGCCACACTGAATGAAGCATTGAACATCGGGATGGACGCGCTCACCGCGATGCCGCGCCTCGCCAAACACTCGGGCGTACATGTCCATGTCCGACTTCTTGCCAGCGGTACAAGAGCCGGCGTAAGCGATGTCGATCTTTACGCGAGTGCCCAATTCATCGATGAAGAGGCCATTGCCCGGATCGCCAGGCAGAGCGACGAGCGGCTTTAGTTCACTGGCTTCGAACTCGATCAGCTCTTCGTAGTCAGCGTCGGGATCTGACTCCAGATCCTGCACGAGAGAACTTGCCGCCCCCGCATCCATTCCTCGTTCGGCAACCAAGTACTCTATGACTTTGGCATCCGGTCTAACGATGCCGGTGAAGGCACCCACTTCGGCCGCCATGTTGGTCATCGTGGCGCGCTCGTCGACCGACAGGTTCTCCACTGCTTCCCCCGCATACTCGACTATCTTGCCGATCGCATGCCCGTTCTTTACGTACGGGTGGCGAAGTACCTGCAGCATGAAGTCTTTCGCGGTCACGTTTGCCGGTATGGTACCATGGATGCGGATGAGGACTGTTGGCGGTACGGTGACACGAACGTCCTTGGTGAGCCACGAGTTGAAGATGGCCGTCGTTCCGACTCCAAAAGCAACGCACCCTATGGCACCAGCATGGGACGTGTGTGAGTCGCTACCGATGACTACATGACCGGGAAGAGCGTGTTCTTCGAGGATCTTGGAGTGGCAGATCGCCTCGGAACCACTCAGATCTGCCGCATTGGGCAGGCGTTCGAGTTCACCGTAGAGCCTGACCCCTTGCTCAGCGCCAAACTGCTCCTGTTTGGACTTCAGTTCGAGGGCGACATCCAATAGTCCCTGCGCCTTACGCTCCTCAGTCATGACCAGCTCAAGAAATGTGAGGTGATCACGGAAGAAGAAGACCGAGCTCGGATCGACGATGTGCTCGTGTGGGCCCACATTGGTTTCCCAGAGAATGGCAGCCATTGGAGTGACATACTCGTGGCTGAATCGGATGTCGGTGCGCACGAACCCCTCATCACCCGGAGCGACACCGGGTACACCAACGTGGTCCTCGGATAGTTCCTTTACCCAGTGCCGAGCCAGGATCTTCTCTCCTAACGTCATCGGCCGACGGCGCACAACGGGATGGGGTACCTTGATCCTACCCTGAAGGCGCGCCACGTTGTAATTGAAGAGCCCACCGTACTCGATCACGTCGCGAGTTATCGATCCCATACCGCATGTGAACTCGACTAGCGGGATGGGCTCATCGCGCTGAACCCGCTCCACCAAAGAAAAATCCGTGCTCGTCAACATGCCCAGATTCTGGCAGTTCTCGCGATATATCCGTTCGATGTTCTCGGCTATGACCAGGCGAATTCCAGCAGCGAGCTCAGCATAGGGCGATTGCTCTCTCGAGGAGCCCTTCCCGCGTCTCTTGCCACTGACTGAACACACGAAATTACCCGACCGCACCGCGCCGCGCTGCACTGGGAACTCACCACTAGCATTGAGTCCTAGATAGGGAAAATCACCCAACGTCTCGTCAAAGTAGTAACAGATGTAGGCTGGCGTGATCTCGTCGGTTGAGATATTGTCGCGGAGTGGCACCCCCAAGGGCCACGTCAGATCCTCTCCTTGGAGTTGTCGCCTGACCAAGTCGGGGTCATCCACAAGAAACAAGACCCTGCCAGTGAAGCGGATCTCCGAAGGGAGTCGGGTGACCACCCTGTTTTTGAGGTTCTCAATCATGAGGACAAAAGATGTCGGGTCGTTTCACGAGTAGCAATGCTGCGACTAGAATTGTGTGCGTGACCGAGTTGGGGGTCCATTGACCAGGCACACCGCTCTCCGGACTTTCTGTGCGCTTCTCGTGATCGTGGGACTGCCTCTGCGTATTGCAGCCGGACAGACCCAGAGCCCCGTGCGTTTCGAGTACACCGGGCTCTTCGCTTCAGCCAGGCTATCTGAGAGCTCAGGGGTAGCGGTCAGTCGCGCGAACCCGGGAGTCCTTTGGACTCACAATGACTCGGGTGATGACCCCATAGTCTATGCGACCGATTTGTCCGGTCGGGATCTTGGCAGGTTTCGAGTGACGGGGGCAGAAGCCGTGGATTGGGAGGACATCGCTGTGGGACCCTGCCCGGCACCCACTGGCACTCAGTCCTGCGTATATGTGTCCGACACCGGAGACAACTTAGAGCAGCGCAGTACAGTGGGTATCTACATATTCCCGGAGCCGTCGGTCACAGATGGAGGTCTTAGATCAGCCGAGTGGACCGATCAGGCCCGACTGGTACACATCCGTTACTCCGATCGCCCCCGAGACGTGGAGGCGCTGGCCATCAGGCCGAATGGCGACGTTCTGCTCATTTCCAAAGGTCGCAGCGGACCGATAGTTGTCTACTCGATTCCGGGGGCCCAATTGACCGAGCGATCGGTCGTTGCTAGCGCAATCGACACTTTGCCCATTGCCACGCCGGTCGGTCTGATCAATCAGGTTACGGCTGCCGCTGTTTCCAATGATGGCGGAATCCTAGTGGTGCGTACGTATACCCAGCTCTTGTTCTTCCGGCTCGAGGCCAGCGGGCGCATCCAGGCGATTGGGTCGCCATGTCAGGTTGGACTCCGACAGCCTCAGGGCGAGGGGGTCGATTTCCTCGACAGCAACTGGGTAGTGCTGACCAGCGAGACAGCTCTGGGGCAACCGGGCGGAGTAGCCCGTGCGGCATGCCCGTATGCCCCTGCGAAAGGGCCCTAACTGCCACGGCACACTACGTTAAAGCTTTGTGGAGTATATTGTTAAACATCCCCCTGGCCGAAATAGGTACGGTACGGTAATTTCACGCCCACTTCAACGGTTCCGTCGCTTACTGAGGAGCAATTCTGGAACCACATGAGAGCCACCGAGTTCCTGTCACTTGGCTGAGGGAGAACGCCTGTCCGGCGATTCGGTGGCGTACGCTCACTGAGATTCTGCCTCCACGGTCGGGCACCAGTGCCGAAATGGCAGAGCTGCGCGAGGAACTGCTCGGATACAAACTCGTGAAGCAGATCTTCAAGAAGCAGTGGGCCAATGGTACTTGGGGCGGCAATGTGCTCGGCGTTGCCGCTTCCAAGGCCCAGGGGATCAAGGATGTGGGAACTGTCGCTCAATACAGGCGTCTGCTGGAGATGGGAATCCCAACCAGCGCGCGTCCGTTTCGGCTGGCCGACAGATTGCTCTTCAGGATTCTGTCGCGGGACCAGGACCCTGCTCTGTTGTTTGAATACAAGAAGGCTGCCAGCGCGAATCCTCACCTTGGGCTGTGGGCAAGGGATCTCATGCGCGAGGGAGCCACAGCTGCGCTGGCACAGGCAGGGAAAGTTGAAGATCCGCGAGTCCGCGGAGCAGCTCACCGGATCATCTCGAGGGTCTCCCGCTTCCTCAGAAGTGAGCTGGCTGACAAGCCGATAATCAGGAAGGGTGCGAGGAACATCCTGCACCCCGAGGCCTATGTCCCGACCGTCTTTTCCGTGGCGGTAGTTGCGTTCATGCCGAGCCTGCAGCGAGACCGCGCCGGATTCGTGGAGCGCCTTGCCGCCTACCTCACCAGGCCAGCCACCAAGAGACAATACGTCATCTCGTTGGGGCGAAGAACCCTGAAACCGACTTTTCACCTGCTCGGTGATCCGCTGTTAGCCGACAGCTCCGGCAAGCCCAAGGATCTGCCGTTTGCTCTTCATTGGCTGGAGTTGTTGGCGCGAATGAGCCTGCTGGATGCGGCACCTACAGCTCAACGAGTATTAGCGTGCCTCTTGCGCCATTGCGATGAGTCCGGTGTTTGGAATCCAGGCAACCTCAGGACCCTGCCACGCAGCACATCTGGACTCGCAGATTTCGCTTGCCCCCTTGAGCAGGACACTCGCTCGCCTGAGGCCAGGAAGGCGGACGTGTCGTTCCGGCTGGCCCTGATCGCTAGGCTCTCCGGTCGGACTCTGGAGTACTGCTGATTCCTGCGACTTAGCTACCTTGCGCCAATCCGCCCGAATGAGTAGTAGTAGTAGCATAAGCAACTCCGCCATCCACAATGGATCTCACGCCGTTTGGGTTCACCCCGACCGAGGCACTGGCCTACACTGCCCTGCTGGACCGGGGACCGACATCGGCCTATGCTCTTGCCAAGCTGGTCGGCGCTGCCAGAGCGAACATTTACCAAGCCCTCAATGGCCTGGTCAGCAAAGGGGCCGCACTACTGGTGAGTCGTAACCCACAAATCTTTCGACCAATCGGCCCATCAGAGCTGCTGGCACTCGTCTCAGAAAGACAGCTCGCCAAGCTCGATCAGTTAGAATCGGAGATCCGGGCGCGTGAACGCCCTGGGGAGCCAACCACGGTCCCGTTTGTTGGCCAACGATCGTTTGGCGAGCTGGCGTTGCGCACTGCTGTGCGGGCCGCGACGGTCGTATGCATAGCGCCGGTCGAGATTCTCACCTTACTGACTCCTGTCTGGCGCAAACGCATCCAGGACCAAGCGGAAACAGTCCTTTGGAGTATTGGCGATCAGGCTTGGGACCCGCCCGGGCCAGTGGCCGGCACCATCGATACGTCAGTCGTCGAAAGTTACTTCGGTGCTCCGGCGGCTCTTCTTACGGCTGCCCGGGTGGCACTAGTAGGGCGGCAAACGAGCGACAAACAGCTATCAGGATACTGGTCGTCCGACCCTATATTCGTGGGCGCAGTGAGGGGGACCATCGACCTCTTCATCGGAGGTTGACAATCAGAACGCCACACCAAACCTTAATCAACCAACTGGTTGGGTGAAGATCCGTGCAAGGCGTTCGCAATAGAAGACTGGACATCCTCGCTGCAGCTGCAGAAGAGTTCAATGGCCACGGCTTCGCTGGAGCCCGAGTCCAACGAATCGCAGATCGGGCCGGCGTGAACAAACAACTCCTGTTCTACTATTTTGGCTCCAAGTCCCGCTTGTACAACGCGGTGGTCGCGCAATCAAAGCAACAACTCAGCGACAGACCTGTTGCCACCGAGGGCAGCTCTCGGGCAACGTTGCGACGTGAAGTCATTGCCACATACAACGCCCTTGCAGCCCGTCCCCATCTAACCAAGCTGTTCACGCTCGACCAGGACGTGACCGAGCATACCACGGAACTGGCGGCTACGACGATTGAGCGGCTGCTGACGCGATTCGCGGACGCCGTGTCGGACGGTCAACGGTTGGGCTATTTCCGCGACAACACCGATCCAGCTGCGGCCGCCCGTCACGCGCTCGGTCTCATATTGGGCCACTTGGCGTTGGATCAGGTGTGCAGTGAAGGCTCCGGCGGGGCTGACCCGTGCGAGGGAATCGCTCAGATCCTCTTGAGGACCCTGGAGTGGTGAGCTTTGCCTAGTGCCGACTTGCCATAGATTTGGTCACCTTCTTGGACTGAGCGCCACCGTCTTTCTTGCCCCGCTTCTTCGGCTGCCGGCTCAGCGCAATAGCGATCGCCTCACTCAGGGATTCGACTGCGTCGACCGTGATCCGCTTCCGTTCCTCCTCGCTAAGATCCTCCAGATCGGCGAGGTTCTCTTTGGGCAGAACGATGTGCGTGATACCCGCTCGACAAGCCCCCAAGACCTTCTCCTTGACGCCGCCGATTGGAAGCACGCGTCCTGATAGCGTCACTTCCCCTGTCAATGCGAGATCGCTGCGCACCGGGATTTCCACCATACGGCTAACCAGGGCGGTCGCCATCGCCACACCAGCCGATGGACCGTCTTTGGGAATGGCTCCGGCCGGTACGTGAACGTGCACGTCTTTGCCCACGTACTTGTCCTCTGAAATCCCCAGTTCCTCGGCGTGTGACTTGGCGTATGACAACGCTGCTCGCGCAGATTCCTTCATTACGTCACCGAGCTGACCTGTCAACACGAGGTTATCCTTACCCGACATCATGGAAACCTCTACAAACATGATGTCGCCCCCTGCCGGAGTGTAGTACATGCCGGTGGCTACCCCAACCTCGTCGTGTTCGGCTGCCCTCTCGGGATGAACTGTGGGTCTCCCTAGCAGGTCCCGCACGTTGTCCTGGTCCACAGCAATCTGGTCCACGTCTTTCGCCGCGATCTTGCGAGCGACCTTGCGAGCAACCTTACCAAGTTCCCGTTCGAGCTGCCGCACTCCGGCCTCACGAGTGTGCCTGGCGATCACAGCCGATATCGCTTTGTCAGTTATGGTCAGCTGGTCAGGAGTGAGTCCAGCCTCGCTGAGCTGACGTGGTACCAAGTACTGCAGAGCTATGGCCAGCTTCTCGCCCTCGGTGTAGCCGGAGAAGTCCACAACCTCCATGCGGTCAAGCAGCGGAGCGGGAATGTTCCCCATGAAGTTCGCAGTTGCAATGAACATCACTTCCGACAGATCGAAGGGCACCCCCAGATAGTGATCTGTGAAGGTGTCGTTTTGTGCTGGATCCAACACTTCCAGCAGGGCCGACGCAGGATCACCCTGGAAGGAGACACCGAGCTTATCCACCTCATCGAGAAGAAACACTGGGTTCTTAGTGCCGGCACGTTTAAGTCCATCGATGATCCGCCCTGGCATCGCGCCCACATACGTGCGTCTATGGCCTCGAATGTCTGCCTCGTCCCGGGCACCTCCTAGTGCGATACGCACATACTTGCGCCCGATCGCCCGAGCAATCGACTTTGCAACCGATGTCTTGCCGGTACCTGGCGGACCGGCAAACAAAAGGATCGTGCCCCGAGCACGGTCATCGTCATTTCCAGCGGCGTCTCCGACTTGAGCAGTCTGGCTGCGGAGCTGGCGAACGGCCAAGTACTCAAGCACCCGATCTTTCACGTCATCGAGCCCGTAGTGGTCCTCATCGAGAACCTCCTGGGCCAATTTCAGATCAAGATGGTCTTGGGTACGCTGGTTCCAAGGCAGCTCCGCCACTGTCTCAAGGAAGGTACGGATAACTTGTGACTCCATCGCTTCGCGGGGAGTGCGTTCCAGACGCCTGAGTTCGCGGTCGACTTCCTTCTTCGCTTCCTCGGGTAGCTGCAACGCCTCCAGGCGTTCTCGCAACTCGTCGACTTCAACTCCCTCATCTTCGTCACCCAACTCTTTGCGGATCGCCTTGAGTTGTTCTCGGAGGAACATCTCCCTCTGTCTTTCTCCCAGTTCCTCCTGGACCTTGGACTTGATTTCCTGCTGCGCGGTTAGCAACCCGATCTGCCGTTGAACATGCAATAGGACTCGGCGCAGACGTTCTTCGATCCCGATGGTCTCAAGCAGTGCCTGTCGGTCCTGTGGTGATGCGTCGAGGTAACCCGCGACCAGGTCAGCAAAACGACCTGGGTCGTCGACGCCCTCCATGACTTGTTGGATGATCTCCTCTGGAATACCAGTCTTCTCACCAAGTTCAGCCGCACGCTCCCTGACTTCTCTATGTAACGCAACAAACGACGGACTCGCAGCGTCGATTGGATCCAGATCCGGGGTCTCCTGAACAACCGCCTCCAGAAACCCCTCGGCATCGGTGTACTGCAGCACCGCACCTCTAAACTCCCCGTGGAGGAGCAGCTGCATACCACCTAGCCCTCGCTGCAACTGACCGATGCGGGCGACGGTGCCCATCGTGTATAGACCTTCGGGCTCAACTTCGTCTTTGTCTTCCCGCTGACACACCGCGAAGATCAACCGATCTTCCGTCTTGAGAGAGGCTTCTATCGCCCCAAGCGTGCGTGGCCGACCTGCTCCAATCGGGGCAGTGACACCCGGGAACAGTACTAAGCCACGCAGTGGCAAGACCGGAAGCTTCTTTCGAATCATCTTTGCATCTGGCATCTGTAGTCACCCCATGTACCGTGTGTACTCACCGCCCAACCCGAAAATGAACCACTTCGACGCACGAAGCGCACTTATCGTGCCCTACTCAGCTGAAGAAATACGGCCCAAACCGGCAGTGTTCCAGTCGAGTTGGCGGGTAACCCACCATGACACCTGCCAACATGGCAGCACTGCTATGAAGTAGGGACCCAGTTCACGAGTCATTGGCGGGGGACCTACGGTGCGCGGGGGGCGATATTGAGGAGGGCTTTGAGCTCTGACTCGGTTAGTTGCTCCAGCAGTCCTGCACGGGTCGTCACCTCCCTCGCAGGCTCCGCGTTATCGGATTCGCAACTGAATCGAATGATGTCAGCTGGCTCAGGGAACGAGCTCTTGGTCTTCTTAGTGGCGATCATACCAGATGTCCGGCCTACCCTCTCGGCGGCCCAGCGTCGCCCTGCATCATCGGTCAGCCAGCGCATGCTTCCCCATATCTAACAGTTGCTGCAGGTTGCCAGTCCCAAATGCCCACGTTAATCTACGCTCGGTTTTAACCATCCGCCACATGGCTGAATCACAACTCGGGCCCCTGGCCACCAAGCTAGCAGAGACTCTCGCGGGTTCCTACGTGATTGAGGGTGAAATTGGGCGTGGTGGAATGGGTGTGGTGTACGTCGCACGAGACTTGAAGCTCAAGCGCCGCGTGGCAATCAAGCTTCTCCCTCCGGAGCTCGCCTTTCGCCAGGAGATCAAGAAGCGCTTCATTCGTGAGGCACAGACAGCGGCCCGGCTTTCTCATCCCCACATAGTACCCATTCACACGGTAGGCGAGGGCAACGATTTGGTGTATTTCGTGATGGGGTACGTGGATGGCGAATCACTTGCCCAGCGTCTCCGGCGACGCGGTAGGCTGCCGGTCGAAGAATCCCGACGGATAATGAAGGAGACCGCTGACGCCTTGGGTCTTGCTCATGCCACGGGCATTATCCACCGAGACATCAAACCTGACAACGTGTTGCTTGAGGGGACCCGGCGCCGCGTCATGGTGACGGACTTCGGTATCGCCAAGGCGCTGTCCGAGGCTGGCGCAGGGACATTGACCGGTACGGGCGTCGCGTTAGGAACGCCCACGTACATGAGCCCGGAGCAGGCTGCGGGAGAGAGCGATCTGGATGCCCGGAGTGATATCTACTCCCTCGGCGTGGTTGCTTTCGAGATGCTCTCCGGCAAGCCACCGTTCCGCGCTCCCACAGTGCCCGGTCTGCTAATGAAGCAGATCACCGAGCTACCACCCGACCTGGTAACCATGCGCTCCGAGATACCTCAGGAGCTGGCATCGACCGTCATGAGGTGTCTCGAGAAGGATCCTGAGAGCCGCTGGCCAACCGCTGACTCAGTGCGGCGTGCTTTGGAGAGCCGTTCGTCTGTCCAATATCGACCCCGCTCTTCTCTCTCTCGGAGACCGAGCGCAGCGAGAGATGTGCCTGCTCAGCGGCCCTCGAGGCAACCGCGTGACTGGGGTGATTGGTGGGATGAGCGCCAGAGAATCGGGGGCAAGGATCGGCGACCTCGGGCAGTGCGGCAGCGGGAAAGAGAACCTGAGAAGCCGGCTAAGGAGACCGGCAGTGAGCCTGGCTTGGTTCGGAAATTCCGCTCCAACTTTGCGTCCTACGTCTCCGTTAACGGCGGCCTATTGCTGCTTAATGTCGTAACCACCGGAATAGACAACCCGTGGTTCCTCTTCCCGGCAATCGGCTGGGGCATTGGACTGGCATCCCAATACGGCAAGCTCTGGGCTGAGGGATACAGCATGCGCGACGTGTTGAACCCGCCACCCGCGAGAGACGCACTCCCCGCATCGTCTGATTCGATGCGTCAGCAATCTCTGGCTGCTCTGCCGAAGCCGTCTTCAGACGATTTCGGTCGGTACACTGCACAGATGGAACAGATGCACAAGGACCGGGCAGCAATAGTCCAGACGGTACAGAAGCTGCCAGAATCAGATCGAGAAATGCTGCCAGACGTGGTGCAGACCGTAGATCAGTTGATAGGGCGAGCTTCGGACTTGGCGCGAACTCTCAACCAGATGGAAGGTGGTGTGGACCCGGCTGCACTCGAGGAGCTTGAGGAGCGAATCAAGCGCCTGAAGCAAGAAGCGAGCAGCGTGGAAAACGACCGTCGCGTATCACTTCTTGAACGACAAAGGGATTCCCTGTCCGAGTTGCTCAGCCGGCGGGCTGGCGTCGAGTCACAATTCGAGTCCTGTGCTTTGGCGGTTCAGAATATGCGGTTCGACCTGCTGCGACTGCGATCAGCCGGAGTGTCTGCCGTACTCTCCGACCTCACATCGGCAACTCAGCAGGCTCAGGCACTGCGCATCGATGTGGAAGCAGCAATCGGCGCCGCCGGTGAGATTCGAGACGCATTAGGAAAGGGCGATCTGTAGCAGCGCACTGTTCGGTTCCTGCCCGCCTTAGGCTAGCGAAATCGTGCTGCAGGAGAAGTACGGAGGTTAATAGCGGGCAATCTCAACGATGGCGGTAGCGAGGTCCTCTGCTTGCGGTAGAATCACCTCCTCAAGGTCCGGGCTATAGGCAACAAAAGTATCAGCCGAAGCGACACGCCGTACTGGCGCATCCAGCCACTCAAATAGGTCAGCAGCGATTCGAGCTGCGATCTCGGACCCGTAACCCCACGACATTGAGTCTTCGTATGCAACGACCACCCGGTTGGTCTTCTTGACCGAGCGGTTTATGGCCTCCCAATCAACTGGGCTGAGCGAGCGAAGATCTATGACCTCAGCCCGGATACCATGACGTTCCTCAACTTGCTTGGCCGCCTGAAGAGTCCGGTGCACCACAGCCCCATATGTCACTACAGTTAGATCCTCACCCCCCCGCACGACCTTAGCCTTACCGAAGGGAATCATGAAGTCCGGACCCGGATACGAAGATCTGTTATACGTCTGCCGGTACAAGTGTTTGTGCTCGAGGAAGATGACGGGGTCGTCGCAGCGAATCGCCGTGCGCAAGAGGCCGTTTGCATCCAGGGCGGTAGCCGGGCAGACCACTCGGAGGCCCGGGATTCCCGTGTACACGGCTGCCCCTGTCTGAGAATGGTAGACCGCACCCCCTTTGAGGTACCCGCCATAGGTTGCACGTATGACGGCGGGAGCACTGAAGGCTCCGTTGCTCCGCCAGCGAATCAGGGCCAACTCATTCCTTATCTGATGGTATGCCGGCCAGATGTAGTCGAAGAATTGGATTTCGGCCACCGGCTTGATTCCGCGCGTGGCCAAGCCCACTGCCCTACCGACAATGTTGGCCTCGGCTAAGGGTGAGTTATAGACCCGGTCCGACCCGAACTCCTTCTGCAATCCCCAGGTGACCTTGAAGACGCCACCCTTCCCCTTGACCCTCTCAATGTGTTCATCGTTGGATATGTCCGCTACGTCCTCTCCAAACACCACTATCCTCGGATCACGCGTCATCTCATCCTTCAGGCAGCGGTTGAGCAGATCGACCATTGTCAGCGGATCCCCTTCGAAGCGGGGATCCTCTTCCGTGTCAAATGCCGACCCAGTGACATCTACGTTCGGTGAGTAAACGTGGAGAAACACCGTGTCCCTGGATGGCTGTGGTGACGCCAGAGCCACTTCCGCTGCCAGATCAACCATCTCGTCAGCCTTGGCCTGGATTCCTTCAATCTCAGCCTCGGAAGCAATCCCTTCGGCGACAAGCCTTGCTGGAAACACCGTCACTGGGTCTCTTCTAGCCTCCTCCTCACGCTCCTCCGGCGGCTTATACATGACTTCATCGTCGGACAGCGAGTGTGAGTAGGGTCGGATGACGTGAGCATGTACGAGAGCCGGTCCCTTTCGGTCCCGGCAGTGGGTTACGGCACGCAAGAGAACATCGTAGGAAGCAAGGGGATCACAGCCGTCCACTTCCTCGACATAGAGATAGGGGAAAGCACGTGCCAGCTTCGAGATCGAACCGCCCGCCGTCTGAACGTCAACTGGGACAGAAATCGCGTACCCGTTGTCCTCCACCAAGAAGAGGACCGGCAGTCTCAGGTTGCAAGCTGTGTTGAGAGCTTCCCAGAACTCCCCTTCACTCGTCGTGCCGTCTCCACACGTACAGAGAACTACCTCGTCTTTCTGGATCACGTCCAGGTTCGCAATCTTCTCGATCATCTGATATCGCAGCCATGCCTCAGCGCATCCCACCGCGTTAGGTGACGATGTTGAGGTCCTTGTGTCCCCAATGCGACGGCATCTGTCGTCCGCCGGAGTTGGGATCGTCTGCGGCGGCGACTGCCGAGAGGAGCATCTCAGTAGGCGTCATCCCAAGAGTCAAGCACAGCGCGCGATCACGATAATAGGGATAGAACCAATCGTAACTTGGTCTCAGAATCTCTCCAGCAGCCACAAGGACACCCTCATGTCCAGCACCCGAAATCTGGAAGAAGACTCTATTCTGGCGCTTGAGCTGGATCTCCTTGTCGTCCAGACGACGCGATGTGTAGATCAGCCTGAACATCTCAAGCAGTTTCTCCTTGCCCAGATGCATGGCCGAGGTGTGGCGAACCTGTGGTCTTCGTCTCGTCGGGGTCACCATATCGCTAAGATAGTTGAGTTTGGCAGAACCAGGAATTCGCTCCGCCCTCCCGCCCTCATTTTCTCCCCTCGGAGGGATTGGAGCAGAGCAGAATGAGGGCGATCAGGCTACCTGGTCAGCTTAGTGATCCTCCTCAACGTTTCGAGCTTCTTCAGAGCTGACTGTGACGAAGACTCCTCGCCGCTCGAATACAGCGCATCTCTCACATCAAGGAGCACCTCCAAAATGAGCTGCTCCCGCTGAAAGGAGGAATCGAGGTCTGACATCCTCTCTTTGTTGTCAGCCTGCTTGGCTCGCTCGTATGCCTCGCGGTAGATCTTTTCCAGGTTCTCCAAGATTCGTTGTCTTGACCGCACACTCATACGGACTCCGACTGAACGTGAAATCCCATATCGAAAAGACCGCAGTTGAATGTCGTGAGACTGGCACGAGGTGCGTCAGCTCTCCACGACGGACGGCCTCAGCCTCAACCACTCAAAGCCAGGGTGACAACTCCGCCAGGCACTTTCGGGATGAAGCAGGTGGCCTTGTGCGGCAGCACCACTCCAGCATCAGCTACTCCCAAAACCTGCTCAACTGCTGTAGGGTTCAACATTACCGAGGCAACAGCCGTGCCCCTGACAACCTCGTTGACAACGTGATCCCAATCGGCACTGTACCGCAAGACCGCGCCCTTTCCTGCAACTGACAGCAGATGTCTGACAACCGTTTCGTCGATCCGCAGCACGTCGAGTGACGCAGCCGCCGGCTCGTTGGCAAATGGCAAGTTGCCCAATTTCGCTCGCGGCCGGAGCAGCAGAGAGACCGCAGTCCCGTCAGGCTCTATTACTACACACGCCGTGCCGCGGTCCCTGAGGTCGGCGAGGTGTCCCGCATAGTCCAGTCCCGGGGTGAGCTCATGAATCTGGAATCGGTCACGCAGTCCACCAAACACCTTCTCAAAGTCCAAGCCGTCAGCGTAAACGACCCTGTGCGTTGCCAAGATTGCCAGACCCGGATCGTCAACTGGAACGATCAGTCCCAATGTCCTCTTGGCGTCTGGCTTCTGTTTCCTATAGGCGACAGCCGCCTCATAGCGGTGGTGTCCGTCTGCCAGGTACAGGGTACCGGTACCTGCGATTTCGCTGAGCGCCTCCCCCCGCGATCCACCCACATACCAGAGTCCAACGTGGACATCATCCAAGTCGGCTTGAGCAACGGCTTGCTCTGTGGTTACATGTGACAGGGCCGTGCGCAGCTCATTACCATCATCACGCTTCAGCATCAACAGCGCTTCGAACACTGCCTCGGTTGCAGCAAGGAGCGCCAAGCGGTCATTTCTCGCACCGGCGTCCGTCCTCACATGTGGTCTTATCCGGCCGCGCGAGTACGGCTCTACTGCGACCGCACCGATTACTCCGGTACGAGCCCGGAATTGCTCACCCGAAAGCGTGAACTGTTGCTGAACGACATACACCCCGGGTTGGGCGTCGCGTTTCAGTACCCCTTGCCCACGCCAACTCCGGAGCAGGTGTGCCGCGTTCTCATACTTGTCGTCATTCCCCTCAGGTAGTACGAGATGTACGATATTGCGGGAGCTTCGGCTCGCGAGGTCCTTACGTCTCTCCGGCGAGATCTCATCGTATGGAGGAGCGATGAAATCGCTAAGTCGTTCGCTCGCGGCATAACGCTCACCAACGAAAGGCTCGACCAACGATTCCAAGGAAGACCCTGCCATGCCCGCGACTTGCTCCTCTTTGTAGGTGCCGTTATCGGTGTCGAGCCGCATCTGCTGACTCGTCGAGCAGGCGACGGTATGACCTATGACGGCTTGCCGCTACCTCACCCTTCACCACGGCCTCGACAACCGCACAGCCCGGCTCCTCTAGGTGGCGGCAATTGTCGAACCGACAGTTGGTCGAAAGAGCCGTGAACTCGGGGAACGCAGCAGAAACCTCCTGCGGATCCAGTCCCCAGAGTCCGACATCTCGCAGACCCGGCGTGTCAACCACAAAGCCATCCTGCCCAAAGGGAAACATCTCTGCTGCAACCGTTGTATGGCGGCCGGATCCACCTTTCCTGCTGACGTCACCTGTACGCAGCCGGAGGCCCGGCTGAAGCGCGTTCAGAAGGCTGGACTTTCCCACTCCCGTGGGACCCGTGAAGAGCGAGATATGGCCCTCCAGTACACATCTGAGGTCGTCAAGCCCTCTCTGCTCGGGCACGCTGGTCAACACCACTAAGTAGCCGGCCAGCTTGTATGCTTCGGCGCAGCGGCCTGGATCGGAGTCGAGGTCACATTTGTTTACCACCAACGTCGCCGGCAGGTGGTTGACCTCGGCGATGGCCAGGAAACGATCTATCAGATTCGGTTCCCAATTCGGCTGCCGTACCGCACCAACAACAACAATTTTCTGGACGTTCGCAGCCAGATTGCGCACTCCTCTTGACTTGCCTGGTGCACGCCGCCTGAGGAGTGAAGTCCGAGGCAAAACCTCTTCGATCGTTGCGGATCCGTCTCGGTGCTCGTGCATCTGCACGTAATCCCCCACCAGCACTGAACCTTGGTGTCTCAGCTTGAAACGGCCACGGAGTGTCGCATCTAACACCCCGTTGCCGACGCGAACGCGATAACGACCGCCCGTCTTGGATAGGACGACACCGCGCCGATGTCCTACCAGGATGACAGCTCCCTCTTGATCTCTGCTATGCGATCGAGTCTGTTCTTAACCTGATAGAGCGTCAGGCGCCGCAGAGCGTTGCGCGCTTCGTGTGGAGTCTGGCCGTGCACCAGATACTCGGTCTCGAGGTGACCGTCCGGACGCGCACCATCTGGAGACCACCGCACAAAGAGAACCGCTGCGCCATATGTCCCGTCCTCACACGGCTGATCGTCAACATAGATCTCGGCCGAGTACATTCTCCCGTCGGATCCCTCGAATGCTGGCGGGCGATGGTGGATGTCCAGATAACCTCCGAGCGTCGAGTCTTCCATCAGTGACGAGAGAACGTCTCTTTCACGACACTCGCCAGCATGAAGCCGACGTTGCCTGGCTTTTCCGCAAGCCGACGCATGAGATACGGATACCAGTTGCTCCCAAAGGGTACATAGACACGCATGTTGTAGCCCTTCTCCCGTAGCGCGTGTTGCAGATCACGCCGGACTCCATAGAGCATTTGGAATTCGAAGCGCTCGAGAGGGATCCCCTTCCTGTCAACATACGCCATGGCGTGTTGGATCATGTCCTCGTCGTGCGTAGCCAGCGCAGGATAGTTGCCGTGGTCGAGAAGCCGCTCAGCGAGTCGCATGAAAGATGCGTCGATCTCGCTCTTCTGTTGAAATGCAACTGTGGCTGGTTCAGAGTAAGCTCCCTTGCATAGCCTCATGCGGGCTCCTCGCGCAATAAGATCCTCAATGTCCTTGGCAGAGCGTCGAAGGTAGCTCTGTATTACAACGCCGGTCAGGTCGCCATATTCCGGGTGGAGCTCGGCAAACACTTGGAGAGTACGTTCGGTGTGCGCTGAGCTCTCCATGTCGATGCGGACGAACATGCCGTGTTGTTCTGCGCAGGACATGATTACACGCATGTTTTCCAGACAAAGCCCGATATCGATATCAAGCCCCATCTGTGTCAACTTCACCGACACATTGCCGTCAATACCGGCGCGATCGATCTCGTCGATCGTCCTAAGCACCTCATCCCGAGCTGCGTATGCCTCAGCGGGTACGCTCACACTCTCACCTAGGAGATCGAGACTTACTGTGATGCCTCTCTCATTCAGCACACGCGCGGCTTCAATTGCGGTCTCGGTGACCTCTCCAGCCACAAAGCGCGACGCAGCCTTGCGAGCGAACCTGTTCTGTTTGACAAACTCGAAGATCCGGCGTTGCTCACTGAGCCAAAGAAAAGCACTTCGAAGCATATGTATGTTGATGTCTCAATTTAGGAGTTAGTGAAGAAACGCTGGTCACTCTCAGCCATTTGCCGCAACCTCGGTGCCGGCTCAAACCTGTCTCCGTAGCTCACGCTCAACATTTCCAGCGTTTCAACTGCTCTAGCCGGCCCGACGGCATCCAGGTACCGCAGGGGACCGCCGTGACAAGGAGGAAACCCGATACCGAAAACAGCACCGATGTCACCATCTCGTGGCGAGCGCACTACGCCTTCGTCCAGTGCACGTGCCGCTTCATTCAACATCGAGTAGACCAGACGCCAGCCGATTTCTTGTTCCGGGACAGACGCGTCAGGAGCCGCACCGATGATTTCCCGGTACGTTGCGTCTACCTTCTTCTTACGGCCATGACGGTATCCGATTCCATCCATCGGCTTCATCCGGTCGCCAAACGCATCATGCAGCACTACTGAAGCCTTCAATACAACATCCAAACCTACTTCGTCGAGCAAGGTGACTGGCCCGATGGGAAAGCCGAACTGTGTCATCACGTTGTCAATTGTCTCGACGGCGACCCCCTCTTTCAGCATGCGTCCGGCCTCGTTCAGATAAGGGGCGAGAATCCTATTGACCCAGAAACCGGGGCCGTCGTTGACAACGATCACCGTCTTGCCCATGGCACGACCAAAGCCCACTGCTGATGCTGTAACTTCGGGGGCTGTCATATCGGTGATTATCACCTCGAGCAGAGGCATCTTGTCGACCGGCGAGAAGAAGTGCATACCGATAATCCGCTCCGGGTAGCAAACGGCCTCCGCGATCCGCGCAATTGGGATCGTGCTCGTGTTCGATGCAATGATGCAGCTCTGGCGAACCTGTTCCTCTATCGCACGGAACACTTCGCGCTTGACACGCAACTCCTCGAAAACTGCTTCGACCACAAGGTCGGTACGGCCGAATCCCGCCCAATCGGTACCACCTGACAGGAGGCATACTAGTTCTTTGTGTTCATACTTGTCGATTCGCCCCCTCCTCAGGTGGCTGCTTAAGATCTCGCGTGCACCAGTTAGCCCCTTTGCGACCGCCTGAAGGCCGGTGTCATGTAGCCGGACGTCTGCTTTCGCACGTGAAGCAGCCACTCCAGCAATGGCAGAACCCATGAATCCGGCTCCGACAATCGCCACATTCCGAATTCTCTTCGGCGGGGGGACCTCGCCGTCCACCCCCGGATCCTTCTTGAGTTCCGTGGTGGCGAAGAAGACCTGAACAAGATTCCTCGACACTTTCCCGACTGCCAGCTCCGCAAAGTGTGCTGCTTCGCTGTCGAGCCCTGCTTGGACCCCGTACTCGAGCCCATGCTTGACAGCCTCCAGGGCAGCGAGCGGAGCCGGGTAGAGTCCTCTCGTCTTCTTGAGAACCTCCGCCCGGGCACGCGAGAACACTAGCCGCCGGCCCGCCGGGTTCCTGTCCAGCAGCAAGCCGACGAGGCCTCCGCCACGACGCCGGGGCCGCCATCCCGACGCTAGCTGCTGAGCGGCACGCATCGCCACGCCTTCTAGTACGGCAGGGTGAACCAGTTCGTCAACGATGCCGCGTCCAAAAGCCTGTTTGGCAGACAGGGTCTTCCCAGCCAGGATTATGTCCAGTGCTGCCCTGACTCCAACGAGACGTGGCAGACGTTGACAGCCCCCGGCAGCCGGGATCAAACCGAGTTGTATTTCGGGTTGCCCTAGCACCGTCCTGGGATACTCGGTCGCTATGCGGTATGCGCACGCAAGCGCGGCCTCGAGTCCGCCCCCTACGCATGCGCCGTGGATAGCGGCAACCACTGGCTTACCCAGCGATTCAATCCGGTCGACCAGTACCTGTCCACCGCGAACGAGTGAGAACGCATCATCACGTGACCGCAGTGCAACGAACTCGTCGATGTCTGCACCGGCTATGAAGCTGGCAGGCTTGCCTGAGATAAGGATGGCGGCACGTACCTCCCTTTCCACCTGCAACCAATCGAGTAGGGATGCCAGTTCATCCCTTACGGCTCGGGTAATGACATTGACGGACTTGCCCGGAACATTGATTACGAGCCGGGCTATGCCATCCACGACGTCTTGTGTAACCGCAGCCATTCAGATTCGCTCAAGAATCATAGCGAATCCCATCCCGCCTTGTGCACATACTGAAATCAGGCCAAACTGGATATCGCGGCGTTTCATCTCATTAGCAAGCGTCAGAGTGATACGTGCACCGGTAGCACCAAATGGGTGTCCGATTGCTATCGATCCACCCATTACGTTGAGTGTCTTCCAGTTTACCTCTCCAATTGCCGCGGGACGCCCGAGTTTCTCTACAGCCCACGATTTGGATTCGATCGCCTGGATGTTCGACAGGACTTGTGCGGCGAACGCTTCGTGCATCTCAATCAGCCCTATGTCATCCCAACTTAGACCAGCCCGGTCCAATGCCTTTGGTATAGCAAAGGCCGGCCCCATGAGGAGTTGATCCCCCGGATCCAATGCTGCAACCGCGTATGACCGAATGAGAGCGGTGGGCTCATAGCCCAGCGCGCGTGCAGCTTCCTCGCTCATGATCAGGACGGCGGAAGCTCCGTCCGTCAGCAGGGACGAGTTCGCCGCGGTTACCGTTCCGTAACGCCTGTCAAATACAGGTTCGAGCTTCGCCATCTGTTCCAGCGTGGAGTCTGGCCGAATGCAGTTGTCGGTGGAGGTCACGCCGTGAGCACTCGCATCGAATACAGGGAAAACCTCAGCCGTGAGACGGCCATCTTGCCTACCGGCGGCGGCCAGTCGGTGACTCCGTAATGCGAACTGGTCCTGAGCTTCGCGAGTGATCCGGTTCAGCTTGGCCATCTTCTCTGCCGACTTCCCCATCGATTCACCCGTGGATGGCTCAGCTATCGCTGGTGTAACAGGCACCAGGTCTCTAGGCCGTAGAGACATCACCAGCTTCACGCGCTCAGCCGTGCCCTTGACGCGGTTCAACCGGACCAGGACTTCCGAGAGGCGCCGTGAGTGAAGGATCGGAATATCAGAGAGGCTTTCGGCTCCACCCGCTATTACCACGTCAGCATGGCCAAGTAGGATTTGGTCGTGACCCAGCACGATCGCCTGATTTGAGGAGGCGCACGCCCGGTTTGTCGTAGCTGCGGCAACGTGCTTCGGAAATTGGGGCAGCAGACTGACCTCCCGGGCCAGGTTGGGCGCAAGAGGACTGGCAACCACCTGCCCGAAATACATCTCGTCAACGATATTCCCATCGAGGTTGGACCGGTGCACCAACTCGACTACAGCTTGTCGGGCAAGATCAACCGCCGACACATTCTTGAGTTCAGTGCCGGACTTACAAAACGGGGTGCGGCACCCCGCTACGATCGCAACTCGGCGGCTGGCTATTGCTGCAACCATCGGGAAAAAGCTACCTAGATGAAGCGAGACTGAACACTACTTGTGGCAGGATGACCCTGAGACCCATCATACAAGGTGTCATCATACGGATCCGACCGTGAGCATCCAAGACGCGCAACCAATGTTCAGTGCCTCGCCAGGTCCTATTTCACTACGGATAGTCCAGTGGAACTAGAGTTCTCGCATCAGACGCGCTCAAGTAACATTGCGGCCTTGGTTTTGGAACCGGTGGAACTCCTGGTGATTGGAGCCGGCATCACCGGTGCCGGCATCGCTCGAGACGCCGCGATGCGGGGCCTTCGGACTGCTCTGATCGACAAAGGGGATTTCGGAGCGGGTACAAGCAGCCGTTCATCCCGCTTGGTGCACGGGGGGCTACGATATCTGGAAGAGAGTCATTTCAAGTTCGTGCTGGCAGCCATTCGAGAGCGTCACATCCTGTTGAGAATCGCTCCACATCTTGTTTGGCCACGATCGTTTCTCGTCCCGCTACACAGAGGCGGACGGATATCCATTTGGAGGCTTGCTGCTGGACTCTGGCTGCACGACCTGCTAGCAGCTTTCCGCAGCGTGGGTCACCACCGACTCCTCAGCAGACGAGCCATTCGGGCTGCTGAACCCAGAATGAAAGACCGGGACCTACTCGGCGGAGCGCGCTACTACGACGCTCAGTGTGACGACGCTCGATTGACGTTAGCAACAGTCCGGAGCGCACATCGACATGGTGCGCTGGCAGCGAACTACGTGCAAGTGGATCGACTAGACAACGCTGACGGACGAGTGCGAGGAGCGTTGGTAACGGATCTCACGACCGGACAGCAGCACACCATTCGTGCTCTCACGGTCGTCAATGCCACAGGACCTTGGTCGGATACACTGCGAGGCCAGGAGGGTAGGGCACCCGTGCTACGACCGACCAAGGGTGTACACATAAGCGTTCCTCGCCAGAGAATGGGCAACAAGGAAGCAGTGACCTTTCTCTCGCCGATCGACGGTCGCGTAATGTTCATCATCCCCCACGGGCGGCTGTCGTACATCGGAACCACGGACACCGACTGTGATTATTCGCCGGATGAGATCTATGCTGAGTCCGATGACGTCATCTACCTGCTGCGGTCGGCAAATGCGCTCTTCCCCGACGCGCGCCTTGGCCCCGCTGACATTGTTTCCACGTGGACGGGAGTACGTCCGCTCGTAGCTCCAGCGAATCGACTCCCCCCGAGCTCAATCTGTCGCGAGCACCGAATCCTGGACGAACCAAGCGGTCTCATTTCGGTCGTTGGCGGCAGGCTCACAACATACAGAGCTATTGCAGCGCAGACCGTGGACCGTGTTTTTGCTCAGCTCCATGAGCTGGACGGTAGGCACATCCGCCTCAAGCCAGGCACCGAGCAAGAGCCGCTCCCAGGTGGAGAGGCACACGACCTCCAAGTGCTGGTAGAGGAAGCTGAGCGGGAAGGGTTCTCCCGTGAACTGGCAGAACACCTAGTGAGATCCTACGGGAGCGAGTCACCGGCAGTGACACGCCTGGCCATTTCTGAACCAGAGCTGGCCGAACCTGTCTTCCCAAGCCATCCTGCGATACTTGCAGAACTGGTGCACGCCATTCGCCGAGAAATGGCGATTACGCTGGGAGATCTCCTTATCCGCCGCACACATGTGTTTCATGAGGTTTCAGGGCACGGAACCGAGTACATCGCCAGAATCGCAGACTTGGCTGCAGCTGAAATGGGGTGGGACCCGGAGCGGAAGGAGGCAGAGATAGCAGCCTACCGCGCTGAGGCCGAGCTGAACTCGGCCTTTCATCGGGATATGGAAGAGATGTCTACGCCACCCTCCCTCTAGGGGTCAATTCCTGGCAGCTTCTCTTCGGTCACACGGGCATCCCTGAAGGCTCGCGCTGCATTATACTCTTGCCGCAGTCGTTCCAAACTTGTTGTTCGTACATCATAAAGGCGTTTCAGTTTGCACGGTTTGCGGTGGGCCAACGCATACGCTGTGAGCAACGGCAGGCCAACCGTGCTATCGAGGTAGCAAACAACGGCGTTCGGCAGCTCATCCGGGTCCACCTTGCCCCAACTCACAGCTTCACTCGGCGTCGCTCCGGAGAGTCCCCCCGTGTCTGAACGGGCATCGGTAATCTGAAGGTAGTAGTCATGTCCATACTCTTGGATGCCGAGCACTTCCTGGAGCTGTGGCTCGGTCTGAAGAACGAAGTTCTTGGGACTGCCACCACCTATGATGAATACGCCACTCTTACCGCCACCTTGCTTCGCCGCAAGGACTAGCGCTGCAGTCTCATTCACGTCCGCTGAAACGTCAAAACACAGGGCGTGGCCCTCTAACGCCAGCTCCGCAACATTCATCCCTATTGAAGAGTCCCCCGGAGACGACGTGTAAATGGGAACGCCACATTCGTGAGCCACCGAAAGAAGAGACTTGTGGGTCAAGCCGAGGGCCCGTTCACGTTCCTTCAAGTACCCACCGAGTAGGTAGTGGTACTCCGCCGTGGTCATCGCACGCTGAAACTCAGCGCGGAGTGAGATCTCCCGGATGAATCTGTCGGTCCGCAGCAGGACGGCGTAGTCGAAGAGGATATCGTAGATACGAACAACACCAGCCTCACGCAGTGCTCGGTCATCAACAAAAGGTGATCCCCGATGCATGGAGAAACCCAGTGCGAAGTGCGCATCGTGATAGAGATTGGCACCTGTTGATACGATCCAATCAACGAAACCAGACTCGATTAAGGGGATTACTGCTGACATCCCGATCCCGGCCGGCGTTAGCGCCCCCGAAAGACTCATCCCAACCGTGGTATCGTCGGCCAGCATGCGCCGGACAAAGAGTTGACAGGCCTCCCTGAGGCGACCAGCGTTGTACGCGTGGAACGAGTTGTCTATCAACTCAGCGGCAGTCTCTTTGCCCGTGATCGGCTTCGGCTCAATCCTCTGGCCGCTCAGCAAGCGGACCTTATTATCAGTCATCTAATCTTCCTGTTATCGGTCAGATACTTGACTCCGATCTCGCCACGCGTTTGCGCCAGCTTTGCAGCACAATCTCGACAACCCGTGCCGGACTGTCGGTCACCTCGAAGAGATGCAGATCTTCTGGGCTTATCTTCCCTTCGACCTTGACGACCTTTTGCAGCCAATTGATGAATCCAGACCAGTATTTCTGTCCCATTAGCACAATCGGGATATCACCGATCTTCATCGTTTGCCTTAACGTCAACACCTCACAAAGTTCGTCAAGTGTGCCGTATCCACCTGGTGGAAAGATGAAGGCAGACGAGTACTTAACAAGCATCGTCTTGCGAGCGAACATGTATCGGAAGTTAACGGTCCGGTCAACGTAGGAATTCACCGACTGCTCTTCTGGTAGTTCGATGTTCAGGCCGATTGACAACGCCCCCGCTTCTTGAGCACCTCGGTTGGCTGCTTCCATCATGCCACCCCCGGCACCTGTGATAACAGCGAAGTTGCGTTCGCCCAATCGCCGCGCCGTCTCCATGGTCAACTGATACATGGGATCCTCAGGTGGCATACGTGCCGATCCAAAGAAAGTGACGGCGGCACGAACGTCTGCGAGTTCATCAAAACCCTCGACGAATTCGCCCAGGATCCGCAGCGCCCGCCATGGATCTGTATCGACGAAGGCACGGCGCTCAGCGATGCTCGGAGGCTGGAAAAGTCGTTCATCAGCGGTCCGGGGTTCGATCGTTGAGATGCGAGAGTCAGGATCGGAGTGTTTGGATTGCTGCGACATTGTCTTCCTTCAGGTTGTAGAAGAACGGGGAGACGCGCACGTGCCCGGGCCGAGCATCAGCTACGATACCGCGAGCCGCGAGTTTGGCAACCTGCTTGTGAGGCTCGTCACTTGGGAGCATGACTATCGCGGCACGATCCTCCGGTCTGTCAGCAACCTTGGGCCGCAGTCCCGTTTCTCGTGCACGCTGCACGAGGTCTTCAGTCAGCTCAGCCACCACTGTCCTGATGGTCGGAACGCCGATTTCACGTATGATCTCCAAGCCACCGAGTTGCGCGAACACTGCGGCAAGAGAAGGTGTACCTAGTTCGAACCGTCGAGCATCATCATGCCAGGCAATGCGCCGCGGATCGAAAGCGAACTGGTCGCTGTGGGCAAACCACCCGGTCACGCTGGGATGGAGTTCTCTGATTAGGTCAGCACGCACATACAGGAACACTATGCCCGGACCCCCAAGCAGCCACTTCAAGCCACCAGCGCAAAGAAAGTCGACTCCGGTGAGCCGCACGTCCAAGGGAACCTGGCCCACACTCTGATACGCGTCGACAAAGCACAGTGCCCCATTGCTGTGCGCAACATCTGCCACAGCCCTGATGTCTTGTATTGCACCCGTCGTGAAGAACACGTGCGAGGTGGCCACGAGCGCAGTTCTCTCATCCACCGCTGCCGCGATTGCATCGATTGGTATGGAGATACCGTCTGGGCTTTCTACGACCACCACCTCAACACCTTCCTGCTGCTTGGCGAGCCACTGGTATGCCACTGTCGGAAAATCCAGGGCTGTAGTGACTACCTTGGGACGTGACACATAGTCCAACGAGCTTCCGACAACAGCGGCTGCCGTCGAGATGGAGGCGTGCAGTGCTACCTCGTCCGCTCTTGCATTGATGACCTCGGCATAGCCGGCGCGTAACTCACCGAGCGCCTGCCACCAGTCATCGTACCAAGCGGAAGCTCCTCGCGAGTGCCACGTCTCAAGAAAGCCAGCGACGCGCTGCTGGGCCCGTCGCGACAGTGCACCCAAAGAGCAAGTATTGAGGTAGATTTGCTTATTGAGTATCGGGAACTCATCTCTGTAGTGGGCCAACGCATGGCTGCCAAATGAGGAAGCATCAGTCATGGACGCCAATATAAGTGATGACTTGCAGGTGAGTCAGGCTGACCAGCGACGGAACCTGAGATTGAGACACCGGTGAGGTTACACCTTGGGCGCACGGGGACGTGACTTGGCGAAAAACACTCTGCCAGACGAAGAGTGCGACGAGATCAACTGCGCAATCGCGGGGGGTCAGTTGAGTCAAGATACTGCTCAGCAATCTCTTGACACCACCAGTAGTTGGTGGCGTCTCACAATTCAGCTGTCCATACGCGCGCTAGGAAACCCACGGATTGCTGTCGATCTGTTGCATTTGGCGTGGGCTTTCCGAGCGCGTGTCTGGTACCGGATTCCCCCCTTCCTGCCCCTCCCCCCTAGGGAATACCTGCAGTGGCGAATGCACACGATGTATGGAGACGAAGGCGCGCTCCCTTCGGTCGACGACATCCTGCGCTTCGCCCGCTGGCGCCGGGAAGTGATGCACTCATGACGCCGAACACGAGGGCCACGTTGGTCAAGGAACACGCCCTCCAGCTCGGATTCGACACTGTCGGGGTCACCGACCTCAGCCCGGTGCCGCACGGCGAGCGGCTGCGTGAGTGGCTAGCGCAGGGAATGGCAGGAACCATGACCTATATGCAGCGCCAAGCTGCACGCCGTTGGGAGCCTGCCCGGATACTGCCTGGCGCGCACCGCGCAGTCGTAATCACAGTGAGTCACTTCAATCAGGATCCCATTCCCAAGCCGGGCTTTGGGCGAGTCGCCAAGTACGCCAGGGGCCGGGATTACCACAAGTCTCTGCAAGGCCCGCTCCAGCAATTGGCCTCGTTCATCAGATCGCTTGGTGACGCGAGTACAATTACTAAGTGGTATGTTGACGCCGGCCCAGTGCCTGAGCGAGAGCTGGCTCAGAGGGCGGGTCTCGGCTGGATCGGGAAGAACACGATGTTGATTGATCCCAAGCGCGGGTCCTTCTGTTTCGTCGCGACAGTGCTCACTAACCTGGACTTGGATCTTGACCGACCCTTCGAGGCAGACCGGTGCGGGAGCTGCCGGCTCTGTCTGGAAGCCTGTCCAACAAGTGCCTTTCCTGAGGAACGGTTGCTGGACGCACGCCTATGTATCTCGTATCTGACGATTGAACTAAAGAGCGAGGTCCCGACTGAGCAGGCCGCGAAGATGGGTGACTGGGTGTTTGGTTGCGACGTTTGCCAAGACGTGTGTCCCTGGAACAAGAGCTTTGCGCGCCCGTCCACGTCGGTGGCACTCGAACTAGACCCGTCGCTCGCGTTACTCGATCTGAGAGCACTAACGGAGATCGACGAGTTGGAGTTCGCCCGGCGGTATGGCTGGACACCGTTGGAACGCACTGGTGCTGCGGGGATTAGCCGCAACGCTCGGATCGCCGCTGCCAACTTCGCGAAAGAGGAGCCGTGTCAGACGTATTAGCCGTGGTAACTGATCCAGTGCTGAGGGCCCGGCTTGCCGAGATCCAGCAACGGCTGCAACAGGGCATGGCTGCCGTTGACACGCACCATCGCCTGGTCGGGCGGCCGGTAGTATACCGGGTCATCGCGGGACAGACCTTCGAGATAGAGTTCAAGGAGGTACCGAGCATCGATGAGTCGGAGGTCATGGGAGTCAAACGACTCATCGGCGAGAAGTGCTTCTGCCGGGTGTCACCCCAGACCGCAGAGAACCTGACAGTGCGATTCGTGGTACCGCTAACGAGGTGATAGGGCGTGTAGCGGAACAGCGACCGGTCTAGAGACCCGTGGGATGGTCAATGAAGTCCCAAGGGAGGCCGAAGATCGCCTCCAAGTGGCCGGCTAGGGCCTTGACTCCGACGGTCTCGGTGGCGTAGTGACCGGCGTACACCACGTTCAGACCCCACTCCTCCGCATCGAAGTGCGTGTGGTGGGTGCCCTCGCCGGTGACAAAGGTGTCCAGGCCCGCTTGCAGGACCTGCCTCATGTGACTACCCCCTTGCCCAGTTATGACACCCACCCGACTCACCCGCTCCGGCCCCGCTGGAATGACGTGTGGAGTGACACCCAGCAGCTCTCCCACGGCCGCAGCGAGTTCGACAAGTGTACAATCGAGATTGCCTGCCAGGCCCAACGGCTGGCCCCTGTGATCTCCAAACCACACGGCATCCTCAACGCCCAGCTGCCGTGCCAACACGGCGTTGTTGCCCACCACAGGGTGCAGGTCAAGAGGAAGGTGCACAGAGTAGAGCGCGATCCCCCTCGCAAGCATGCTGCGGACACGCCGCCCGTGCCGCCCCGTCAGCGGCTCTAAACCGCCCCAAAAGAGTCCGTGGTGCACGATCAACAAGTCCGCAGCGATTTCTGCAGCTCGGTCGATGGTCACCTGACATACATCCACGGCCACCGCAATACGGGAAACGGTACCTGAGTTCTCCAGTTGCAGGCCGTTGAGCGCCCTCTCGGAATCCGCCACTTCGGCGACCCTGAGATATCCGTCTAGATAGGAGGTGAGCTCGCTCAGGTCAGCTGGCATTGGCAGTCGGGACCTTGGTCCGGCAGGCTGCAGTGCGAGAGAACTCTGTGGGAAAAGGCAGCGACGAGACACAGTCGCAACAACGACGCGTCATTGGCTTGAAGGTGGCTTTGTTTTGCATTTCCTAAGTATCTTACTTACAATATCTTAAGTGCTTAATCCTCAGGCAATTCACATTGGGGTGTGGAAACCTCTGCCGCTTGTCAGTCGCTGGGTGATAGGAACCTATTTGGACGAGGCGTGCACCGCCTTGACGGCCGGTTCCGAGGTACGGCTGAGAGCCTTTGAATCTCCCATCCTCACATTGCCGTTAACCTCTCCGCCTTCATGAACCAAGATCCTCTTGGTCACGATGTCGCCCTGCACCGTCGAGGTCGCTTGGATCTCCGCGCGCTCGGCCGCATGTATAGAACCCTCAACGCGGCCCCCGATGATGGCTTCGTTCGTGAAGAGATCTCCTTTGACAACTCCACCCCTGGAAACCAGCACTTGGCGTCCGGCCTTGACATTGCCTTCGACCACGCCATCCACTTTGACGACGCCGTCGGTTTTCAATTCACCGATTACCGTCAGATCGCCTGCGACAATTGACAGAGCGGCATCCCGACCCTGACCACGTCCTTGGCTGTTTGCCATACCGTCACCCTCCACGGACGAGAATATCGCCATACGTACACTCCAAACTCACCAATGCACTGGGGTCGATCGGCTGACCGTCTCGGCGGACCTCGAAATGTAGATGCGGGGCAGTTGACCTACCGGTCGTGCCGGAAAGCCCCACGACTTGTCCCGCGTGCACGGAGTCACCGAGTGACACCAACAGCCGCGATGCGTGTCCATACATTGTCTGGTAGCCTTCCGGATGGTCGATCCTGACGAAAAGGCCATACTCCGGATCGTCACCCACACCGCTGACCATACCACCACCCGCCGCTCTTATCGGCGTCCGCTGCGCCACGGCAATATCGAGACCCGCATGGACTTCCTCCGAACTACCTGCGCCGACTGGGCCACGAGTGACAACTCCGGGCTGACCAAGCGGCCAATGCCGAGGGACTGTGGCACCAGCTTCATAGCACGCTGGCGCGCCAGGCGCACGAGCATACTGGGGTCGTGCCGTAGTCAGCGCGCCCTCCGGCCTTTGCAGCTCGGGTACCAAATCGCCACCCAGCATGCTCCTTATTTGCTCGTAGCGATCTTCTACATGCTCTAGCCGCGCGACGACCTCCAAGACCTGCTGGTTTTCGGCCGTCAGTTGCTCGACATCATGCACTAGTCCCGGGACCCTCGCAGCAGTTCGTACCAGGGGAGTGTAGAGAACGGCGCCCAAGACCAGGAGGGCTCCTATGGTAATCCCGACGATCGTGCCGAGTCGCAACGTCCACAGGGGAATCCGGAATGTCCTTGAAGCCGGATCGCCGTCCTTATGGAATATCACAGTCGCGGTCCGTCTCGGCGTGGTCATCCTTGGAATGGCTCGCCCAACAGCAGTTCCAGTAGGCGAGCGAGGTCGGAGTTGGAGTAGAAACTGATCGCCAAGCGACCGCTGCCATTTGCCCTCTCGGTAACGAATACGTCGGTGCCGAGATACTTCCGCAGTGAATCCTCAACGCGCCGCGCCTCCGGTGAGATCTTGCGACCGCTCTTTGGTGTTCTCTCCCTCCGCCGAGGCACCCTGCGATCGCGCGCCTGCGCTTCGGTTTCCCGCACAGACAAGCCTTGCTCGATCACGGCAAGAGCAAGGCGCTCCATCCGTGAACCATCGGTGAGTTGGAGCAGTGCCCTGGCATGTCCCATGTCCAGCTCTCCGCGGTGGACCATCTGTTGCACGCTCGGTGGTAGCTTGAGCAAGCGCAGCGCGTTTGCTACGGTGGACCGATCCCGGCCGACAAGCTCGGCAACCTCACTCTGCGACGCGTTGAAGTCCTCTACGAGTCGGCGGTAGCCATTTGCTTCGTCAATTGGTGAGAGCGCATCACGCTGTAGATTCTCCACCAACGCCAGCGTGAGGAGCGTTCGGTCATCAACATCGCGTATCACTGCTCCGATACGTTCCCAGCCCAAAGCAAACGCTGCTCGCCAACGCCGCTCGCCTGCAATCAACTCGTAGGTCCCACCATTCGTGGGACGCAGCACGATCGGCTGCAGCAATCCGGCGGTGCGCAGCGAGTTTGCTAGGTCCTGGATTGCATCGTCATCGAAAACATGACGCGGTTGGAACGGATTGGGTCGTATGGCCTGCACTGGGATCTGCAGCAACTCACCCGACTCCTCTGCATCCTCGGTCGTCACAGGCCCCAGTAGCGCCTCTAACCCTCGTCCCAGGCGACTGCGTTTTGACTGCGCGGTCATGCGGGTACCCGCCTCACCAACCCTGAGCGGCTGTCGATCAGCCCAGGATCGCTTACTCGAGCTGCGAACTCCTGCGCCAATGACAAATAGCTCTTGGCACCGATCGATCTCACGTCGTAAAGAATGATCGGCTTGCCGAAACTCGGAGCCTCGGCAAGTCGCACATTGCGCGGAATCACGGTCCGGTAGACCTTTCCGCCGAAGTACTCGCGCGCTTCGACACTAACCTGCCTGGACAGGTTCAGGCGCGGGTCGTACATGGTCAGCAGTACGCCTTCTATTGCTAGATCTGGATTGAAATTCCGTTGAACGAGGTTCACGGTATTGAGTAGCTGAGAGAGTCCCTCAAGGGCGTAGTACTCGCACTGGATCGGAATCAGGACGGAGTCCGCCGTCGCGAGCATGTTCAGAGTGAGCAGCCCAAGAGACGGAGGGCAGTCGATCAATACGAACTCGTAACGGTCGCGCAACGGTTCCAGAGCCTGCCGCATGAACGACTCCCGACCGGGCCTGTTTACCAGCTCGATCTCCGCACCCACAAGGTCCTGAGTCGCTGGTGCTACCTCCAGCGCCGGCAGGTTCTCCACCGTCCGGAGAATATCAGTCAGCGGCTCGCCGGCCATGAGGACGTCGTACATGGATGCCTCGATGGCTTTTTTGTCCAACCCGATGCCACTGGTAGCGTTGGCCTGGGGATCGGCATCAACCAGCAAAGTGGACGATTCTGCTGCTGCTAACGACGCGGCAAGGTTGACCGCCGTGGTGGTTTTGCCAACGCCACCTTTTTGATTGGCGACCGCGACAACTCTCCCCATTGGCGTAAATCCTTTGATGGCAAGAACTTGACGATACTGCTGGCCGACACCCTGTGCTAACCAAGTCGAGCGGGAATATATCGTTGCGGTTGGAAGCGGTAAAGCACGGGGAGTGTTGAGCGTTCCACGTGAAACAGGTTGTACGCCTCTGGATTCTCAGTTGTTTCACGTGAAACGGCTGAACCCTACGCCACGTTCTGCCCGTGCCGCAACACCTCAAGAACCAGGTTCTGAAGATCTGCTGGCGATACCCCAGGGATTCGGCTTGCCTGCGCAAGCGACTCCGGACGTATGTGATCCAGCTTCTGACGAGCTTCCGTGCTTAGACTGCTAAGACGTTGATACGGCAGATCAAACGGCAGTCTGAAATCGACCAACTCTTCCAGCTTGCGCACCGCTCGCCGCTCGCGCTCCAGATACCCGACGTACTTGAGTTCAATCTCAGTCGAAATCCACGCGTCCTCCGAGCACTCTGGCAAACTCGAGCAAGCAGCTTCTGCCAGGTCGCGGAGTGCCACGCGAGGACGGCGAGTGAGCACCGCAATGCGCTGGGCTTCGTCGACACATGTCTCCCCTACCGCCCTAAGAAGCCGGTTGGCAGCTTCCGCATCAATCGCCGTTTCGCGCGCCAGCGAGAGCAACAGACTCTCTTCGTCCAACCGCCGCTCTAGGACCTCCTCCTCTGCCTCGTGGAGCATCCCTAGATCCCGCGCCGTCTGCCCCACACGCCTCAGAGCGTTGTCCTGACGCAGCAGGAGGCGAAACTCTGCTCGCGAAGTGAACATGCGATACGGTTCGTCCACTCCGCGGGTGACCAGGTCGTCCACCAGCACTCCCATATAGGCGTCGTCCCGCCCCAGCACAAAAGGTTCTCTGCCCCGGACTCGGTTGGCGGCGTTGATGCCAGCGACGACTCCTTGTGCACCTGCCTCTTCATAACCGGTCGTCCCATTGATCTGGCCCGCGAAGAACAACCCCTCCAGGGTCTTCGCCTCCAGCCACGGCTTGAGTTGGTCCGGTGGATAGTAGTCGTACTCAATCGCGTAGCCCGGCCGAGTCATCCGCACCTGCTCCAATCCTGGCACTGCTCGCAGATACTCCTGTTGCACCGCAAGCGGCAGCGAGGTGGAGAGCCCGTTGACGTACAGCTCCGTGGTGTCGAGTCCCTCCGGCTCGAGAAACACCTGGTGGCGTCCTGCGTCCGGGAACCGCACAATCTTGTCTTCTATTGAAGGACAGTATCTTGGTCCCCGTCCAGAAATCGCACCTCCGTAGAGGGCTGACTCGTTCAGGTGACGTTCGATGACTGCGCGTACTTCGGCACCCGCCCACGTTATCCAGCACGGACGTTGCTCGGGACGATCCGCCTGGACGAACTGCGAAAACCGATAGGCCTGGGACTCCCCGTCCTGTCTCTGCAACCGACTCAGGTCCACAGAACGCGAGTCGATTCTCGGGGGGGTCCCCGTCTTGAACCGGTCGACACGAAGTCCCATCGCCTCCAGTTGTTCAGCGAGGTCCACCACGGCAGGATCCCCTGCGCGTCCGCCTGCGATTCTCGTATCCGTGCCAAGATGGATCTCGCCTCGCAGGAATGTCCCCGCCGTTAGGACCACCGTCCTTCCCAGAACCCTACTACCATCTGTGGTCGTTACCCCTCTCACCGTGGCGCCACTAAACAACAGTGACGCGACAGTGCCTTGATACAGCTCCAGGGTCGGCTGCTCCTCCAGCAGACTCCGCACGGCACGGCGGTACAGACCTCGGTCGCACTGCGCCCGTGGCGCCCAGACCGCGGGACCTTTTGATCGGTTGAGCATCCTGAATTGAATCATCGCACGATCCGCCGCACGACCCATCACACCACCCATCGCATCTATCTCACGCACCAGAGTCCCCTTGGCAATCCCCCCAATGGCTGGATTGCACGACATTTGCCCAATCGTCTCCAGATTGGACGTGAGCAACAAGACGCGTAGGCCGAACCGGGAAGCAGCGCACGCAGCTTCGGCACCTGCATGGCCACCGCCGATCACAATCACATCGTAACTGGGCAACATGAGGGGGGAAGATAGTCGCATGGGCGCACGGCTGCCTAGCTAGGTGACCACACGCGGATGGCAGCTACCGCGGCAAGTGTCTCCCGCCTCGCAGTCGTGTGACGATGGTTGATAGCAGGGAAGCAGACGCTTCTCACCAACACAACTTGAGAAAACGGCTCGGGAACCGGCTGCCAATCCTATCCCGCGGAACCGCGATTCCAGGAATGCTAGTGCACCCGGGATTGAAACCGTCAGACGAGACTAGGTGCTCCTCACCCACCTCCAGACCTCAGCTGGGCTCGGTCGCTTCCCGTGCATCAAAATGCCGACGCGGTAGATTCGTCCCGCAACCCACGTTACGAAAATCGTCGCGACGATTAGCAGAACGATCGAACCGTAAAGCTGGAGCAACGGCACATCCGACACGACCCAACGCCCCGGCATCGCAATCGGCGCACTCAGAGGAATTAGCGTGAGAGCGACGAACATCTTGCCATCAGGCTCGCTGATCATGGCCATAAGCGACATTATCGCTGGGATCACCAACAACAAAGTGACCGGTGTCTGCGCCTGTCGCGCTTCGGCCTCGGTACTCGACATCGCAGCTACAGCAGCAAACATCGAAGCGTACAGGAAATAGCCGAGAATGAAGAACACAAGCATTACGGAGATCGTAGCAGAGGGGATCTCAGGGAGAGCAAGGCCCTGAGCCGAACCGATATCCAGTCCGATCAACCTAGCGACCAGCTCGGGTCGGGCCAGCAGTAGACGCGCTATGACAGCCCAGATAGACAACTGAAACAGACCCACCGCTCCGACGCCGATTACCTTGCCTGCCAGCAGTTCGAAGGGACGTAGGCTCGACACTAGGACCTCGACTATCCTAGTGGTCTTCTCCTCCACAACCGCACCCATCACCTGCACGCCGTAGACAAGGATTGCCATGTAGAGCAGGAACCACATGATGTACGCTAACCAGAACATCGACTCACCTGATTCGCCCGTCGCTTGGCCGCCACGGATATTGACAGCCCGCATTTCGACCGGAATGCGGGCTTGTGCTACTAGCGTCGGGTCGACGCCCACTCGGTCCAGCCTCTCCGTCAGCAGCGCCTCGCTCAACCTTCTGCGGAGTATGTCCATATCGATCTGTGCCGAAGCGTTGGAGCCACGGTATTCCGCACGACCGTCTTGTAGGGTCTCGTCGGTGACAATGAGGAAACCGTCCAACTCCTTGCGACCCACTACCCCAGCCAGAGAATCCGCGACTCGAGCCAGTTCGGCTACGCCCACGTTCAAACGCCTCGCCCTCAGGGGCCCAGGTGCACCCAGCATCAGCGTCAGACGCTCGCCGAATCCATCCAACGTCACGTCCACAATCGCGATCGATCGTTCGCGGCCACCGTTCGAGGCCATTACAATTGGCATCACAATTATGACAGCCATCAACAACGGACCCACTACCGTCGTCACCACAAACCACTTCGTGCGCACTCTGGCGAGGAACTCTCGTTGCACAACGACCCAGATCTTACGCATTGGCGAAGTCCCCCTTCGCCCGTGCGGTTGCCGCTTCCGGTCCCACAAGGTCAATGAAGATCTTGTTCAGGGTTGGCTCTGCGATTTCGAATCGTGTCACCCTGGCACCAGCCTGAACCAGGTTCTTGAGTAGCGTTTGGGGATCAGCTCCCTCAGCAAGTTCCAGCTCAGCGTATTGCCCGTAGGTATCGGCCTTGGCTACTACCGAACGTTCGTCCAGGAGTCTGCGAACCGAATCCATGCCACTCTCCACCGCAACAATGACGTGCCGGCCTCTGTGTCCCTTCTTGACCTCTGCCAGCGGTCCGTCCACGACTTTTGTCCCCCGCGCAATAATGCATACGGAGTCGCACAGTTTCTCGGCTTGCTCCATGATGTGAGTCGAGAACAGGGTCGTCGTCCCTCTCTCTGACAAGTCGACCACGATGTCCTTCATCACCTGAGTGTTTACTGGGTCCAGGCCAGCGAACGGCTCGTCCAGGATCACCAACTCCGGATTGTGCAACATCGTCGAGATGAACTGGACCTTCTGCTGCATTCCCTTCGACAGGTCGTCGATCTTCTTCTCCACCCAGTCACTCAACCCCAACCGCTCCAGCCACTCAATGGATCCTCTTCTAGCTTTAATACGATCGACACCTTTGATCTGTGCGAGAAACACCAGCAAGTCGAGTAGCTTCATCTTCTTGTAGAGTCCGCGTTCCTCCGGCAGATACCCGACACGGTGACTCAGATCGCGACCGCCCCTGCCCTGGCCGAGGACTCTCACCTCTCCGGCGTCAGGCCCAATGATATTCATGATCATTCTTATGGTCGTCGTCTTCCCCGCCCCGTTTGGCCCCAAGAGACCGTATACGGAACCCTTTGGGACTCTTAGATCCAGATCCTTCACTGCCGTATGGCCAGAGTAACGCTTGGTGATCCCCTTTAGCTCCACGGCGAATTGGTCAGACATACCCGAACCCTTCTCTATCAATCACGCTGACGGATGGACTCACGCTTAACCCAGGAACCTTGTCAAACCGCCGGCGGTTAAGTATAGCAGGTCCGGAAGCTAGACGAGGACGCCTGAGCCCAACCGTTGGCCCGGCCCGTCTCTGCTCGTCTCTCCACGAGTGGAGCGCGACGATCATGACTCTCAGATGAACCTGTGACCACGTGAAGATATCTGAGCGACTGAGCAATCTCGGTACGCAGCCAGCCCCGGTCGAATTGTGGCAGCGCATCTTGGCATCGCTTGATGCTGAGCGCCGCCTCAGCACTCGGTCCCGCCCTCCCTCGCGCAGCACGTTCTTGCTGTCCGGTAAGCCGACGCGCTGGCTGCTCCCCGTTGCTGGGCTTGCCGCGTTGATAATCGTGATGCTCCATCCGATCACCCCGCCCAGATCCGCCGTCCCCGCCAGCGACTCCCTCTTTGCCACAGCACTGGCCAGTCTGACCACCATTGAATCCCTCTCCAGCTCAAATGGGGACGAAGTGGGGGAATGGCTCCAGCTTCACGTCGGCTACGCTGTGGAGGTCCCGCATATCACCGGCGCTTCACTCGTTGGCGGAAGGATCGCGGTCCTTGACGGCGCGAGCGCGGCCGCAGTCGCCTACACCATGCACGGTAAACCGCTGACCTTTATTGTCCTACCCACGGCGAGCACGATGAGTGAGAGTATTGCAGAGGATAATGTGCGAACGGAATCTGCGAATGGCTACAACGTGGCAATCTGGAGGGAACTCGGGCTGGTTCGCGCCGTCGTTTCACCTATGTCCTCCCAGTTGGTCTCGTCGGTTGCATACCAGTGCAAGAGGACGATGCCCACCGAATCGCTCTAGTCCCTACCCACCAACCCACCGGGTCTGATCAACACGTCCCGGGCCTCCACCCTTACTTCGTAGCAGGTGACAGGTTCGGCCGCAGGCAGCTCGACTACACTCCCATCACGCACATCGAACTGAGCTCCGTGGAGACCGCACTCTATAATGAAGTCGTCCACCATTTCGCCATCGGACATGGGGAAGTCCGCGTGGGGACAGTTGTTGGATATCCCGTAGACCTCGGCCCCCAGCTTGATCAAGCAAACTTGCTCACCATTGCCCAGTTCCACGCTCATCGGAGTACCTTCGTCTAGGTCGTCCACTGATGCAACGCGTTCAAATCCTTCATCACTCATGCCACGTCTCCCTGATTCTCACAGTTGCGTCGCCTCAAGATCCCTGTGTCACTCGGTCGTGATAGGTTCAGTCTCAGCTTCCAGGGCTGCGCGAAGGGTATGCCAGGCAAGGTTGGCGCATTTCACGCGGGCGGGAAACTCGCGAACACCCGAAAAAGCCGCAAGCTTCCCTAAGCCCTCACCGTCTCCCTGAACCTCGCCGGTTACCATTGTCTGAAACTGTACGAGCAGTTGCTTTGCCTCAGCACTGGACTTTCCCATGACTGACGTCGTCATCAGCGAGGCTGAGGCCTGCGAGATAGCACAACCTGAGCCTGAAAAACTCACATCTGTGATGATATCGTCCTCGATCTTCAAGTAGACTGTCACTTTGTCACCGCAAAGGGGGTTGTCTCCGCTAGCCACACGGTCCGCGTCGTCAATCTCGCGATAGTTACGAGGCCTCCTGTTGTGATCGAGGATGGTTTGCTGGTAGAGATCCCGCAAATCTAGCATAACCCAAAGACTCTCCGCGCTTCCGTCAGTGCATGGACTAGCACATCAACCTCTTCAAGAGTGTTGTAGAAGGCAAACGAGGCACGCGCCGTCGCGGGCACCCCGAAGAAATCCATTACCGGTTGTGTGCAGTGGTGTCCTGTGCGAATCGCTACACCTGCTTGATCCAGGATCGTGCCAAGATCATGAGCGTGTATCCCGTCCATCACAAAAGATACGACACTAGCTCTCGACGTTGCCGACCCTATCATCCGGATCCCCGGAACCGTCACCAGCTGATCCAGAGCGTAGGACAAGAGCCGTTGCTCATGCCTCTGAATAGAGCCCCAGCCAATACCCTCCAAGTAGTCGACCGTCGCACCAAGGCCTATGGCTCCAGCAATGTCAGGGGTACCAGCTTCAAACTTAGCCGGTGGAGGCGCATATGTAGTGCGTTCAAACGTGACTGACCTGATCATCTCGCCACCACCCTGATACGGCGGCATCCCCTCCAACATCTCCAGGCGACCGAACAGAACACCGATCCCCGTCGGACCGAACATCTTGTGACCGGACAGGGCATAGAAATCACACCCAAGATCCTGAACGTCGATCGGTTGGTGTGGTGCAGCCTGTGCCCCATCCAGCAACACAGGGATTTCCCACTCCTTCGCCAGCTCCACCATCACCTTCACCGGATTGACAGTACCCAGAGAGTTGGATACATGGACCAATGCCACCAGTTTCGTTTTAGGGCCAAGAAGTCTCTTGTAGTCGTCTAGCAGCAACGTGCCCGTGTCATCCATCGGAGCTACTCGCAGCGTGGCCCCGCTTGACTCACAAAGAAGCTGCCAGGGGACAATGTTGGAGTGGTGTTCCATAGCCGAAATCACGATTTCGTCCCCAGCACTGAGTCTTCCACGCCCAAAGCTGCAAGCTACCAAATTGATCGCCTCCGTCGTCCCACGCACAAAAACGATCTCCCTGGAATCGGGAGCATTCAAGAAACTGCGCATCTTCTCCCGCGCTAGTTCGTACGCCGCTGTAGCCCTCTCGCTGAGGTAGTACACACCTCGATGTATGTTGGCGTTCTCCTCCTGGAAGAAGCGCGACAGCCTGTCAATCACGTGACGCGGCTTTTGGCTTGTAGCGGCGTTGTCGAGGTACACCAGTGGCTTCCCACGAACCTCTGTGTGCAGGATGGGGAAGTCCTCACGCACACGTTGGATGTCCAACGACGAGTCAGGCCTACTGTCTGAGGCCTTCTGTGACGCAACCGTCATCGTTTCATGCGCCGGCGTTGCGCACCTTCCTCCAATCTCGCGTGAAGCACGTCGTCAAGGCGTTGCCGAAGCTCGCCTATGCCAATCTTGTTCAGAATCTCGACACCGAAACCGTACGTGACGAGGTTACGTGCCGTCTCAGCATCTATGCCACGGCTCTGAAAGTAGAAGAGCGCCCTGTCATCAACTGGTCCAAGGGTAGCTCCGTGTGTGCACTTCACATCATCAGCGTAGATTTCGAGCTGCGGTTGGCTATCCGCACGTGCAGCGTCCGACAGTAACAGGTTGTTGTTGGTCTGCTTCGAGTCAGTCTGCTGCGCGCCAGGCCGCACTACGATCCTACCCGTAAAGACACCTCGCGACCTATCGTCATAGATACCGTTGAAGTACTCCCAGCTGTTACAGTGCGGTTTGGCGTGTTCAATCGTGGTGTGGTGGTCGACGTGTTGACGGCCCCGCAACTGCGACAAGCCATACAGATGGCATTCAGCACCCTCTCCATCAAGGACCGCGTTGATGTCGTGCCGGGATAGCAGTGCACCCAGCTCGACGGTCGTCAGTCCGTACACGCTATCCCGCGCTTGATATGACTGCGTCGTCGCAGTGTGATGCGCCTGATCGCTCTCCTGTTGAATTCGATACGTTTCTAACCGGGCCTTCTCGCCGACCACCGCTTCGGTCACCGAGTTCGTCCAATACTCACCGGGTCCGTGACCAGCGTAGACCTCCACCACTGATGCAGCCGAGCCTCCATCTGCTACAACCAAACAGCGTGGATGTGAAACCGACGGTGTCTTCGTAGCGACAGACAGGAACAGTAACTGGATTGGCTTATCAAGGACCACATTTGGGGGGATGAACAGGAACCCACCATCGACAATGAATGCGGTACTGAGCGCTGTGAAGGGATTGTCACCGGGCCGCGCGTATTTGGCTAAATGACGCTCTGCCAACTTGAGATCGGATCTTGTTGCGGTACAAATGCTGGTAGCAACAACACCCTCGGGAAGACCCCCTAACGAAGACAGATCTGCAGAAAAGCGCCCGTTGACGAAGACAAGGCACTGGTCGGCACTTGAAGGGAGGACATGTCTACCGACGTCCGCCCGGGTCATCCTCTCCGTATCAGCGGCAGCCAGATTGAACGTCGCCTCTGTCAGGCGCCTCATGCTGGTGAAGCGCCACCGCTCATCCCCTGAGTCAGGAAAACCTGTAGCGCCAAACTGCTCCATTGCTGCACCACGAATGACCTGCAACCAGTGGGGCGTTCCCTCCGCTCCGTTACTCGACAGTGCCTTGAACTGAGACAGATAGTCGTCCTTGACGGCGGGCTGTTGTTGTTGATTCATGCCGCTTCGACCTCACGCAACGGGCACGGGGTCTTTGACCCAGTCGTAACCCAGCGACTCCAGCTCGAGAGCCAGTTCCTTGCCACCAGATTTCACGATCTTGCCCTTGACTAGCACGTGTACGTAGTCTGGCACTATGAAATTGAGTAGGCGCTGATAGTGCGTCACAACTATGGTGGCGTTGTCGGGACGGCGCAGCTTGTTCACCGCCTGAGCAACGGTCTTCAGCGCATCAATGTCAAGTCCAGAGTCTGTCTCGTCCAATACCGCGAGTTTGGGTTCCAACACAGCCATCTGCAGAATCTCATTACGCTTCTTCTCACCCCCTGAGAAGCCCTGATTGACCGCGCGGTTCATGAGACTATCGTCCCAACCGATCGCCGTGATCTTCTGTTCGAGAACGTCCATGAAATCCACCGGATCGAGCTCCTCCAGTCCGAGGCACCGGCGCCTGGCATTCAACGCGGCTCGTAAGAAGTACGCATTGGTCACTCCATGAATCTCGACCGGGTACTGAAAAGCCATAAAGACGCCGGCGCACGACCGCTGTTCAGGCTCCATGTCCAAGAGATCCTCTCCCTCGAACACCACCCTCCCCTTGCTGACCTCATAAGCGGGGTGACCCGCAAGCAACAGAGCAAGTGTACTCTTGCCAGATCCATTTGGTCCCATGATCGCGTGCACCTCACCGGCATTTACGGTGAGATCGATCCCCTTGAGGATCTCAGTGCCATCGATTCCCGCGTGCAGATTCTCTATCTCAAGCATGCTTGCTCTCCAGGTTCCTCCTTCTAGCCGACGCTTCCCTCGAGACTTATCCCAAGGAGATTCTGTGCCTCAACAGCAAACTCCATTGGCAGCTCTCTGAACTGCCGAAATGCCGCGCTGCTGGCAGTAGAAGATCTGATCCTCACCTATCTTGGAGGTGGTCGCTTCGTGTTCCATGATCGCTGAGCTGTTGCGCACATCTATGTATGGGAACGTGTGGGCACCGCACTTGTCTCCGATCAACATGGAGTCACACTGTGAGAAGTTGCGAGCACCGGCCGCGCCCTTCATGATCTTCACCTGACCTCGATACGTATTCTGGCTCTTGCCTGCAGAAATCCCCTTCGAGACAATCGTGCTGCGCGTGTTTCTTCCGATGTGGATCATCTTGGTGCCGGTGTCTGCCTGTTGGCGATTGTTGGTCACGGCTACTGAATAGAACTCACCGATACTGTTTTCACCGGATAGCAGGCAGCTCGGATACTTCCATGTGATGGCAGAACCCGTCTCAACTTGGGTCCAGGATATCTTCGCGTTCTTGCCGCGACAGTCTCCTCGCTTGGTGACGAAGTTGTAGATGCCACCTCGGCCTTCTTCGTCTCCCGGGTACCAGTTCTGGACCGTGGAGTACTTGATCTGCGCATTATCCAGAGCCACCAACTCGACCACCGCGGCATGGAGTTGATTCTCGTCGCGCTTGGGTGCCGAGCAGCCCTCGAGGTAGCTCACGTAAGCACCCTCTTCTGCGACGATCAGGGTGCGTTCGAATTGCCCTGTTTGTGCCGCATTGATCCGGAAATAGGTCGACAGCTCCATCGGGCAGCGCACACCCTTGGGCACGTAAACAAACGATCCGTCGGTGAATACTGCCGAGTTGAGGGCGGCAAAGAAGTTATCGGTAGCCGGTACGACAGAGCCTAGGTATTGTCGCACCAGACCCGGATGCTCGCGCACAGCCTCAGAAAACGGTAGGAAAACGACTCCGTGTTTAGCCAGAGTCTCTTTAAACGTGGTAGCGACAGACACGCTGTCGAATACCGCATCGACCGCCACGCCCGTCAGCCGCTTTTGCTCCTCAAGAGGGATACCCAGTTTGGCGAAAGTCTCGAGGACCTTGGGATCCACCTGATCGAGGCTTTCGAGACTCTTGGACGCTTTGGGAGCCGAGTAATAGTGGATCGCCTGGTAGTCGATGGGATCGTACCGGACGTTGGCCCACCTTGGCTCCCTCATCTTCAACCAATTAAGGTAGGCCTTGAGTCTCCATTCCAGCAGCCAATCCGGCTCACCCTTCTTCGCGGAAATGAGGCATATTACGTCTTCGCTGAGCCCCGCGGGAACCCTGTCCGATTCGACGTCGGTCGTCCAACCGTATTTGTACGGTTGACTAACCTGTTGCTCTACAGTGCTTCCCATCATATCTCCTGAAATCCGTCAGGGACTTTCCGCTCGATTGCCGAGGGCCCTTCGGCGGCTCCTTCGGTGATGGAGTATTGGCACGAATTGCAGCCCTCGGGGATGTAGGAGTCGCGCTGAATCTCGCTCTGCAACACATCTCGGAGAAAATCGGCTTCCGCCGCACAGATTTCCGGGAACTGCTCCGCCGCGGAGCGCACCGCGCAGTTGTGCTCGGCCAGGCGCAGTTTGCCTGATTCAACAGTCCAGGCCGCCATGAAGCCTTGCTCGGACAGCACGGTGACGACTGCCTCGACTTTTTCCTGCAGGGTAGAATCGGCCAGTTCGCTTCTGAGCCGCTCAGCCTGGGTTCGGAACCGTTCGGCGAACATCTCGCGAACCACGTCCCGACCGCTATTCCGAGCAATGAGCGAGAGCACATCTGTGAGAGCTTGGCCGTACTGAGTTGGGAACAGTGCTTCGCCGTTGGAGCTGAGCCTGTAGGTGAATGTTGGCGCTCCAGTCCCCCGTTGCTCACGACCATACAACACGAGACCCTCTGCCTCGAGCTCTTTCAGGTGACGTCGCACGGCATTGGCCGAAACGTGGAATACTCCCGCAAGCTCTTTTGCAGTAGCAGGTTGAGTTCTCTTGAGCTCAAGGAGAATCTCGCCACGTAGACCTCTGTGACCTGCCAGCCCTGGTGCGATGGTATCCATAGGACCCGAATCCTAATAGAATTGCCCAATATTCACAACTAATTTAACGCTTTTGTTCACAAACGTTCCAGGGGGGGTCTTGACAAAAATCACCGCTTCCCTATTATGTCAAATAAGTTTGTGCTACAAATCATTCTTGCGTGGCAAACCACACTGTATCAATGGAGGCTGTCGATGTCGCACGGCATCGATCTCAAAGACCTGGAGCGAAAGGCCTGGACCTCTTTTCACCGGGACGGCCTGGTTGAAGCCTACTTGGGACTACTGCTCCTGGCAGGTTTCCTTGCCGGCTTGACCCCCAATTGGCGCCTATTTGGACCTATTCTGCAGTTGTCAGCCGTCGCTCTCTTCTTCGCGGCTAAGAAACTTGTCACCGTCCCGCGAATGGGGCTGGTCAAGTTCGGTCCGGAGAGGAAAGCAAAGCGAAAGAAGACGGCAATCCTAATGGGCACCATCTTCCTACTGACGGTGGCGCTCTTGATTATGACTCTGACTGGTCGAGTGGCCTGGATCCGAGAGAATCACACGGCTTTCTCGTTCGCCTTGGGATTGGGAGTCTGGTTCGTCTTCGCCGTCATCGCTTACTGGGGAGACTTCGGGCGGCTCTATCTGATTGGCTGCGTCTTTGCAGCTGCAATCACCGGGAGCGAATTGTCCGACGAGCCGATTCCGTTCTTGGTGGTCGGTCTTTGCCTACTGATCGTAGGGCTCGTGCAGCTTGCCCTGTTTTTGCGGCGGTATCCCCTACTACGGGAAAGCGAATTTCGCGAAACCTGCTGAGAATGGACGGCAAGCCGAGGTTGGCATGCCTGACGGAGCCGTTCGCTGACCAGTACTTTGAGAAATGTCCCAATTGGAGCCGCTTTTCGTCCGCAACAACGCGCCTGTGCACAGAAAACCGGAGGTCGGATGCAGAACTTGGATCTGAGAACGCTGGAACGCAGAGCCTGGCGGTCCTTTCACCAGGACGGGTTGAAGGACTTGTTTATCGGCCTGTTGATGATGTCGATTGGCATCACAGACCTCTTGGGCAACGACTTTCTCCTCCTGGCCCTGCAGTTCTCGCTGGTGGCCGGACTTGTTTTGGCCAAGAGGCTCATTACGGCTCCGAGACTAGGTCGCGTGGAATTCAGCCCGGAACGAAAATCGAAGAAGCGAAGGGCGTTGGGGCTTCTGGCACTGTCGGCTGCGCTTGGGCTGGCACTCTACTCAGTGTTTATAGGAACGGGAGCGCTGGCGACTTTGACTAGCGGCAGACCCTGGATAATGCCGTCCTTGCTTGGCGTGTGGGTCTTCTCCGTCTTTGCGCTGGGAGCCTACTACATGGATTTCGCCCGCTTGTACTGGGTCGGCTTCGTGACCGGAACGGCGTTTGGCCTGGCGCTAGCGCTCCGATCACCGATGGTGTTCGTGGTTGCCGGCGCCACCGTGTTGATCCCGGGGGTGGTCCTGCTCACAAGGTTCCTGCACTACTACCCACGGCTGCGTGACGCTGGAGTCGAGCGGAGCCGGACCGGAAGCTCGCCGTGACCGTCGGCATACGCCTGCTCTCGGACTGTCGCCGCAACCATGCACTCCCCATCGGGCCAGAGATCCATGGACTCGGATAGCGGTAGCAGCTTGGGCCTCAACCCGTTGGCCAACATTGATCGACTGGTTCACGAGCCTGCGCGACTGATGATCGTGGCAACTCTGTACGTGGTAGAGAGTGCTGACTTCCTGTTTCTCGTACGCCAAACCGGGCTGACTTTGGGTAATCTCTCGTCCCATATGAGCAAGCTCGAAGCAGCTGGCTACGTCGATGTTGAGAAGAAATTCGTGGGGAAAAAACCCCACACGATGCTTCGCCTTACCGAGGACGGCCGGGCAGCTTTCCTACAATACCGGCAGAGCATGGAACAGGTGTTTGGTGATGTGGGTAGCGGCACGCGTGACGCAACAAACGGCACCTAGAGTGGCGCCAGATCTTCGAGGTGGATGCTGGGAGATAGACATGACTGAAAATACCGGTGCAAAGCAGGCGCGGGTGGCCACAGGAAGTAGCGGAAGAGAGCCTGTCGGGGAAGACGGTCCGGAGTCTGAGGAGACTGTTGTAGGCCTTTCTGTTCTGGCAGGATTCGACTGGTTCCTATTTGGTATCGACGGTGAATACCTCGGAGCCATCCACGCACCCAGCCTGAGACCCGTCATCGGGAGGCATGCCCCCACTTTCCTGCTCGGAGGCCGGCCCACAGCCCCCGTTGAGAACGGTAGATCCGCAGCGTAGCTCTCGCACCGGGGCATGGGGCAGTGCAGCCGATCCGTGGGCCGAAACCGACATCGCACACGCCACGTCGATAGAGTGGAAAGGAGGCCCCATGGCGCAAAGCCCGAGCCGCAAGATGTCAATCGGAGCCTGCCTCGCAGTACTGGGAGGAATCGGGATGTCACTAGCACCATCAACTGGGGCAACACAGCTAGCAATACCCTGGAGCTTCCTTGCGGGGCTCCTGGTCGGCCTGAGCGCCGGCGCGGGCGCCGCACTCACCGTTGGCGGACTAATCGAGAGAAGGCACCAAGAAAGCTAGGTTCCTGAGAAGCTAGCTATAAAGGAGATCGCGACGAATGAGACTACTACCAACGAGCGCTCATGTTCTCGGAGCGCTACTTATCGCAGCCTGCTCGGGAGGTGGGGGTGAGTGGGCGGGAACCGTCACGGATAGCTCGGGTGTCACGACCGTATCCAACACCAATCGCGGGATCTGGACAGCCGCCACTCAGTGGACTGTGGAGGAGGATCTGCGCGTCGGGGCGTTGGAGGGCGACCCCAACTATCAGTTTGGCCAGATCGGCTTCATAGCAGTCGGATCTGACGGGAGGATGTTCGTGCTCGATGCGCAAGCACAACAGGTCAGGGTCTTCTCAGCCCAAGGAGATTACGAACTGAGTTTCGGCGGCCCCGGGGCCGGACCCGGCGAATTAGGCCCCGGCGCGCTGTTCGTTCTACGGAGTGCAGGGGATACGATTCTTGTGCCTGACCTGGCAAACCGCCGCATCAACCGGTATGCCCCGAACGGCTCAAGCATCGGGAGCAGCCCTCTAGAATTAGAGAAGGGGCTCCCGATGGTCTACAGGAGCACCACGTCAGGCACCGTGGCCCAACAGATACGTCCCCTCGCCCTGCCCGACCTCCCGGCGACGGATTCGATGGACGCCATCGTTCTCTTGGCCTCTGACGGATCAGTGACTGATACGCTGATCAAGTTCCCCACTGGAGGCACCATCAGCCTTGGTGGTAGCTCTCCTGAGATCAACTTGTACTCACCGGAGCCTTCGTGGGACATCAGTGATGACCTCAAGGTGCTGTACGGGAGGAACGAAGCATACCGCATCGGCCTGTACTCAGCCGGCGGCCAGCTGGAGCGGATTGTCACGAAGCCGTTCGAGCGCATGCCGGTCACCGATCGGGACAAGCAAGCCGTGATGGGATCTCTGGAGAAGCTCTGGAGCCAAGCCGGGGTCCCACCGGCGGTGATACCACGCCTGCGAGCGCTGGTGAACTTCGGGGAGTTCCTCCCCGCGTTCGCCAACATCCAAGCGGGCCCCCAAGGGACCACTTGGATTCAGCACGTTCAGCGGGCTTCCGACCTCAGCGACGAGCAACTCGAAAACTACAACATCATCGAAGAGTCAGGTGCCCCCGACTGGGACGTGTTCGACTCACAGGGTCGGTTGTTGGGCATCGTTACAATGCCCGGCAGGTTCGCCCCTCGCGTCTTCTCCGGTGACCGGATCTACGGAGTCTGGCGTGACGAGCTGGGTGTTCAGTACCTAATGCGTCTGAGGATCAACGGGATGTGAACCAAGCGAATGTCACTGGACGGCTTAGCCGGTTGCCACCCCGACTCACCTGTTCTCATCTCCGCGACGCAGCAGGTCCCTATAGGCGTCCGGTGTGTTCAAGCTGTCAAGAACCGCCGGATCGTCGACAGGGACCTGCAACACCCGTCCCACGTCCGCCCTCACGACTGCCTGCGCACCTTCTGAGTCGGGTGCGTTCAAAAGGTCAGCAAACACTGCTCGGCCGAAAACCGCCGGATGGCCCCGGCGCGCGTTGCACGTCGGGACGACAATGGGTTTGCCCGATTCCCGGAACCCGTCGATCAGCATTTGCACCGTCTCGACGGCCACGTGCGGAAAATCCACGGGCCACACAAGTAGGGCATCAACCGGGTGATTCAGGACTGCCCGAACCGACTCCCGGATCGAGCCAATGGGTCCTGCCTCAGGCTCCTGGTTGGTCAACACGGTGACAGTACGTAAGTCGTGTTGTTGCAATATGTTGTCGGCGCCAGCCGCGAAGACCACGAGGGGCATGAGCCCGAGAGCGGCGGCGCTGTCCAGGATCGTCTGAAGAAAGGTGCGACCGCGGTAGTTGAGGAGCGCCTTGGGGAAGCCCATGCGACTCGACTCGCCCGCTGCGAGGACTGTGGCTGCAATCATAATAAAATCTTAGATTGGTGGCCCCCCAAAACGGGAGTGGGTCATGGCGGTACGTGCGATTCGCCTGCTAGGCGATCCTGTCTTGCGGGCCGAGTGCGAACCCATCGCGAAGCCGAGATCGGCAGCAGTTCGCATGGTGGCAGACGACCTCCAAGAAACTCTGAGTGAGCTGAAATCCCGCTTCGGCATGGGTAGGGGCCTCTCGGCCCCCCAAATTGGAGCGCCACTGAGAATCATATACCTCGAGATCGACAAGCCGTGGTTCTTGATCAACCCGTCCGTGATCGATATCGACACTGAAGACTTCTGGGTTTGGGATGACTGTTTCTCAATCCCGAACGTGCTAGTGCGAGTTCAGAGAGCCTACCACATCAGAGTCAGCTATCAGGACATCGAGGGAAAATCTCACACGATCGATGCCAGCGGCGACGTGGCCGAGCTGCTACAACATGAGATCGACCACCTCGACGGAGTGCTAATGGTCGATCGGCCCTTCGGGCTCGATCCGTTTTGCCTGCGAGAGGAATGGAACAAGCACTATGCTGCCGAAGGCCGCCACGGTGAGCCAACGTTGCGCGTCTGTTATGACTAGCAGCGCGCCACAGACTATCACTGGCCGACTGCTGGAAGTCAATCGATCGCCATTGCGGTAGCGACCGGCTGTTCGATTCTAAGTCAGACTACGACGTGCGGGATCACGTCTAGTTGCGCACCGCTGATAGCAGCGGCTATGCGACGTGAGCTTTCCAGTGGTATCGGTTGGTCATCACGACCCGCAATCACCGCCTTGGGAACGTCAATGTCGCCAGGGCCTGGCGTGGATCCTGGCCGCGCCTTCACCGCCGGTAACACCCCCGCTATCCCTCCAGGAGAATTCTCCCACTGACAATCCGTCTCGATGCTCTGCCGCGTGCGCACGCAGCTCAGTGACGTGCAGAGCGGTTCCCACACCGTACGTTCCAGCGGCAAGCCGAGCACGAACAAGATCGGGTCCCCCGCAGCTGGGATCTCCGCTACCACATCGCAGTGTCGCGACAGTGAACCAAAGAGGCGCCAAGTTACAAGGCCCGCACCATGTGATCCTGCCATCCGGCTCTCTGGGTTTGCGATCTCCGCCTTGTGTGCGAAGTTACAGTCGGCGGTATCGGTGAGAGAACCAATCAGAGACCCACCCCAGTTTGTTGCCCACCCAGTGGGCTTCGCGAGGCTCGTCGAACGACTCGGCCGCCAGAAGCAACTCGCTCTGGACACTGAAGCGGCATCGTTTCACCGCTACGTAGACCGCGTGTACCTGATACAAGTTACTGATGACGCGGGGACAGTACTTGTAGACCCTCTAACCATAGAAGATCTGAGTCCGCTGGGGCGAATCCTCGCCGATCCGGGCATAGAAATCATCCTGCATGACGCCGATTACGATCTCCGGATCCTGAACCGCGATTATGGGTTTTCAGCCCGCAACCTATTCGACACCCGCGTTGCGGCTCAATTCGTAGGCGAGCCTGCTGTGGGGCTTGGGGCTCTTCTAGAGCGGTACTTTTCCATCACGATCAATAAGAAGCTGCAGCGGGCAGATTGGTCTCGCCGGCCACTAACCTCAGACATGATAGAGTATGCGGCCGACGACACCCGATATCTACCAGCTTTGCGAGACAGATTGAAAGCTGGGTTGGAGTTGATCGGTCGGCTGGACTGGGCCACGGAGGAATTCAAGCTGCTCGAGCACCTTCGCTGGACTCAGCCGGTGAGCGACGAATTGGCTTTCACTCGAATCAAGGGCGCCAAGAGTCTACCACCGCGTTCCTTGGCGATCCTCCGCGAGCTTCATCTGTGGCGAGAGAGCACCGCCAAGTCACTCGACCGTGCTCCCTTCAGGGTGCTGGCGAACTCCGCTTTGCTCACTGTGGCCCGGATTGCTCCCCGGGACGTCAGCCGTCTGAAGGGAATCGCCGGGCTGCCTGTGTCCGCCGTTGAGCGGTACGGGACTGCAATAGTGGCTGCAGTGATCAAGGGACTAGGTATTCCGCGCAAGGAGCTCCCGGCCATTGAGCGACCCACCCGGCTCGAGCATGACCGGGACTACGACAGGAGACTGGAGCGGCTAAAGAACCTGCGTAACAACCGGGCCAAGGACATCAAGATGGACCCCGGGATGTTATGCCCTAACGGAACTCTGCAGGCCATTGCTCGTGCGGCGCCCAAAACGGAGAAGCAGCTAGCCCGAATCAAAGAACTCAAAGAGTGGCAGATGAGCGTGTTGGAGCCACCCACGATTCTATCCACCGTGCGGGGGGAGGACGGTGGCTAGAATCCCAGGTACGCCCGCACTTTCGGATCGATCCGCTCCGGGCTCCAAAACGGTTCCCAGACGAGCTCAACGTCCACGTCCCTCACGCCTTCCACGTCTCGCACGACCGCGTCCACTTCACCCATGATCTGTCCTCCCGCGGGACATCCCGGTGAGGTGAGTGTCATGTGGATACTGACGTTGCCAGCATCTATGTCAATTGAATAGACCAGACCCAAATCGACGATGTTGAATCCCAGCTCCGGATCCCTGACACTTCGCAGTGCGTCCTTGATCGTATCCACAGTTGCCGACATGGCTATTCTCCATTTCTACCCGTCAAGCTGACCACAAATTAGCCACCAGACAGGCCGCTCAGGAGACTGGCCCGTACTCACGCGCCAACCACGCATATGCCTTTGCAGCCAACGGCATCGCTCCAGGAGTGCTCAGAATGGCTCGAGGAATCCAGCCGCCTGGCAAATACGCTAACAGCTCTCTGACAGCCGCTGCACCGGCGAGTACCGTTGCATCAGGACAAACCAAGTGAGCGGCTTGCTCAAGCTCCCAGCGACTTCGACCGGAAACTGCCTGGGCACGGGTATCTTGGAGCGGAATGTAGCGAACCGAGTTCCGGCGGTCCCAACGCATCATTCGCCGTACCCATCGATCGCAGAAGTCACAGTTGCCGTCGTAGATCAGTGTTGGCTTGGTAGGGGGCCGTTCGGTTCGCCCGACTCTCCCTTCGCTCAGCATCGTCTCCGGGTCTTTGCAGCCAGCACAGCGGAGGAACACTGTTCCGACCGCAAGGCGACTGCAGCATCCGCGACGCGACCCCTGACACGCTTTAAGATGCTAATTGAACGCCCCGTGCGCGGAGCGAATACACGATTCGTCAGCACAATAACGAACAAATCCCGAACCGGATCGATCCAGATCGAGGTTCCCGTATAGCCGGTGTGGCCAAAAGCGCTGTTGCTCAGCAGCCGGCCTGCATTCGCTTCCTCCGTTGTGTCCCGCATCTCCCATCCCAGCCCTCGGTTTCCCGGCCCCCGCTGTGTGAAAGAGCGGATAGTCTGCGGTAAGAAATGCTGAACACCACGCGCATTGCGACCTTCATTCAAGTACATCTGAGCGTATCGAGCGAGATCCATCCCCGTGCTGTACAGCCCTGCATGGCCAGAAACTCCTCCCAAGACGACCGCGTTCTGGTCATGCAGCTCACCGGCGATCACGTGTCCCCGCCAAAGGCCTACCGGAGCGATCCGCTGTCGATCGGCGCGCGAAGGTCGGTAGAAAGTCTGCGTCATGCCGAGCGGTTGGAACACCGCTGCGGTCGCAAACTCCTCGAGCACACTTCCCGAAACGGCCTCGACAATCCATCCGAGTAGCATCGAGTTGAGATCACTGTAGACCACCCGCGCCCCTGGTTGCCAGCGCAGCGCCTCGGTTTCGACCAACTTGCGCGCCTCGGCACTCTGGTCTGCCAACTCATTGAGCGGCAGGAATGCCCGGAGGCCCGAACGATGCTCAAGCAACCTGCGCACAGCCACGGCTTCTTTGCCTGCCCCAACGAATCCTGGGAGGTACTGTACGACGGGCTTTGCGAGATCGAGCCGTCCTTCCTCAACGAGCCGCATGACTGACGGCGTGGTTGCGACCACTTTTGTCAGGGAAGCTAGGTCATACAGGGTGCTATCCGAGTCTGGAACAGGACTCTCGGGAGACCAAGTGAAATGCCCATAGCCCTGCGCCAACAGCACGCTGTCGCCGGTACCCACGACCACTACCGCTCCCGGAAAAGCGCCCGCCTGAATGCCTTCGGCGACCGCCTGGCCGATCTGGGCGGCAGCACCCACCTGAAGGCATGCGACAACTGCGGCTATCAAGGCCATGTTGGCAACCATTATTCTACTGCTGTCAACGTAAACACCAAAGGCGTCTCATGCGTGAGGTCCCACATGTCACGACTCTGCTGTTCGATACTCGCAGTTAGCCTTTTCGTTCCGGTCCCCGGATTGAAGGCACAGGTGCTGATCGACACACTTGCCTTGCGAGCCCACACTTACTTCCTCTCCCATGACCGACTGGTCGGGAGAGGTACGGGGACTGAGGGTGCCAGTGTCGCGGCCCTTTACATCGCCAGCCAGTGCCGAGCCTTCGGTCTCGCATCGATCAGCCCAGACTATGCTCAACCGATACCGCTTGAAGAGGTGACTATCGGCGCCGGCGCTAGGCTCACTGCGACACGGTTAGGACGCACTATCAGCTTCGACTACCCCTCCGATTTTGTCGCTTACTTGGGCAGTGGGGTTTCGCCGGGTCCAATCGCAGGACCCGCCGTGTTCGTCGGGGCTACGGACGAGATTGCCGACACAACACTCGCTCATGTTCCCCTCGCGGGCGCTGTTGCGGTTACCCTTGGCGTTCTAACGAGCATTGAGTCAGCCGAGTTGCTCCACGAAAGAGGTGCCGTGGGAATTGTTCAGCTCGTAGGCGACGAGCGCACGTACAGGCTGCACCGTCTGAGCCTTGATGACATTGGACTGTACAACGCAGACCCAGCCGTCAATTCTTCATTCGGACCGCTGATTCCCTTGATCATCGCAGCGCCTGCACTTCACCCGCTGCTGGCCAGCGTAACGCTCACACCCGAAGACCAGCGACCGCTTGGCCCACTCGGTTGGCACTTGTCGCTTGAGATCGCAGTCAACCGGCGGCCACGGACCGCCGAGAACGTGGCTTGCCTGCTACCGGGGCTCGACCAGGCAGCCCGAGATACGGTCGTTGCATTCAGCGCTCATTACGACCACCTGGGTGTCGGCCCTCCGGATTCATCGGGAGACTCAATCTACAACGGGCATTCGGACAACGCTGCAGGCGTCGCGGTCTTGCTGGCGATGGCTCAGGCCATGGCCCGGGATTCCTCACACGCGCTGCGGGAGTCAGCTCTCTTCCTCTTCTTTGTAGGAGAGGAGCGAGGACTGCTGGGCTCCGATTTCTACGTGGCGCACCCACTTTGGCCCCTGGAACGGACGATGGCGGTGATCAACATCGATGCTGGCGCTCCGCCAGGGTCACCAGTCAGCTGGCGTCTTGCGGGAGTGGACTCCACTGGCTTGGGTGCCGCCGCAATCAGTGTTGCGAGAGAGCGGGGTTGGCGTGTGACCATATCGCCGCCACGTGCCAATTCTGACTACTACCCCTTCGTTCGCGAAGGAGTCCCGGGAGTCTCAGTTGTGCCTGGTCCGGATCCCTTTGAGGGTCTTACCGCGGACAGTTCAGAGACTCTACGCAAGAGGTGGGGATACTACCACCACCCAGCTGATGAGTGGGCCGAGGATTTTCCCTTCAGCGGCCTCGCGCGCTATGGTGAGTATGCTTATCTGATCGCCCGAGCCGTGGACAGCGCCCCGCTGCCCTAGCCTCCAACTCTTCGGTTCAGGGTACTAGCGATTGCCTACCGAGCCTGGCGGCAACGCGTACAACAGCTTAGCCGTCTGCCTATCGCGCGCAGTCAGGTCCCTGACGGAAGTCGTCGGGTACATGAGGTCGCCCGGGTCATCTGAGTGCCCCAAACCCAGCAGGTGGCCGATTTCGTGCAGCGCGACTGCATACACCACCTCCGGCAACACCAAGCGGCCTTCGTGCGAATGAGTCGCGAGCGTCAAGGTCGCCGATCGAATCCAGCCTTCCTGGTCCCACATCACCTCCGCCTGACCGGATCTTCTAATCGGGAACGACTCGATCCACCGCACCATCACCTCAGCGCTAGCCGAGTCCCGCACGAAGCCAAACAGCACAGGAACGGCACCGACACGCTCCCAACGCCTGAAGGCGCGGCGCACTGCCTGTCCGTGTCCTTGGGTGTAGCCAGACACCGTGGCGGGTACGAAATGGACGCTCAGGGGACTCCCGGTGCGGACCCGCCAGCGCCTTAGGAGCGAGTCTGTCTCACCCAGAGTGTGGCCAAGATACGTACCCGATCTTTCGATGCGGCTGCGTAGTGATCGTCTGGCCTCTCTGACACTGTCGCTGTCGGTGCCCGTGCGGTGCCCTGGCTCCTCAATCAGCCCGGGCAGATCCTCCCGCCTGTCACCAGCAAGGCCTCGCCCAAAATGGACTGCCAACGATCCCACCAGTACGATCAGGATTGCAGCCAATAAGCTTCTCATCTGCCTAATATCGCTGGTAGACAGACTGAGCCGCCACCTTGTATATCTGGCATCTTGGGCTCACCCCTTCTATCATTTAAACCCTTGTCAAATCGCAACATTCAGGATGTGTGAATAGTCCTACAGTGGAGCTGTCAACAGGGACTTCGGGTGGGAAGTGGGCCCGGGCGGAGCATCTAGTTTGATCGCTCTCCCCGCCCGCTCGATTATCCGATTTCGGGCCGCGATTCTGGTTTTCTGGTCGGTCGCGGTCGCTTTGGCGTGGCCACGAGCTTCACGGGTGGACGAGGCACTTCAGGTCGAAGGTGAGCAACTGACAGAATCCGAGACGAGCCGCTCGCGGGCACTCATTCTCGAGGCCTTCCCCCAACCCATTCTCCACTTTTTCGTCGTCACGATCGAAGGCCCCTTGCCGATTGACAGTACACCCACTCGCACCTTGTTGGAGACACTGACGGGCGCGGTCGACACGCTTCCCTATATCACCCGCATCGTTTCCTACCTCACCACACCGGATTCCAATTTGATCAGCCACGATCGGCTGACAACTTTCTTCATAGCAGCCGTGCAGTCTGAAGTCGGAGTGAGTCCCACCGACCACGTGGTCGAGTTCCGCCATGCCATTCACACGTCAGCCAGCCGGCTGCCGTGGTCGCACGAGTACAGAATCAACGTGACCGGTGGTCCAGGTCTCGACTACGACGTGCGCACGGTCAGCAAGGAGGACGCGGAGTCGGGCGAGCGGAAGGCGTTGCCTTTCTCGGGCATGATATTGATCCTTGCCTTCGGAGCGTTGGTAGCTGCTGCGTTACCGCTCATCATTGGCATGACGGCCATCACCTGCAGCTTGGCGCTGGTTCAGATCGCCACTTCGTTTCACGCCATGTCGGTCTTCGTGCTGACGATTGTCTCTATGGTCGGACTTGCCGTCGGGATCGACTACTCATTGTTGATTGTCACGCGGTTCCGCGAGGAACTGAACCGAGGACGTACTGCCAAGGACGCTGCAGCAAGGACCATTGCCACAGCAGGACGCGCGGTGGTCACCAGCGGGCTTACTGTTGCCGTCGGTTTTGCCTCCCTCCTCATCACCCCTATCTCAGAGACCCGCTCGGTTGGGATCGGGGGACTCCTAGTCGTGACTTCTGCCGTGTTGTTGTCGGTCACGTTGTTGCCAGCTGCACTGTCATATCTAGGACGGGCCATCGACGTTCCGCACTGGCTAGCGCGCAGGCTGGCTTGGTACCACGCACCGACCGGCTGGGAACGTTGGGCCCGCTGGCTAGCGCGGCATCCGTGGCGTGCCATTGTGATGGGAATGCTGGCCATCGCTTTGTTCACTTGGCCGCTCGTTAACATCCAGATCGGACTACCGCGGTCCCGTTGGTTCCCCGAAAACACCGAGTCGGCCGAAGGAGTCAAGGCACTCGAGCAGATTGGGGCACGAGGGGCATTGCAGCCCGTGCGCATCGTACTCCAAGCACCTGCAGGCGAACGGGTAGTGGGAGCCCGGTATCTGCGTGGGCTGAAACGGCTGTCGGACTCCATCCAAGTGGATCCCCGCGTCGCCCAAGTGCGCAGTGTGGTCGACCTCGAACCCGGCATGTCCACTCTGCGCTATGCGATGCTCTACAGCAATGACGAAACGGCCCGAGCACGGGCTCCTGATTTCTTCTCCGCGTATCTGTCGAGCGACAGCCGCACAACGCTGATGGACGTGCTACTTGCCGACTCAACCTCCTTCACGAGCTCGATGGACGTCGTGCGGCGTCTCAGGGGCCTTGCGCAATCAGGCATCCAGGGCCTCGACTCCGTCGAGGTTCTGGTCGGTGGGTTTGCAGCTGCCAGCGTCGACCTGCAGGACGATCTACTGAAACGGTTTCCCCTGGTTGTCGCGCTGGTCTTGGTAATCACGGCGGTGATGCTGTTCATCGCGTTTCAGTCGATACTCGTCCCGCTAAAAGCCGTGGTGATGAACTGCCTGTCGGTCGGCGGGGCATTTGGCGTTACCGTCCTGGTCTTCCAACAGGGAGTCGGGGCACGTTTGTTCGGCCTGGATGGACCTACTGAGGCAGTCTACGTTGTAGTTCCGGTATTGGTATTTGCAGTCGTTTTTGGCCTCAGCATGGACTACGAGGTCTTCCTGCTGGCTCGCATCAAGGAGGCCTTCGACAGGTCGGGTAGAAACGATCAGGCAACGATGGAGGGTCTGACAGCAACTGCGTCGGTCATTACGTCGGCAGCCGCAATAATGATTGTCGTCTTCGGAGTATTCAGTTTTTCCCGAGTCTTGGCCGCTCAGCTGATGGGTTTCGGCTTGGCGGTGGCCGTTTTCCTCGATGCAACTCTGATCCGAATGGTACTAGTGCCGGCGATCATGCACATCGCCGGCAGGTGGAATTGGTGGCCTGGTGTTAGGGCGGCGTCAGTTCCGGATGGCGGGGCGACGCGGCAGACGTAGTTGCTGTAACCCGGGGTGCTGCAAGCCGCAAGCCCATTTCCAGATACGGTCCTCTGAGATCCCAATGCCACGCCTCGACTCGCCTTCCGGCGCGGGGGTGCCTGAGCGGTTTGTACTGCAACCAGCGCTCTTTCATGCCGAGTAGCCTGCCTGCCTCTAGGAGGAGCTCGCGGTTCGACGACACGAGGTGCGCCATGGCCTCGCCCCACAGCGCAAATCGATGCAGCCAAAGACCGCCGTCGAGAGCGTGAATCATGCCCTCTCGGCGACGCTCGAACTCGCGCCATTCAATCCTCAACCGCAGGCTATCTGCCCCTCTGAAACTGCAGCTCCGACCGGTGCAGCATTCCCGACGAACATGTAGCACTCAATCAGGAGCTGAGCGTGCTTCATGGTAGCCGCCCACCCGAGAAACGTCGCTTCATTCACGATGACAGTGACTTCTGGACTGGTGTGGAATCCCTTGGTCCTCAACACGACCATGTCGTCTGTATACGTTGACGTATCGTAGAAATGGGATTCCTGATGCATCGCGAAGGTACGGAGGTCAGCCTGCATGGTTGAAACCATGCTTCGCCTGCGGAAGCCCTGAAGCTGCGGGAGTGCCACGGATGCCAAGACACCGATGACGGCCATGGTGACCAGAAGTTCCACAAAGGTAAAACCTGGGCTCTTCAACAGGCCTCCTTTCTCCGTCCAGCCCTTGACTCCGTTCGAATAATGCCGCCCACCGGGCCTGCCACACAACCCACTAGGCTTTCGCTTTGAGCCAGTTGGGCCCGACCCCCACATCTACCACCAGAGGAACCTTGAGACTAGCCGCACGTTCCATCTCTCTCCGAACGATAGTGCAGGCGTGCTCGATCTCGCTGTCGGACGACTCCAATACCAGCTCGTCGTGCACTTGCAGCAGAATCGCCGTTTCCATCCTGGCCTCGGATAGAGACCTGGCTAGGTTGACCATGGCGATCTTCATAAGGTCAGCCGCTGAGCCCTGTATGGGCGAGTTCATGGCGGTCCGTTCGCCAAAGGCACGAACGTTGAAGTCCGAATCCTTGACTTCTGGTATGTAGCGGCGGCGCCCAAACATGGTCTCGACATAGCCGTCCCGCCGGGCGTTCTCTATCAGCTCATCGAGAAACCGCCTTACGCCCGCGAACCGCGTGAAGTACAGCCGGATGAATTCCTTGGCTTCATCTTGCGTGACACCTAGTTGGCGAGCCAGTGCAAACGGCCCCTGGCCATAGATAGTGGCAAAATTGATCGTTTTCGCGCGTGCTCGCATCTCCGGTGTCACTAGGTGCACCGGCACGTCGAAAATGACCGCTGCCGTTTCGCGGTGGACGTCACCGCCGCGCTTGAACGCCTCGATGAACGCAGAGTCCTCGGAGAGATGCGCCAGCACTCGCAGTTCTATCTGCGAGTAATCCGCCACAATGAACTGACATCCTCCGGCAGGAACGAAACACTCACGGATCGACTCTCCTCTGGGAGTTCTCACCGGAATATTCTGGAGGTTCGGGTCAGACGAAGACAGTCGCCCAGTTGCCGCGCCCGATTGATTAAAACTCGTGTGCACACGGCCGGTGTGGGGGGCCACGTTCGAAGGCAGGGTGTCGACATAGGTCGACTTGAGCTTGCTCAGCTCTCGGTAGCTAAGCAGCAGGCGCGGAACCTCAAAGCCCATCGCTGCAAGCTGCCCTAGGACATCAGCAGCGGTGGATGGCCCCGTCTTGGTACGCTTGAGCGTTGGGAGCTGCAGCTTCTCAAACAAGATGTGCCGTAGTTGCGGCGTACTATTGATATTGAAATCGACTCCTGCTTCCCGGTAGATTGACTCTTCGATTTCCCGCAACTCGGAGCTAAACCGCCGCGAAATCTCCGAGAGGCGCTTCAAATCAACTCCGATACCCCTCCATTCCATATCAACCAGGGTGCCAATCAGTGGTATCTCGATAGTGTCCAGTAAATCGCGACCTGCGGTCTCGTCGAGTCTCGCATCGAAGGAGGCCAGTAGCTGCAGCGCGGCTGCACCCCTTGCGCAGCAGTACCCCGCGGCCCGGGCCACTCCGATTTCCGATAATCGGCGTTGAGACTTCCCTTTGCCCACCAATTCTTCGTACGGTTGCAGTCGGATGGCGAGGTGCTCCTGCATGAGCTCTTCCAGCGCGTCGGATCGGCGACCTGGCTCGAGCACGAAGCTGGCAAGCATGGAATCGTGCCTCACTCCCGACAGATTTACTCCAGCAGCACGGAGGTACAGCCACGCCCGTTTTACGTCATGACCTGCTTTCGAGACGCTCGGGTCCTCCAACAGCTCCTTGATTGGGCGCATCGACGCTTCGTTGGGACCCGGCAGGTTGATCGGAGGGCCGTCCGCCGACAGCTCTCCATCTGGCAGCCGATGACTCAGCGGAAGGTACCAACAGCGACCGTCCCCGAGGGCGAGCCCAAGACCTACGATCCTGCTCCACCGTGCACTGGGCGACTCTACTGCGACCTCAAGCCCAACTAGGCCGCCTTCACGCAGCTGGCGCACGACGTCCGGGAGCTCCGCAGGACTCCGAAGGATACTGACCTCTGTCGTGACGGCAGTAGCTCTGGTTCGCCGCTCACCGATCCTACGGACGAGGGATTTGAATTCCAGGGCGGCGTACAATGTGCTCAGAGCCTCCCTGTCCGGCTCGCGCACACTGAGAGAAGCGAGATCCAGCTCCACAGGAACGTCACGGCGGATCGTCACGAGTTCGCGGCTCAGGCGTGCCTGGTCGGCGTACTGGAGCAATCCCTCTCGAGCCCTCTTGCCTTTCACGTCTTGGGCAGATGCCAAGATCGAGTCCAGATCTCCGTACTGCCCGATCAGGGCACGGGCAGTCTTGTCTCCAATCCCCTTTACGCCGGGCACGTTGTCGGAGGAGTCACCCACGAGCGCCAAATAATCAACCACCCTGTCTGGCGGAACCCCGAAACGTTCTGCCGCGTTCGGAAGGCCGACCAGACTCTCACTGACAGGTGCCGGACCCCCCCTACCCGGGTTGAGCACCCAAATGTCCCTCGAGATGAGTTGGTAGAAATCCTTGTCACCCGAGACGATGATGGTCTGCACGCTGGCTTCAGAGGCCTTCCGAGCCAGCGTTCCGATCACGTCGTCCGCCTCAAAACCCGCAACAGCGATCAAGGGAATTCTGAACCCATGCAAGAGCTGTTGGATTCTCACGACAGAACGGTCAAAATCCTCCTGGAGATTCTCGTCCAGCTTTTCCCGCGTCGCCTTGTAATCGGGGAAGACCTCGTTTCGAAACGACGTTCCAGCATCATGTACCCAAGCCAGGTGGCTGGGTCCCTCCTGCTCAAGAAGGCGGTGGAGGAAGTTCGCCACACCCCACACAGCCGACGTGTTTTCACCTCGACTTGTGCGTAGTGGCCGATCCATCATCGCAAAGAACGCCCGGTAGATCAGCGCGTAGCCGTCTACGAGGAAGAGCCGCAGCTTGTCCGGGGGAGACATACCCCGGAAGATAGCCTCAGAAAAAGCCCCGCCCAATTACCAAAGGCGGGGCTACTCACAAAGCAGAATGGGCCTAGACCCTTACGACATTTTGAGCGTTCAGCCCCTTGTCACCGGTCCTCAACTCGAACTCCACTTCCTGACCTTCCCGGAGTGTCCTGAACCCGTCCGCCTGAATGGCCGAGAAATGGACGAACACGTCGTCCCCCCCCTCGACCTGCTCAATGAACCCGTACCCTTTCGCATCGTTGAACCACTTAACCTTACCCCGCGGCATGTACATCTCTCCTGCAAACGATTTGAATTGCGGTGCGACATTCCAGCCATTCGAAAACCGGCCGGACTGCTATTTTGTGGGGCAAACAGCCCGGATGTCAAGCCATCAGCCAGACTATCATCGTAACCCCCGGCGCCATCAGGAGATTGTCGTCAAGAGGACCGGACCATCGCTCCAACGCGGCCCCCGTACAGGCCCCACCCAACACAGCCAATAGAGGCAGCCTGAGTGCTGTGAGAATTCCTGTCGCGACAACGAGGGCAGCGAGGGACCCCTGTAGCGTCTTTTCAGCCGACTTCCTGCCCCAGCCACCAGCCACGGCCGCAGCAGGATCAGCAAGGGCACTGACCAGAATACCGGCCACCGGAGCGGGTTCTGGAAAAGCCGCCGCAAGGAAATATCCCACGCAGAGAAATGTCGCACCGCTCAGGCGGGACGATTCATAGGGCCGAAACACGGGCATCAGGTTCGCGACACGCGATCCAAAACGTGGACTTGTGATCCGTGCAGCGTCTATGATCAGCGCAACGAACACCAATGCTGCGAGTGCGCTGCGCAGTAGACTCCAAGAACCGAGAGGTATGGCAAACAACAGAGTACCCGAACCAACGTGGAGGACCCGCCTTAGGGAAGTGTTCGTCACGGCATGCCGTCGGTAAACACTGGCGTTGGCGGGTAGAGCGCTCGGTAAAGGGAGCGATTGCGCAGTACCGTGCGCACGTACCCCCGGGTTTCTTGATACGGGATTCGTTCGACAAAACGCACGGGATCGTTAGCCTCGGGACGGGCTAGCCAGCGACGCACGGGAGTGGAGCCGGCGTTGTAGGCTGCAAGGGCCGGGATGACGTCTTCGCTATATCTCCGAAGCAGGTAAGCAAAATGGGTGACACCTAGGTGGAGGTTAGCGTCGAGCACTGTGAGCAACGTGGGGTCCCATTCGACCTGCAGTTTTCTCGCGACCTCTCGGGCAGTGGCCGGCATGAGCTGCATCAAACCATACGCGCCTGCATGAGAGATGACTTCTGCCCGGAACGCAGATTCTTGCCGTATTAGCGCCGCCAACAGGTAGGGGTCCACTTCATGGTCCATCGCCTCGGCCTCAATCAACTCGCGATTGGGCCACGGGTAGATCACCCGCAGAACCCGAGGGTGGTTCAAGGTGTACTGTCGGGCTGCCCTCCACCCCAACCGGATGCCTTCCGCCATGTACCCTCGCTCCACGAGGCCCTCCGCGACGTCGAGCAACTCCGCTGGAGGATGTCTTTCCTGGGCAACCACGGCATCGACAAGAACTGTGGCTTCCTCGAGCAGGTGGGACTCACGGAGCAGATCCAGCGCCACGAGGAGCTTGTCAGCTGCTGCCGATAAGGGTGCCTCACTAACCGGGTCGATCCTCATCGGCGGCAGTCCTGCCAATTGACGGGCGATGGTGCCGTAGTATCCGATCGAATCGACCCGTGCGAGCGTGGCGAAAATCCCTTTGGCAGCAAGTGAATCAGAGGCAAGCATCGCCAGATGGAACAGCGCCACGTTCTTTTGTAGACCAGCTGCGTTGACTTCAGCACGATACCAGTCAGCTGCCGCTGCCGTGTCTCGCCGACTGAGCGCCCACTCCGCCAGCTTGAACCGAGCCTGAGAGGCGTGAGAGTGCTGCGGCCACCGTTCGGAGATCTCACAGAACAGCGCTTCAGCAGTTTGTCTGCGCCTGTTGCGAGCATGTCTGTCCGCAACTGCATACAGAGCGACCGGGGCCAGGCGATGGCTGGGGTACCGCTCAACGAACGCGGTGAGCTCTGTGATGCCCCTCGCCGACTGTCCCAACCGCATTAACAGGGCGCCGCGCTTGTACGCCGCCACCTGTGCCCGCTCATCCTGCAGCGAGGCTGCCCGCTGATAGGCCACGAGGGCCCTACCACTCTGCCCTGCCTGGACCAACACGTCGCCGAACGCCACGAGGGCTGCAGCAGACGGTGTATCTGCAGCCATGGCTGCCTCGGCGTACCGTACGGCTTCACGAAAGGATCTGAGCCGGGCGGCAGCACGTGCAAGCGCCAAGAACTCTTGTTCGGTGTGTGCCGGCAAGTGGGTCACCACGAGACTGAGACCCTCTCGGACTACCGCGGTATCGGCAGCGTCCATCGAACGGTATGCCAGTGCCCGCGCCAGAACCGTGTCGTCCAGGGCGACAGCCAGCGAGGCCGCACGAGGAAGGACACCCCCGGCGGCAAGAGCGTCGACCGCGCCCACCGTGTCACCCAGTGCCAGCAAGACCTCACCCCGGACACTGAGGGCCAGGACTCGCCCTTCGCGGGGAACCCGGGCCAACAGAGCGACAGCACGCCGGCCGTCACGGGACGTCCGCGCCTCCCGCAGTGCCAGCCAGCCAGCAATTTCCTGCAAGGAATACGCAGCCAAGCGGTAGTACAACACTGCAATGTCCCGCTGCCCAGCCTTCTCGTAAGCGTCTCCGGCTCGGGCCGCCATCACTGCGGCTTCCCTCCCAGGTAAGCCAGCCGCAGCCTGACCAAACATCGCTGCCGCACTGCCAAACCGACCTAACTCATACTCCGCGGCCGCAAGCAGTGGTGTGGACCGATGCGCGAGTCCCTCGGCGGTCTCGGCGGAGCCTGTCAGAATGCGGTGGACCCTGTCAGGTTGCCCGAGCGCCAACTCAAGTTCGGCGAGGCGCAGTAGATCCTCTGGTCGGGCAGAATCCGCCGCCAAGCCTGCTCGCAACCTCACGGCTTCACGCCAGGTCGCTGCGCTACCGTCTAGTCCGCTTGCAACCTGCGCGGATGTCGACCCGGCTAGCAGCAGCGAAACACCGGTAACTAGGCTGAGCAGGCTAACGATTCTCTTCACACTCACAAATCCCTTGAACGGGTATCTCGTAGAACCAGAACCGCATCATTCATGCCCAATTCGGAAGGGGCAATAAACCACGTGACTTGCTCAAGCTCAAGTCGCGTTATTACTTTCGCCGACTCAATGCCCAACGAAAACCTTGCAGGTCGCACGATCGCGGGCTACCGGCTCCTAGAAAGGGTGGGGGAAGGTGGCACTGCGACCGTATATAAGGCGGAACATGCGGAGCACGGGCGCTGCGCCGTGAAGATTCTGAAGCAGCGCATACGCAGTGACGGTACCGCTGTGAAGAGGTTCTTAAGGGAAGCTGGCTTCGGAGCCCGAGTCCAGCATCCCTCCGTTGTCCGAACCTACGACTATGGTGAAGAGGAAGGGCTATACTACTTGGCTCTGGAGTGGATGGACGGAGAACCGCTCTCCAAGTTCGTTCAGAAGTCAGGTCCGCTGGCTCCCGAGCTCGTTGCCCAAATAGTAACCCAACTTGCGGACGGCCTGGGTGCTGCCCACGCCGTGGACATAATCCATAGGGATCTCAAACCCGAGAACATAGTCTACAATCCGACGACCCAGACCTCAAAGCTGCTCGATTTCGGTATTGCACGAGACGCTCAGGAGCCGGCGTCAGAGCGCCTGACCCGTACTGGTTTTTTTGTGGGAACGCTGCAATACGTGGCCCCAGAGGCCTTGTCAGGCGAGCTGGTGAGCGAGGCCGCTGACACATTCAGCTTGGCCAAAATCACCTATTTCCTGCTGACCGGCGTCCAACCTCACGCCGGCCGATCGCCACGAGAGGTGTTCCATCAGCTGTTGACTCAGCCCCCAACCCCACTGAATCAGGCCGTTAGTGGGATGGCGTTCAGCTCCGCACTGGAAGCGGCCGTCATGAAAGGGCTAGAGCGGAATCCGAAAAACCGCCAGAGTTCCATAACGGCCTTCGCGGCTGACGTTCGCACCGCGGTCGAGGCGGTCGATGAGCCGGCTCAAAAAGGTGGGTTCCTCGGAAGCATCAAGTCTCTGGTCCGAGGAAGGAAGAAGGAGGAGGAGGAGTAGTATCTACTACTACTAACGCCCAATACACTTAATGTCGTGTGGATGAATCTCCGTTAGTCAGGCACTCACGCCTAGTCACAGTCCTCAGAGAACGATCCCTTCGAGTCGGCTCTTTTACCCTGGCTTCTGGTCATCAATCCGAATACTACATCGACGCCCGCAGGACCACCATGTCGGCTGAAGGACTGGAACTAATTGGCATACTTGGACTTGAGGCCATCCGAAAAGCGGGATGGGAACCGGATTTGGTCGGTGGCCTTACCCTCGGAGCGGACCCTGTCGCCTACGCCGTTGCTCTGGCCAGCCGTAGCAACCCTCCAACAGTAGACGCTTTCACAGTGCGGAAGGAGCCCAAGTCACATGGCATGGGCCGACAGATAGAGGGATGCTTTGAAGAGAGGAGCCAGATCGTCGTTGTCGAGGATGTAATCACTACCGGCGGGTCTGCTTTGCGCGCGATCGCCGCCCTCCAAGCGGCAGGCGCCACGGTTATCGGCGTCTTGGCGGTGGTAGACCGTGAGGAAGGGGGCCGTGAGACCATTGAGGGCGCCGGTCATCCGCTCTCCGTTCTGGTGACCTTGGGGGACTTGGGGGTAGCACCTGCATATGGAAAGCGGTGAGCGGCTCGTGATGCCTCCGGGGAGCGGCACCGATGTGGCAAGGCCGATCACACATCTGCGTTGGTGGACGATCGGCACCGGCACTATGCTGGTCGGCGCTGGGCACGTATTGCAGCTGGTGCAGGCCTCGTTGCCGGTTATCGGCCTCGCCTCTGCGCTGGCATTGACTGCCCACCTCTCATTGGACGCGATCATCCGTTCCGGCCAGGCTCGGCCCTGGCTGCAACTGGCGGCTGCCGCACTCGACATAGCGACGGCCGCGCTACTCGTTGTTTTCTTCGGACCAGGTGCCTTGGCTATCGCTCTGCTCGCTGCGGTCTTTCCACATTTCTCCCACCTGCGGGTTGGTTACCGAGGCCCCTTGACCCTGGTGGCTGGAGGGACATACCTCGCGGCCGCGACACTACACCGCCAGCTGTACACAAATTCAGGTTCGGCATGGTGGATACCGTCCGCCGCATTGCTGCTAGACACCGCCGTAGTTGCAGTGGTCACATGGGTCTTCGCATACATGTCCGCAAGGCTGGGGAACCGAATCCAGAGGATGTTACGACTGTTGACCAGCGCTGGACTGAGCCCTGGGGACGAAAATATGAGTCGTCTTGGAGGCGACCACCTCGCCTGGCTGGAGCATTCTCTGACTCGCTCGGTCGACATTCTCAAGCGATCCAAGTCGGATTTATCACAGCTGGCTGACCAAGCCGGGGCGCTGGCGGAAAAGCTGCGGGGACGTGCTGGGAGCCTAGTTGATTCGGGACGACAGCTGGCCACAGCCGCGCAGCAGGTCGCGTCCACGGCGCATGGGTCCCGCCTCGCGGCGGAAGCCGGGCTCGCGGAGTGCCAAGCAGCAGCGCAGGGTGCGAGCGAGCTCACCTCGGCTGCAGCTGCAGCCACTGCGCCACTAGAAACGCTGTACGGCGAAGCCGGAGCGGCTCACGAATCTCTTGGCACCGCTATTGAAGCCGGTCGGGAGACTGTCACACGACTCCACTACGCGGCGACGACCGCAAGAGACTTGGGTGTGGTTGCCAAGCAGATCGACAGCCGGGCCCAGCAACTTCTTAAAGTGGCCCGCCAGACCCATGTTCTGGCACTGAACGCAGCAATAGAGGCGGCTCGAGAGGACGAGCATGGTCGAGGATTTGCCATAATCGCAGAACAGGTACGGGAACTGGCTGAAGACGCAAGGCGGTCAGCACGTGAAGTGGCTGACCTAATTGGCCAGATGCTGTCACGTGTCGAAACCTTCACTGGGGAGATAGCGGCGTCGCGTGAGCAGACGGAGTCGACGGGCGCGGCAACCAGCGAAGCCAATGCCATTGTGGGAAGCCTGCGTAAAGGCATCTTGAGAATGGCAGATCAGTTCAAGGACTCGACGGCGAGTGCGCCCCGACATGCACAGAGGCTCCAATCGTTGAGCGAGCTGTTGTCCTCTTCGGCAATGGCGTGCGAAGATTGCTGCAGGGAAGCGGAGTCAGCGATCAACCTAGCCGAAGCACACATCCAAACCAGCCCGACCGTGGGCGACACAGCTGAGGAGTTGGTGCTCCTCCTCAGGAGGTTGCACGAGGCTCCCGCTAGTGATTCCAAACCTTCTTCGTGGGGCGAATGACCGTCCTTTCCAGCGTTTCTTCACCATCTCTGCCCTAGGTAGCCCACCCCTCGGTTGAGCGGATGAAAGGTGCGAAAGCTGTTTCGGTAGGGAACGATCAGCCGCCCCACGAAGTCAACCAAAGCGGCATCGAAACTGTATCGGGCTCGGAACTCAGTCGCTGTCATGCCGAGGACTGTTCGCAGATGGCGGCCAAAACTCTGGGGTGAGGAGTATTGCAGCTGATAGGCCACGTCCGAGAGCGACAGGGCCGGGATCTCCAGCAGTGCCGCCGCGTACAACAGTCGAGTGGCAGCAAGATACCGCTTGGGTGAAGGCAACCCCGTCCGAAAGAACCGCGACATGAACGTGCTTGGGGGAATTCGCAGGTGTTCCGCCAGGCTACGTACGGTTGTGATACTCGGTGCGAGCCTAACCACGGTTTCGAACAGGGCACGGCACTCCGGTGCCGGGTCACCCAGCGCAGGTAGTAGCTTCGCGAAGATCCGAGCCGCCGTGGGTGACGTTGGGTTTGAGATCAGGTCGCGGAGGTGTTGCCAGCCGAGCCGATCACTCACATCCACCATCCTACGAACCCCATAAGCCCCAAGATCCAGCAGCCTCCTGCTTGAAGCCGCATCGTGTCGGGCCACGAGAGCCACGGTCGCAACGGTCGGGAATCCTTCAACCAACGCTGCCACCCGAGGCAGTTCCTCCAGTTCGACGCATCGGGGAGACACGAATACGGCATTGATCGGCCGCTCTCGAACAGCCCGGATGACTTCTCCCAGGCTTTCGGCATGAATTGCGGCAAAGCTACCCTGTCCTGCAGCCTCTAACCGCGACCTCACGCCAGGTTCGACCAGTGTCGCCACCGTAGAGACACTACCTTTCCAATTCACGAGCCTCTCCTAGCAACTTGCACCGTCGCCAGCATAGCCCGTGTGCCTCAACACAAGCTCAACATCCCAAGGCGGGCCATAACACCACCGACTCCTTGCACTCCCTAGGTTCCGCCGATTCACGCCATCGCTTCACGCACCCGTGCCTGAGGAGTATCTTGCAGTTGGTGGTGGGGTGAGACGGTCGCGGCCCGCGCAGCGGGTCGAGGAAAGTCCGAGCTCCCTAGGGCAGACTGCCAGGTAACACCTGGGCGCCGTGAGGCGACGGACAGGGCCACAGAAAACAGACCGCCCACTTTGAGTGGGTAAGGGTGAAAAGGTGGGGTAAGAGCCCACCGCACGTCCTGGTAACAGGAGTGGCACGGTAACCCCCAGTTGGAGCAAGGCCAAATAGGCGGCAAGGTCTAGCCCGGACCGTTTGAGCCGTGGGTAGGCCGCTTGAGGTGACGGGCGACCGTCATCCCAGATAGATGACCGTCCGGATGAGCTTTCTCGTTCGCACAGAACTCGGCTTACGGCCCCACCACCACACACCCCTGGCTCTCACCATCGGCGGTAGGTATGTTCTCCCGTCTCTAACACAGAGCTGCTGCGAATTATTGTGACGCCGCGTGACCACTCACGGTCTCCCTATCCGGCCTACTGGGAACAGGTGGCCGATCTCAGGGTCTTCCACACAACACCGCCGGAGTGGGAGAAGCTGATCGGGTGGCGCGCCGACATGCGGCGGAAGGGCTGGCGGTTATTGCGGGTTACGTCAGGTAGCACCGAGATAGTAGCGATCTTCGGGCGCACCAAGGCAGAATTGCTTGATAGAAAGGCCGACGGATGAATCTGGAGGAGAATAGACAATTCCACTGGGGGTTGCCAGCGATCGTTGCTGTCATGTTCTCCGTGGGGTGTGCCGGCTCGGTTTCCGAGGATCAACCCACTCCAGTTGCACGGTTTATGTACCGGCCCTTTGCCTCCACCTACTACGGAGTAACACAGGGCAAGGTTCAACAGGAGTTCAACGGGCAACTGGCTGCCAGCGATTTCGGGATGCGGTTCTATGTCAGTACCGAGGTGGCTGTTTCGAATGAAAACCTCAAGTCAGTGTTGGTACTGGACTCAATTACACAATTGGCAGGGCTGCAAGGTGGCATAGCACAGGCCCAACTTGACTCTGCCCGCGGAGCCACCTTTTCCGGCCTACTGTCCCCGGATGGAACTCTTCACAGCTTCGTTGGCGGCGACTCCGCTGGTAGCGTGGCTCGCGAACTCGCCGATCGTTTCCTGTCGCGCTTCTTCCCCCGGATTCCGGCCGATGGAGCTGAACCGGGCCTGGAATGGCGTGACACAGTCGAGACCAATTCAAGAGTTAGTGGTGCCGATAACTCAGTGCTGCTCTTCAACCATCACCAGGCGGTCGGATGGAGCCTTCATCACGGCGAGAGAGCCCTCCAAATCAAGACTCAAACCAACTACACTTTCCACGGTTCGGGGGTGTTGGTGGGTCAAGATTTCGTGCTGGAGGGAGAAGGGAGGAGACATTCGACACACTTTCTGGCGGCAGACGGCCGGCTATTGGGATCCTTTGCGGCTGACACTTCCGAGGCCAAGGCACACCTGACCGCTGCTGGAATTGTGATTCCGGTGCACCAGACCCGTACCGACACACTCGACATCGTCCACCGTTAGATGCGTCACATACTGCTTCTCGTCGCTGGCTTGTTGCTCACGCCTCCAGCCCAGGCCACCGGTCAGACACCAACGTCGCGTTCCGGCGACTATCTATTCACATCCACCGTGGATGATGTCAGGTCGTTGTGGCTCAATCCAGCAGGGCTGGGGAGCGTGATTGAAACCTCGATCATGCTGGATGTTGTACTCATATCGCCCGAGGAGTCCGACACCCGAGTGTCGCAGTGGGCGGCGGCGTTCAACGCCCGAGGGATGTCGCTCGGATATCGACGCGACATGTTTCCCGGGGACACTGCATCGCTCCATACCATCCGCATCGGCTTCGCCCGGCCCTTTCCTCGAGGGTCAGCTGGTCTCTCGTTCACGTCCTATGGCACCCGTTTCGGTGATACTGGCTGGAACGTCGGGGGCCAGTACGCTCTGCTGATGCCACTGCAAGTGGCGTTCGTGGTCCGCAACATCGGCAGACCCTTCGTCAGAGGGCAGGCTTCCCCGGTGACAGGAGTGGTCGGACTAGGTTGGACCCTCCTTGGCGGCGCCGCCCAACTGGCAACCGAAGCCATAATCGCCGAGCGGATATCCAGTGACGGATACGACACTTACTATCGGGCTGGGGCGCGCCTGGGTCTGGGCAACTCTGTGCCCATCGCCACCTTTGTTGCGACAGAACTCGGTAGTAACCTCAGAGTGTCCCGCTGGACCCTTGGTTTAGCTGTGGGTGGGCCGCGTAGAGGTATTCTGGTCGGCACCCTGCCCGGCGGCGATCAGGCAGACACACGCCTCCTCAGCATCCACGGATTGGCCACCAATCGGGGTGGAATGTTACGACCGTAGGGAGGGGCCGCACTGCCGAATCCCGCTAGTCAAGCAGCCGCAGAGGCATCACCAAACAGAGGTAGTCGGCCGGGTCATCCCAGGCTACCGGTTGTATGGTAGCTGCCCGCTCCGGAGCCTTCAGCGTCAAAACAACCTCATCGGTCGGCATGTACTTGAGGATGTCGAGCAGGTAATTGGCATTGAATCCGATCTCGAGAGCCTCCGCACCGTAGCTGACCGATATCTCGTCTTGCGCTTCGCCTAGGTCAGGAGTGCTAACCGAGAACCCGACGACGTCGGTGTCAAAGGCAAGACGCACCCTATGTGTCTGATCGCTTGCCACCACACCCATGCGGCGTAGGGCTGACGAGAACGAGTGCTTGTCGACTGTGGCCTCTTTGTCATTTTCGCGAGGAATAACCTGCTCGTAGTTGGGATAGGGTCCTTCAATCAGTCTCGTGAAGACGAGCGTTGATCCACATCTGAATCCCAAGTGGTTGTCGCTGCGCGCTATTTCGATCTCGTCCGCAGGCCCAAAGAGACGGCGCACCTGGTCGAGCGCCTTCGGTGGAACAATCAGGTCAGTTGATGCGCTTCCTCCTGAAATCGGAACGTCCATGCGCGCCAGCCGGTGACCGTTGGTAGCCACCATACGCATCCGCTCGGGCCGCAATTCCCACAATACCCCATTGAGGATGGGTCTGCTTTCCTCGGTGGATGCCGCGAAAGCAACATGGCTGATCAGCTTCTGCAGGTCACTTGACGTCACAGTCCAGCTATCGGTGAAATCCACCGGTGGAAAACTGGGAAACTCCTCACGTGGTATTCCAAGCAATTTGAACTTCGAGCGGCCACACTCCAAAGTGACACGTTGCTCTCCCGTCGCGGTCGCGCGGATCGCGGCACTGGGCAGCTCTCGCACGATCTCAACAAGCTTCTTCGCCGGCAACGTCACCGCGCCATCTTGGTCGACCTCTGCCGCCACTACAGTGCTCACGGCGATATCGAGATCCGTGCCGGACAGGCGCACACCCTCCGGAGACGCTTCTACGAGAATATTGGACAGTACAGGGAGGGTAGTCTTGGTCGGCACACTAGCCGCCACAGCTACTAGACCTTCCTGAAGTCTCTCCCGTGTAATAGTGAACTTCATGTTGCTCCCAGCGAGTGGAGTATTAGGACTATTCCTACTTTACTAGTATCCAACTAGTAGAGCTAGTAGGGGACCTGGAAACCTGGACAAAAGCCATAACCTCTTTGTTCCGCAACTACTTGGGTGCAAGGGCAGTGTGGGTCCCGGTGTCTATTGTGTGGATCCACAGTGGACAGGCCAGTCGCTGTGCCAGGCTCTCCACACCGCTCCACACGCCTGCAACGCCCGAACACCTAGGGCGCGGCGAGTTCTTGTCTCGCAAAATCTACCCGCTCCTTGAATTTTCGGTCATTTCGCATCGTCCGCTCCACCTTGTCTAGGCTGTGGATCACGGTTGAATGGTCGCGGCCCCCAAACGCCTGCCCTATTTCGACTAACTGCATGCTGAGGAGGTCCCTGGCTAGGTACATGGCGACCTGCCGTGGGATAGTCAATGACTTCGTACGAGCCTTCGACCGGAGACCTTCCGGCGTCACCCCCCAGCGTCGGGCCACGACTTCTTGCACCCGATCCACGCTGGGTAACGCTGTTGCTCCTTGAGGTTCCCCAGCTGGGTGCTTCATCTTATCCGCGAGGGCGTCACGCGCCAGGTCAATAGAGATTTCGCGGTGTTTCAGGGAGGCAAATAGCAGGAGCTTAATGATGCAGCCCTCTAGTTCTCGAACTGAACTTCGCACGTGCTCAGCAATGAACCGCAGCACGTCATCCGGGATCGTCAGCTCAAGATGATCCTGCTCAGCCTTCTTCCTCAAGATGGCGATGCGATGCTCCAAATCTGGCTGGCCAATGTCCGCAACCATGCCCCATTCGAAACGACTCACCAGGCGTGACTCCAGACCCGGGATCTCCTTTGGAGGGCGGTCCGACGTCAGTACGATCTGCCTACCAGCTTCATGGAGGGCGTTGAAAGTATGGAAGAACTCCTCCTGCGTCATCTCCTTGCCTTCGAGAAAATGGACGTCGTCAACCAAGAAGATGTCCACGTCCTCACGATAGCGCTTGCGGAACTCTGGCATCTTCCGCGAATGAATGCTTTCGATCACGTCGTTTATGAACTGCTCGGCGCCCATGTAAGTGACCTGGCCACCGGGTTTCTGCTCGAGCACTGCGTGAGCAACCGCCTGCATCAGGTGTGTCTTGCCGAGACCGGTTGCCCCATAGATGAACAGCGGGTTGTAAGTGCGACCCGGTGCGGCAGCGACCGCGTGGGCCGCCGCTGCTGCGAGTTCGTTCGATTTCCCGATCACGAATGTCCGGAAAGTGTATCGCTCGTTCAGCGGACGTGTGGATTCGGCGCGCTGCGGCGCTGCATCGCTGGTGGGCGGCGTCACAAAGAAGTCCATCTGGGGGCGCTGCGTGCGCTCTTCTTGGACCTGGAACACCACGTCGAGGGGTGACCCGAGCACCTCCGTCGCAACACGAGAAAGCACCGCCGCATGCTTGGAATCGTTCCATTCGGCAGCAAATTGGTCGGGCGTGCCCACGATCAGGCGCCCCTCGCTGAGTGCGATTGGCTCAGCTGGTTCCAACCACGTTCTTATCGTGGCGTCGGGAAGGACCCGGCGGGCCTCGTCGAGGAGGCGTTTCCAGGTCTCTGTTACTGACAACTCCATTAATAATGGCTTCTACAGGAGGTAGGTGGTCAAAAAGGGCGCCCGATTGTATCCCTCCGATGTGGAAAAGTCAACCTTGACCCCAAGTATCGCCCGCCGCTAGCTTACACGCCCGAACTGAGGGAGAAGAATGAAACCGACCTACAGGCCACGCAATCGGCGGCGCATCAACAAACACGGGTTCCGGGCGCGCATGAAGACACGCTGGGGACGGGCCGTATTGAATAGACGGAGGAAGAAGGGTCGCAAGCGGCTGACCGTACGCGTGCCGACGAAACACGCGCACGTTTGAGTTCAGAAGGGCTCCCTCGGAGCTGGAGGCTGTTACGCTCCCTGGAAATCAGGGCCGTCATGCAGAGTGGCCATCGCAACCGAACCCAGAATCTCGAGATACGTTGGTGCCCCAACCACCTTGGCCATCCACGAGTGGGGCTGGTAGTTCCCCTCTGCGGTGCCACGAAGGTGAACCGCAATCGATTGCGGCGCAGGCTGCGAGAGATTCTGCGCCGTCGCATCCTACCGAGAATGCCAGCACTCGACTTGGTTTTGAGATCCCGAGCTCGGAGTTATCGTGCCGGATTCCACGACCTGGCCGACGACCTCGAGAAATGGCTGCTTTCAATCTCGCAGTAGCGCTTTGGCCTCGACGCGCTGCGGCGGCAGTCATAAAGGCCTACCAGCTTTTAGCATCACCATTGCCTTCACCGTGCCGATATTTCCCAACCTGCTCGTCGTACGCTCTGGAAGCAGTGAGTCGCTACGGTGCCGCAAAGGGCGCATGGCTGGGCTTGAGGAGGATTCTGCGGTGCCATCCATTGCGGGCAGGCGGCTATGACCCGGTACCATAGGGCTTAACAGATGGACCGTCGCTTAGTCCTTGCGATCGGCCTCATGCTGATCGTCGCCATACTCCCCTCGATACTGTTTTCTCCCAAGCCGAGAGCCTCCAGCGGAGATCAGATGTTGACGGATTCGGCGCCAGTCAGCGCACCGGACAGTACCGCTCAAGTCGCGGGAGCCGGCGAACCGACTCCCGCACCACGCGAGCTCGTTGTCGAGTCGGTGGTCCCTGACACAACGAGTGCGGTTGCCACCGAAGACTCCGTCGTGGTGGAGTCGCCGATCTATCGTTACGTCTTCTCGACTAGAGGCGCTCGACTGATCTCAGCGACTCTCAAAGGCTATCGCTCCTTTGCGGCAAACGATACCGGCCTCGTTCAGCTGATGCCGCAAGACGCTCAGTTTCTGCAGTACAGTCTGGTCTTCGGCAATGACACGCTCTCGTTGGCTGACTGGGTCTTCCAGCCGTCTCAGTCTACCCTCCGCGTCGAGCAGGCTGGCGCCAGTCTGGAATGGGTGGCCCACCGTGGCGCGGCGGAAATGCGCCTCAGACAAACGTTCCTCTCGGACGACTATAGCTTTGACTTGTCAGGAGAGTTTTCGGGTTTTGGCGCGGAAGCAGGCCTGGTCCTAGTGTCTCTCGGGCCCCGTCACAGGCTGGTAGAAGCTGATAGCACCTGGGACTTTCGGAGCTACGCGATTGTGACCAAAGCCCGGTCGGCGGAGCGTACGTCATTCAGCTCGCTGGACCCTGGGGAACGTGTCCAGCTGGCAGGCCCGTTCGAATGGGTTGCGGTCAAATCGCGGTACTTCTTGACCGCGGTTCTCACTGCCAGGGAGGGCGAACCCAGGATCGGTGGCGTGGTTGCCACGGGCGGTCAGAGAGAGGGCAGGTATGCGAAGCGAGCGGACGCAGTTGCTTCACTACCGGCTCCTGGCGGACGCTTCAGTTACGCCGTCTACATCGGCCCTCAGGAGTTCCGCCGTCTAGCGCACATAGGTCATGGCCTAGAAGATGTGAATCCCTATGGCTGGGTGTTGAGGCCGATCATTCAACCCATTGCGAACATCATCGCCCGGATTCTCGTCTGGATGCACCAGACCTTCAGTATCGCATACGGCTGGGTACTCATTTTGTTCGGGATAGCAGTGCGGATAGTCCTGTGGCCTCTGAATCAGAAGGCCATGCGTTCCAGCATGGCGATGCAGGCAGTCCAACCGGAAATCAAGGCCATCCAGGAACGGTACAAGCAGGATCCGCAGCAGCTTCAGAAGGAAATGATGAAGCTGTACAAGGAACACGGAGTGAACCCGCTGGGTGGGTGTCTACCCATGCTGCTGCCAATGCCAGTGTTGTTCGCACTCTTCTTCGTGTTCCGTGAGACCATCGAGTTTCGCGGTGTTCCGTGGCTGTGGATCCCTGACCTATCTCGGGCTGATCCACTGTACATCATCCCTGTTGTGATGGGTCTCTCGATGTTCGTGGTATCCAAGCTCGGTCAGCGTGGGGTTCCGCCTAATCCGCAGACAAAGATGATGTTGTATTTCATGCCCGGGATGCTGACAGTGCTATTCCTGAAGTTCTCGGCCGGCCTCAACCTCTACTATGCGGTCAGCAACATAGCGAGCATCCCACAGCAGTGGATGATCGCTCAGGAGAGGCTACGGCGAGTAGGGAAGGTCCCCGCCAAGAAGTAGACGGTGTGCTTTGCCGCGAGGTACTCGGGGGCCAGCGTTTTCCTCCCTACGTGTGGGACCGCCAGTCGTCCTAGTTTTCCTCCATGATCTCTGATGTCATAGCCGCGATTGCCACGCCACCCGGCCGCTCCGCCATCGCCCTGATTAGAGTCTCTGGCCGGGGGGCGCATGAGACGGTGTCCACGGTCCTGACGCCTTTTTCCGTGGACCCCGTCAGAGCCACGCGACTTTCCAAGGCCGCGCACCCTGTCTCCGGAGAACGTCTGGACGAGGTCCTCTACGTCGTCTACGCGGCGCCATCTTCCTATACCGGTGAGGACATGGTGGAGATCTCGACCCATGGGGGTGTGCTGGTGCCGGTCGAGGTCTTCGGGGCACTCCTCGCAGCCGGCGCTCGGCAGGCCACTCCTGGGGAGTTCACTCGACGCGCTCTCGCCCACGGCAAGCTCGATCTGCTTCAAGCTGAGGCTATCGCGGACCTGTCAGCAGCAACCTCGCCTGCGCAGCGTCGCGCTGCGCTAGGCCAGCTCGACAGGGGATTGTCGGCCAGGATCGGGGTGCTGCGCAATCAGATCCTGGAACTGGAGGCTCTTTGCTGCTACGAGATCGACTTCCCTGAAGAGGATGACGGTCCCATCCGGCCTGAGCATGTTGCAGCGGCCATCGGGCAAGCCGAGAAGTCACTCTCAGAGCTACTCGCGACCGCAGCCGAGGGTCGGCGTCTCCAAGAAGGGGCTATTTGTGTCATCGCAGGGCGGCCCAACGCTGGCAAATCGTCGCTATTCAACGCACTCCTTGGGCACGAACGCGCGATCGTGACGGAGGTTCCCGGGACCACCCGTGATGCAATTGAGGCTGCAGTGACGTGCGATGGCTATCCTTTTCGCCTGGTAGACACAGCGGGGCTCCACGAGAGCGAGGACACGGTAGAGAGACTAGGTGTGGAAGTGAGTCACCGCTACCTCACCGCGGCAGACGTCATCCTGTTCTGTGTTGAGGCCAGCCAAGAGTTGTCGCTCGAGGAAAGAGAGTTTCTTGCTGCCACGGAGGTGCCGATGCTGCTAGTTCGCACCAAGTCGGATTTGCCGGGTCCGAATCCTCCCGAGGGCAATGAAGCATGGCTGTCCACATCGGCAGTCACTGGCGACGGTATAGCAGATCTGCGAAGGAAGCTTGCGGTGATCGCCTTCTCGGGCGTGGCATCTCGCAGTGAGACCGATCACCTGGTGACCCGAGAGCGCCATCGCTTGGCTCTCGAGCGAGCCTTGTGTGAAATCAGGGCGTTTCGAAGGGCACGCGTGGAGGCGTGCGACGCAGCGGTTGCCGCCACTCACTTGCGGGCTGCGGTGTCTGACCTGGACGAGATGATCGGCTTTGTCACCAACGATGAAGTATTGGAACGAGTGTTTGTGAGCTTCTGTATAGGCAAATGACGTCTTTTCGGTGGCTGCCTTCTACTGCCACTTATCGTTCTCAGGGTCCACTGCCAAACGCCACGCTTCGTCAGCCAGCCACTCAAGGCGGCGCTGCGCGTACTCGATCTCAGCAGGCGGCATTTCTTTGGGGGAGCCAGCGATTTCACGCACGTGTTGGATTAGATCGTTCAGAATGTCACGCAGAGCGAAGTTGCTGCGGCGATCGGTCTCAGCTGAGCTCTTCTTGACGCTGCGGCCACGTGTTGACCTATCAGGCATCGCACGTCAGGCCGTCCGGTCGGCCGCTCGAATGTCAATGTCATGGCAATCTGCAGCGCTCGCGCGCAGCGCTCGGGCCATGCCCCACTCGTTCACGGTTGCCTCGACCATACGGTGGCCTATGTAGTAGCCCGATCGTTCGGGAATGACCTTCCCCCCCACCAACCGTTGGGTAGCGCTCATCCCGCCCGAGAGATAGCGGAGCCGGTACCCCAGGCCGCTGTGATCGAGTTCAGTCTCCAGATGCTGTGTGAGGAAGGCCTCGAGTTCTCGTAGCCTGCGATACTGTCGGCGCCCGTAGCCGAAATATTCCCACGGTTCGAAGCCAGGTGCAGTCTTCCGTGACGCAGCCACGGCCAGCCCTTCGTTGACCAGCAACTCTCGGAGTTTCGCCCGACTGCCCGTCTCCCAATAGTCATAGCTGCCGTTTAGGTCCTGGACGATCCGCCGCATCTCACTGTGACTCTGGGGCGAGCCGTAGCGCACGATGTGGGAGATCTCATGTGAGATCCAAAGAGACAGGAGCTGAGGACGCAAGCCAAGGCCGAGAGTCTCCGGGTTCGGACGGTTGGTGAAGTGCTCTAGGCAGACGAAGGCAATACCTCGTCCCCCCACGACCAACTCACCGGCGTTGGCACCGCCAACGCCCACCATGAGGTAAACATCAAACGGACAGTCGATCTCGAATTGATCCTCGCAACGCGTGATGGTCTCCTCGGCCACTCTGACTACGTCGAAGCGGTCCAGCAGTACATGCAGATCACGCCGGTTTGCCTCAACCGTACGCTTAATCACTTCGTCGGCATGGGGACTGCCGAGTTCAAGGATGTAGTTATGCCAGTACGCGTTCAGGATTGGCAGGTGCTCATCGAGGTAACGGTAATAGGCCTCTAAAGGATCCGGCGCCTCGAGGGCCGCAAGGAATTCGGGGACAAGGTTGATCAGCATGTAGAGCGCAACCAATTTGGGTGTGCGGGTCCTGCATGACAAGCCCCCCGAAGAGACATTCAGTCAACCGGTGGTCCACGAGAGGACCGTGTGCCATACCGCGGAATGTCCTCCATCAGGAAGGTGGCGGGAAGTTGCCAGGCTAGGATAGACCTACTACTTGAGGAGAATCTGTTCCAGCTCAACGGCGTCTTCGAAGGTGTAACCGAAGAAGACCACTTCATCGAGCAATGGCGCTTGAGCCGACCCCCGGATAGCATCTCGCATCGTCTCTGCCGCGCGCCGCAAATCGAATCCGCCGATGCCCGACCCGAGCACCGGGAAGGCAATACGTCTGGCGCCGTTCTCGACGGCCAGAGTCAGGCTGGCAAGCGTGCTGTCGCGAACAGACCGTTCTGATACAGGTTCATCCCCCATGGCCGCAGCGTGGATCACCCATTTGACGGCAAGGCTGCCAGCCCCAGTGATGGCTGCTTGACCCACACGAATTGGACCGTGTCGGTCGCATTCTTCCTGAATGGCTGGGCCGCCGGCGCGCCTGATGGCGCCGGCGACGCCTGCCCCAAGCTGCAGATGGTTGTTGGCGGCGTTCACAATCGCGTCGCCGTCATAAGTTGTGATGTCACCTTGCCGAACGCTGAGAACAGCCATCTCGCCAGTTCCCTAGTGTTGTCTCAGGTCTTGGCTGGCTTCGTCCAGGACCTGGCGTTCCTCTGGGGTCAGACTGCTCAGTCCCGACTGGGAGATCTTGTCGAGGACGCGGTCAACTGCATCGTAGCGTGCTTGCATGTCGTCGTCGGCCCTGTTCGACCTAGTAATGCTCGCTGTCTTCACCGGCTCCCTGGTTCTTGGCTGACGTGTGGGTAGTGCCCTCGCATGAGCACGTGAGGCTGCTTGGGCGCGCCGCACCACGTGATCTTCACTCTTGAGGTAGATGAAACCGAACAGAAGCCCACCCAAATGGGCTAGGTGAGCGGTGCCGTCCGTCGCTAAAGCACCGGCCGCGATCAAGTCGACGATCGCAAAGAACGCGACCAGCCACTTCACTTTGATCGGCACCGGCAATGGGAATACGTAGACTGGTGCGTTGGGCCAGTTCATAGCAAACGCCAGAGCGACTCCTAGCACCGCCCCGGAGGCGCCCATTATGTATCCCGCTGGAGAGACGCTCGCCAGCGCAAGGGAGAGGATCCCCCCACCGACTCCACAAGTGAAGTAATAGGCGGCGAACGAAAAGTTGCCCATGTGCTCCTCCACGGCCGGACCAAAGAAGAACAGGAGCAGCATGTTGAAGAGGAGGTGAAAGAAACTGCCGTGAAGGAACATGTACGTTGCAAAGGTCCACCAGCGGTTTTCCACGAGTGCCGGATTGAACGCACCAAACTCGACGACCCACGGTCCGGTGAACACGGTGATCGTCAGCAAATAGACCACGGCGTTGGCGGCAATGATGCCGCGGACCCACGGCGTCAGAGAGAACGGGGATCGTCGCCGGGGTGACTCGTACGGCAGGTCGAAGCGCATATATGAATCTACTCGTTCAAGTACCCGGTTTGTTCCCGCACCGCGCCCGGCGTAGTGCAGCCCTGCATATGGCCTCGCACAACTCGGCGAACTCGATTCCACAGGCAGTCGCTGACTGGGGTAGGAGACTCGTGCCCGTGAGCCCGGGAAGGGTGTTGACCTCGAGACACTGCGGACCGCTGTCCCCAGCCACCTTGAAATCCACCCGGGAAAAGTCACGTAGCTTGAGAGCCTTATGAGCTCTCAGGGCGAATGTCTGCATCAGGATCGTCAACTCATTCGGTACTTGGGCGGGGAAGATCTCCTGAGTTTTGCCTGGCGTATACTTGCACTCGTAGTCAAACGTGGAGTGTTGGGGGATTATCTCACCCACTGCGAGTGCTCGGTCGCCCAAGACACCGACCGTGTATTCCGGTCCGGCAACGAACTGTTCCAGCATGACCTCATCATCGTATTGCAGGGCCGTACTCACGGCCGCCTCCAGTCCATTCTTGGAAGGGACTACGGATAAGCCGACGGACGAGCCAACTTTGGATGGTTTGACAACCAAAGGGAAGCCGAGTTCCATCACCGCCTCGTCTGGAACGGGCCACATCTCCCAGTCCGGTGTGGGTATCTTCGCTGCCCGGAACAACCGCTTGGCAATGTCCTTGTCCATTGCCAAACCACTTGCGAGCGGACCAGAACCCGTGTAGGCGATTCCACCCGAATCGAGCAGGGTCTGAATCTCGCCACCCTCACCCTGCCTGCCGTGGAGGACGAGGAACACAACATCTGCGTTGAGCAGCTCCGGTAGCTCTGTGAGGTTCTGCAGGTGCTCCCGTTCTGCAAGAGCTCGAAGCTCGTCTACAGAAGGCGGATTCTTGCCGACGCCTGGATGGAGCAAGACACGCTCATCCGCGGCGTCCAGCGGTCCGCCCACGGTGTCGACGACCGCAACTTCGTGGCCTCGGTCCCGCAGTGCACGGACCACTTGGCCCGCTCCCGCGAAGGCTACATCGCGTTCGGGAGTCGAACCTCCTGTGAGGACAGTGATTCGGGTCATTCAGGATAGTAAGTAGTGCGGTACTCGGGCGTCTCCCAGGCATCTACGCTGCAAACGGTTGCAGTAGGTGCCACCGTGGCCAAACGCTCAACCGCACGCTCGCAGACAACTCTGGCCACTCGCTCAGCTGTAGGTGGGCGTTCGCGAAACGGCCCGAGATCGTTCAAGAACGCGTGATCGAAATCTGATACGACCGTCCGAACGGTCTTCTCGATCTCCCGGAAGTCCAGACCCATGCCGCTGGGGTCGAGGTCTTCTTCGGTGACCCGCACAGTCAATCGGATTCGCCAGTTGTGGCCGTGTAGCCGGTCGCACTGTTCGACACCAGGCAGCCGGTGGGCGGCGGAAAAGCTGGCTTCAGCGGATAGGAGGTAGTGAGACACAGGTAGTCGTTGTCAGTGGAACCCTTGCGGTTGGAGGATGTGGTTGAGTCACGGCAGGTCTCCGGAACCGGATAGCGCCGGGTGTCTGAAGTGCACCGGCTGCAGGAACAACGCGGGAACAGGTTCCCCACGGCGACGAGCCGGTGCGAATTTCATAGCCGGGACTCCGGCGATCGCTGCGGAGTCGAGTGCGGAGTAGCCGCTACTCTCGACGACCCGAGTTGATTCTGGCACCAACACACCCTCTTCAGTGACAAACAGCCGCAGCACCACAGACGCTTCCACCTGCCGGTCATACAACTCCACAGGGTATGCTACCGGCGTCTCCGGATTGGTCATGACGGGGGGCTCGAATCCGGGTTCTGTCGCGTCGAGTGGCCCACCTCTCGTCTCGTCCCCCTGTGATCCGCACGCTGCCACGCCGACCAGGCACACAAGCAGGATTGATCTCAATTGTCCTCCGTCCAGCGCTTCAGCTCTGCCAGGCGGCTCAGCGCCTCAAGTGGCGTCATAGTCTCGGGATCGAGCTGACGCAGCTCCTTGAGCGCGGGATGCTCCTCGCTCGTGAAGAGAGCCAGCTGTGCCGAGTCGGGAGGCGGGGGCGGCGTCTTGTTAGCCACATGGTGGCCAGACTCGAGGAGCGCCAGAATCTCCCAAGCACGCAGCACGACGGCTGGCGGTAAGCCCGCGAGCCTGGCCACGTGGACTCCGTACGAGCGATCAGTTCCGCCTGGTTCGAGACGGTGCAAGAAGATCACATCGTCACCCACTTCCCTTACCGCCACGTTACAGTTGCGGGCATGCTGCAGTGTCTCGGTCAGTTGAGTGAGTTCGTGATAGTGGGTGGCGAACACGGTCTTGCAGCCCGTTTGGTCGTGCAAGTGCTCCGTTACCGCCCAGGCAATCGCTACCCCATCAAACGTAGAGGTACCGCGTCCGATCTCGTCCAGGAGTACTAAGCTGCGGTCGGACGCCCCGTGGAGAATGGCGCTGGTCTCACTCATTTCCACCATGAATGTCGACTGGCCGCGGCCCAGATTGTCACTGGCTCCCACGCGGGTGAATACACGATCCACTATTCCAATTGTCGCTGCTCGGGCAGGTACGAAAGAGCCAATCTGTGCCATTATGACCGCCAGACCCACTTGACGCAGGATAGTGGACTTGCCTGCCATGTTCGGTCCGGTCAGCAGCATTACCCGCCCTGCGTCGTCGAGCACAATATCGTTGGTGATGAATTTCCCTGGCGGTAACATCTTCTCGACCACGGGATGGCGGCACTCCCTGAGTTCAACCGTGTACTCGTTGGTGATCTTGGGGCGAGCGTAGTGTTCCAGCACGGCGGCAGCTGCCAGCCCCGCGTGAACGTCCGATTCTGCCAGACGCCGTGCGGTCTGTTGCAGTGATGCCAGCCTTGCTCGGACCGCGTCGCACAGTGAATCCAGTAGCTCTTGTTGCCGAGCGAAGACCTGCTCCTCGGCGCCAAGGACTCGGGCTTCATACTCCTTCAGCTCCGCAGTTACATAGCGCTCAGCGTTGGCCAGCGTTTGGCGGCGCTCGTAGTCGTCAGGTACCGAGTGTTGTCGCGCCCGGGTCACTTCCAGGTAGTAGCCGAATACTTTGTTATAGCCGACCTTGAGCGATGCGATGCCCGTCCGCTCGCGCTCACGTGCCTGCAGGGTGGCGATGAAGCGCTTGCCACCGTCGCGGAGCTCGCGGGCCTCATCCAGGGCGGGATCAGCCCCAGGTCGAATGCAATCGCCGTCTGCTACACTGGCGGGTGGGCGTTCGACGAGGAACTGGGCCAGCTCGGCAGTCAGGTCACTGTGAAGGTCGAACTCTTGGGCGATGCCTGTGAGAACTGCGCTGGTCTCGCGGGCGCCAAGACCGTCGAGGGCACTCTGGACGTCCGGCAGCCGGGCAAGGGAGTCACGCAGTGCCGCAAGATCCCGCGGTGTGGAGCGACGGGCGGCCGCGCGTCCTGACAGGCGCTCGATATCCCGGACGCCATCCAGAGCTTCGCGCAGTCTCTCCCGACCCCGCGTATCGTCAACTAGGACCTCGACTGCATCGAGCCGATTCTCGATGTTAGTCCTCGTTCTCAGAGGTGCGAGCAGCCATTGGCGCAGCAGCCGGGTGCCCATGGGAGTCACAGTATGGTCAAGGACCTCGAGCAAAGTACCCCCGGGTGCATCCGACCTCAGCGGCTCCTCCAGCTCCAGGTTACGCTTGGTCATGGGATCGAGCGGTACGGTGTTGCCGGCCCGACGCACCAGCGGTTGCGAAATCTGGGGTAACCCACCCGGTTGCAGCTCAGTGGCGTACCTGAGCAATGCTCCAGCCGCCTGAACCGCCGGCCGGTCGCCCGGTTGTATGCCGAGGCCGTCGAGGCTATGCAGGCCGAAACGCCGTTCGATGTCCTCCGCAGCCAGAGCCGCATCGAACTGCCAACTCTCCCGCTCGGTCACCATTACGGTTTCGGAGACCGGTGCTGAATCGTATCCTTCGGGCACGACTATCTCCCGCGGGCCGTAGCGGGTCAGTGCCGCAGCGAGATCAGCGGCAGCAGCAGTCTCCAGCACGAATTCTCCAGTCGAGAGATCGAGCGCTGCGATTCCGGCGGGATCGGAGGGTTGGATTCCCACCAGGAAGTTGTTCCTCTTGCCGTCTAGCCAATCCTCTTCCAACACCGCACCCGGAGTCACCGTCTCAACGACCTCGCGTCTGACGATCCCCTTGGCTTGCTTGGGATCTTCGACCTGTTCGCAGATGGCTACCCGGTGACCTAGCTCCACCAACCTGCGCAAGTACTCACCCGCCGCCTTGACGGGAACCCCTGCCAGTGGCACATCGGCTGCCCCACCGTTGTTCCTGCTGGTCAACGTCAGTCCAAGTTCCCGCGCGGCACTCTTTGCGTCGTCGAAGAACATCTCGTAGAAGTCGCCCATGCGGAAAAACACTATTGCATCTGCGTGGCGGGACTTGACCTCGAGGTATTGCTGCATCAGAGGTGTATCGGTACCGCTCTCAGTCCGCTTGCGTCTACTCAACGTCGCTCCTCGACCACGAATGGCTGGCCCCCGAGCTTCGCTCGCAACTCCACTGCGAGCTCTTGCGCCTGAGCCTTTTGCGAGAAGCGACCCACCCGGACCTTGAGGAGCCCATCGGAGTCGCGCACGACATGGGAATCGTACCCCTCACCATGAAGTTGCTGCATCAGCTCGTTGGCTGCTGCGGCACTCTGGACGGCCGCCACCTGGACGGCGTAGACCAGTCTCGCCCGACCCTGTGCTCGAGCGGAGTCAGGTCCTGTCTCTAAGGCAGCGCAACGCTGTAGGAAGTACCGAGCCCGGTTGGCGAGTTCGACGTCCTCTCCCGCGCTCGCCTCAGCGCGTCTGAGATACCCACAGCCCGTGTCCGCCGCTCCCAACTCGAGATGGGAGCGGCCAGCCCAGTAAGCAGCTTTAGCTAGTGCGCCGCTAAACGGGTAGTCGAGGAGTATGGTTTCCGAGTAACGGGCCGCGGCGCTCAATTCGCCCGCCGCGAACGCCAACTCCGACCGTCGCAACAGGGCATCATCAGCCCACTCGGAGCGGGAGAATTCGATGCTCACGCGGCGAAAATACGCGAGAGCGCTGTCGCTACTCTGCGCCACCACACCCGCCACATACAGTGCCTCAGGATACAGTGAGTCTGCAGGTGACAGCTCGCCGATCCTGGTTTTGACCAGCACCCGGGCGGAGTCTCCCTGTCCCTCAGTTGCCAATCGGACGGCCTCTCTCAACAGGGAATCCTGTTGGGCCGACGCCAGTGAAGCTATGGAGATCGCTGTCACAACCAGGAGGGACAAACGTATCATGCTGCAACCTCAGCGCGGACCAGTTGGAGCAACATCTCGGCGAGAATCGCCCGTTCGTTGCTGAGAGTCGTTGACTTCAATCTACGATCGCAGGAATAGACCGTGCGGAGCGAATCCTCGATCTCGCTGCTCGACCAGACTGAAGCTGCGCGCGCCCAGACTTCAGCTTCCTGCCTCCAGCTTCTGAGCCCCCGAGGACGGCTGGAACGGATCGCACCGAATAGGTCTCTCTGTATCTGCCGATTGCCGTTTCCTCGATCAGCGAAGCTGCGAGCCAAGCGAACGCCAACCAATCCCGTTCCCAACGCACTCACCATGCGCACAGCTGTTACACCCGCATTCGTCAGCACCGTTTCCAGCATCTCCAATGCTTTCGGGATATTGCGGGCGAGGACGGCATCGACCCAGTCATTTAGGGTTTCACCGCGGTGTACTCCCACCAGATCCCCCACCAACTCCACGTCGACAGCCGAGCCGTCAGCCGGCGCCGCTGCAGCCAGTTTCTCGATCTCCATCGCAAGTTCTGACAACTCGTTGCCGACAGCGTTCAGCAGGTGTTCCGTGGCGTCCTTGGTCAACGCCAGCCCGGCTCGCTCCGCCCGCATCCCCACCCAACGGCGCAACCTGTCCGGACTGAGCGCCGCCACCGCCACATGAACAGCAGCCTCCCCGACTCTCTGGTTGGGTTTCTGTTGGGGCCCGTGTACCAGCACCAACACCGTGCTGGGCGAGGGGTTCTCGAGATAGCGCTGCACCGCTTGCCACACCTTGGAATTGGTGCGCCACTGCTCCAGGCTCCTGATGACCACCGCGCGCCTCTCAGCCAGCATCGGAGGGGTTTCAACCAGCGTGTGGAAGTCCTCACCGGTGAGGTCTCCAGCCATTCGGACATCGAGGTTGAAATCGCGGTCCGCCGCGTCCACAGCCTTGTCCACAATCCACTGTACAACTTCTTCTTTGAGGAGGTCCTCGTCTCCGGTCAGGTAGTAGACCGGCGCCACCGGTTCCCGCTTGAGAAGTCGGAATATCGCGTCGAAGGAGAGAGGCCCCGCCATACAAGGCGGAAGTTACTGAACGGGGTGTTAGTAAGAAAGAGCGATCGGAAGCTACCTTGGGAGGCTCACCCAGGTTTCGAATGACACCTGCTGGTCGGAAGCTTCGTCGCGGTCCTCGCTATATGCGGGAACGCTCCAATCAACCAGGTCCACCGGCCGTTCCAGGTCCACCGGCCGTTGACGAACGACTGGCAGGACCTCTGGAGCAGGTGCCGGCTCGACTCTGGCCGACACCGGCTCAGCTGGGGAGGTCTCCTCGTCTACCACGCCCACCCAGAGCAGCATGGCAACTGCCGTGGCTACCATGAGCCCCACCATGATGCCAGCATGGGCTGGTCGCACCTCTTCACCGGAGCGGACCGCCGACGAATCGGTGACAAGGCGTTGCTCCAACCTCTGCGAGAACAGGGTGGATGGTCGGATATCACTAGTCGCCTTCAGCGCAATTACCCCCCGGGAAACCAGTGCGTCGTAGTTCATGCACCGCCCGCAGTGGCGCAGGTGCTGCTGGACGCTCCGCAACGTCCGGGGGTCCGTGATCAGCCCGTCGCGGTAGTCCGAATAGAGTTCGAGCAAGTCAGAGCAACGCATAGGATAGATATGTAACTGCGGAATACTACCAGTTATGGGCTGCGAAGTTCCCTTCGGGCTGGTCCCGACTCGGCCCCCGATGCACCGACTTTGTCCCCCCCAAGGGCTGGCGGGGGACTCCTGGCCGGTCCGGCAGGCCGAAAGGCGTGGCTCAGTCGAGCAGTGGTGCGATTACCTGAGCGAAGCGATTGCGTGCCCGGTTGAGGCGACTCTTGACAGTTCCGAGGTTGCAGCCCGTAATCTCGGCGATCTCCTCGTATGTCTTGCCCTCCAGTTCTCTGAGGACGAAGACCACACGGTGGTGTTCGGGCAACTGGTTCACAGCCCACTCGACGAGATCTCTCAGGTGGCGCTTGCGGAACAGATCGTCCGGGCGCTGATGCCTGTCCTCGAACTGGAGCGGGCGATGGTCGGCCTCCCAGTTCTTCTTGATGGTCTGGAACAGGACCAGCGGACTGCGGCTTCGGTTGCGTAGCTCGTTCTTCGCTAGGTTCGACGCAATCGTGTAGATCCACGTAGAGAACTTCTTCGACTGGTCGAACCGTTGGAGGTGCCTGTGAACGCGGATGAACACCTCTTGTACGAGATCTTCTGCGCGCTCTCGATCTCCGATGGTGCGGTAGACGAAGTTGAGCAGCCGTCGTTGGTAGCGGTCGACCAGCTCGTCGAAGGCCCATTTGCTCCCCGACAGGTAGGCAGCTACGATCCTGGAGTCGTCCCAATCGCGCGACGCAGGACGGCTTCCGACGCGGGCGGCTTCGACAGCGGCGTGCCGCGGATTATTGAGTACTGCTCTCATTGGTTAGCCCCCGGGATCTGCGCGGCGCAAGGCCGCTCAGATCCTGCATTCAGACGACAAAGGTTCGCTATTACACCCTCCACGCGATGCTGCGAATGACGCGATATCTCAGAAACTGCACCTTCGAGAGGGAGCAGAAACCGTACCCTCGACGGCAGACCCTGGCTGTAAGCAGCTAATCTGCTGTAAACAAAGGCGTTACGTCGAGGGGCTGCGACTCGTCGGAGTGTCCTATTCTGTGTTTTGGTGTCCTGGCAAGAGGACGATGGTTACAGGCCGAGGCGGAACCCTGCGGTGTATAACAAGGCCGCTATCGATTTGCCGTCCACAATCTCTCCGTCACGGATCATCTCCAAGACTCGAGAGATCGGTCGGGCCTCCACCTCTATAAACTCATCTGGCTCGTGTTGGGTTTCCCCGACTCCGATTCCAGTGGCCAGGAACAAGTGGATTCGCTCGTCTGTGAATCCCGGAGTTGTGTACAGTGTGGTGAGATGGTCGAAGTGCTGGGCGGTCGCCCCCACCTCCTCGAGGAGTTCGCGGCGCGCACAGTCAAGCGGCGCCTCGCCAGGTTCGAGCACGCCGGCGGGGATTTCCCAGATAGTACCGCCCACTGCATGGCGGTACTGCTTGATCAGGAGAACACTCGGATCGGCGGAGGCTGGATCAGACACGAGCGGGACAATGGCTGCCGCGCCGGCATGGCGCACCATCTCGAGCTGCATCAGGGACCCGTCTGGTGCCCTTACCGTGTCGACATCCACTCTCACTATGCGTCCGTCGTAAACGCGCTCGGTGCTGAGGAGAGACGCAGCTGGGTTGTCCATGGCTGTCCTTTATGCAGGTTGCGGTAAGCACCTTGTCCGCTTGGAGATGCGGAGAGGAAGGCGTTTGGTGGTAAGGTACTGCGCGCAGTTGGTCAGTCGGTCGGCCTCGTTAGGTTGTTGCTGGGAACTAGGCTTCCCGCTCGAACACGACCGCAACTCGACCGGTGTCGAGTTGAGTCAGGGAGTGGTAACCCCAACCCATCCGGCTGCGCTCGTTCAACAGATCCGTGAGGGTCTCTTCATCCTCGCGAACCTTGTGTTGGAGTCTGACGATAGCCACCTGAAACTGTTTCATGCTCCTGTTCCATCGTAGATCGGTCGGCTGCTTCAGTGCATTCAATCTTGCCTCCAGCCGGGGTGAACGGAAGGGATGCGACGTCAAGTGGCTATCTCCCGCAGCACATCCAGCACCCGCTGAACTGGGTGGACTTGTCGAAGCAGTGATCTGCGCCTAGTTGCAAGCACCTCCGGTGGTACACCCAGATGGATAGTTGGTGATGACGGTACTTGCGGCGGGCCACTGGGGACCTTAGGCATAGACCCGTGGGCTGATGCCACGTTCGTAGGGAACCTGAGGTGATGCGACAATCCGAGATTCGAGCAAGTACGGTGGTTCGCGGAGTCTTCGGCACGGCCACGATCGGCTCACTGCTGATCGCTCTGCTGGTCGGTGACCCACGCTGGTACGCTGTCTCGGCAGCCTGCGGGCTCGTGTGGTGGGCGTGGGACCTGCTGCTCGAGCATTTCATTCTGCCGCTAGGTGACTGGTTCATGGGTGTGGTCACCGGAGGCGTCACAGATCCGCGAGCTTCCCAAACCCGCCTGACCCTGGACGACACCATTCGGTTGCTCGAAAATCATCTAAAGCACCACACAGCGCCCAAAGTGGATATCAATGCAGCCATCAGGTTAGAGGAGATCTATCGGACCGTGAAGAAGGATCCGGAGCGGGCGCGACAGGTAATCGCAGTCGTGTTGGAGCGCTATCCTGACGCGCCGGAGTTGGAGAGATTCAAGAAGGCGGACGAGGGCGGCAAAGGGCGGTAGAAGGCGGTAAGTAGAGAACCCGTCCGCCCTTGACCGTCCTCTACCGCCCTTTGCAGGGTTGGGGGGTTGGGCGATTCGGTGGTATAATTCCTCTCCCCAGCCGGCCAGGTAGCTCAGTTGGTAGAGCAGGGGACTGAAAATCCTCGTGTCGGCGGTTCAATTCCGTCCCTGGCCATCCCACAAGCCCCGTTCTGACGGGGCTTTCGCCGTTCGTGTGCCTTGGCTTCACTGCCCGACAGCCTGCTGATGTGCCCTGAAGGCGCATCGCCAACGTGCAGCGTCGCGAGCTTAGGCACTGACGCTTTCCGCTGCCTTCCCTGGCCTCGAGAATATCAGGGAGTATTGAGATACCTAAGTCCGTGGGAAAGACTCACGGAGGGCAAGTGAGAAAGCAGTCGCCTACCTTTTCGGCTTCGGCCTTAACAACTCCTGGAATGGCACGTAGCCGCGGAGGGATCTCGCCGCCCCTACCGGACCACCTCCACGTCCATCACCCAGACGTCACTTTCCACCTCGAGCACCGTGGCATAGAGGCGTTCGGGCCCTACCGAGAACCGGAACCCGCCAATGACATCGACATCGTCGTACGCGACCACGAGCTTCGGCTCGCCTCCGTGTGGCGAAACAGACCAAAGCCCTCTTGCTCCCCCCTCGTGTACTGCGCCTACATAGATCGTTGAGCCATCCCACGCGAACCGCGACTGGGTGCTGAACCGTAAACCAACTGCCGAGAGATCGTAGCGCCATAGTACCTCTCCGTCGCGGGACACCAGTATCATCTCACCGCCCGCATGACACAACACACCACTGCCGTCAGGTGCCCAGTCAGTTGGTTGGCATTGATGGTCCGTCACCTGTGAAGGCTCGCTCCAGGATCCGCCTATGGCCTCTCGCGACGCGATCCAGGTCACACGCCGTCCCGGAGGGCCCTGCTGGAACGCGATCTCCAGTCCACTCGGCGACCATTCGGGGCTCCAGGTGGCCAAGCCGCTAGCCACCTGCACCGGTGTTCCCCCATCTGCTGGGAGAACCATCACTCTCCAATCACCCGCGCCAGCGTCACGGATAAACGCGATCTCGGTGCCATCGGGGGACCACCTGGGTATCCAATCATCCATTGGGCTGTTCGTAACTGGCGTTGGGCTGCCGCCCCCCAGATGCAGCGTGTAGATGTCTTGATTGCCCCGGAGATTCGAGTCAAAGACGATCCACTCACCGTCAGGTGAAACATCGTGGCTCTCGATGATGGCGTTGTCGTTGGTAAGAGGCTCACCATCACTGTTCGACAACGGCCCGGAGCCGATACCGTAGGACCAGATGTTCTGGCGCACTGTTGCCTTTGAAAAGGCCAGTCTTCTGCCGGCGATCGAATACGAAATCGAATGCGCGTCGGTCACGCCCGGCACTTTCCTTGGCTCGCTCCGAAGTCCCGTCGCTCCAACCTCCACGACGTAAGCTTCTCGAAGGCCGTCGCGATTGGACACGAATAGCAGATGCTGGTTATCGAGCCAGGCGGGGCTGATGTTCATGCAATCTTCGCCGGTCACGCGGAGAGGTTCGCCTCCGTTCGCATCTACCATCCAGATCGATGACACGTCCACGTTGAAGCCGCCTCTGCCCCACGAGTAGTTGCCGTCTACATAGGCGATCCATTTGCCATCTGGTGACCACACGGGCGAATGAATCGACCACTGGACTTGGGGGTGGACAACCACCAAACTGCTGGTGCCGTCATTGGTTGAATAGCTGACGATTCTGTCAGAACCAACGGCACATGCTACCAGAACACCGTCAAGAGACCACCCGCAGCTCCGCGCGCCGCTTGGCAGATCGATCGAGCCAACCGAGCCACCGTATTTCGCAACCTCCTTGAAAGAGCAACTACCCGAGCCGCCAATACAGCTCACAAAGCGAACGAACTCCCCGTCCGGGCTCCACGACGGTAGCCTTAGCGAAGACTCGTCCAGCCCCTGCGTCGGCGTAAGTTGGCCGACACCTGCGATATTAAGCGTGCTCCGAATGACGATTGACCGCCGGTTGGTGCGGCGAATGACGTACGCGACCTGAGTGCCGTCGGGCGACAGCGCCGGCTGCCATTCCATCCCCGGCTCGCTTGTGACAGCTCGGATGTTGGACGTTCTGATAGTGATTGGGCTCGGGGCCAACACTCTCGACAGCAGCACTCCAACCACGATTAGTATGACGGCAGCTGCCAAGGCGCCGGGCATCAGCCAGCGCCGCATGACCGCAGTCGCCGGTATCGGTTGTGTGTCGGTAGGAGTAACACCACCGCTCGGTGTCGCCAGTGCTTCCAACTGCGGTAGCAATTCCTCGGCGCTCTGCCAGCGGTCGGCGGGTCGTTTCTCCAAGCAGCGCATCACGACAGACTCCAAGGCAGCCGGTACCGTATCGCGGTGCTTCGTCACCGGCTCGGGAGTGTCGGTCATGTGTGCCGAGAGGATCATCTGCGGCGTGGTGCCCATGAAGACCGGGCGCCCGGTCAGCAGCTCATACGCCACGGCCCCGACTGCGTAGATATCCACGCGCTGGTCAAGGTGCGGATCGGCCGACGCTTGCTCGGGAGCCATGTAGGCCGGCGTTCCGAGTGCCACGCCCGCGGTGGTGAGCTTCTCACGGCCCGTGGCCTCACTCACTGCCTTCGCCACCCCGAAGTCGGTCACGAGCGCGTGACGACCACGGAGTAGGATGTTCTCGGGCTTGATGTCGCGATGCACAACGCCACGGGCGTGCGCCTCTGTGAGTGCATCCACGATGTCGCGCACGATCCGAACCGCCTCGGCAATCGGCAGCTCACCTTCCTTCGCCAGCTTGTCACGCAGCGACTGCCCCTCGACGTATGGCATGACGTAATAGAGAGAGCCGCTGGCTTCACCGGAGTCGAGTAGGGGGAGGATATTTGGATGCTGCAGCTGTGCCGCGATCCTGATCTCCTGCAGGAACCTCTCGGGCCCGAGCACTGCTGCGAGATCGGGCCGGAGTACCTTGATGGCTACGTCACGGTCGTGGCGCAGGTCTCGAGCGAGGTATACGGCCGCCATGCCGCCAGCGCCGATTTCACGGTCGATGGTATAGCGGTCTTGAAGAGCAGTCTTGAGACGGTCCAGTACATCGGCCACGATGACGGCTCCTAGGTGGCTCCAGCACGAAGCTACGGCCTGCGGTCGGAGTCAGCTAGATGTTGTCACTCATGTGCCTCGAATGTGCACGGACTGGGGTGCTCCAGCGTCAGTCAGTGGCACGACTCGGCAGCGTTGAGCCGAGTCACGACGTCATTTGATGTCATTCGGTGTCAGTGCGTAACGATTTCCGCGGCGATGTCTGCGGACTGAAGATCCTCGTGTCGGCGGTGGACGCCCTCTGCACACCTCGCAGGAACGGGCGATCGCACCAGCTACCAGGACCTCTCGCGGGCTAAATCGCGGAACTGAAAAGGCCCCGCATCAGGCTGCCGTCGATCGTTGGCTTGGTGGGTGCCGCGGGTATCGGCCTGGTCATCGGAAG
>JBDHKN010000075.1:0-27927 GCA_039586365.1 Gemmatimonadota bacterium | reverse complement strand
TCTTGGTCACCGCGCCGGACATCATATTCTTTTGGGTAGCCCGCATGGTGATGTCCGGCTACCACTTCATGAACGAGAGCCCGTTCGAGACGGTTTACATGAACGGCATTGTGCGCGATCCGCTGCATCGCGCATTCTCGAAATCGCTGGGTAACGGCATAGATCCTCTCGACGTCGTGAAGTCGTATGGCGGAGACGCACTCCGCTTCACGCTGGTGGCGGGTGCGGCGGCAGGCACCGACATCATCATGGATCGGAACGACATGGAGGGCACGTTCGCAGCGGGTCGCAACTTCGCCAACAAACTGTGGAACGTGGGTCGCCTCAGCATCATGAACTTGGATGGATCGATCGCCGCCATCGACCAAGTCGATCCCGCACAGCTCGAACTGGCCGACCGTTGGATTCTGTCACGCTGCCAGCGTACTGTCGCATCGGTCACCGACAACCTGGAACGCTTCCGGCTCAACGACGCCGCCAACACAACATACCATTTCATCTGGGGCGACTTCGCCGATTGGTACGTCGAGCAGGTCAAGCCACGGCTCTACGGCAAGCGGCCAGGCGGCGCTACAGCTCGAGCGGTACTCTGTCATGTCTTCGAGACCGCGCTCAAGTTGATTCATCCCATCATGCCATTCATCAGTGAAGAACTGTGGCAGAACCTGCCCGGTGACCGGCGCCAACTTCTCGCGGTATCCGAATGGCCGCTGCCAAAAGACGATCTCGTGGACGAGGAGGCAGAAGACCGGTTTGCGCGTGTCCAGGCACTTATCGGCGCCATCAGAACGGTGCGGGCAGAATACGGAGTGGCGCCCGGAACTGCCGTGCGTGCTTGGATTCAGCCCGCCGGTACAGCGACCTGGGAGGCGTTCAACGCCGAGCAGGAGACCGTAGAGCGTCTCGCCAAAGTGAGTGAGCTGTCGATGACCGAGCAACCTACTACAGGAGTTGGCGCCCACTCGGTGTTACCCGACGGCTCTGCCGTATTCGTACCATTGGGTGACGCCATAGACGTGGACAGGGAGTGCAAGAGACTCTCGGGCGAACTCGAGCGTTTGAACAGGCAACTGGCAGGTGTGACTGCGAAGCTCGCCAATGAGCAATTCCTGCAGCGCGCACCGGAGGAAGTTGTGAACCGGGAGAAAGAGAAGGAGTGCTCGTGGCAGGAGCAGCGAGAGACGCTGGCCGCCAAGTTGCGCGTGTTGGGCTGTTAGCTCTTCTCTGCAGCTGCGCCAAGATCGAAGCTCCACCCGGGGGCCCACCCGATTACACGCCACCTGTCATCATCAGCATCACACCAGACTCGGGGGCAGTCATCGCGGACTTCGGGGACGACTTCGAGATCCGATTCGATGAAGTCATCGCCGAAGCATCGGCGGGCGGATTGGAGAATCTGGTGCTGGTCGCCCCCCGTCCCGAGGAGACTGAAGTCAACTGGAAGCGCAGCCGCGTCACGGTCCGGCCCCGGGGAGGCTGGCGGCAGGGCACGATCTATCACTTGAAGATTCTCCCCGGATTCGCCGATCTCCGCAACAATCGGCTCGACTCTGCCATTACCATCGTGTTCTCAACCGGCCCTCCGATCCCGGCCACCCAGCTAACGGGCACGATCATCGATTGGGAGGCAGGCCGAGCGGCACCTCGCGCGTTGATCGAGGCAGTACTGCTACCCGACTCACTGGTCTACTTCACCCAAGCAGACTCCAGCGGCGATTTCCAACTCGCGGCAGTGCCGTCGGGGCGCTATCAGTTGTTCGCCACCATCGACGGCAACAGCAACCGGCAGAGGGATCTGCGGGAAGGATTCGACTCAGTAACAGTCGAGCTGGATTCGACACTGTCTCACGTATTCTGGACTTTTGCTCACGACACCATTGGACCGCGAATAACCAGTCTGCTCCAAGTGGACAGCCTAACGGTGCAGGTAGAGTTCTCCCAGAGGCTGCAACCGAGCGCCCCCACCGACAGCGCGGTTCAAGTGTTTGCACTGCCCGATACCGTTCCCGTAACGGTAGCCGCCGTGTGGTCCCAAGACATCTACGATTCAGTGAGGACCGTGGAGGCTGCAATAGCCGACTCCTTGCGAAGCCTGGCCGCAGCAGCAGAGGCAGAGGCAGCCGACTCATTGGTAGCTGATTCGCTGAGAGCGGACTCCACCCGTGTCGATTCCACGGCGGTGCCGCTGACCTTGACGGGCGATACCGCCGCAGCCGCCGCACCCGATTCCGTCACCGCCGACACCAGTAGGGTCGCCGCGTTGCTGGCGGAACGTCCCATACTCAGCTCGGTATTGTTCGTTCGCCTCGAGGCACCGCTCGCAGCAGGAGAGCGATACCTGGTGGTCACTTACACGACCAACCTCTCGGAGGCGACGCTTCGATCAGTGAGCCTACTCGTGACCCAGGCTGCCGACTCCACATGAGCGAACCACGCAGCACCTTGCCGGCTGTGAACAGACTGCTAGCCGAAGCGGAACGGCACGGTTTGCTCGGTGAGGCACCCCGGCAGGTCGTTGTAGACTGCATCCGAGCCGCTCTGGGGCGGGCCCGACACACCGGCACGGGTGAGCCGGTCGGTGGCTGGCTGGCAGCGGTGCGGCAGGAGCTGGCAGAGCGAACTCGGCCATCCCTGGTAGGCGTCATCAATGCCACCGGCGTGGTGCTGCACACCAACTTGGGGCGCGCTCCACTGGCAGAATCGGCCCGTCAAGCCGTCGCCTCAGCGTACGGCTACTGCACGTTGGAGTTCGATTTAGAGCGTGGTGAGCGCGGCTCGCGACAAGACCACACCACACGGCTGCTCAGGGAGATCACTGGCGCGGACGACGGGATCGTGGTGACGAATGCAGCTGCGGCCGTCTTCCTCCTGCTCAACACTCTCGCGCACGGAAACGAGACCATAGTCTCACGGGGAGAGCTAGTTGAGATTGGTGGGGCCTTCCGGATTCCGGACATACTCGCCAAGAGCGGAAGCATCCTCGTGGAAGTGGGCACAACCAATCGAACCCGGCGGAGAGACTACGAGCTGGCGATTAGCCCCCGCACGAGACTCTTCCTCAAGGTGCACCAGTCCAATTTCGCAGTAACCGGGTTCGTGGAAGACACTCCGCTGGGCGAGTTGGTCGAGTTGGGACGCCCCCGCGGTATTCCGGCGGTGCACGACATTGGGAGCGGACTGCTGATCGATCTCTCCCCATGGGGTTTGGTCGGTGAACCGCGGGTCCAAGAGAGCGTGGCAGCCGGAGCGACGGTGGTCTTCTCAGGGGACAAACTCATGGGTGGCCCTCAGGCGGGTATCATAGTCGGGCCCAGCGACATCATACAGCGTGCGGCAGCGAATCCACTTGCCCGAGTCCTGCGTCCCGACAAATTCACCATTGCAGCCCTGGAAGCGACGCTGTCATTGTACCGCGACACGGAGCTCGCGGTTACTGAGATACCGACGCTGGCGATGCTCACAGCCGACAGCGCACTGCTCGAAGAGAGAGCCAAGTCTTTGGCCACCGCACTGCCGCAAGCCAGCACCAAAGCGGGAGACTCGGCGGTCGGGGGTGGAACGTTTCCGGGAGTCAGGCTGCCCACCGTACTCGTCACCCTGCCAGCCAGATCAGCCGCGGCCTCAATTGATCAGTTGCGGAGACACAGCCCGCCCGTGATAGCCCGGGCTGGAGAGGGCGCCGTCCTGTTTGACGTCCGCACCATTGGAGATGAGGAAATCGCCACGGTTGTAGCGGCGGTTGCGGCCACCACCAGAGTGTAGCCGTGCGCTATTGTGTGAGCCGGACAATGGGGTGAAATTGCGCAGTCATCAATGTAATCGAGCAGGGCAGTTGCCGCGGAGGGACTGAGTGATTGAGAAGGCCGCAACGGTCATAGTCGGAACAGTTGCTGTTGTGATGGGACAGGCGGTGGCGCTACAACGATCTCAGAAGCCCTTTCAGCAGATCACTCACGGGGAGGTAGTGGTCACCTTCCTGACGCCGAGCGACGACTCGCTTCCGGACGGTTCGTTCTACAAGGGGTTTGTCTTCACTGCAGAGACAGGCGAGTGGGTCACGATCTCGCTCCTGTCACTCGACTTCGACGCAGCCCTGCTGCTGACGGATTCGGTGGGAGAAATCTCCCGGGTCGATTGGAGCGATGATGACAGTGGGGGCGAGTGCAACGCCCATCTCACTACTCGAATCCCCGTGAGCGGGAGCTACAAGATTCTCGCAACATCGAAGCATCCCGGTGAAGTGGGTGAGTTCCAGCTGTCACTGGCGCACGGTGAGCGGGAACCCAGTAGCACCGAACGCTGTGCGGGTTTCTTCGACCTGCAAGGCACGCTATCCCCCGGTGACTCGGCTGTGGGCGAGCTTGGGCCTCTGCCGGATCAGGAGATTGGATCGGATTTCTTTCATGTCTGGGCCCTGGCGGTACCATCTGACCAAACTGTCACGGTGGATTTGATATCTGACGACTTCGATGCGCGGCTCACTCTCTACCGGGGGTTCAGGACACCGGTGGATGCGGACGATGACGGAGCCGGAAAGTGCAATGCCAGGGTCGTGGTCACCGGTGGAGACCACCCGCAAAGAATAGTAATCACTGCCGGCGATGAGGCTGGACGTGGGAAATACCTGCTGCGAATGCTGAACGGTGCGCTGCCGATAGTGGAACGGTCACAGTGTACTCCGTAGCTGAGGGGAGGATCGAGCGCTGACGGATCCTGCAGGTGTCTCAGTCATGCGAATTGCCGTGCTAGCCTCCGGGGGTGGCACCAACTTGCAGGCACTGCTCGATACGTGCCGCGGCTCAGCCCCGGCGCGGGTGGTGTTGGTGGCTAGTAACAAGGCGCATGCGGGCGCACTCGAGCGTGCTCGTAACGCCGGCGCTGCAACGCACGTAATCGACGATCCAGCAGATGGACAAGCACTAGTCGCGGTTCTCAGCGCGCACGCAGTTGACCTGGTGGTGTTGGCCGGGTATCTGAAGCTGATCCCGGAAGATGTCGTACGGCAATACGAAGGTAGGATGATCAACATCCACCCGGCTCTGCTGCCCGCTTTCGGGGGCGGCGGCATGTACGGGATGCGGGTACACCGGGCAGTGCTTGCAGCAGGCAGCACGGTGACCGGTGTAACCGTCCACCTCGTCAACGCCGAATACGATCGTGGTCCTATCGTTGCTCAGTGGCCCGTCCCCGTAGCGGCAACCGATACACCGGAGTCGCTGCAGCAGCGCGTGCTGGCAGTGGAACACCAACTGCTGCCGGCGGTGGTGTTGGCAGCCGCCAGGTCGGGAGGCGTTGCACGGCTGCTGCCAAAATGCGATGCTTTTCTAGTCGGTCGAGGAACAGCCTCGGTGGCAGAGAGCCTATACAGCGCAACAACAGCGGTACAAAGCGAGGAGGAATAGTGCCCCGCGCACTTGTCTCGGTATCTGATAAGCGAGGAATAGTCGAGTTTGCCCGGCGGCTTAAGGCACTCGGCTGGGAGATCATATCTACGGGAGGGACGGCGGCAGCCTTGGACCAAGGAGGTGTCGCAGTCACCCACATCGAAGAAGTGACGGGCTTCCCGGAAATCATGGACGGACGTGTCAAGACCCTCCATCCGGCCGTACATGCCGCCCTACTTGCGCGCCGAGATATGAAGACACATATGGACGCGCTCGAGGCCCACTCGATTGCACCTATCGACATGGTTGCCGTCAATCTATATCCGTTCCTCGAGACAGTGGGGAAGGTCGATGTCAAGCTGGAGGAAGCGATCGAACAGATCGATATCGGTGGCCCTGCGATGTTGCGCTCAGCAGCTAAGAACTACACTTTCGTTCTGCCGGTCGTTGATCCCCGGGACTACGATCGCGTCGTGACCGCACTTACCACGTCCCAGATCGACCACGGCTTCAGGCGGCAGCTTGCGAGCAAAGTGTTCAGCCATACCGCCGGCTATGATGCTGCCATAGCAGCCTACCTGAGTCAGGAGGCCGACATCTTCCCACCGGTTGCCAGCCTCGTGCTGGAACGGGTACAAGAACTGCGCTACGGAGAGAATCCCCAACAGAAGGCAGCACTTTACTCGACGCGGGAAGGCCGTGGTATCGATGTGATGAGTCAGATCCACGGCAAGGAACTCTCGTTCAACAACCTGCTGGACATCGAGGCGGCGAGTCTGAGTGTGGCGCCGTGGCCCGATCGGCCGGCCTGCACCATCATCAAGCACACCACACCGTGCGGCATCGCCCTCGGGACTTCGACCGAGGAGGCCTACCGCCGGGCTCTGGCAACCGATTCGAAGTCGGCGTACGGCTCGGTGGTCGGATTCAACACCGTTGTGGGACCGGAAACGGCTGAAGCAATGGCAGACCTGTTTGTGGAAGCGGTCGTGGCCCCGAGGTTCCACGACGAAGCCGTTACGGTGTTCCGGCGTAAGAAGAACCTGAGGGTGGTCGAACTGCCACTTCCCGACCATCGTCGTGCCTTCGATTACAAGCGGGTTCGCGGCGGATTCCTAGTGCAGGACCGTTTCGTGTATTCGTGGGACGAAAGCCAGTGGAAGACCATGACGAAGCGGAAACCGACGCACGATGAGCTGCGGGATCTCCGGTTCGCCTGGGCAGCGGTGTCGAGTGTGAAGTCAAATGCCATACTATTGGCGAAGTCGGAGGCGGCGATCGGGATAGGTGCCGGGCAGATGAGTCGAGTGGACTCGTCATTCATTGCGGTGCACAAAGCTCGCGAGGAGGGGCACGACCCGGCTGGTTCTGTGCTCGCCTCGGACGCATTCTTTCCGTTCCCAGATGGGGTCGAGCAAGCGGCCGCAGCGGGAATTACCGCGATCATTCAGCCCGGCGGATCGATCCGGGATGAAGAGGTGGTTGCTGCAGCAGACGCGCATGGCTTAGCCATGGTCTTCACCGGACTCAGGCAATTCCGGCACTAGACCATCGAATGACACAGGGATCATTGGTGGCACTCAAGCGACCACCCTATCGAGTCGCTGGGTTGGTATCCGCGATCATCCTGGGCCTCTATGTGCTCACCATCGCTCCCACGACGCAGTTCTGGGACACATCTGAGTACATGGCGGCTGCCAGGGTGTTGGGTATCCCCCACCCACCCGGGAACCCCCTGTTCGTCATTCTGGCAAACGTGTGGGGCAGGATTCCGCTGGTGGCTCATTACGCTCTGCGGATCAACCTGTTCGCCGCCGTCACGAGTGCGTGCGCCTCCGGGTTCCTCTTCCTCTGCGTAGAGCGATTCCTCCAGCCTCTGGTCTCGGTCCATCGCAACCTGCGCTACTTGGTGGCATTCGCGGGTGTGTTCGTTGGGGCGACGTCGTTCACCGTCTGGAACCAATCGGTGGTGAACGAGAAAGTGTACACGCTGAGCCTGCTCTCAATAGCCCTCCTTCTGTGGCTGGGACTGCGCTGGGCCGACCGCGAGCAGGGACCCGGCCGGGATCAACTACTGATCCTGATACTGTACCTGCTGGCTCTTACCTCGACCAACCACTCCATGGGATTGCTCGCAGCCCCTGGAATGATGGTGCTCGGCTACCTGACACTGCGCCAGGAGAAGGCCGCAACAGCGGAGTGGGCCAAAGGTCTGGTGTTCTGCACCATGGCGCTGGCATTCTTGTTCCTACCGACGGTGTTGGAGAAAGGGGCCCAACACTGGATCTACTACCTACTGACGTTGGCGGTCCTGGCCGTCCCCCTTGCCATTACGGTGAACACGGGTCAGCACCGGTTTGCGGCGTTCGCGCTCATAGCGGTCAGCTTCGGCCTTTCCCTCAACCTGTTTCTCCCCATCCGGGCCGGTCTGTTCCCCCCTATCAACGAGGGGGAGCCGACCAATTGGGAAGCACTGAGGCAGGTGCTCACTCGGTTCCAATATCAGAAGAGCTCTTTGATACCGCGCCAGGCGGAACTCACTTGGCAATACGTCAACTACCTGCAGTACTTCGCTTGGCAGTTCGGCCGCAGCTGGGAATCGGCAGTCCGCTATGGCTTGGCCGGTTTGTTCGGCGGTTTGGGACTGGTCGGAGCGGGCTGGCATTGGCTCAGGGACCGACGGCATGCCGCCACCATGGCGGTGCTCATGCTGACCGTCACCGTGGCACTCGTCTTCTACCTCGATTTCAAGTACGGGTTTTCCATCAGGCTGGCGGAGAACCTCCCGCGTGAAGTGAGAGAGCGCGACTACTTCTTCATCGCCTCGTTCCAGTTGTGGGGTGTCTGGGTGGCACTGGGCTTCGCGGCGATAGCCCAGCTATTCAGCAGTTCGTCGGAGCAGGCCGCCCAGGAACGGAAACGGTGGCTAGCCACGATCCCGGTGTTGAGCCTCGCCGTAGTACCACTGGCTGGTAATTGGCTGAGCGCCTCGCGCTCAGACGAGACCCTGCCCAGAGACGTCGCATGGGACATGCTGCAATCGGTTGAGCCGTACGGCATTCTAATAACCGTTGGGGATAACGACACCTTTCCGTTGTGGTATATGCAGGAGGTCGAAGGTGTTCGTCGTGACGTCACCCTCGCCAACCTCTCGCTGCTCAACACCAGATGGCACACGCGACAGATCAAGCGGCGCGAGGTCGCTGCGTTCGATACGGCAAACGCGATTCCCCTTTACCGCGGGCGCAGCTGGAGTCCTCCCACCGAGCAACCGCTCTCACTGAGCTTCACTGAGTTGGACGAATTGCCTCCCTACTACCGAGTGCCCGAGAACCAGGTGTTCCAGGCCGGCCAAATCCGCGCGGAGCTGCCTGAGTACCTGGAACGGGCCGATATCGTGACACTCAGGTTGATTCAGGACAATCTCGGTGAGCGTCCGATCTACATTGCTCGTACCACCGGTAACTACGGTGAGAGAATGGGGTTGGCCCCCTACCTGGTCGGTCAGGGACTCGTTGGCAAGCTAATGCCACAACCGGTACAACCCAGTGACAGCATGGTCTATGTTCAGACGCTGGGGTGGATGGATCTGGCGACCTCGCAAACGCTGCTGTTCGACGTGTACCATCCGGAATCCGCCGCCCGCCAGCGACCGTTCGGTTGGATCGACACGCCGTCGGAGAGCATCATAACGCTGTACGCAGTGGTGTACGCGTCGTTCGCCGAGGCGATGAGCGTCCAAGGTGTCGACTCGACTGGTGTGGTGAGCGACTCAACGGTAGCCGCGCACATCTCCCAGGCCAATGACTGGGCCAATCGGATGCTCGGCAACACCAGCTACGGACGCTAGCTTCCCAACCCAACCCCCCCGACCTTGACCGCCACAGGTCAGGGCCCAAATTTGCCAGGTCATCCTCCGACATTAGCCGATGGCTGTTCTGCTAGAGCGAATGCGCGCCGCCCTGGCGCCCGACTACGAAGTCGAGCGGGAGCTCGCCCGCGGAGGGATGGGGATCGTCTTCCGGGCCCGTGAGGTGACGCTCGACCGGCCGGTGGCCATCAAGATCATCCGTCCGGAACTCGCCACCGCCCGGGCTGCCGAGCGCTTCTTGAGAGAGGCACGCATCCTCGCGAGCATGCAGCACCCCAATGTCGTATCCGTCCACAAGGCCGGCGAAGCTGACGGCTTCTTCTACTACGTTATGGAATACATCGAGGGCGAGACCCTCGAGGATCGATTGAAACGGGGCCCGCTGCCGCGTGACGAGGCTCTCAAGTTGGCCCGGGACGTGCTCGACGCGTTGGAAGCGGTGCATGGGAGAGGAGTCGTTCACCGCGACCTCAAGCCCAGCAACATCTTCTTGATCGACGACCGCGCTGTGATTTCCGACTTCGGAATCGCGAAACCCTCCGACGAAACGATCCAGTCTGCGACGACCGACGGCCGCGTGGTGGGCACGGTGGGGTACATGTCGCCGGAACAGGCCTATGGTGCTGCGGTTACTCCGGCCAGTGATCTGTACTCTGCGGCAATGGTGTTGTTCGAAGCCTACACGGGCCGCTCTTGGGCACCTGAAATGCAAAAGAGTCGACCCGATTGGAGCAGCGTGCCTGGAGCCATCGTGCCTATTCTGCGCCGCGCCCTGAAGTTCAACGTGAGTGAACGCTGGCCCGATGCAACCAGCCTCCGCCGGGCCTTGTGGCATACCCGGACCCGGAAGTACCGCCGCCAGACACTCATGTTGGCCTTGGGGGGCATCGTTGCCGGTGGCGCAGCAGCCCTGTTCCTGGTGGCTCGGTTGCTGCAACCCCAAGAACTAACCGATGTGGCCATCTTGCCGTTTGAGCCCCTTCCGGGCGTCGACTCGGGAATGGCCGCAAACCTGACCCTGCTAACCAGGTACAACATCGAGAGCTTCGCCACGGTCGCGGACGACGACGCAGTAACCAACTGGTGGCAGGAGCACGGCCCATTCGCAGATTCGCTGGACAGGGGCGACATCCGGACGCTTCGCAGTCGCTACGCAGCCTACGCTACAGTAGCGACGGTTGGCAGCGACCTGCAACTGGCCATGAGCGTGATCGATCGGGATGGGAGGCGCCGGCCTGCGGTGACAGAGCGCCTCGCAGCGGATATTGCGCTGGACCGGATCGGACACCGCCTGGGTTTCGTTATCGCCAGCCAAATCGACGAGAACCGGGCCTCCGAGTACAGCGGTTCTCCCGCCCTCAGAGCCAGAAGCGATGCGGCGCTAAACGCGTTCCTCGACGGGCTCAGGACATTCAAGCGCGGTCAGTTCGCTACCGCAACCGACCAGTTCACGATTGCGCGACAAGAGGATCCAGAATTCGAGCTGGCGCAGTGGTGGTTCGCCAACGCCTTCCGCTGGTTGCGCACTGGTGAGCTGTCGGGAATAGACTTTCAACGCTTACTGGCAACCCAGGAGGTCAAGCTTCCCGAACTGGAACGGCTGCTGATGGCCGCACAGATCGCTCCAACACAGGCGGAGAGATACGAGCGCTATCGCGAGGCAATCGAACGCTATCCCCACAACGCATATGCCGCGTTTCTCTACGCCGAAGAACTGCAGGCCCGAGGACCCTACGTGGGCGTGCCACTGGAACAGTCCACCCACCAGTTGGAGCTTGCGGCCGAGAAGGATCCCACGTTCGGACCGACACAGTTTCACAGAATCCTCTCTTATGTCCGACTGGGACAGCACGACGATGCAGTCGCGAGCCTGCAGCGTTACAGGGAAGTCTGGGGCGGCCGCGAAGAAGTCGGCGACCTGTACCAACCGCTCTTGATGCAATTCGTCATCACTGAACGGTTCTACCCGGACAGCGTCGCGCCGCTGCGGCAATGGGTGCTGAGGGACTCAAACCTGGCAGCCTCATTCCGTGACTTCTTCCGGCTCGGCGCGATGTTCGACCTGGCAAGGACACAGGCAGAGCTGGGAGACGAGTTCCTGACCTCGAGTCCGGCGAGTGGGCGCGATACATTGGCCCACCTGCACGAGGGCCGCGGACTAGGCTTGATCGGCATGGGGCAGATCAGGGCCGCGTTGTCTCAGCTGGACTCAGCCGCGGCTCTGTTCGCTACGCCCGAGGCACGAGCTGAGGCGGCAGAGTGGAGAGTCATCGGACACGCGCTGGGACTGCCTGGAATCGACGCAGGCCAACTGGCACAAGGCGTGACCGAACTGGAGCGACTGGTCGGCGACTCGCCCGTCGGGATGCGCGCGGTCTGGGCGCTCGGCGTACATGCCAGCCGTCTGGGCGATACCGCAATGACCAGCCAGAGAATCAACACATTGCGACAACCCGAGACCGACACGGACGCCAGACGTCTTGCCAACCTGCTGCAGACCCTCGATCTCGCAGCACGAGGCCGCTACGAATACGCTGTCGACGCATCACGGGCCCTCCTGCCGTTCGACTCCGCCGGCCGCGGCGGCGATCCGTTCGCCCGAGCCGTGTTGCACATGAGGCGGGCTGAGTGGTACGACAGCCTCGGACAACACGCGGCGGCCGACTCTGCGCGTCTTTGGTACGAGCATTTCGAATGGACCGGTCCCCCTCCCAACCAAGTCGCGCAGGCCGGTGAGATCGATTGGGCTCTGTCTTCGTATGCTCGGTGGGTACGCGGCATGGCGGCAAAGGACAGGGGCGACGATCGTTCGGCCTGTAGGCACCTGCGCCGCGTACTCGCGGTTTGGTCCGCCGCGGACGCCGCGTACACATCCTTGCGAGAGCAAGCAACACAGTTCATCGCACGGAGCTGCCCAGCATGATCTCGCTCCGCACCCTGGGCCCACTCGAGGTGCGCAGCGACGGGGACCCGGCACCGGCGGGATTACTACAACGCAAGAACGTTGCGCTCCTCATATATCTGGCCCGTTCTCCCCACTGCGTGCGAAGTCGTGAGCATCTCACCGGAGTTCTTTGGGCCGAAAAGCCGGAGTCCAAGGCACGGCATTCCCTGCGCGAGGCTGTTAGAGTGCTGCGCCGCGCGCTGGGGGAAGACGGGATCATCGCGGAGGCCGACCAGCTCCGGTTGACCGGGGGAAAGGTGGCGCTGGATATCGAGCAATTCGAGCAGTGCGAATCCGCTGGGGACTGGCAGGGCGCAGCTGATCTGATCGGTGGAGAATTCCTGGAGGGTTTCAGCGTGCGCGAAGCCTGGGCGTTCGATGAATGGCTAGCTGCCGAGCGCAGCCACTGGCGCAGCCGGACGGCGAAGGCTCTGGTCCGATACAGCGACGACCTGCTGGCCTGCGGCAAGACGGACGCGGCAGTCAAGGCCGCCAACCGGGCCAACACGATCGATTCCGGTTCTGGCCCGGCGGTGCGGGCCGCAATGAAGAGCTTGGCCGTTGCTGGCGACCGGACCGAGGCGTTGGTCCGTTATGCCGAATTCCGGTCCAGGCTCGCCGAGGTATCTGCCGCGCCTGACGTCGAGACCGTGCAAATGGCCGAACGGGTGCAGCGCGAACGCGAATGGCAGCTTGCCGCCTCTGTCCCACTCAACCCGGAGCAGGGTGCGGAGCTGCGCCGCGCACCCCTCATTGGCCGCGAGAAGGAACTGGCTGGTCTCGTCGCACTGTGGAGCAACACCGTTGTGGAGCCGAATGCAGCGGTAGCCGTAATCGAAGGCGATGTGGGATATGGGAAGACCAGACTCTCTGAGGAGCTCATTGCCCGCGCCCGCCTAGACGGAGCCACCGTCAGCTCGCTGCGAGCCGTCGCAGCCGACCGAGACCAACCCGCTAGTGGAATCGCGGGTCTGGCACGCGGAGGCCTGCTGGCCGGGCGAGGATTGGCGGCGGCTTCACCGAGTGCGTTGGCGGCTTTCGCGGCGGAGATCGACGAATGGGCCGATCGATTCGGCGTTCCCAAGGGCCCCGTGCAACCGTTGGAGACGGCGCTGGTCGAGATCGTACGCGCGTTGGCAGGTGAACAGCCGGTGCTTCTTCTGGTGGACGACGCACAGTGGTGCGACAGGCAATCAATTCTAGCGCTCGGTTCGATCATCCGCGATCTGCCAGATTGTCCGATCCTCGTAACGCTGGCAGTGAGCACGACGCCGGCCCGCGACGAATTGGACGACGTACGTTCCAGAATCGGTCGGGACATCCCCGGCACAACAGTGAAGCTGGACAAGCTCGACGAGACATCGCTACGTGAGCTCGCGCGCTGGGCGGTTCCCGGCTACACTGACGAACAGATCGACCGGCTCACCCGCCGGGTCGCGTCAGACTCCGCAGGTCTTCCACTACTCGCGGTGGAACTGCTGCACGCCGTTGCGCTCGGTCTAGACCTGGAAGAAACGGCGGCTGCCTGGCCACAGCCGCTACGCACCTTGTCACAGACGCTTCCCGGCGAGCTGCCGGACGCGATCGTCGCCGCCATCCGGGTCGGCTTCAGGCGGCTCAGCTCACCGGCTCAGGAAGCCCTCGCAGCCGCCGCGGTACTCGGGCACTGCGTCACAGCAACACAGCTGGGACAATGCACCGGCCTCAAAGGCAAGGAACTCAACTCCGCCCTGGACGAACTCGAATGGCAGCGGTGGCTGGCAGCCGATGCACGGGGGTATTCGTTCATCGCCCGGATCGTTCAGGAAGTAGTCGCGCAGGACATGGTCACCGAGGGCCAGAAGCTGCGGATAAAGCAAGCCGCGGAATGAGCCGGGGCCCGCAAGCTCAGGTCTTACCGGCTTGCTAGCCCTCCCGCCACCTCACCGCCATCGATCACAAACGACTGTCCGGTGATGTACGCCGCGTCGTCGGATGCCAGGAAGGTGAATAGTGCGGCCACTTCCTGGGGATCGGCATGCCTGCCAAGGGGAATCTTGGAGTTGACCGCCTGTATCATCTCGGGAGTGTACTCGGCTTGCTGCATTGGAGTGAGCACGTAGCCTGGACAGACAACGTTTACTCGCACTGTGGGGGCCAGTTCCAGGGCCAGCGACCTGGTCAACTCAATGACACCGGCTTTCGATGCGTTGTAGTCGGCGTAATAGGGATAGCCAACCAGACCGTTGGTCGACCCCATGTTGAGGATCACACCCCCACCCCCCGCCAACATCCGGCTTGCAGCCTCACGAGCCGTGAAGAACACGCCGTTGAGATTGGTGTCTATCACGCGACGCCAATCCTCCACTGCTATTTCAACAAACGGATGTCGGATGCTGATCCCCGCGTTGTTGATCAGCACATCTGGCCCGGCGCACAGGCCATCGAGTTCGCGAAACGCCACTGCGACAGAATCTGGATCCGATACATCTGCTTGTAAGGTTCCCGTCAAGCCAGACAACTCCGCCGCAATCGTCTGCAGGCCAGCCTCGTCCCGATCCATCACTATCACCCGGGCGCCCTCTTCCACGAAGCGGCGAGCTGTTGCCGCACCGATTCCGCTCGCTCCTCCCGTTATCAAGACCCGCTTGTCTTCCAGCCCTCGCACATTGACTCCTTGCTATGATCCGGCCAAGCCACCGCCGTCCACCACCAACGACGTTCCTGTCACGAACGCGGCAGCATCGCTCGCTAGATAGAGTGCCGCCCGTGCGATGTCTTCCGCTGTACCTACTCTCCCGAGCGGCCGTGACGCGGCATCACTGAGAAACCGATCCACCGGCTCGCCGAGTTGCGCCGCTTCGCTTCGCAGCATCGCAGTGTCGGTGTCTCCTGGACAGATGCAGTTCACCCTGATGTTGTGACCACCGTGGTCGAGCGCCATGGCTTTGGTCAATTGGACCACAGCGCCTTTTGAGGCACAGTAAGACGCCGCACGGCGACCGCCAACAAGTCCCCATCCCGAAGCCATGTTGATGATTACACCACCCCCACGCTCAATCATGAGGGGAATCGAGTAGTGCGACATCAGGAAGACCGACTTGACGTTGACCGCCATGGCGCGGTCCCAATCAGCCTCAGTGAGTTCCAGGACGGATGCGCGCTGGATGATCCCGGCATTGTTGCAGAGCACATCCAAGCCGTCAAATGCGCGGACGGCCTCCCGCACAGCACGTTCACAGTCGCTGCTTTGGCTGACGTCACCGTGGGCGAACGCTGCGCGGCAGCCACGTCCCACCAGTTCCCCAACGACATCCGTGCCACGATCGCGATCCCGGTCCATCACCACCACCGCCGCACCCTCTGCCGCAAAGATCGCCGCGATCGCTCTGCCGATGCCCGACGCGCCGCCGGTGACAAGGGCGACCTGGCCGTGTAAGACCGGCGATTGACGATTCACGATTGACGATTCACGACTCACGATTGACGATTGACGAATCGGCGATCCACGCCTGCTCTCGCGCAAGCAGCTCCGCCGCAGCGCCGCACAAGTGTCGTATCAGGCCTCGAATACGGTGAATACGGCTAATCGCGTTGACGCCAATCCCGCCTGAAGAACTGAACATGTCCGCAGTTGGTGCACGCCTCGATGTGCCAACTCGACGTTGGCGCATCCGAGTGATTGAAGTCTTCCTGGGGCCGCGCGACATACTTCCCGTCCAGACACACAACGCAGACCCGATCAGGAACTGAGCGCCGATCCTTGGCTGGCGGTGATCCCTCTGATGTCATCTCTCCTCTCAGCTCGGAACCATGTCGGTGGGGCAACGACTCCACTGCAGGAGGTATGATACCCCCTCTATCCTGCGATGGCGAGTACGCTAGCTGGCGATCCCACCAGCCCTGACCGCTGGTGCCGGGCACGCTGTGGGCCTGTTCGGACTTCACCGAGTGGCATCGTCCGTACTGGAAAGTCGGCATTCCTTGCGAGGCGTCGTCGGGTGACGGGCCGCTGAGCCTTAGTCGAGCTCAAGGAGACCGGATGCTATTCACTCTCCGAGTCGGGGGCCAGAATCCGGCGCATAGAATCAAGGCGTGCCTGGTCTTCCGGGCTGGGACTGGGGTACTTCAGATCGAGTTGCTTGAGCGATTGGACAACGATCTCAGCGACCTTCATCCTCATATAGGGCTTATCGTCAGCTGGGATAGCGTACCAGGGAGCCCAGGGGCAGGACGTCCGTTTCAGCACCTCCTCGTAGGCATGCACGTACTCGTCCCAGTACTGGCGTTCCTCCACGTCCTTGAGCGAAAACTTCCAGTTCTTCTTGCTCTTGTCGAGTCGCGCCAGAAACCTGCGGCGCTGTTCCTCGGCCGAGATATTGAGCCAGAACTTGAGGATCACCGTGCCGTTTTGTGCCAGATGCTCTTCGTGGTCACGGATGGATTTGAACCGTTCCTGCCACAGCGACGAGGTGTCGACCACCGGCAGCTTCTGGGCCAGGAGTATTTCCGGGTGTACCCTGACTACAAGTACCTCTTCGTAGTAGCTGCGATTGAAGACGCCAATTCGTCCCCGCTCGGGAAGAGCCCGCGCGGTGCGCCACAGGAAATCGTGGTCTAACTCTTCGGCCGATGGCACCTTGAAGGAGTAGACTTGACAGCCGGCCGGATTGACCCCGGTCAGCACGGCTCTGATGGTGCTGTCCTTTCCAGCAGCATCCAGCGCCTGGAAGATGAGCAGCACCGCATAACGGTCATCCGCGTACAGCACGTCCTGGAGGTCGCTCAGTTCATTACGGGCATTCTTCAGACGTTTCCGGACCTTCCTCTCACCCGGTGCGTCCGCAGGAGGGCGGGTGGAGATCTCTGCGACACTGAAGGACCCATCGTCGGGCACCAAATAGGGACTGTCAACTGCCTTGAACACTGCACCTCCGGGTAGCTGGGAGCCACTCGCCACGGAATCAATCCGATGGATACGACAAGTCCCGGCTCGAGCAACTCGAACCGGGACTCCCGACCAATACTGCCGCGGTCAGACGATGCCCTGCGCCAGCATGGCGTCGGCCACCTTCACGAAGCCGGCAATGTTGGCACCCTTCACATAGTCGATCCAGTCGCCTTCCCTACCGTATTCCACACACTGCTCGTGGATGTTCTTCATGATGTCGACCAACTTGCCGTCGACCTCCTCGCGGGTCCAGCTGAGCCGGATAGCGTTCTGGCTCTGCTCGAGTCCGGAAACGGCTACCCCGCCTGCGTTGGCGGCTTTGCCCAAGCCATAGAGAATCTTGTTTTTCTGGAAGATCTCAACGGCCTCCGGGGTGCTGGGCATATTGGCACCCTCGGCAACCCCGAAGCAGCCATTCTTCACCAGCGTCTCGGCCTCATCACCGTTCAGCTCGTTCTCGGTCGCGCATGGGAAGGCCAGATCACACTTGACGACCCAAGGCCGCTTGCCCTCATGATACTCGCAGCCGAACTTCTTGGCGTATTCGTGGATCCTGCCACGGCGGACCTCTTTGAGGTCCTTCACGTACGCCAACTTCTCTGCGTCGAATCCATCCTTGTCGTACACGAACCCGCCGGAATCGGACACCGTCACGACCTTGGCACCGAGTTCGATCAACTTCTCGGTCGCATAGATCGACACGTTACCAGAACCGGACACGGTACAGACCTTACCCTTGTAGTCCTCACCCCTGGTTCCCAGCTGGTTCTGCATGAAATAGACTGTGCCATAACCGGTGGCCTCGGTCCGGATCAGGCTTCCGCCGTACGCCAGGCCCTTCCCGGTCAAGACCCCCTCGAACCGGTTCACGATGCGCTTGAACTGGCCGAACAGGAAGCCGATCTCACGCGCACCTACACCTATGTCACCGGCCGGCACGTCGGTGTTCGCACCGATGTGCCGAGACAGCTGAGTCATGAACGATTGGCAGAATCGCATTACTTCGTGGTCGGATTTGCCCTTGGGATCGAAGTTGGAACCACCCTTCCCACCACCCATCGGCAGGCCGGTCAAGCTGTTCTTGAGGATCTGCTCGAACCCCAAGAACTTCAACACGCCCAGGTTCACCGTGGGGTGGAACCGCAAGCCGCCTTTGTAGGGACCGATCGCGCTATTGAACTCGACCCGGTATCCCTTGTTCACCTGGACCTCGTGCTTGTCGTCCTCCCAAGGCACACGGAACAGAATCACCCTTTCGGGCTCCGTCATGCGCTCGAGAACCTTGCCCTTCTGATACTTGGGGTTCTCCAGGATGAACAGCATCAAACTCTCAGCAACTTCCTGGACTGCCTGGATGAACTCCGGCTGGCCCGGGTTCAGCCTTATGACTTCGTCCATGAAGCGTTTTACTTCAGCTTCTGCTTTGGCAGGCATCGAAACCTCTCCATTTTATCCGCGGATGTTTTCTGACTGGCTGGTGGGCGCGCGAAACGGAGACCCTTCCCTACGATAGGGATTGCAGGGACCAACACCCCTTGGCGTCTCTCGGCGGGAAGGCCAGGGTGGTTGTATTGAGGGTAAAGCCGAGATTTCCACCGTCCGCACAGTCGCCACTCTCGTTGAACGAACACCGCAGGCCGTGCGACAGCGCCCGGCCTACAAATTTGTAACCGTTCAATCTAAACAGAAATGGCTCATTGGGAATCGTAAACCGAGCAGCTGCGGCGCGGTGCCCCCATCCCCCCAACCCCCCACCCGCTGCCCATGAACACGCTCAGCCCAGGTTCCTGACCTCCGTGCTCAGCCGGCACGAAGTGCAGTGGACCCGGCGGACCCTGACACCGCCACGATCGACTGGAGGACCGAGCATCAATGCCCCATCGCACTCCGGGCACGCTACCCGCGCCGTCGGATGGGACACCATTCTGTGGATCCGGACGCTGGCTTCGGGAGAGTAATTGCTCAGCCAACGCCGTCGTCGGTCCGTCTGCATACGGCGGTCGACGCCGCTGCGACGTTCCACAGGGACGATTTGGGCCTGGCCACGCCTGTCCTGCCACGATCGCCGCTCGCTGTAGGAGCGAAGATCGACAAGAAACCGTGCGATACCGGACGCTGAACTCGTACTTTGCTCAGTCATGGTATTGCTTACAATCTATGTGTCAGCAACGCTTTTGTTAGTGGGGATCGGGGAGCCAGCGAAGGGAGCGGAGAGCGGGGAGCGGTCATCAGTGATAGCGCTCTCAACCCTCGGCTCTCAGCTCCCGGCTCCCGGCTCTCCGCTCTCCGCTCTCCGCTCTCCCAACACCACCAACCCCACCGCCACATTCACTGGTAATACCAGTGCAATGAGCTGTCCGTTCACTTGGTCGAATGCCGGCAGGATTTGGGCCACCCAGCCGAGCAGCGACGACACCGCTACTGCAGCGGCAAGCCATTGAGCAGGCCGTAGCACCCATCCAACACCGTGCACCGCCAACGGCAGGAGAATAGCCAACGGCAGCGCTATGGGCGTCAGGCAGAACAGGTTCTCGTTCCAGTACGACGTTGCGTGGTCGGTCCCCAACCACAGTCCCGCCAGGACCACACCGGCGAACCCCACAAGCAGCGTCCACGCACTGGTTAATAGAGCCAATATGAACCGTGCGGCATTGCCTGCGGTCTTCCCGAGAACGACCAGCAACGCCGCCACCGCAACGCCGGCGGCCAAGTACCAGATGAGCCAGCGCGGTGGCGCATCCAACGGCGGCTCAGCAGTGCTTTCGTAGTACAGCGCCTCCGACACCACCAGGGGTACCTCGTTGCCGTTCTCGTCTAACGTTGTGACGTCACGCAGGTGATCGCGTAGCAACATTGGAATGAACATCTCTTCCCAAACGCTGATTGGTCGATCCACGGGGCTACCCAGCCCAGCCAGCAGGCCGGTATAGAGCGGCACGTTGGCGGTGGTGAGACGCTGGGTGTGATAGCGGAAGGTCGTGTTCGTTTGCGTGGTCTCCGTCTGCGCTCGGATTCTACCGCCAATGGCCTGGTCTATAGCGTCGCGCACCCTGGTGGAACAGTTGTCGAGGTAATAGTCGTAGCGGTAGTCACGGTTCTCCGGCACCGAGTTCCACAGCAGGAAATCCCTGAGTGCGGTACGTTGTGTCTCGGTCAGGTTGAGTTCTTGAATCCAAACCGAGCGATTGTTCGCCACGTACCCCTCAAACGACCGCTGCGGATCCTGCGTGGCCAGCATGTAGAGCATGCGGCCCTGGATGAACCGGAGCAAAAAGCTCTCTTGATTGAAGTCGAAGATCCCGTAGTTGAACATGTGATCGATGTGTCTCGCGGGATCACGAATCCATATCGCGTTGTGCCCGAAGCGCTCCCAGTACAGCCGGCCTGGGCCGTATGTGACCAGGTACACCTCGATCTCACGGACGGAGGCCGAGTCTGGCCTCTGAGCGTGTGTCGGCACGTACGCGCCATGTAGCGCCAATAGGGCAACCACAGTATGGCTCACGCGACGAACGGCGATCATATAACACATAGAGGAGCCAATATAACGCTCCGTGGGGTATGGAGCCCCCTCGCCGCTATCCGGCGGTGGGATTTGTCAACTTGCCATGAACATGCACATCTACCAACGACCTGCCTGTCCAATCATGTGTTCGTCAGTCTCATCCACTCGTTAGGCGGATCTTATTTCCGGCCCTTGAACCTGCGCCGATACTCCTTGGTCAACTCCTTCCAGCGCTGCTTCTCCTCAAGTTCTGCTCGCACGTCCCGCTTCCGCTCGAAATAGGCCAGCTCCCTCGTGAGTTTTCTGAAGTTCTCAAGACGCCCTGGAGCGAGTTCGCCACTCTCAACAGCCGCGTGGACTGCACATCCCGGTTCGGACTCGTGACGGCAGTCTGCAAACCGACATCCAGCAGCGATTGCATCGATATCCGGGAAGCTCTTCTCGAGTCCCTCATCGGAACTCCAAAGCTGGAGCTCACGCATGCCGGGCGTATCCAGTAGCAGTCCACCAGATGGGAGAAGCACCAGCTGCCGGTGTGTCGTCGTATGACGTCCCTTACCATCGCTCGCGCGAACCGATACCGTCCGCATGACCTCGTGTCCAGCAAGGCGGTTGATTAGGGTCGACTTGCCGACACCAGATGACCCGAGCAAGGCAATCGTCTGACCGGGCGCCAGGTATCGGCGAAGCACCTCAAGACCGGCACCATCAATGGCGCTCACCGCATGGATGGGAACCCCAACTACTCGTGCAGTCAGACCCGCAACGATCGACTCCGGCGCTTCGGAGAGGTCGGCTTTGGCAACCACCACAACGGGAGACGCTCCGCTCTCCCAAACCAGGGTGACATACCTCTCGAGTCGGGCTGGGTTCAGATCAGAGTCAAAGGCGGATACGATCCACACGGTGTCAACGTTGGCCCCGACAATCTGCTCATCAGTTCGCTTCCCGGCTGCCTTCCGAGAAAACGTCGACATGCGTGGCAGGACACAGTGAATAAGAGCGGCGTCGCACGCACCACCGTGCTCCATCACCACCCAATCACCAACGGCGGGGAGGTCTGCAACACTCGAAGCATCATGGCGGAGTCGACCGGAAATCCAGGCCGGCAGCTCCGTGGCACCCGTGTGAACTCGATACAGCTCGCGATGTTCTGCAAGCACTCGCGCTGCCATGCCTCGACCGCAGTCAGCTGCCGCCAGACGCCCTGCCCACGCCTCATTCCAGCCATATGCAGCAAGGCTCATAGTCTTCTGTGACCAACGATCGGAGCTGAGATCTGCCTCACACTATTGCCGCTAGGTGTAGCCGGCCGCCGTAATGGCAGCAGGCCAGGGATACCACGCAGCAGACCGAAAGCTTCGGCAGCTTGCCAGGCAGCTGCATCAGTCAGGGTATTGCTCAGCAATGACGTCGTACACACCAACGTCCACGCGGATCTGGCCGGAGTTCACGAGGCCCAAGAAGCGCCGGGAGGATGGGACATCATCCCACAGTGGATGGTTCATGCAGGCGAGATGATCCGCCTCAGATTGCCAGCGAAGATACTGCACGATGCGCGTGCCGTTGGCGTGCCTGTGTAGAACGCCACAAATGAAGCCATCAAACTCCGCAAAGCGCTTCAGACCGTACTGTGCGTGAGCTGTGACCTCACCGATGGTCTCGGTGTTCGCGTCAACGGTCACAATGACCACGCAGATTGTCTGTTCGTCTCGAGCTGACATTGGCCCCCAGGATCTCTTTCTTCAGCATGTTCCTGAAGCGTCCTTTACTGACGTAATGATCTGACAGCAGCCGCCCGTTCCACAGGAGATTGAAGACACCGTAGTAGGAAGGCGCGTGTTGCGCTGCGCGGGCGCTGCGCAGCACCGTGACCTTGACTTCCAGGCCGTGTTCGCCCGCCATGACACGATGTGCAGCCCCCGTTGCTTTGCCCACTTCTTGCTTATGTTGCGGAAGCGTGGCTCCGGCCCTTTCCCAAGCCTGTGAATGATCAACTGGAAGCGGTCGCTCTCCGCAATTTCAGCGAAACCATTCCTAAGAAACACTTGCTTCGCTGCCATCCAGGGACCCTCACTCACCATGGCTGCGACGCCTCTGGCGCCCGCCCGTCGCGCCTCCTCTAGGCATGCCTGGATCAAACGGCTCCCCAACCCGCCCACCGCTTGCCCTGGGGGGTAGACCCACAGGCAATGGACAAACAGCCAGCCTGCGGCGTCCACGGGCCGCCAAGCGAATTCGCCCGGCACGCATTCGAGGAATGCAAGAGGCTTGCCCTTTCCGTCACGGAAGAGCAGGAATCGCAGGCCTTCGGCGAAACGCTGTTGCAGCCACTCGACCTTAGGTTCAAAGCCTTCGTGCTTCGGATTCCTGATGCAGCCGATACCGCAATCCGGTAGGTTGTCGGGGCCGACCTTCTCCAGCGTGACCTCAGGCGTTCGTTGCTGTTTCAAGAGTTTGCTCTACAGGATGGAGCAGGCTAGCTCATGGTCTCGGCCACCACCGGCGCACCGTTTGGCAGTACGCGGTGTACTCCGCTCCAAAGCTGCGTCTCAAAGTCGGTTCCTCATACAACACCACAAATAGGTGCGCGAAGACGAAAAATACACCCGTATAGCCAAGCAGCTCGAACGACTGATAGTAGAGTGCAGCTCCGGCGAGCGCGAGGCCCGCACCAAGGTACATTGGGTTCCGGACGTGGCGGTAAGGCCCCCGAACAACCAACCGACGCGGTGGGTCGAACGGTGCGGGGGTACCCTTGCCGACGAGGGCAAACACCAGTATGCACCATAACGCTACGACTGCACCCGTCGCTGCGATCATCATCCCGCTGACCTGCGGCATTCCGAACACTGCGGGCTGGTGGATGCCCGCCCCAGACAATACCTGCGCCGGCAGGAACACCAGCACCAGGCCGATGAAAAGCGTAGCGTAGGTGACCGCACGTATGAGAACGAACACAAGCATCTCTCTCAGTCAAACTCGTCAGGCCCGCCCAACAACGGGCACTGGGTGTCCGACAGGCTCATGCCCCTGTCATGCGGCCATACCGCTGCTATCAGCTGTAGTCCGCAAGTTGGTAGATCCTCCCGTCCCGAAAGACGAACTCCGAGCGCCCGTCGAGTCGCAGTGTTTCCCCCGCCTTCATGCCGTTCGGCAGGTCCACGGCCAATACGGCCTCGTACCCCACCTCAACGACCGCCTTGTCCCCATCTGATTCGAACGCCCTCACCGTTTGCTCCCGCGATGAGAACAATCCTTTCGACTGCTCGGCCAACTGGCGGAACTCGTCCGCGCCCGAAGCTGTAGCGTTGACCTCGCCGCCAGAGACGTTCTTGAACTGAACGTCAGGGTGAATCGTCGCCATCATCCCGTCGATGTCGCGGGCGTTGTAGGCTACGAGGTAACGGTCGATAAGGGAGCGTTGTTCGCCGGGATCCATGGATCACCCCTCAATTCTGGAAGGCTGCATCACGACTCTGGCAATAGGCTGCGAGCGCGAACCATGTCAGGACAGCAGTTCTCTCTCGCTCTCTCGAATCAATCTCAGGCGCTCGGTCACCCGGCCCTGCAAGAGCCTCTGCTCGACTTCGCAGTTTCGCCGGAACTCGCCGCTTGCATTTCGAAACGTCAGTGAGGCTTCAAGAGCCCATCGGGTGCCGGTGTGGCAACCTCGGCGTCAGATGCGGCACAAATGACCGGCAGCCGCACGCCATGGTTCGGCATTCAGTAACTCCCCGCAGCTTCGATGAAATGATACTCGCCATCGACCACACCCGAAGCTTCTCCAGCTCTGGCGGCCTCGGGATTACTGACGAACTCCCGGGCCTTCTCTAGGCTGGCAACCTCGAACATGAAGAAAACGTTGTTGGGTTCCTCAACGCTGCGCCAGACATTGACGAGCTGAAGGCCGGCGGCTTGGTGGGCCGCTGAGTGAGAGGCAAACATGGTCTTCCACTGTACAAAGTCCACAACTCGATTGCGGCACAGCATGCAAGTCATCGGCTATCTTCCTCACTGACTTTGTTGTGGAGTACACTGTACCTCAGCCACGCCACATCATCCTGAAGCTTCTCGAGACCGATCAACCGCAGGCCGATCACATCGGCTACCTCGGTCAGGTCAGGTGCGCGAAACAGTGTCTTTGGCGTTACTCCCCCTACAAGACACGGGCTGATCAACACGCTCACCTCGTCGACCAAACCGTTTCGCAACAGAACGCCGTTCAGAGTTCCACCGCTATCGACCCGGACGGTCTTGGTGCCGTAACGACCCGACAGGCACTCGAGAGCCTCATAAAGGTCGACTCGGTCATCACCAACCATCAGTGACTCCACTCCAACCTCGTCCAAATACTCCAAGTGTCTCTTCGGCGTGACCTTGGTGCACAGCGCGAGACCGCCCCTCCAGTACCGAGCTGACAGCAGTGCCTCCCAATGCTTCAACCTCCCGCGACTATCCGGCACCACCAGCAGAGGACCGCTCCGGCCGGTCGCTGAGGTGTCTTGTTCTGAAGGTTCCTCCGCGAATTGGGCAACCGCAGCCAGCAACGTATCACTACCGGCCAGAGTCGCGTCTTCCTTCCAGCGCGCTGCTAGCTCGTAGTACAGTCCCGGGTCGATCCGGAGCCAATCCATGCGACCGTCGAGACTGACTTGGCTGTGTATCACGACGTGCGGTCTCATTCGTGGACCAGTTCCTTGCACCTTGGAAGCCGACTATAGCGATTCGGGCGGACGGTCAACCAACGGCTTGATTCTCCAGGCAACGACCAGACCAGCAAGGATCCAGGTGGTCACGCTGCCGAAGGCAAGCAACAGCGTGTAGCTAAGAGGGTACAGTTCCATTCCCCACAGCCGCAGGTCGGTCGTGAGCGCCACGAACACGCCGAAGAGCGCCACAATGACGACGCGCACCCCGAATCTGGGTCCTCCACGTTGGCAGAGATTCCACACCAGCCACGTCGGGATGATCGGCGCGGCAATCAATGCGAGGATCGGCAGGATGACGTGAAGTGCCCCTCCAGCTCCACTCCTAAGAGAATGGACCCTAAACAGCGGACCCTCAGCGTACCGTGCTCTGAACAATGAATCTGGCGGGCTATGACCCGGGACAAGGTAGAGGCCAGTCTCTGTAAGGTTGGTGTCCAACACAGCCAGGACAGTCTCCTCGTGGGAGACCTCCTTGTAGCCAAGTTCATCGCGAATGCGCACTAGGCCGTATGATACCGATGTCCATCCGACAACGACGAGCCCGGCCATTAGTCCAGTGGTGATGACTCTTCTCTCCATGGTGTCACCTCGGTCTTGCTCGTTGTCAGTATATCACCAACGCTCTTACGGCATACTATGACCAATCCAGAAGGGTGTTCGCCGATCCTCCAACAGCGTCTGCACACTTCATCCGCCTGCTAGGCGGCAATCTTATCAGCAACAAACCATGCGATCACGCCCCAGAGCTCCTCACAACCCACCGGTTGAAGTCCGACTTCCCTCATTCCAGCCTGAAACTCCACGGCGTCAAACCGCTCACTCTGTGGTGATCAAACAGCAGCCTACTCACCGCAAGCTGAATGAACGGCCTCAGCACTTCCTCAGCAAAGAACCGCCCCCCCGGTTTGAGAACCCGCGACACTTCCGCCAGTGCTACTCGCCACTGAGGAACATGGTGGAGGATCCCAAAGTCGAATACCGCGTCGTAGGTTGCATCCGCCGCTGCGATGGCTGCGGCGTCACCCATCCACAACCGAACCCGATTGCCCCAGTTCTCTGAGCGGGCACGAGCCCGACGGACCATGCGGGGATCGAGATCAAACGCATCCAGTGAGGCGACGCCAAAGTGGCCCAGAACCAGTTGCGCCCCCACACCTCGTCCGCACCCGATCTCAAGCGCAGCTCCGCCGTCCAGGGCACCACCCAAACGCAGGAGGCGACGCACTTCGACGAAACGCTGGACAGCCGCACGAATCGGGTTGTTCATGAGGATGTACTCGACACGATTCAGTATCATGCTATACCCGCTGCGGCTTAACGACTCGGCCCATGAGCTGCGCGCTTCCAGCCACCAGAGCCAATGTCTCGGTTCCCATTAGCTCCACCATGCACACAAACCGACCGCTACTACCGCGCTCTCACCCTCATGCACCTGTGAGGCGGCGCCGATTGTGGTACAAGCGCTTCAAGACCTGAATCTGGCCAACATGATAGAGGTCATGACTCACAATACCGAACAAGAGGTCAACGAATCGGAAGTTCCCGCTGCCCGGCGCCGCCTCATCCAGTCGCCGCGGATCAAACGCCCGCACCGCCTCCACCAGCAGCAAGTGCTCCGAGCGCAGCAACGCGCAATCGGCTTTCCATTGCGGCGCACCCGCCGGCTTGGGTACGGCTGGCCAATTCGCCGGCGATCGGGGAAACGTTCCCTGCGGCAAGGCCTCGAGGTTCCGGCGCACCGCGTACTTCCAATACGCTAGATGTAGCGTCAGCTCCCAGATGGAGTGCCGCTTGGAAGCCGGCTGCCATGCGGCCTGCTCGGGCGTGACACCCCGAACACAACCGGCGACCCTGGCCCCGCCGTACCACAAGCGCCTGCCCGCGGGCGGGTCGAGAAGATTGAGGATCTCACGAAGTCGCAGATTGTCCATGCTCGTTTCCCCCTCGCGGCGTGCGTTATCCAGCGGACCTTTGCCTAACCTGGGCACCAGCTGCCTGGCAACTCGATCTCACCGCTCCATCGATCTCTCCGACGGCGGTCAAGAAAACGAACACCCCACACCTGGTAGCTTGGTGCGCCGTCACACGGCTGCCGTCAGTGAGCGGCGCCGCATCACTTGAGCAATACGGTACCCTTGGGACACTCCAGCGCAACCTCATACGCCGCCTCTGAGCCGGTTCCAGCCTCGACGACGATCTCCAGCCCCAGCACGTTGAACAGACGATCGAGGGCAGTCTGTTCCGGGCTGATTACAGTCAGTGATCGAAGTGTGCAACCGGTGGGGGATGTCGCGGCTGGATGTGGCGAACTCGCGTCCCACTTTGTGAAGAACGGCGCGCCGGCGTCAGCCGCAGAGATCTCCCAGGAAGTTCTCTTTCACGTATCCTATGAGAACTTTGCTTGGGGCCATCAGAGCTGGGGTTGGTATATAGATGGTCAGGGCAGCGTCTGGCGGCTCAGCACAGAGCTTCATTGGTGGCCGGAGATAATGAACATGATTGAGGGGAGCGAGGATACCCTCTATTACTCCGCTGCGGAATTGGAGCAGGCATACGCAGATGCCAGAGACTCGCTGATCGC
>JBDHKN010000074.1:0-22945 GCA_039586365.1 Gemmatimonadota bacterium | reverse complement strand
GGGTGCGACCAAGAACCGCAAGTGCCAGCGGGGTTGTCAGGCAGCCGAGCGCTGTTGGTCCCGCAGGGCGCGTTGGGGCGGTGTGGTCTCGGCGCACTCGATGGCTGTGTTGTGGGGTTGCGAGTGCGCCGTGTCCACCCGAACCACAGCGCCCGGAGAGACCAGCAGCGCTCGGCTGCCTAGCGGGGCAATACAGCCATCCGGAGCGGGGCAATACAGCCATCCGGATGCTTGCCCGCCGTTCTTAGGGGTTGGAGGCCGAGAACCTCTGCTTGGCGAGGTCCGAAGGAGTCCCATCTGCGGGCGAGAACGGCCGCAAGCGGAAGCTGAAGGAATACCCCCGGACCGGCAGCGTGTATTGCTCGTGCGGTCTCGCCCCCCAGCTGTTATCGCCGCCCACTCCCATCTGCCTGTAGTCCAGATTGACCGTCACCCGGTCCCGCTGTTCCAGGTGATAGGTGTGTCGCTGGTTCTTTTCGGTTCCCTCGTCGAAGTCAGCCAGCGTGTAGTGGTGTGCGCTGAAATCAACGAGCGGCACACCGACAGCTAGCAGGCCTGCGCCGGCAGCGTTACTGAGTGCCACCCAGCGGGTGTCGCTGCGATTGCCGTTTTCCTGCGGCCTCACGTAGGGATGATACAGGTCCGACACTGGACTCTCGTAGCTACCCACCGGCGCCCCCGTTTTGCGGTCCCAATAGGACTCATGCGGTCCGCGGCCGTACCACGCAACCCGGTCGAATTCCACTGGAAGGGTCAGTGTCATTCCCAGCCTGGGAATGTCGGGCAGGTTGGTTTCGGTTGGGGCAAACCGGTTGTGCACCAGCACGTCGCCGCTGCCGTAAACGGTGTAAGACGTGTGATAGTCGACATCATCCGCCAGAATCGCGGCCGAAACCACCACCTGTACCACGCTGGGCAGCGGTTGTCGCACGGCCACGTCGTTGACCTTGCCCTTGGCCCAGGCGTCGCGCCACCTCCCCTGACGCTCGGGCATGCTGTTGCCGAAGTCGTTGTCGGTAGGGGCCCGCCAGAAGTTGGGCTCCGGGCCCGACAGGAGCATCTCAGAGCCGTCATAGACGAACGATTCCATCTTGCCGCTCGTCCTATCGAACGACACTGCGAAGCGCTGGCCCTCAACAAGCAGCGACGCTGGCGTTTCAGTCAGACTCAACGGCGGTAGCGTGTCCGGATCGATCGCAACGCTAGGACGGTGTACTGGCAGCTCGAACTGATCCCAGGCCACCTCATGGCCCTGAGGCACCAAGGCAGTCCCTTGCTTGAGCTGGAAACTCAGGTTCAGGAGGTACTCCACACCCGGTGCGGGGTCGATTCGAGGTAGCGGCACTTCGACAATCGTCGAGTCGTGAGGAAGCACAGTGAAATCGGTGATCCGGCCTTGCGCGACCGACACCCCGTCGGCTGCCACATTCCATGCGAGCTCGAATCCAGCGAGGTCGCTGAAATCGTGCTGGTTGACTACGAGTACTCGGCCGTGCTCCAGATCAAGTGGCCGCACTTTGATGTATTGGTAAACCTTCTTCACTTCCCGCAGGTGGGGGTGGATCGCTCGGTCGGGGAACACCAATCCGTTGATCAGGAAGTTGCCATCGCTCGGCGTTCCCGGCGGTCCGTAATCACCTCCGTAGGCCCAATATGGTTCTCCCTCAGCCGTCTCTGCGTAAAGCCCCTGATCGATCCAGTCCCATATGAAACCGCCCTGTAGTTGGCGATCTCTCTCGATTACGTCCCAGTAATCCTGTAGGTTTCCCACGCTATTTCCCATGGCGTGAGCGTACTCGCACATGATCAGAGGGCGATCGCGTTCCTCGCTGGCGTACTCTTCGAGGAACGGAATGCGTGGGTACATCGGCACGTAGATATCGGTGTGGGGGCGTCTTCCGGCCCGCTCATACTGGACCGGACGCGATGGGTCGCGCTGATGGATCCACGCCGAAGTCGCTTCGAAGTTGCTGCCGTCACCAGCTTCATTTCCCAACGACCATACAATCACGGACGGATGGTTCTTGTCCCGCTCCACCATGCGCCTGGTACGGTCCAAATGGGCCTCGAGCCACGCCGGGTCGTTGCCCAGCGTGGTGTCCGGGTGATACCCCATGCCATGGGACTCAATGTTCGCTTCATCAACCACATAGAGCCCGTATTGGTCAGTCAGCTCGTACCACCTCGGCGTATTGGGGTAGTGGCTGGTGCGGACCGCGTTGATGTTGAACTGCTTCATCAAACGGATGTCCTCGAGCATCTGCTTCTCGGTCACCGACCTTCCAAGGTGCGGATTGTGCTCGTGCCGGTTCACCCCCTTGATGGTGACGGGAACGCCATTCACCATGAGCTGCCCGTGCTTGATCTCGATCCTTCTGAAGCCCACTCGGGTCGCGACCGCTTCGGCGATGCGCCCATCGGTGTCAACCAGCTCCACAGTGAGCGTATAGAGACTGGGTGTCTCGGCGGTCCACTGCGCCGGTGCTGCGACCGGCTGTTCGAATTGTACGACCAACTCACCCGCGGGACTCACCGATATGGCGCTCTCGAGCGGAGCGTCGAACACCGACCGGCCATCGGCGCCCAACAGATCCACCCTGAGTTGGTTATGCGCTTCCGTCTCACTGTGGTTGCTCACGGACACCGCCAGGTGCAACACACCATTCACGTATTCCCCGTCGAGATCTGCGGTGGCGAAGAGATCGCGAATGTGCAGGTTGGGAGTGCTGTAGAGGAACACGTCGCGCTCGATGCCGCTGATCTTCCAGTAGTCCTGGCCCTCCAGGTACGCTCCGTCACTCCAGCGATAGACCTCGACAGCGAGAGTGTTGTCACCTTGGCGCACATACGGCGTGATGTTGAACTCCGCCGGCGTCTTGCTCCCCTGGCTGTAACCAACCTCGCGGCCGTTCACCCACACATACATGGCGGACTTGACCCCGCCGAAGTGCAGCAACACCTGTCTGCCCTGCCAGCTTCCGGGCAGGGTGAAGCTGGTGCGGTACGATCCGACCGGATTGTAGTCGTGAGGAACTAGAGGTGGGTTGGGGGGGAAAGGGTACGGAATGTTGGTGTAGATCGGCACGCCGAAGCCCTGCACCTCCCAGTTGCCCGGCACTTGGATGTCGTGCCAATCGGATACGTCGAAGTCCTCCCTGAAGAAGTCGGTCGGTCTGTCAGCGGGCCGGCGCACCCAGTTGAACTTCCAGGTGCCATTGAGCGTCATGTAGTACGGTGACTCGGTCGGATCGGCTTGGAGCGCGGACCGGACGTTGGGATACCCCAGGAAACTGGCATGGGGCGGTAGCTTGTTGCGTCCGATCACAGCTGGGTTTTCCCAGTCAGGATGCGCTTCCGGGCGCGGGTGACCTGTCACTCCGAGAGTGGTACCGATGCCGACTGCCGCTACGAGGACGTTGCGGGTTGCACGCATGTGAAGAGCTCCTCGAGTCCGTACGAGATCTGGGTATCGCTGCCAACAGGCGGTGCCATCGCGGGGTGCGGGCTGGCAGTGATTGGCCAATGGCTAATCATATATCCCTGTTAAGTGCACCACATCCCTCGTTGGTGGACAGGGCTGGCTAGCCCGTTTTCGAGACCGCAATACAGGCACGTCACGTCGCATCCGGCGCCCAGCGGGCCCGCCTGCTTCAGTTCCTTTTGGTGCGTTCGATGGTTAAGTTGCTTGTTCAATAGCCATTCGGGATAGGCACTTTTGTGCGGTGTTGCCCTTCTCTTACCTGGGCAGAGCAAAATGGGCCACACCCATAAGGATGGACGATTACACCAGGAATGGAATACGCCGTCCGAGTGTGGTCGCGCTCGATGGACCCCACTCGAAATCTCACCACCCACTGTGAATCGGACGTAGCCGTGTGTTGTCCAGGTGACATCACGGCAGTGCATGCTCGACCATAGCTGAGTGCTAAAGTTCCAAACCCTCACAAGGAGGTTCATAGCATGATCCGAGCATCTGTTAGAGCCTTGGCTCGGTTTACCCTGGCGAGCGCTGCGTTTTGCCTGCTCGCTGGCCCGCTCTGGGGTCAGGCGACAGGTACGGTGCAGGGTAGGGTGACCGACGCCTCAACACACCGGGCGCTGGCGGGCGTGCAGGTGTTCGTCGAAGGCCGCAGCGTGCCCGTTGCGACCGACGATGACGGCCGCTACTCGGTGGCCAACTTACCCGCTGGCCGCGTGACGCTCCGCGCGCGCATGATCGGGTACGGCACAGTCGCCATTGAGCTGACGGTCCAGTCGGGCCAGACCGAAACGGCAGACTTCGAGCTGCAGCGAACGGTCATTCAGCTCGACCAGATCGTCGTCACAGGGACGGGCCGCCAGGTGGAGCAGCGCAAGCTGGCCGCCACGGTGGATGTCGTGAGCGCGGCGGAGATCGAACAATCGCCGGTTACCGACGTAGCCGAGTTGCTCCAGGGCAAGATCGCCGGCGCAACAGTCAACGCGACGTCCGCGCAAGGCGGAACCTCGGGACTGATCAACTTCCGCGGCATCACCAGCGTGTTCGGCAGTCAGACTCCGGTCATCTACGTCGACGGCATCCGTGTCGACAACAGTGACCAGACGTCTTCCGATACCGGGGGTGAGGAGTCGTCGGCACTGGCCGATCTCTTGGTAAGTGACATTGACCGGATCGAGGTCACCAAGGGTGGTGCCGCAAGCACGCTCTATGGATCGGATGCAGCGTCGGGCGTGATCCAGATCTTCACTAAGAGGGGAACGCCGGGTGCGCCCAAAGTGACCGCCCGCATCGAGCAGGGCTTCGATCGGCCGGAACTCAAGTACATCTTCGACACCGGCACGATCTATCAGGATGACTATGGGGACGAGTCCTGGTTCGACAGCGCCTGGCTGAAGAACAACTACTTCCAGACGGGCCACTTCCAGAACTACTACCTGGGTGTCTCAGGCGGCAGTGAAGACCTCGTGTACTCCGTGAGCGGACGCACGCAGCAGAGTGATGGCGTGCAGCCCAAGAACGAAGACCTCATCTTCAACTTGCGCGGTGCCGTCCAAGCGGACGTGAGCGAGAAGCTCGGCATCAACTTCACCGCCAACTACACCCGCAACAAGTTCGGCCGCCTGTTCAACGGCACGGCCATCGCGGACCCGTTGACCAGCTTTGAGGTCGGTGACGTATTCTTCTTCTCGGGCGAAGATAACTTCGACGATGCCGGCCGGGTCTTCCTGTTGCCGAACATCGACGAGGTCGTGAACCGATTCCGGTTTGGCACCGGATTCGACTATCGCGAGGGACGGATCTTCACCGGTCGCGGAACCGTTGGCCTCGACTACCGCACCAACCAGCAACGCGAGTTCTCACCCATCGGTGCCACGATAGTCAACAATGGGCGCGGTCAGCTCCAGCGCTTCCAGCGTGACTTCAGCTCTGTCACTCTCGATGTAGCCGGTACGTTCAGCTATCCCTACGAGGGTTGGTGGACATCTGACTTCACCGTCGGCGCGCAGGGATTCCGCGATGATATCGCGACCACGAACGTGACTGGACAGGATTTCGCCCTGCCCGGCGCGCCTGACTTCGATGAGTCGGGTAGCGTAGATGCGTTCGAGACCAACACCGAGATCTTCAATGGGGGCTTCTATTTCCAGGAAGAGATCGGATTGTTCGACAGGCTGTTCTTGAATGCCGGGCTTCGCATCGACGCCAACTCGGCGTTCGGTGACGACGTACAGGTGGAAGCCTACCCGAAGTTCGGGGCCAGCTACATTCTCTCGGACGAGCCGTTCTTCCAGCAGTCTCTAGGAGGTTTCGTCAACGCGCTCAAGCTGCGCGTTGCCTACGGTCAGACCGGCAAGTTCCCCGAGCCGTTTCTGCGCGACCGCTCGTTCGAGGCGGACAGGTTCCTAGGCGAGAGTGCGCCGAGCTTCGACAACCCGGGCAATCCGGCGCTCGGTCCCGAGGTGACGACCACCATCGAGCCGGGCTTTGACCTCGCCCTGCTCGACCAGCGCGTGTCGGTGGAGTTCACCTACTTCGACGCTACGACTACCGACGCCATGATGTTCGTGCCAGAGCAGCCGGTCACTGGTCTGGGGTCACAGCTCAGAAACGTCGGAGAGATCAAGAACAAGGGAATCGAGCTTGCAGTGAACCTGCAGGTCCTCACCAGTGAGAACCTACGGTGGGATATTGGTGCAACCTTCCACACCGTCGACAACGAAGTCACTGACCTGGGTGGGCAGGCTCCCTTCAACATCCCGGGTAACAGCCAGCAGCGAGTCGAAGTCGGACATCCAGTGGGTGCGTGGCGCGTGAGGACGCCGTACGACTCTAACAATGATGGTTTCCTTGACTCCGACTCACTCACGTTCAGTGGCTCGCAGCCGACGCCGACCAGGTCGGGGAGCTTCAATACCAGCGTTACGTTCCTCGGCAATCTCACGTTCTCAGCGAGTGCGGATTGGGCGACGGGGCACCAGGTGTTCGACTGGGGCTCGGTCTGGGCCACCTTCAACGGCATCTTCCGTCGCGAACTGATCGAGGAGGGGTACACCTTCCCCATTCGGTATGACACCGACGGTAGCGAGATCGGCCCGTTCAGTCAGAACGCTGCTCGCAGCGCGTTCCTGCTCGACGGTGACTGGTTGAAGCTGAGGCAGATCGGCCTCCGCTGGTCGATGCCGCAGTCGATTTCGGGCCAGTTCGGCTTTGACCGCGCCGTCCTATACGGCAGCGTTCGTAACGTGAGGATCTTCTCGAAGACTCCCATGATCGATCCGGAACTGAACGGCATACACTCAGGTCAAAACCTGACGCTCGGAGGCGAGTCGAGCGTGACCCTGCCGCAACCACGGTCGTTCCGGTTCGGCCTGGAAGTGACGTTCTAGAGGTAACCGCCCAATGCATAAACGCTTAATTGAGACCAGAGGAAGTGCCATGAATAGATCAAGAGAATACTGGTTGCATGCGGGCTGGGCGGTCGCCGTGGTTGCGGCGCTAAGCCTCGCCGGATGTGACTTCCTGGACCCGACCGAGGTGGACAACCCGGCAACAACAACCGAGGACCTCGCCGCTGCTGAGGAACCCACGAGAGCCCTGTTGCCGGGCCTTAGGGCCCAGTTCGCCACGGCCTTAAACCCGGTCGATGTAGAAGTCATCACGGACAACTACCAGATCCGCGGGACCGGGATCAACAACATCTGGGATGAGCCGCGCGAAATCAGACCCGATTTGGTGGGCGCCAGGGCCTACGGCAACCTCCAGGAGCTACGGGCACTGGCAACCTTCGTGCTGAATGACATCCTGCCGGGCGACGCCACAGCCACCACTGAGCAAGAACAGGAGGTGACGTACTACTACGGCATGGCCCTGCTCCTGTTGGGAGAGCGGTTTGTGGCAGTGCCGCTGGACACGAGTGCCGTCCCGACGGCGAGCGCTGGTGTGACCCAGCTTGCCATCACGCAGCTGCAGAGTGCGAAATCGATGGGGGCGGGAACTGACATCGGCCTCGCTGCCACCGCAGCCCTGGCTCGGGCGTATCGCTCGGCAGGCGATGCTGCCTCGGCATCGACTGAGGCCACTGCGGTGCTCGCGGCCGATCCCGCGTATTCGCAGGCGCAGGACTACGATCCTACCACGATCACCAATGGACCGTTTCTGTTCCTGTACGAGCGCACGATCAAGGAGATGCAGCCGCTGCCGCGGCTGGACTTCCTGGATCCCAAGTACACCGATCGCTCGGCCCCCATCTACGTTTCCAAGGCCGAGGAGATGCATCTGATCTTGGCCGAGGCTGAGTTTGACGGTGGCAACTGGGCCGCAGGTAGGGAGCAGCTTGCCCTCGCCATTGAGGTCGCCAGGTCGAGACCTTTTGAGGCGTTCGACGACGACGACCCGAGGCTTAACGACGACCTGACTGAGCGGCCGCACGACGCCTCGATCGAGGTGCGAGCTGACGCAAGCAGCCCGTATCGGCAGGGTCTGGTGCTGACCCGCCCCGGAGTGGTCAACACTCCGGTAGTCGCCTTTACGTCGCTCGACGCCGACAGCATCAGGGCCATAGCGGTCAGCGAGACGGAATCGCTGCTGCACGCGCTGTTCCTGGCGCGCCAGGAGATGATGTTGATCGAGGGACGCAGGATGGTCGATCTCGGTATCAAGCTGCCATTCGAGCAGGACGAGATCGAAACCAATCCCAACATCGATGAGGGCGATCCTGGAACGCTCGTGTTGGTCCCCTCATTCATCCCGCCGACCAAGGAGATGGATTGGTTCTCACCCTGGTCGCCCTACGATGCAGGTGGGAATCTCGTCGAGACCCAGATTACCTGCGCGTGGGATATGAACCGGGTGCTGGCGCAGCACTGGGTGAGCTTCGGCAGGGTGAACTAGCAGTGCAGTAGATGGTAGGAGGCCACACCGTGGTACTCCAAGTGGCTGCGGCCGAGTGGTCGCAGCCACTGCTACTTTCGGTCAACTCACTTCATGCGGCGCAAGGAGATGATCTCGATCACGCCTCCTGTAACCCCGGTACCCCAACGTGTCGTGGCGTCAGAGCCAGTTATGAACCGCATCTCGCCGATGTCGTCGACGGGGATGGTAGCCAGCATATTCACGTCGCCTGCCCGCACGTTGTCCATGTATACCAGGGGCCAGTCGCCTTCGGGCTGGGTAACCGAGGACGGTCCCCGAGGTCGCAGCCATTGGGGCCGGAGGCGCTCGATCGCCTCGAAGGCGTTATTGGCGGACACACTCGCGAGTTCGGCTCTGGTGAGCAGATTCGAAGACGCTCCGCTCCCATCACCACCAGCTCCCGTGGTAGCTGCGCAGGCAGTGGTAAACACAAGGGCCGCGGCAGCGGCGCCGGTCCGCATAACGTAGCTAGGTCTCATTGGCACAACCCTTAAGCATGGGTCCACACGGTTCCGCGACGCCGTCCCTGTGACAGAGACAAGCGCCTCTATGCATATAATATACATAGGGTGACGGCCTGTTCCGGACCCGCCCGAGAACTTGGGCCGGGTTACCGGTGCTGTCAGCGCCCGCCACTAGACTCCGTCACCTCCGCCTGCGTCTCGTCCACCGCGTCGAAGTGTGACTGATACCAGTGGATTATCCGGCGCCAGTGGTCGTGAAAATCCTCAACCGTACTGGAGCGACCCGCTCCGTGACCGGCGTTCATGTAGTGTACCCAGACTACCTCTTTGTCCAGCCGTCGGAGCGCGTAGTACATCTCGCGCTGATTGGTTGCCGGAACGTTCCAGTCTCCCTCACCGGTCAACATCAGCAGGGGAGTCTCGATGCGGTCAGCGTAGAGCACCGCGGTGTGTTCCAGGTACTTCTGCGGCTGTTCCCACAGCGTCGCACCTATCCGGTCCTGGCCTTCCTCGGCGGCGTTGTAGTTGCGCGTAGTGATTTTGGGGCTGTCACCCAGGAAACTGATGATGTTGACCTTGCCCGATATGTTGATCGCCGCCGCGAACCGATCGGTTTGGGTTATGAGCAGGTTGGTGGCGTAGCCGCCATAACTCGTGCCGTGCACCCCCAACTTGTCACCGTCCACCAGACCACGGTCTATGAGCTTGTTGATTCCTGCCGTGACGCCTTTCAGCCACCCCTCACCTGGGAACCCGATCTCTAGATTTGCCGACGGTCGGAACCCAAAGAACCCCGCACTCGCCAGCAGATTCATGCGGTGGTTGAATCCGTTGTCGAAGAACGTCTCGTAGACCTCGGCAACCAACGGGTACTTCTTCCCAGGCTCGTAGCCGCTGGGATAGTAGAGGATGCCGTACAGGGTGTTGCCATCCACGTCCAGGTACTCGATCAACTCGCTGCGCGTCAGATCCCTGTCGGCGAGCCAAGGGTTGAGATCGGTGAGCCGCTGGAGGTGCGTCAGGTTCTTGTCCGCGACGTACAGGTCGTCGGGTCTATCTCCGTCTGACAAGTTGCAGAAGATCTTCTCGCCGTCCTCGGAGAACGTCCACCGACTGTAGAGGTTCTGGTCCTTCCTGAGATCCGTCGCCTGCCGGCTCTCTAAGTCGAGCCGCACCAAACCGCGCTCCCACTTGTCCCTCGCCGAATAGGTCAAGTACAGATGCTGGCCGTCGGGACTCCAGCTCACGAGGTCAATCCGCGGTGCCGTGTCTTCGTCCTCAGGCTTCTCGTAGACCAGGTCCAGGGAGCCCGTTGCGATGTCCAGTACGTGATAGCCCCGCTGTGAACTCACCAGCAGGGCCGAATCGTCAGGTTTCCACCGCTCCAGGGTGAAGCGGAGCTTGGTGGTGTCCGTCTCGCTCACCGCGGTGCGGTGTTGCTCGGTGAGGTTCTGCGCCGAGTCGGCCAAGACCGACCGGACAAAGACATTGCCCTCTTGAGCGTAGGCAAAGGCGTCGCCCTTGTCGTTCCACTCGGGTCGGATGCGGTCTTCACTCTTCTCGCTCAGGGAATGCGGCGTCATGTCTACCAACCCGAGCATGAACACCTCGTACTCGGCGCCCTTGTTGCGCTCGTAAGAGGTCTTGAGCGGAGTGACCTCGGTGTAGGTGATGAAGGTTCCGTCCTCGGCCTGGTTTACGTCTGTGACGCGCGACTCCGGCCGCAACTCCCGAACCTCGCGGGATCGGATGTCCACTATCGCCGGGATAACCAGGGAGTTCTGGTTGCGGACTTCCTCCCACGCCAGAAACGGCTTGCGCGAGTCCTGCACGATCACGGGACCGTCTGCCAGTGCGAGATACATCTGGCGGGATTTCTCGGCCCAACCGACGTCCCTCAGGGCGAGCAGCACGCCACTGCCGTCTGGTCTCCACTCGAGCGGTGAATTGGCCGCAATGGACTTGTCGGACTTGAGTTGGATCTCGCGCAGTCTGTTGCGCTCGCGATCGAACGTCTGCAGCACGAACTCGTCTCCCTTGCGCAGCAGAAAGGCCACCGTTGAACCATCGGGTGACCAGGCAAACGAGCGAGCTTGCACCTTCTCATCGAACAGCGCGGTTTGCTGCCCACTCTCACTGTCGATGATCAGGACGTCCGCATACGAAGGCGCAATGTAGGTGGGGTCTCCATAGCGACCGTGGTCGACGTTCTTGCTATCGCGCTGCGTGGAGCGCGTTGCCACCACATAACGCCCGTCTCGGGTGATGTCCTGCACCCTGACGCTGGCCACGTTGAGCGCGTCCTCGCTGGTGAACACCCTCTGGCTGTCTACCTGGGCGACAGTGCTCGCTGCGACAGCGACGCTGATACCCAGGGTCACAGTGAACAACCGATATGAACGGACTCGCCCGCAGCTCGCACTCATACTCGCCTCCAATGTCCGGAGCTCTTTTCTCGTGAATGACGGGAGGGCGGCAGGCTACCGCCTGACCGCCCTCGCTTACCCTGGAAAGCTGTTGCCACCCCCGCCCGTGTCGGAACTGGGCGCTACTTGCCACTCGTCGTCGCGATGTTCTCCAGCGCTTGATCCAAGTCACGGACGATACTGTCCAGCGCGGACTGCAACTCCTCATACCTCTCGTATGCATCTTGGCCGGGCTTCTGATCGGCGCGAGTGAGCATAGAGTACAGGTACTGCAGCTGATCCAGTACCATTGGCTGCGAGTAGCGTACCCTGCCGGTTATCAGCCGCGGCTCGATTTCCGCTAGCCTGTCAGCTGCGCGCCGGGACCCCGTGTCTGTCCTGTCCTGCAATGCAGTACGAGCCTCAGTGAGGCGCCGGGCCGCAGCACGTGCCTCACCTAGCGCGTCCCGCGCCTTGAGGCCGAGAGCGACTTGCGCCGCCACATCCGCGTCGGTTACTCCGTCTGCTGTAACCCTGGGATCCATCAACACGGCGAACTGCTCCGTGTGGCTGACACCGTCGGGTGTGGTTAGGCGAGCCTGATACGTTCCCGGTGTGACCAAAGGTCCGCCACCACCAGCGCGACCTGTTTCGGCGTCTATGGGACCGGCATGACTCAAATCCCAAATGAACCGGTGCATTCCGGCGCCACCCTCAAGCCTGGCTGGCGCTGCCCCGAATCGGGGGCTGCCCTGTCCTCCCCGTCTAGCAGCCGGACCCTCTGCCCTGCTGGAGAATTCGCGCACGACTGCGCCAGCTGCGTCCATGATCTCCAGACGCACGTCACCAGCCGCCCGATCCGCCAGGTAGTAGTAGATGGTCGCGCCGGCCCGGACATACTCGGGCTCCCAGTCCTCACCACGCGATGAGTAACGCATCCGGTACGCGTCGCGCGGCTGGAACAGGTGACTGCTGGCTGCCGCAACCGCATCACTCAGCTGGTGCAGGGGGGTGATGTCATCCATGACCCAGAACGAGCGCCCCATAGTGGAGAGCACCAAATCCTTGCGATACACCTTGATGTCCGTAACCGGTGTTACCGGCAGGTTCAACTGGAACGGCTGCCAGTGCGCTCCATCATCGAACGAGATGAACAGGCCGAATTCTGTACCGGCGTACAGCAGACCCTCGCGGTCGGGATCCTCTCTGATGGCGCGAGTGGGGTAGTCGTTGGGGATGCCGTTCGTTCCGGTGGTCAACCGCGTCCACGAGCTCCCGTAGTCATCCGTACGATAAATGTACGGTTGCCAGTCGCCCAACAGGTAACGATACACCGCCACATACGCCTTGGCCGGGTTGTGGGGTGACGGGTCGATCGTCTGGACGCGGCCGCCGGGAGGAAGACCCTCTGGCGTGACGTCGCGCCAGTTGCGTCCGCCGTCCTGCGTCACATGTATCGGACCGTCGTTGGCGCCGACCCATATCAGGCCGCTTTCCAGGGGAGACTCCTCGATCGCGTAGATGACGCTGTAGTACTCTTCCCCGGTGATGTCCTGAGTGATCGGTTCGCCCGGTCGCACCTGCTTATCCGGCTCAAACGCCGTGAGGTCGGGAGAGATGGTCTCCCAGGTGACTCCGTCGTCGCTGGTTCTGTGGAGGTACTGCGATCCGTGATAGACCACGTTGGGGTCGTGCGGTGAAACCTCGATGGGAGAAACCCGCTGGAAGCGGTATTTCAGATCGCGCGGGTTGTGGCCGTAGAGATTCGCCGCGCCCACGTAGTACTGTTTCTCCTGACCCGTCGATTTGCTGTAGCGGCCGAAGCGACCCTTACAGTTGGCGTACACGATGGCGGGATCGCCCGGTTTGGGAACGGCGGGTCCGGTCTCGCACCCACCGATGTCCAGCCAGTACGACGTGAGCCCGCCCGGTGCCGAGTAGGGTGGCAGGCTGGGTACCGCAATCGTCGTATTGTCTTGCTGGCCGGAGTAGAGCCAGTAGGGGAACTGGTCGTCCACATCCACACTGTACAGCTCTGCCGTGGGTTGGTTGTATTGCGTGGACCAACTCTTGCCACCGTCCAGCGTGACGTTGGCACCCCCGTCGTTGGACTGAACGATGATGTCCGGGTAGTCGGGATTGATCCACATGTCGTGGTTGTCGCCGTGAGGCGTAGACACGCTTTCCCAGTTCTTGCCTCCGTCGACCGATTTGTAGAATCCCTCCGAGTTGACGTAGACGACATCAGCATTGGCGGGATCAGCATCCACGTTGCAGTAGTAGAACGGCCGCCTCAGCAATTGTTCGTAGGTCGACACCAGCTCGAACGTCTGGCCGCGATCGTTGGAGCGATACAATCCTCCGTCGCCCTCGGGAGCCTCCATCAGCACGTATAACCGATTGGGGTCTGCGGCAGACACCGCCAGATCGCTCTTGCCGCGGAGCCCCGAAGGTAGGTCGTCGGTGAGTTGGGTCCAGGTGTCGCCGCCGTCGCTGGACTTGTACACGCCACCCTCGTAGCCGCCACTGATGATCGTCCAAGGCTTGCGTTCCGCCCGCCACATGGAGGCGTAGATCTCTTGGGGATTGTCGGGCGCGAATTCTAGGTCCACTGCACCGGTGCTGTCGGATACGAATAGGACTTTCTCCCAGCTGGCACCGCCATCCCAAGAGCGATACACTCCGCGATCGGGTCCTGGCCCGAACGCGTCGCCGACTGCGGCCACGTACACGAGGTTCGGGTCCCTCGGGTGGATCAGCACCGCCCCGATCTGGCCCACCTCCCGCAGCCCCACGAAAGTCCAGCTCTCACCCGCGTCGGTCGACTTGTACACGCCCCGGCCGCCGATGACGTTGCTCCGCAGTCCATCCGAGCCGGTCCCGACGTAAATGATGTTTACGTCCGACGGGGCTATCGTGATGGCGCCTATGGAGCCCGTCTGGAAGAAGCCGTCGGAGATGTTGTGCCAGGCGCGTCCGAAGTCCGTCGTCTTCCACACGCCGCCGCCTGTAGCGCCCATGTAGAATGTCGCAGGATGACCGGCATGGCCCGCTACGGCCGTCGCCCGCCCACCACGGGTCGGGCCCACCATGCGGAACTGCAGGCCTTGCAGCAGCGCCGCGGCGTACACTTCGTTTTGATCGCCAGCTGCGGATTGTGCGTCCAGACTCGCGGTGCCGCTAGCACTGACAACTAGAACTGCAAATAGTGCTACTGCGAAGAGCTGCTTCATGTTCTTAACTCCGATGTGTTCCGATGCCCGAGGAAGGGACGTGCCACGGGACACGCTCGAGTCATCTCTGGTCCGATTTTGCCCGAACCGTCCCGGGAGTGTCAGCACGAGAATCCGTGGCAGTACAAGCGTGTAATATCCGCCGGTCGCCGGAACGATGCAAACCGGTTCTGGTCGCCCGTTGCCGCGAGCGTGGCGCGAGTTGACCGTAGCGAGGCCTGGGCTGGAACCGCCGCTGGGCGCTGAGGCTTGGTGTACGGGCGCGTGAGGGGCTATCGGTTGTTCAACCACGTTGAGGATTAGGGCTGGCTAAATCCTCGAACAAGCGTTAGAATTGTTCCCGCGCTACGGAACAAAATGAGAGTCGCTCGCATGGCTGTGCCAGCCGGCAGCATTCTCTGGCTGCATGTACCACTATCCCGCCAGGCGCTGGGTGAGTCGAACCGGCTGCCTTGGGACCTATAAGGTCGAAAGCCTATACACCGATGACTGAGCTGCTCGAAAAGCTGAGCGCTGCCCTCGCCGCTGACTATGCCGTGGAGCATGAACTCGGCAGCGGTGGCATGGCTATAGTGTACTTGGCTCACGACATCAAGCATGAGCGCCAAGTAGCGGTCAAGGTGCTGCGGCCGGAGTTGGCAGCATCCTTGGGCATCGAGCGGTTTCTCCGCGAGATCAAGATCGCGGCCAAGCTGAGCCACCCGCACATCCTGCCGCTGTACGATTCCGGTGCGGCGGACGGATTCCTCTACTACGTCATGCCCTTCGTTGAGGGCGAGTCGCTGGGCGATCTACTCGAGCGGGAAAAGCAACTGTCCATTGAGGAAGCAGTGCGGATCGCGCGCGAAGTGGCGGAGGCGCTGGCCCTAGCCCACAGCTATGGCATCATCCACCGCGACATCAAGCCCGACAACGTGATGATCTCGGGCGGACATGCGGTAGTGAGCGACTTCGGAATCGCGCGGGCCTTCAGTGCGGCGGGAGGGGATAACCTCACCCAAACCGGCATGGCCGTCGGGACACCAGCCTACATGAGCCCCGAGCAGGCCGCGGGCGACCCCAGCGTCGATGCCCGGGCCGACGTGTACAGCTTGGGCTGCATGCTGTACGAGATGCTGGTCGGGCAGATCCCGTTCACCGGTCCCAACGCGCAGGCGATCATGGCGCGGCACACCATGGACAACATTACGCCGCCTCAGATCATGCGCCAGAGCATACCTGACGAGCTGCAGGACATCATCATTTGCGCCATGGAAAAAACCCCCGCGGATCGGTTCCGCACCGCGGGTGAGTTCGCCGACGCACTCAAGGCTCTCGAGAGTGGCACCGTGCCGGCGGTACGCAAGTCCACGCTGGTCCGGGCGCGGCAGGCCAAGCAACCATCGAGGTGGCGCAAAGTTGCCGTACCGATTGGCTCTGCATTGGCGGCCCTGGTGTTGGGTGCTGGCGGTTGGCAGCTGCTAGCCAAGCGGCCCGAAGTGGCCGCGACTGACGGCCTGTTTGACCCGCGCCGTATCGCTGTGCTGTACTTCCAGGACCTGAGTCCCGGTGGTGAGCTGCAGTATGTAGCCGACGGACTCACCGAGGGCCTGATTGAGAACCTAGCGCAAGTGCGGGGGCTCGATGTCGTTTCCCGCAACGGGGTGGCCCCCTATCGCCGTGGCTTGATCGGGTCCGACAGTATCGCACAGATTCTGCGTGCTGGCAGTCTGATCGCAGGCACTGTGGTTCAGGACGGCACCACCGTCAAGGTGACTACGCAGCTGATCGAGGGTACCAGCGGCGCGGATTTTGACAGAGCCAGCTTTGAGTTGCCAAAGAACGAGCTGCTCTCGGCGCAGGATTCCGTCGCCGAAGCTGTGTCGTTGCTACTACGGCAGCGGCTCGGCGAAGAGATCCGGGTCCGGGAACGACGCGCCAGCACCGAGAGCGTGGAAGCATGGGCGCTGGTGCAGCGGTCGGAGCAGTTGCGGAGGGATGCCGGGATCCTAGCAGCGCGGGACGAGCGTGAACAGACCATCCTAACGCTACAACAAGCCGATTCGATGCTGGTGCGGGCCATGGAAGCGGACCGGTATTGGCTGGAACCAGTTTTACTACACGGTTGGCTGGCCCACGACCGCGCGCGCCTGGAGCAAGGCGAGTCGGCGGTGCCCTGGATCGAAGCAGGGCTGGAAAGCGCCGAGCGGGCTCTGGCGATGGCGGACAACTACCCAGAAGCCCTGGCCCTGCGCGGCACGCTAAAGTGGATCCTGTTCAGCCAGCAGGTGACACCGGATCAGCGGGAGTGGGAGCGGCTCTTGTTTGAGGCCAAGGATGATCTGGAAGCGGCCGTGGCTGCGGATCCGTCATTGGCAGAGGCGCAGATCACACTCAGCTACCTCTATTACCAGCCGCAAGTGGACGACGTACCGGCAGCGCTGATGGCGGCGCAGCGTGCCTATGAGGAAGACGCCTATCTCGCCAAAGCCGACGCCGTGCTATACCGCATGTTCTGGAGTTCTCTGGATCTAGAGAACTTCAGTCAGGCGCGGCGCTGGTGCGGCGAAGGTTACAGGCGCTACCCGGGAGACTACCGCTTCAACCTCTGCCAGCTGTGGTTGCTGGCCTCGCCTGCGGTCGAGCCCGATCCGGTCCGAGCGGCTGAGTTGGTGGCCGCGTTGGATACACTGACACCGCCCGCCTGGCGAGAATCCATCGGTATTGAGTCCCGCATGGTCTTGGGTGGAGCATTGGCCCGCGCCGACCTCGCGGACAGCGCCCTCACAGTACTGGCACAGGCGCGCACCGAGGTGACGCACGACAACGACCCGCACCAGCGCTTCCTCTACGTGGAAGCAATCATGCGCTCGCTAGCGGGAGACTACGACGAGGGAATCGATCTCTTGAAGAGGTACGTCGCAGCGCATCCGGACCACAACTTCGCGGAATCTGCCGGTACCGTTTGGTGGTACCGGGAATTGAGACAACAGCCACGCTGGAGGGAGATCGCTGGCACTAGTGGGTAGCAGGTGTGATATGGCTGGTTCCCGCTGCTGCGGATCGGTCCGCTCCAGCGGTCCAGCCTAGCTAGCACCATTGCCAACGACAGTCGCGGGCCGACTCAAGCGCTACTTGGACCTCGGCCCGACGCTTGAAGTCCATAAACAACCCAGAAACACAGTAGACGTTTCCTTGGTGCAGTCGCCCTCACAAAGGAAAGGGATCACATGAAGCGTATCGCACTAGCGTCGCTTGCAGCGGCCCTGGCAGTGGCCTGTCAGGATTCCCTGCTGCTCGACGACATCCAACCACCGCAGTTTGCAGTGTCTGACGCGACCACCGGAGGGACGGAGGGATTCTACATCCTGCCACCTCTCAGGCCGCAACCTGACGAGATACTGGGAGAGTTCGCCGACTTTCTCGAACCCACGATCACCATCGCCCCGTTGGCAAACGAGGATGATGACACCTGTATTCAGGGCGATCCGATTGCGGTCTTCCACGACGAGATCGCGGTGGATCCAGTGGGTGAGACCTACTCTGTAGGGTGGCAGACCGGTCCGGAAAACGGTGTCATCTCGGGGCAGCCGTACCGGATCTGCTTTTCCGTTGGCGAGACAGAACTCGGGTACCGTGACGTCCAAGGGCAGGATGAGCCAGTCGGGAGTTCTAGAGACGTGGCCCAGGATCCCATCTACGGCTTCAATAACGGCCGCAATATCCCGATCTCTTTCTTCGCCACCGCAAACGTGCTCTGTTCCAGAGACGCGATCGACTGCACGGTGCAGGTGTTTGACTCCGATGGTGGCCAGGCCGTCTGCGATGAGGGAACTTGCGGCCTCTACGTCGCTCCCGGCGCCGTCGCACAAGGAGAGCAGGCCGCGTTCATCGTGGAGAACCTCTCCTGTGATGACTACCGAACAACCGACGGGCGCATCCGGTATCTCGACATCGACTTGCCGCAATTCGCCAACTGCATGGATGTGACACCGGTCGATCCAAATTTTGGGGGGCTCTTGGTGGCCGGCTCGATCGTGGCGAGCTGCCCTATAGGAGTGCCTGCACAGCACGCCGAGCTAGTACAGATTCACCATCAGCGGCAGGACGGAGTGGTCGAGGCCCTGCCCAACACCTTCTTCAGCGGTCTCGACTGCGAGCATCTCGCGCTGGATGGTTCTACTTCTGGCCGTCTCATGAACCTGGCGCGGCGTGGGTGGAACCTATTCCAGAGGGTGGCGGCGCCGTGGTCCAGTCCCCCGCCGGCCTACGCCGGCGACCGGGGCGTGGGTGGCATGCTCCCTCCTGGAGACGACAGCCCCATGGTGTGGGCGCTGCCGTCCCAGATGAGGCAATACGAGTGGACCAATCCCGAAGTTGGGGAGGACGGAGAGGATAAGACGGTGCAGGTGTTGGTTACCGACGCGGACGATAACCCTGTCGCAGGTGCGACGGTACGGTTCGATCTGGCGTCGGGCGCAGATGGTCCGATTACAGTGGGAACCGAGACAACACCCCCAGCCGTGGCGGCCGTCACAGACGCCAGCGGCATCGCTCAGGCCGTGTGGACCCTGGGTCCCCTCGGTGAGATAACCGCATTGGCAAGAGGCAACGGGATCGGCATCGCCAGCGACGGAGCAGGGTACTACGTACCGGCGGGTTATACGCCTCCTGGCGGTAGCGGTGTCTTCGCCGATCATACGGGCGGTGTGGCCGACCTGGCGCAGGGCGTACTCACGTTCGATGCAATAGTGTGTGATCCCGGCCCTGCCATTCTGGTCGATGGATTCGTCGACGACGCCAACTGGGCGACCGCCACATCGTGGCAGTTCCCGGCGAACATCTCGGGCGGTGAGGTGAACGCCATACTCAAGTGGTACAACGACTGCGAGAGCCTGTATCTGTCCGTCGAGGTCGAGACGGCAAACGACAAGGTCAACATCCTCGGCTTCGATTTCGACGAGGACAACGACGGTTTCGCCGCGCTCAACGACGAAGTCCTGGTCTTCGACGCCGGCCAGCCCGAGGCAGATCGGTTCATGGACAAGCATGTGTCGCAGAAGTGTCTGAACAGCAACGGCCAGTCGGCCTGCGGCGACCTCGATGACACTAGTGACGGCGCTGGTGGCTTCTCCCAAGATTTCACGGCTGCGCGCACTTACTATGAGGTTTCCCATCCGTTGATGGGAGCGGATCCGACGCAGGACTTCCAGCTCGAGTTCGGTGATCAGATCGGGTTCTTCGTCACATTGAGGGTAGGGAAGGGTGCTCAAGGCAACACCCAGTACCCCGACTTCCGAAGCTACTGCACCATCAGCATCGTACCGGGCGGTGGGTCCAGTTCGATCAGCTGCCCAACTTCACCTTAGCTGTACGAAACCAGCTGGTTGATCGAGGGCGGCCCCTCCGGGGGCCGCCCTCTTGCTCGATGGATAGCCAAACCAACAGGCTCCGTTATCTTTCCTCCCGGCAACTCCACCACAACCGAACTACCCGGCCTATTGGAGGCCCTATGAACCGTTCATTTATCGGATTGCTTTCCGTCTGCCTCATTGCCTCTGTTGCCACCGCGTGCGGCAGCGAAATGAGCGAGGAAGAGATCCTCGCCCGGGCGACCGAGATACACAGTCAGCTCATCACCATGGATACCCACGTGGACATCGGGTCCAACTTCGCCACGCCGGAGCAGGACCCCGGTATCCGCGGCGAGCGCAAGGTCGATCTCCCCAAGATGCGGGAAGGCGGATTGGACGCGGTGTTCTTCGCGGTCTACGTCGGTCAGACCGAGCGGACTCCCGAGAACTACGAGCAGGTCAAGGCCGACGCGATGGTCAAGTTCGACGCCATTCACCGCATGGCGGAGGAGATGTATCCCGACCAGATCGAAATCCCCTACACGGCCGATGACGTAGTGCGCATCCACGAGGCGGGCAAGCTCGCGGCGTGCATCGGAATCGAGAACGGCTACGCTATCGGCAAGGACATCTCGTTGCTCGAGAAATACCACGGACTCGGCGCCCGCTACATGACCCTCACACACAACGGCCATAATGACATCGCGGATTCCTGTAACCCACGCGAAGAACTCGGCGACGCAGAGGAAGAGTACGGTGGCCTGAGTGACTTTGGCCGGGAAGTGATCGCCGAGATGAATCGGTTGGGGATCATCGTGGATGTCTCCCACGTGTCGAAGCAGGCCATGATGCAGGCGGCAGAGATTTCCCGCGCGCCGATCATGGCGTCACACTCGGGCGCACGGGCGCTTGCCGACGAGTCGCGCAACCTCGACGATGAGCAGCTCCTCGCGCTCAAGGAAAACGGTGGGGTGATCCAGGTTGTGGCGTTGGGCAGCTTCCTCAAGCAGGATCCGCCCGAAAAGACGGCGGCTCTCGATGCGCTGGCTGAAGAAATGGGGCTCACGAGCCGCGAGGCCCGTAGAGCGATGACCGACGAGCAACGGCAAGAGTACATGCGGCGCCGGGCGGAGTTGGACGAGAGGTGGCCCCAGGCAGACCTCAAGACATGGGCCGATCACGTCGACTACGTCGTGAACCTCATCGGAATCGATCACGTGGGCGTTGGAACGGATTTCGATGGTGGCGGCGGGATAACAGGGTTCAACGACGCCAGCGAGGCACTGAACGTAACGATCGAACTAGTGCGGCGCGGCTATTCCGAAGCAGATATCAAGAAGATTTGGGGTGAGAATACGCTGCGGATCTGGCGTGAGGCCGAGCGCGTCGCCGCGGCGAATTGACGATTAGCGATTGACGACGGCTGATTGACGAGTGACGAGTGACGAATGTTGAGGTAGTCGGGTCGATCCTCCGCATTCGTCAGTCAGATCGTCAGTCGTCAATCGTCAGTCGTCAATCTCAGCCAGTTCCTGCTGAATCCGCTCGTCGAATTCTGATCCAGCGCCGGCCGCGGCAGCGGAGTTCGCACCAGCAACGGCCGGTTTCAGTCCGGTTAGCCAACGGCCCACCATGAAAACCCCGAGCACGAAGAACAGCCCGGGCACCACCCACGCCAGCAGGTTGAAGCCACGCGCCCGTGGGATGGCCCGGATATCATCGCCGAAGGTGGCATACAGTTCCGCTTCGATCTGCTCCGGCGAATCTCCCTCAGAGAGCTTCTCCTTGATGGTGACTTGCAGTTCGGCCGCCTGCGGTGACGGGCAGTTGGCGATCGTCCTGCCGGGACAGAACGGGCTCATCACCTTGTTGAACAGCTCGCTGGCTTCCTGCTCGACTTGGGGGTCCACCGCCGGGCTGGCCTGCTCTACAGTCGCGCTGTCGACCTGAGCGCCTGCGCCCCGTGGTGCAACGCAGCAGGCTACGAGTGCCACTCGAGTGGCGAGAGAACCTACTCGATGCAACAAACTGACCCTGCCTCCAGAGAAATACACAGATTAAGCTAACATAAATCAGTGATCCCGCAGCCGTACGGGGCTTCTCGCCGACCAGTTGCCTTGGTGCTATACTATCCGCGAACATTTCCCCTCCAGCAGACTGAACGTTCAGTTGGGTGTAATCCTCCAAGGAGACAGTTATGCGATTTCGTGGTCGTCTGACACCATTGGTCTCGAGTCTGGCAGTTGTGTTCTCAGGTTTGCTGCTACCAGCACCTGCCAGGGCGCAGACCTACCCCGAGAAGCTCTACGACGCTCTCAGGTGGCAAAGCATCGGGCCGGCTCGTGGGGGTAGGTCCATTGCCGTGGCGGGAAGTGCGGCGCGGCCGCTGGAGTACTACTTCGGTGCCACTGGCGGGGGGCTGTGGAAGACCACCGATGGTGGCAACAACTGGCGACCGGTAACGGACGGTCAGATCAACAGCGCATCAGTGGGCGCGGTGCAGGTCTGTGAGGCCAATCCTGACGTTGTCTACATCGGCATGGGTGAGACTGAACTCAGGGGCAACGTGATGCAGGGTGACGGAGTCTACAAGTCGACTGACGGCGGTAGCACCTGGCAGCACATGGGGCTCGCGGAGACCCAGAACATCGCCAGGGTGCGGATTCACCCCACCGACTGCAACACAGTCTGGGTGGCCGCGTTCGGGGTCCACTCGGCACCCAACCCGGAAAGGGGTGTGTTCAAGTCAACCAACGGTGGTGTCACTTGGAGCAAGGTGCTGTACCGCGACGAGCTAACCGGCGCGGTCGACCTCTCACTCGATCCCAACAACCCGGCGATCATGTACGCCGCCTTGTGGGAAGCGTGGCGCAAGTCCTGGGGCATGTCTTCGGGCGGGCCCGGCAGCGGCCTGTTCAAGAGCAGCGACTTCGGCGAGACCTGGACCGAGATCACCAGGAACCCGGGGCTGCCTGAGGGTACGATCGGCAAGATCGGTGTGGCCATCTCCCCCGCAGCCCCCTACCGTGTCTGGGCGCTGGTGGAAGCAGCCGAGGGAGGTGTGTACCGCTCGGATGATGCCGGAGCGACGTGGACCCGGGTGAACGACGAGCGCAGG